>DATIYM010000055.1:0-20728 GCA_035517615.1 Gemmatimonadales bacterium
GGCCGTGCGTGTAGAAGCGATGCGGCTGCATGACGTAGAGAAAATCCCGCGCGCGCGTGAGCGCGACGTAGAGCAGCCGCCGTTCTTCTTCGATCTCTCCGGCGCTGCCGCTCGCCATGTCCGACGGAATGCAGCCGTCCACCACGTTCAGGACGTACACCACATCCCACTCCTGGCCCTTTGCGGAGTGAATCGTCGAGAGAATGAGATAGTCCTCGTCGAGCAACGGATCTCCCGCCAGGTCCCCCGACGCGTTCGGCGGATCGAGCGTCAGGTCCGACAGGAAGCTCTGGCGCGTCGGGTGGTCCGCGCTGACGTGTTCCAGCTGGATCAGGTCCGCGGCCCGCAGTTCGGCGGCGCCGTACAACCGCTCGAGCCGCGGCTCATACCATTCGCGCACTCGTCCGAACTGGCCGGCCCATTGTGCAGCGTCGCGCAGCTCCTCGAGCAGCGCGCAGAACGGCGGCCACTCGAGACGCGCGGGCGCGGGAACGGCGAAGCTCGCCAGCGCCGCCAGGTCGAACCCCGCCCCGGCGAGCTGCTCCCCGATGCGCTGCGCGTGCGCGGGTCCGAGTCCTGGGATGAGCTGCAGGGCTCGAAATGAAGCGACCGAGTCGCGTGGATTCTCCGCCCAGCGCAGGATCGCGAGAACATCCTTCACGTGCGCGGCCTCGAGAAACTTGAGACCCCCGTACTTCACGCATGGAATGTTGTGCCGCGAGAGCTCGATCTCGAGCAGGTCGGAGTGATGCGCGGCGCGCATCAGCACCGCCTGCCGGCGCAGCTCGATTCCCGCCTCGCGATGCGCCAGCACCCGAGCAACGATGTAGTCCGATTGCGCCTGCTCGTCGCGAGCCGACACGAGCAGCGGTTTCTGTTCCGAAGGGCGGGTCGAAAACAGGCGCTTGGTGAACCCTTCGGGGGCGAGCGCGATGGCGGCATTGGCGGCGTCCAGGATCGGCTGCACCGAGCGATAGTTGTGCTCCAGCGTGATGACGTGGGCCGGTGGCTCGAACTGCCGCGGGAAATCGAGGATGTTTCGGACCGTGGCGCCGCGAAACCCATAGATCGACTGCGCGTCGTCGCCCACCACCATCAATCCGCGACCATCAGGCTTGAGACCGAGCAGAATGCCCGCCTGGAGTGCGTTCGCGTCCTGATACTCGTCCACCAGCACGTGATCGAAGCGGCGCCGTACGAGCTCGGCCACGCTGTCTTCCTGCATGAGATGAAACCAGTACAACAAGAGGTCGTCGTAGTCGAGCAGGTGACGACGCTCTTTCGCTTCCACGTATCCTCGAAACAGCCGCTTCAACTCATCGGCCCAATTGACGTAGGCCGGGAACGCCGCGGCCAGCGTCTTCTCGACCGGAGTCGAGGCATTCACCGCGTGCGAGTAGATCGCCTGGCACGTGCCCTTCTGCGGGAACCGGGTCGGCTGCTGCGCGAGGCCAAGCTCCGTGCGCACCACGTCGAGCAGGTCAGCGCTATCCGAGCGATCGAGCACGGTGAAGGCGGGATCGAGGCCGATCGCGGCCGCGTGCAGCCTGAGCAGGCGATTCGCCACCGCGTGGAACGTCCCGGACCAGACTCGGCGCGCCCGGCCGCCGTGGGGATCGCTGCGGCTAATGATCCGCTCGGCTCGGCGCGTCATGAGGTCGGCCGCACGCCGGGTAAACGTGAGCAACAACATTCGCTCTGGAATTGCGCCCCGCAGCAACAACGCGGCCACGCGGTGGGCCAGCGTATTCGTTTTTCCGGTGCCCGCTCCCGCGATGACGAGCAGGGGCCCTGGCAGGCCCTCCGGCACGCGTTCCGTCCCGTACTGGACGGCGCTCCGCTGCGCCGGATTCAGCGCCTCCTGGTGCTCTCTTCCGCTCGGCATCGAGCACCGAATATAAGCCGAAGCCCGCTAGGGTCGAGACTCCTTGGACTCCGTGCTGCGCACGAGCTCCTGAAACCGCGGGTCGGTCCGGAGCGGGTCGTACAGGGGGTCGAGCCGCAGGATGGCGGCGCTCATCATTCCCGGGCCTGTGCGCCAATGCGTGGTGGGAATCGAGTTGAGGTATCGCAGCCGGTCGAGCGCGTGGTCGCGATCGCCGGTGAGCATATAGATCACCGCGAGCTGCGTCGTACTCCGCGGACCCTCGATTGCATCGCGCGCCACGGGATTCATCTGCGCAGCCTCGCGTCCCTGGCGCACAGCGTCGTCGTTGTGTCCCAGCAGCGCGTATGCGATTCCCAGGTAGCCATGCACGTCTGCCACGCTGCCGAACACATCCGGCCATCCCGCGAGCCGGCGCAGCTCGCTCTCGGCGACGATACGCAGCGAGTCGGCGTACAGGCTTGCGTGGCCGGCGTCGCCCGCGGTGTGATAGGTGAGCGCGAGGAGCAACAACCGGCCCCGCGCCATCGGCGGGTTGGGCGCGGCCGCCGCGAGCAGGATTCTCGCGGCGGACCCAAAATCACGTCGCTTGCTGGCGAGATCGCTCTGGAACAGCGCGAGGAACCATGGGCTCACGTGCCCCTCGGATTCGTGAACGAACCGCGCCGCGCGCGCGGTGTCGCCCTGGGCGATGTACGTCGAGTACAGGAAGTAACGCGCTGCGTCGTACTCGGGATACAAAATGAGCGCCCGCTCGAGCGTGCGCGTTGCTTCGGCGTATTGGCGTTGGGCGAGATACGTCCCGCCTAAATCCCAGAACGGCGCTGGATCACGCGGATCGAGGTCCGCGACGTGCCGCTCGATCTCGAGGGCTCCGTTCCAGTCGCCCTGCCTGCGCAGGATGTACCCCACCGCGGCGGCGGCCACGGCGTCCGAGGGTCGCGCCGCGAGCGCCGCACGGAACTGCCCCAGTGCGATCGCGTACTCCCCTTTGCCGTAGTACTCGTAGAACCCCCGCGCGAGCGCGGTTTCCGAGCCATTCGGCGCAAGGCGCTCGGCCTGATCGAGCGCGTCGCGCGCCGGCATGGTGTCGCGCGCCGGCATGGTGTCGCGCGCCAGACCCTGGCGAATCAGCCAGCTGCGCGCTTCGGTCAGCCCAGCCCACGCCTGGGCGAATCGGGGGTCGACGGCGACGGCCCGTTCGAACGCGCGGGGTGCTTCCGTGTCCGGCCCGATCGAGCCGCGGCGGTTGAATAGGTCGCGTGCGTGGTGATAGTAGTCCAGGGCTTCGAGATTGTTGGTCGACGTCTCTGAAATCGCGGCCGCTTCCGCGGGCGTCAGCTGGACGCGCAGGGCTTCGGCCACACTTTTCGCGATGTTGTCCTGAATCGCGAACACATCCTGCGCCGTCAGCTCGCGATCGTAGGTGTCGGCCCAGAGCTGGCGATCGCTGGCCGGCTCGACCAGCTGCACGTTGACGTGCACGCGTCGCTCCGAGCGCTGTACCTGTCCGGTGAGCAGCGCTCGAACGCCCAGCTCCCGGCCGATATCGCGCATGGGTCTCCGAGCTTTCCGGTACTCCTCCACTGAAGCGCGTGACGTGACCTGGAGAGCGGAAATCTTCGTGAGCTGAGTCAGGATGTCGTCCTGAAGCCCGTCAGCGAGCGACTGCCCCGCGTCGCCGCCACCGATGTTCTCGAACGGCAACACCGCGACGGAGTGAGCGCCTGCGGCCGCGGCGCGCTTACCACTCAACGCGGCGAATCCGAGAACCAGTGCGGCGACAAGAGCCGCGCCGATCCCCGCGATCCATTGCCAACGACCTCGTCGCGATGTCCGGTACGCCGGGGTTTCGCCCGGCGTGGTTCCGAGCCGCTCCAATTCCGCGAGGAGGGCGTCCGCATTCGGCTGGCGATCAGCGGGCCGCTTTGCCAGCGAGCGCAGGATCACGGCTTCGAGCGCTGGTGGGACGGCGGGCCTGCGCTGTGAGATCGAGGCCGGTACCTGGGTCGCATGTGCGGCGAAGAGCTGCTGCGCCCCGTGCCCGGAAAACGGCGTGTGCCCCGTGAGCAGCTCGTAGCCGACCACGCCTACCGAGTAAATGTCGGATCGCTGGTCGGCCGTAGGATCAGCGGCAGCCTGCTCGGGCGACATGTATGCGGGCGTGCCCAGCGCCACACCGACTGACGTGATGGCGGCGGCGCCCGTGGCGTCGGCCAGGGCCTTCGAAACACCAAAGTCGGTGACGAACGCGTGTTTCCCGCTCAGCAGGATGTTGTCCGGCTTGATATCGCGATGCACCAGCCCGCGCGCGTGGGCGTAGGCCAGCGCGTCAGCCACCTGCGTGAGAACTCGAACCGCGTCGGGAACGGAAAGTTCTCCCTGGCGCGCGAGCCTGGCGCGCAACGATTCGCCGTCGACCAGCGGCATCGTGTAGTAGAGCAGCCCATTCGCTACCCCGGCGGACAGCAGCGGGACGATATGGGGATGCTGCAGCCGCGCTGAGAGCTGAATCTCCCGGCGAAAGCGCTCGACGTTCAGCCCGAGCGCCAGCTCAGGCGGGAGAATCTTGATGACGATCTGTCGGTCGAGCGCGATCTCGGTGGCGACGAACACCCGGCTCATCCCGCCGCCGCCCAGCTCGCGCTCGATGCGATATGCCTGCCCGAGCGCGGCGGTGAGATCGGATGCGAGGTCGGTCATGTGCGGAGAAAATACGCCTCAGCAGGAACTCGTGGCATCGGTTCGTGGTTATCGATGGCGGCCGCCCCGGCGGCTCTCCGGTGGTCCACCACATTGCTTCCTAGTCACAAATTGATGTACTTTTTGCAAAGTTTTTATAACAATCGGCTTAGAATATCCGTTACATTTGCAGTTTCGTTACACATTTGCGCAAATTCGTGCACTATATTGCGTGCACAGAGCAAGGAGGACGAATGGCAGCATTCCAATCGATCGCAGCGCGCCTGGCGCGTCGGCGGGCCAAGTTGGGTGGCGATAAGTCACTGTGGGACTTTGCATTGCTGTTCATGCCCTCGAATTCCGGTGGTGGCATGGCCATCGAGATGTGGCGGGCTGATGACGGCGGCCGCGCTATCCTGGATAGAAGGTTGCAGGAGCAGGTGTTCGACGCGTTTTGGCGTGAACCCGAGCTGCGCTCGGGGGGACTCCGCGTAGAGGTACATCACCAGGTCGTGACCCTTGCTGGACGAGTCGCTACGGACTTCGAAAAGCGGACCGCCGAACGCCTCGCCGGGGAAATCCGGCGGGTTCGGCTGGTGCGCAATCACATTCGGGTCATGCCGCTCGCGAGCATTATCGCCGCCGATTTGTTGGGATAGCTCGGAGGGGCGGGAAGGGGGACCTGGCAAGGGGAGAGGTGCTCCGGGCCACTGCCCCGCGCTTGAACAGTCCTGCATCATTCCCCCATGAAGCCGCGCGTCATCTCCCTGCTCGCCAGTGGGACGGAAATCGTCTGCGGCATCGGTGCCGGCGATTGCCTGGTCGGACGCTCGCACGAATGCGACAACCCGGAGTGGGTTCGCCGTCTGCCAGCTTGCACCCGTCCCACGTTCGATCCCAGCCTCTCGAGTGCCGCAATCGACGCGCTCGTCAAACAGCGGCTGCGTTCTGGCGAACCGCTCTACGACGTCGACACCGGCCTGATCGAGTCGCTCGGCCCCGATCTCCTGATCACGCAAACGCACTGTGAGGTGTGTGCGGTCACCCCGGCCGATGTCGAGCGCGCGGGCGGCGGCGGCGTCGCCGGTCAGGTGCTCGGGCTTTCGGCCGGCACGCTCCCCGGCATTTACGAAGGCATCACGCGCGTCGCGAGCGCCCTGGAGCGACCAGCTGCTGGTGGCGAGCTGATATCCCGGATGCAGCGGCGTATCGACGCTCTCCACAATGCGGTCAAGGACTGTCCCCCGCCGCGCGTGGCCATGCTCGAATGGGTGGCTCCGCTCTATGCAATGGGAAACTGGGCGCCCGAGCTGCTGCAATCAGCCAACGGTCGCCCCGCGCTGGGCACTGAAGGGTACTCGAGCGTTGTGACGTGGCAGGACGTGTTGGCATCCGACCCCGATTTCCTGGTCGTTGCGCCCTGCGGCTTCGATCTGGAGCGCACCCGGCGCGAGCTGCCGACCTTGTCATCCTTTCCCGGCTGGCGCGACCTCCGGGTCGTGCGTGAGGGGCGCGTGATCCTGGCCGACGGTAATCGCTACTTCAATCGGTCCGGGACGACCGTGGTCGAGACCGTCGAGATCCTGGCTGCAGCGCTGCACGGTTATCCCTCCTCGCTTGAGAACGCGTGGGAGTTCTACAAGGCCTGAGTTCAGGGTGATGGGGAACACATTCATTGCGAGATTCGAGTATGCCGGCGATCGGAATGCCAAAGCATCGCGCGCGGTCTACACCCCCTGGAAGACGCGCTCGTCGTAGTTCGGCGGATCTGACACACCGCGGCCGACATCACGTGTACGTCATCGAGTTGGCTCGCGACGTGCTCCACCACCAGAAGTTCCGCGCGGCAAATCCCGATCGTAACCCTGAGAAGTGCTGTCTCTACGTGGGCATGACAGGCCTCACGCCGGAGATCCGGTTCGAGCGTCACAAGGCCGGAGTCAAGGACAACTCGTATGTCCGTCTGTACGGTCTCAAGCTGCGTCCCGATCTCTACGCGGAGTTGAATCCGCTTCCCTACAAGGAAGCGCAGCGAATGGAGCAGGTGCTGGCGCGCGAGCTGCGCCACGACGGCTTTGCCGTCTGGCAGAAGTAGGCGCTAGGCCGCGGGGACGTCGCGCGGCAGGGTGACCGTAAATTCGGTCCCGATTCCCGGCTCGCTTTTCAGCTCGATCGTGCCGCCCATTGCCGTGATGATCTGGCGTGAAATCCACAGCCCGAGTCCCAGCCCTCCGAACGTCCGGTTGTGCTCCGTCTGCTGAAACCGCTCGAACACACGTTCGTGCTCGGTGGCCGGAATCCCGGGGCCCCCGTCGCGAACCGAGAGCGTGACCTCGGTATCCGTGCAGTTGAGGGAAATCCCGATCGGTTGGCCGGCGCCGAACTTGACGGCATTCGAGAGCAGGTTCGACAGCACCTGTTCGGTACGCAGCCGATCCCAGGCCCCGACGCACGCGATGCCGTCGGTAAGCCGCAGCTCGCATCCCGCGGCAGTCGCCTGCTCTCGAAACCGGGTCACCGCGTCGAGTACCACCTCCCGCATGTCGAAGGGTTCGGGTTCGAGCTCGAGCCGCCCGGAAACGAAGCGTGAGACATCGAGGAGCCGCGTGATGAGCCCGGTCAACCGGTCCACCTGGCGGTGGAGGTCCCGGATTCTGCTCTGGAGATTGTCGTAACTGAGCGCCTCGGGGCGCGAGCGTTGCAGCAGCCGCTCGAGATTTGCGAGCTGCAGATCGAGCGCCGTGATCGGCGTGCGCAGCTCGTGTGACGCGACCGCCAGGAACACATCGCGGGCGCGCACCGCCTGCTGGGACTGCGAGTAGAGACTCGCATTATCGACCACGAGCGCGGCCCGGTCGGCCAGCTCCTCGGCAAGCTGGATGTCCTCCGGACGGTACGCACGTCCCGATTCCGCCATCCCGAACGTGATGGCGCCGATGACGCGACCCCGGCTCCTCAAAGGCACGGTGACCGACGAGGTCGGTGCGATGGCGCGAACGATTGCCGCGTATTCTTCGTTCCCCCACGCCACGGACTCGAGCGCGGCTCCGTCGAAACGCGGCGTAAATTCGGTCTTGCCGCTCGCCAGCACGCGATTGACGGGACTCGGTCGACCGGCAACCACCGGGTATTTGCGGAGTCGGCGCAGCAGCTCCTCCTTGCGCGGGTCCACCGACGCTTCGGCCACGCGGCGGATCGTTCCGTCCGGCATGACCATGTCCACCACGCAGTTGTCCGCCAGATCCGGTATCACGAGCCGGGCGATGTTCTGCATCGTCTGGTCGTACTCGAGCGCGCCCGCGGTGAGCGTGGCCATGGCATCGGCGAGAAACCGCGAGCGCCGTTCGGCTGCGGCTGCCGTGGCGAGCGCGACGTCGCGAACCAGAGCCGCTCGGTCGCGCTCCGTAAGCACCGCGCCGAGCAGCAACGTGGTGGTCGAAACGACGGCCATGAAGAGCTGCAGCGAGGTGAGGCTCTCGTTGAGTGTGGCCCCCCTGAACGGCCCCGCCCCGTTCGCTGTCTGGAACGTGAACACGATCCAAACCAGGAAGTTCGCCGCGGTCGCGCCACGCTGTCGAAACCGGGTGGCCGCCCAGAGCAGGGCGGGGAAAATGAGAAACGGCCAGCGGAATTGCTCGGGGCGGCCTCTCAGCAGCACCACATCGAAGATGTAGAACGAAACGATCACGATCAGGCTGCCAAGCGCCAGCGCCTCCGGGATGAACCGGCGCCACGTCTTGAATGCGGGTGTCCTCCACCACACGAGGCACAGCGGGGCGATGATCAGATCACCGAGCGAATCCCCAATCCACCAGGTCCGCCAGACGTCCGGTACCGCGTCACGGGTTGTCACTCCCCCTGCCCACAGACTCAACGTGCCAATCGTCGCGCTGACCGTCGTGCTGACGAGCGCTGTGGCGATCACGAACGCAAAGACGTCCCGGCTGCGCCACAGCGAGCGATCGATGCCGAGGACGTCGGCAACGAAATACGCGCCCACCAGGGCCTCGAGCGTGTTGCCGACCCCAATGCCGAGGGCGACCAAGGCCGACGCTCCAGCCGTGAAGTTCACGACAAACGCGCCGATGGCGACCGCTGGCCAGACGCGCTTCCCGAACAGCAGAAGGGCGGCAAGCGCAAGACCGGCGGGCGGCCAGACCAACGTCGCGAATCCGGCGACCGGATTGAGCCGTAGGCCCAGCTTCGCAGTCAGGACGTAAACGACGAACAGGCCGGCGAGCGGGCCGGCCTGCTTCAGTCTGTTGGACCACGCCCGTTCGTGTGGTGCGGAGTTCACGTGGTCGGAAAGATGGTCGATCACGCATCCCGTGAGAACCGTGGTCAGGGCTGGCTCCGAAAATGCACCCGCCAACCCCGCGCGGAAAGACCGTGATTTCAAGAAGTTGCGCCCGGACCGCGCAGCGACTTGCAGGTACCGAGGGCTGAAATTGTGGGATTAACCAGTGACGGGAACCTGCAAGACAGAATCGTCCTTCCCGTATACACTTCCGGCTGCTTACGCTCGGGTTCATTTCGGGGAACGAGGGGGCTTCGTGCGCGGTGTGATTGGTTTCAGTGCATCAATCGTGATTGTCGTGGTAGGTGCCTGCCGTCACGGCGCCCCCCCTCGGATGCCTCCCCCCCCGGAAGTCGGGGTGGTGGAGGTGCAGCCGGGTGCGGTGCCGCAATCGTACGACTTCACCGGACAGGTGGCCTCCTATCGCCGCGTCGAGGTCCGGGCTCGCGTCGACGGGATAATCACCAAGCGCGCGTTTGACGAGGGAAGCGTCGTGCACCCCGGCGACCTGCTCTACCAGATTGACAAGATCCGGTATCAGGCCGCGTTTCAGGCGGCCCAGGCGCGGTTCCAGAACGCCAAGCGGACACTGGAGCGGATCGAGCCGCTGCTGCCGCAGCATGCGGTCGCCCAGCAGGACGTGGACAACGCGCACTCGGAGTACGAGGCGTCGCAAGCCGCGCTCGCCGAGGCGAAGAAGGATCTTGACGACACCGATATTCGCGCCGAGATCGAGGGACGCGTTGGGCGCGCCATGCTGGAGATGGGCGCGCGGGTAACCGGACCGTCTGATCTGCTCACCACGATCGACCAGCTCGACCCCGTATACGTGTCGTTCCGGCCTTCATCGGACCAGCTGGCCTCCTGGCACGAGGACCCGCGCGCCCGTGACCTGATCCGCCCGGGGAGCAGCCTTGCCGTCAACGTGATTTTGCCCGACGGCTCGACGCTGCCACGCAATGGCCGACTGAACTACGTCGCTCCGGCGCTCGACGCCGCAACCGGCACGGAAGAATTCCGCGCGGTGTTCGCCAACGGCGACCGGCTGCTCATGCCGGGTCAGTTCGTGCGCGTGCGCCTCTCAGGATTCGTGCAGGACTCGGCGCTGGCCGTGCCGCTGCGAGCCGTGCAATCAGGCATGGGGCGGCAGTTCGTCTACGTCGTCGGCGCGGGCGACACCGCCATGTCGCGCGACGTCCAGCCGGGCTCCTGGAGCGGCAACCTCTGGATCATCGAGCATGGGTTGAATCCGGGCGATCGGGTGGTCGTGGACGGCACCCAGAAAGTCATTCCCGGTCACCCCGTACGTCCCGTGCCTCTATCCGACTCGAGCGCCGCGCAAGCCTCGACGCGTCCCGGCCAGTGACCGCGCCACAGCCCGAATCCGCGGAGATCAAGTACTTCTTCATTCGCCGGCCGGTGCTCGCCGGCGTGCTGTCGATTGCCCTGACGCTGCTGGGAGCGTTCTCCTGGCGGCTGCTGCCGCTGTCCCGCTATCCGCAAATCACACCGCCGGCGGTGCAGGTGTCGGCGGTGTATCCCGGCGCCACCGCCCAGGACGTCGCTGATGCCGTCGCGGCCCCGATCGAGCAGCAGCTCTCGGGACTTCAAGGCCTCTTGTACTACACGTCCGCCAACGCGAGCGACGGCAGCATGTTGCTCCAGATTTACTTCGACGTCTCGCGCAGCCAGGACCTGGCCGCGGTGGACGTGCAAAACGCGGTGCAGCTCGCCCAGCCGCAGCTCCCGGCGACGGTGCGTCAGAACGGGATCACCATTCTCAAGGCGAATACCGACATCCTCGCCGTCGTCGCGCTGTCCTCGACGGACCCGCGCTACGATGCCGCCTATCTCACGAATTACCTGAAGTTGTATCTCGAGGACGAGTTGAAACGCGTTCCGGGCATCGGCAACGCGACGACGTTCGGCGGGCTGCAATTCTCGATGCTGTTGCAGCTCGACCCCGAGCGAATGGCCAAGCTCGGGATCACGGTGAGCGACGTGTCGGATGCGGTGCAGGAGCAGAATACCACCAACCCGGCCGGCCGCGTGGGGCGCGAGCCGTCGCCTCAGGGGACCGAGCTGACGATTCCGGTCACCACGCTCGGCAGGCTGCAAACGCCCGATCAGTTCGACGACATCGTCGTGCGCGCGCTGCCGAACGGATCGCTCGTACGCGTGCGCGATATCGGACGCGCCGTGCTCGGCGCGCAGAGCTACGACTTCGCGGGCCGGTTGAACGGCGGCCCGACTGCGTTCACGCTGCTTTATCTCCGGCCCGGGGCCAACGCCCTCGCGGCGCGCCAGGCCGTGGAAAACCGGATGAACGAGCTGGCGCGTAATTTCCCGCCGGGCATCACCTACAAGATTCCGTTTGACACGACGCCGTTCGTCACGGAATCGATTCGCGAGGTGATCATCACCCTCGTGGAGGCGCTGATCCTCGTCTCCTTGGTCGTGTTCGTGTTCCTGCAGAGCTGGCGCGCCACGCTCATTCCCATGCTCGCCGTTCCCGTCAGCGTGGTCGGGACCTTCCTGGGCCTGCTCGCACTCGGGTTCTCGATCAACGTGCTCACGCTGTTCGCGCTGGTGCTCGCGATCGGTATCGTCGTGGACGACGCCATCGTGGTGATCGAGAACGTGGAGCGCATCATGGCCACGGAACGAGTGCCGCCGCGGATCGCGGCGGATCGGGCCATCCGGCAGGTCGCGGGCGCGCTGGTCGCGATCGTGCTGTCGCTCGTCGCCGTGTTCATTCCCGTGGGATTCACGGGCGGCGTCACCGGAGGGATGTTCAAGCAGTTCGCCATCACGATCGTGATCGCGGTGGTGCTGTCCGGGCTTGTCGCGCTGACGCTCACGCCCGCGCTGTGCGCGTTCCTCCTCAAGGAAGCAGTCGACACGCACACCGGCGGCATCTTCGGCGGCTTCAACCATTGGTTCGCCCGCGTGACGCGCAATTATTCAGGCGCCGTGGATCGCGTGCTGGGCCGTCCCCGCGCCGGACTCGCCGCGTTCGCGGTGCTGATCGTTCTGGCCGTATTGTTGTGGCGGCATGTCCCAACCGCGTTCATTCCGACGGAAGACAAAGGCTATTTCGCCATGGCCCTGCAACTGCCGGACGGCGCTTCGCTGCAGCGCACGGAGAAGGTGGTCAAGCGGGTGGAAGGGTTCCTGCGGCAGGAGCCCGCCATCCGGAACATCGTGGCGCTCGAAGGCCTCGACATTCTCAGCCGGGCGAACCAACCCAACAGCGCGACGATCTTCGTGAATCTGGAGCCCTGGAGCGAGCGTCCCAAGCACTCCACCATCGACGAGATCACCGGACGAATGAACGGCAGGCTGTTCGGCATGCGCGACGCGATCGGCTTCGCGTTCAACCTGCCGGAAATTCCGGGACTGGGCGCTACCGCCGGGGTTGAGGCCAATCTGCAGAACCGCGCGTCCAAAACCGCGCAGGACTTCGCGGGCGAAGTCCAATCGTTCATGCAGGCGGCGAGCCAGCTGCCGGCCGTGCAGGGAATGAACGTGAACTTCCGCGCCAACGTTCCGCAAATCTATGTCGACGTGGATCGCGTCACCGCCAAGGCGCGCGGAGTGAAGATTTCCGACCTGTTTTCCACGCTGCAGTCGCTGCTCTCTACACTGTACGTGAACGATTTCAACCTGTACGGGAAGACGTACCGTGTGCAGATCGAGGCGCAGTCCCCGTTCCGGCAAACGCCGCAGGACATCGGCGACCTGTATGTCCGCGGCTCGGCGGGCGCGATGATCCCCATCTCATCGCTCGCGCGCACCGAGTTCAAGAGCGGGCCTACGGTGCTCACGCGCTTCAATGGATTCATGTCGGCATTCATAACCGGCGTGCCCAAGCAGGGCAAAAGCTCGGGACAAATGATGAGCGAGCTCGATTCCCTGGTGCGGAACCGGTTCCTCGCCGAGGGCGTCGGCATCGACTACTCGGGCCAGTCCTATCAGGAGCGCACGTCGAGCGGCGCCGCGGGACTCGTGTTCGCGCTCGGGTTGATCATGGTATTTCTCGTGCTCGCGGCGCAGTACGAGAGCTGGTCCTTGCCGTTCGCCGTGCTGCTCGGGGTTCCCTTCGGCGTCCTGGGCGCGTTCCTCGGCATCTGGCTGCGCGGCCAGCCAAGCGACATCTACGTCCAGGTCGGCTTGATCACCGTCGTAGGGCTGGCCGCGAAAAACGCGATTCTGATCGTGGAATTCGCGGCCGAGCTCTTGAGGCAGGGTGTGCCGGTGCGCCAAGCCGCCGTGCAGGCGGCCCGTCAGCGGTTCCGGCCAATTCTCATGACTTCATTCGCGTTCATCCTCGGTGTGTCACCGCTCGTCATCGCGGGCGGTGCGGGCGCCGCGAGCCGTCATTCGATCGGCACCACGGTATTCTCCGGAATGCTGATCGCGACGACCATCGGCGTCTTTTTCATCCCGCTGTTCTTCCAGACCATCGAAGGCTGGGCGGAACGCGGCAGACGAACCGATCAACGCAGCACAGAAGGGCGAGCGTCATGACGCGACGCACGGCATTCCTGGCACTCCTGATTTCGGGCTGCGCTGTCGGGCCGGGCTATCACCCGGCACCGGTTGTCCCGGCCGCCACCAAGGTCGGCACCGCCGCGAGCTCGGAATCGAGCAAGGCGTTCTTCGATTCGCTGGCCGCCGCACGCGCGGCGGATACGGTTGCTGCGCCGCAACCACTCTTGCCGCCCCACTCGATTCGCGCCGAGTCGCTCGCGGATCTGGCCTGGCTCGACATTTTGCACGATTCCCTGCTCAACGGGCTCGTGACGACGGCCCTGCACCAGAACCGTGATCTTGCGGTGGCCGAGGCTCGGGTGCGCGAGTACCGCGCGGCCGAGGGGGTGGCGCGGGCCCCGTTGTTTCCCAGCCTGACCGGAACGGGCGGCGTCAGCCGGCAGCAGGTCGTACTCGCGGGTTTTGCCGTGGCACCCATCGACTACACGGCGTGGGTGCTTCAGGCGAATGTGTCGTGGGAGCTCGACTTCTGGGGCCGGATCCGCCGCGGCCTCCAGGCCGCCACGGCCGATCTGCGCGGGCAGGAAGCAGCCGAGCGCGCGGCGGCGCTTTCCATCGTCGCCCAGGTGGCAAGCGGTTATTTGACGCTGCTCGAGCTCGATCAGGAACAGACGATTGCCGAGCAAACGCTGGCGGGCCGCCGCGAGGAGTATCAGCTGTCGCAGCGGCGCTATGCCCAGGGGGTCGTGTCCGAGCTCGACGTGCGGCAGTTCGAGGCGCAGATCGCCGTACCGGCGGCGCGGCTCGCGCAGGTGCAGCAGCTCCGCGCACAGCAGGAGCATGCGCTCAACCAGCTTGCCGGCGAGGGACCGGCCCCGATCCGGCGCGGCACGTCGCTGCTCGCGGCGGTCCAGGCAATCGCCGTCCCTGATTCACTTCCTTCGACCTTGCTCGAGCGGCGGCCGGACGTGCAGGAGTCGGAGCGTGCCTACGCGGCAGCGGTGGCTCGGGTGGGCGCGGCTGATGCCGCGCGCCTGCCGACGTTCACCATCTCAGGATACGGCGGGACCCAGTCGGCGACGGCCGGCGACATCTTCAGCCAGCAGACCGGGATCTATCAGGCGTTGGCCGGTGTTTCGCTGCCGCTGTTTACCGGCGGACGGCTCGTGAACCAGTCGCGGGCCGCACGCGCGCGCGCCGACCAGGCGCGCTGGCAATACGAGCAGACCGTGCTCACGGCGCTGCGCGAAGCCGGAGATGCACTGGTCGCCGCTCGAAGCTCGCGCGATCAGGTGACCGCGCTCGATACCCAGGCGAAAGCGCTGCGCAGAGGCCTGCAGCTCGCGCAGGCGCGCTATACCAGCGGGCTCTCCAATTATCTCGAGGTGCTGGACGCGCAACGCAGCCTGTTCGATGCGGAGATCGCGCTGTCACAGGCGGAGCTGGGACAGTTGAACGCCGCGGTGCAGCTGTATAAGGCACTGGGGGGAAGCTGGGGGGCGGGCAAATAGACGGTGGAATGCACCACCCGGCAACGCTTCACTCGGTATGCTTGATCAGGACGTAGAAGCGATCATCCACCTTCACTACCGGTTGCGCAGTGCCGATCCGCTGCGACCGCCACTTGTCCAGCGGATGCAGCCACAGCGTGTAATTCGCCGAGCCATCGAGCGACACTCGCACGGGCATATCGAATCCGGGCACGCAGTTGGTCCAGTGGTACGCGAGCGTCGAATCGGCAATGCGATACTCGAGCACGGGGATCTGCGTGGTCGTGAGGTACTGGGCGAAGATTCTGCTCAGGTCGATTCCCGCTTCGCGACTGATGTATTCCTCCACGTCCTGACCCGAAACGGTTTTGTGTCTGAATGTCTGGTTCAAGCCGCGCAGGATCCCGCGCCACTTCTCGTCATCGCCGATGACTTCGCGAATCATCATCAGCATGTTGGAGCCCTTGAAGTAGCGGTCGGATGATGGCGGGACGTCATGCACGCCGTAGTGCCCTACAATGGGGAGATCGTTGCGAACGTGGGCGCGGACGCCGATGAGGTAGCGCTCCCCCGCGGCTTTGTTCTGCTGGCATTCGGTGAACAGATCCTCCGCGTACATCGCGAAGCTCTCGTGCACCCACATGTCGGCGTGGTCTTTCGCGCTGATGTTGTTGCCGAACCACTCGTGCGCGCTTTCGTGCACGATGATGTAATCCCATTGCAATCCGACGCCCGTGCCCGAGAGATCCTGGCCCAGGTATCCCGCCCGATACCGGTTCCCGTACGCAATCCCTGACTGGTGCTCCATGCCCAGGTACGGCGTTTCGATCAGCTTGTAGCCGTCGGGATACCAGGGATACGGTCCGAACCAATGCTCGTAGCACTGGAGCATGGTTTTGACCTGCTGAAATTGTTTCCGGGATACGTCCAGATGATACGACAGCGGCCAGTAGTCGAGCGTCAGGTCGCCGCCCTCACCGTGGTAAACATCGCTCCAGTGGACGTAGTGCTGGTTTGCGTTGATCGCGACGGCGTAGCTGTTCAACGGCTCCGTCACGAACCATTCGTATGTGGTGGTCCCGTCACTGTTCCTGGTCGTGTTGCGGAGCCGGCCGTTCGAGACGTCGATGATCGGATCGGAAACGGTGATCGCGATGCGCTGGCTGTCGGGCTCGTCGCCGGGATAATCCTTGAGCGGCCACCAGGTGGAGGCGCCGAGGTCCTCGTCCGACGTGGCGATCCAGGGAGCGTTGAGCGAGTCGCGGGCCCAGATGAACGCCGTCGGCGGGGTGAGGCCCACCTTGCCGTGATAGTAGACGGTGAACCGCCGTCTCGTGCCGGGCCGCTGCTCAGTGGGTAGCGTCACGAAAAACGCGTCGCCGTCGCGCCGCAGCGCGAGCGTCGCGCCGTCCTGCACGACGCTGTCGATCTCGAGTGGCTGGCGCAGATCGAGCTGCAGCTGCGACGCCGGGGACACCACGTCGTAGTACACGGTGTTCGCGCCGCTGATGGTCGAATCCTCGGATGAGAGGCGCACCCGGAGATCGTAAAACACAACGTCCCACCACGATCGCGCAGCGCCGTTCGTTCCCCAGAGGGTGTCGGCATGAGTGAACACGCGGGCCTGTCCGTTACCAAGTGCCGGCAGGAGGACGCTCAGTGCGAGCATGATCGCGGCGCGTTTCATGAGGACAGAAAATAACCTCTCACAAACGAATCGGCGGCCGGGTGCGCTGGCCCGGCCGCCGAGGTCGCGGCGTAGCGACGTACAACGTGACTAATGTCCCAACGCCCACTCCGCGTCTGTGGTGTGCGTGTCCTTGTGCATCACGGCATTGATCGGACTCCAACCGTAGTGAGCCGTGAGGAAACCGTCGACCGCGACGATTCCACTCAACACCAGAGCCCATTGCCCGTAATGCAGGACGGCAAGCCAGCCATCGCAGACGGCCAACGCCATGAGCACCAGGCCGAAGACCGCTGTCCCGCCCCGCAGGCCCCCGATCAGGAAGAACAAGCCGGTCACGAAGGCAACGGACAAGAACAGCCAGGTAATGAACGGCATGGCGAAGAACACGTACTCGATCGACGCCAGCCCGCACAGCACGGCGAACGATGCGACGATGCGCCGGGCCAGAGCGTCGACGTGACCGACGTTATGAGAGTGTGTCATGGGGCCTCCTCCGGGGTTCGAAGCGTTTGTGTTCAGAGTCCAACATCTCGCGGAGGGGATGAAGGAGTTATGAGAGGGGAAAGAAGATTTGTTCAGGATGGCTATTGCTCGCGCCCATCCTTCTGCGCCATTATGGCGTTCGCGCTCATTGCATCGGAGGTTGCGCTATGGTTTCTGCTTCGGCGCTGATCCTGCTGCTGTGGAGCCTCGGCAGGCCTGCGCACGCGTCGTTTGCGGCATTCGTGGACGCGTATTTCGACTCCACATTTTCCTACTCTCCCTCGCTCGCCACGACCGCCGGCATCCACCAGTTCGATCGCCGCATCGAAGATCGGTCGGCGGCGCGGGTGCGCGCACGCATCGCCACGTTGAAGCGCCAGCTCGCGCAGCTCGACACGCTCCGCCGCGGGCCCCTGGCGCACGACGACTCGATCGACGCCGCGATGCTCGACGGCGCGATTCGCTCCGAGCTGCTCGATGAGGAAATCGTCGGCACCTGGCGCAAGAATCCGATGATCTACATCCAGGGTGCGGGCAACGCGATCGATCTGCTCATGAAGCGCGATTTCGCTCCGGCCGCGGAGCGGCTCGCGGCCGTCACGTCGCGGTTGTCGGGCATCCCGGCGCTGCTGCGCGCGATGCAGGCCAACGTCGCCAACCCCCCCAGGGAGTTCACCGACATCGCCCTCGATATCGCGCAGGGATCGATTGGATTCTTCCAGTCCGATGTCGCGGCCTGGGCGCGCGGCGCGGCCGGTGCTGACAGCGCCGCGCTGCGGCGCTTTACCACCGCCAATGATTCCGTCGTCCGCGTGCTGAACGCGACGGTTGCCTGGCTCAAGGCCGATCTCGCGCCGCGTTCGCACGGCAGTTTCGCCATCGGGGCGGAAGCGTTCGCGGCGAAGCTGCGCTATGACGAGATGGTGGACATTCCGCTCGATCGCCTGCTGGCGCGTGGTGAAGCCAACCTGGCGCGCGATCGCGCGGCGTTTCTCGCCACCGCGGCGCTGGTCGCGCCCGGCAAGACGCCCGCGGAGGCCATGGCGTCGCTCGAGCAGGATCACCCGACGCGCGCTACGCTGCTCGAAGCGACGCGCGCGACGATCGAAGGCGCGCGACAGTTTCTGATCGACCACCAGATCGTCGATATCCCCTCCGACGCGCGGCCGATCGTCGCCGAGACTCCGCCCTATGCGCGCGTGGGCACCTTCGCCTCGATGGATGCGCCGGGCGCGTTCGAGACCAGGGCCACCGAGGCGTTCTACTACGTCACGCCCGTCGAGGCCGATTGGGACAGCGCGCGGGCCGAGCAGCACCTGCGGTTGTACAACCGCAGCGTGATGAACGTGATCACGATCCACGAGGTGTTCCCCGGACACTTCGTGCAATTCCTCTACGTCAAACAGTTTCCGACGAAAACGCGCAAGCTGCTCGCGAACAACGGGTTCACGGCCAACACGAATGTGGAAGGCTGGGCGCACTACGGTGAGCAGATGATGGTCGAGGAAGGGTTTGGAAACGGCGATGCGAGGACGCGGTTGGCCCAGCTGTCCGAGGCGCTGCTGCGCGATTGCCGCTGGGTGGTGGGAATCAAGGAGCACACGCAGGGGATGTCGGTGGACGACGGCGCGAAGCGCTACTTCACCGAGCAGTGCTTCCAGCAGCCCGCGAACGGCTTCGAGGAGGCGCGCCGCGCCACCTACGATCCCACCTACCTCTACTATGCGCTCGGCAAGCTCGAGATCTACAAGCTCCGGGCCGACTATCAGCGCGCGAAAGGGTCGAGCTACTCGCTGCGCCAATTCCACGACGATTTCGTGAAGCAGGGTGCCGTCCCCATCAAGCTGATACGGCGGATTCTCCTTCCCGGCGATACGGCCGCCGTTCTCGACTGACATGTCGCCAATCGCCGCGGACATCGTGCTCGCGGTGTGCCTCATCGCCGGTCTGCCGCTCGTGCTGTTCGGGTTGCCAGGCCTCTGGGTCATGGTACTCGGCGTCATCGGCTACGGCGCGCTGACGGAGTTTCACAGCGTTGGCGCGGGCACGATCGGCGCCGTGGTCGTGCTCGCCTTCCTGGGCGAAATCATCGAGTGGTGGCTCGGGTTTCGCTTCGCCGAGCGGTATGGCGGATCACGCCGGGCGGCATGGGGCGCGGTGCTGGGAGGGATGGTTGGAGCCGGGATCGGACTTCCCTTACCGGTCCTGGGGAGCGTGATCGGGGCGTTCGCGGGATCGTTCGTCGGGGCCGCGCTCTTCGAATACGCCGGCGTGCGGCGCGCGGATGCGGCATTGCGCGTCGGCGTCGGTGCCGTCATTGGGCGGGTGGCCGGAGCCGCCACCAAGGTGGCGCTCGGAATCGTGATCGCGGTCATCGGAGTCTATGCCGCTCTCAGATGAGCGGCGAAAGGCGACTGTAGGGGCGGGTGCGACGAATTCCACCAATCCATCATCCTCTTCCAGCAGTGCGGGGACGGCCGAGGTTCGGGAAACGAACTAGGAACGGTGTTGGGCCGTCGCCCTCGCGGGAATAGCTCAGAGCGGACAGAGCGCAACTCATTCTTTCCGGTTGAGGCACAGGTTCGAATCCTGTTTCCCGCTCTATACCCTTCCGGCTAGTTGCCGTTCCTGAAGAGCTCTCCCGGCTTCACGCGCAGTACGCGGCAGAGTGTCTCGATCGAATCCGCATCGATGCGGCTGAAGCGTCCATCGGGACGCGCGAGACGGTACGCGCGGGTCGTGGTGAAACCCGCGGTGACGGCGAGCCAGTAAGCGGTCTTGCGTTTCTTTCGCAGGATGTCTCCGACGCGGAGCCGAACCATTAAATCCCCACAACGATTGGCGGCACGCCAATCATACCTCCTCTTGTTGCCTGCCGCAACAGCCACAACGCCGGCCAGGCATGTCCCGTAACGAGTAATATACACGCCAGACGTATATACGCGTTTCATGTATATACGCAGGACGTAATCCCACGACCGCCGTCTGAAGGAGGGACTCTTCGCTCTCTGACTCGTTCGGAGCGCCGGCGACGCATGTACATCACATCGCAGTGTTTCAACGCTGAAGGAGGAGGTATGCGCTGGTTTCCAACAGCTTTCGCCACCGTGGGGCTCGCCCTCGTGGCGGCGACCGCATCGGCACGCGTTCCGTCGTTCGTGCGAATGACGGGATACACCTGCAATCAATGCCACATGACGTGGACGCCCACCCCCGACTTCACGTTCACCGGTCAGAAGTTCCGGATGAACGCGTATCGGGAACCGTTTATTGCCGACAAGATCGAAGCCGGTAACGAAGGCGCGTTGAACGGTAAGCGCCTGGTGCTCGGGCTCCAGAACTACTGGACCTGGCACTATCGCAGTAACATCGTCTCGCAGTCGAAGGCCGCGAGCGATCCGTCGACGCCCGATCCGGCTGCCTCGGCGATTTCGGGCAACATGTTCGGAAGCGTCGCCTTCGACTACACCGGTCCGATCGGTGAGCATTTCGGCATCTGGACGGAGATGTACATCGACGCCGCGGGTGGCGTCGGCAACGTCCGGGGATCGGTGACCAACGCCGAATACACGATGTCGTGGGCCACGAATCCTGGCGGCCCGGGCAACGTGCTCGGCTTCGTGTGGACGAACCAGGAGCTCCCGAATGACGACGGCTTCTCGCCGTTCCGTTCCGGCGCCCCGGATCACCTGTCGCACATCACGCCG
>DATIYM010000056.1:0-85453 GCA_035517615.1 Gemmatimonadales bacterium
CCTGCAATGTCGCTCGAAACGTGCCTTCCCAATCCGTGCTGTCCCGGTACCACCCTGTGAGATCCGGAGAGTGCGACTTGCCAGCGGTCGCAGCCTTAGATGAGGAATCTGGAGCTTGAAGGTGCAACCCTCCGCGCGTCACAGTTGGCGGCGACGGTTGCCAACTCACCCGAATTATTTCGAAATCTCCGACCAGAGATTTGGGCGAGTCAAAGTCGTAGCGCATTGCATCGGCTGGCACCGAAAACCCGCACTCCGGTGGTGCGACTGACTGCGCTGTAACAATGTAGGGAGCGGTGTGAAGAACTGTCGCGACGGCGAGCGCGGACGCTGGCCTAAGGGTCAATTTCCCTCTCGCCATCCGGCCGCCTCGCGTTCCCGAAATGTTCAGCCACAATGTTCAGAGCAAACAAACTTCGAAACCGCTAACTGCTTACATCACAATGGAGCTGAGGGGGCTCGAACCCCTGACCTCCTGGGTGCGATCCAGGCGCTCTCCCAGCTGAGCTACAGCCCCAAAAACGGACCGTAAAGATACACCGACCGGCGACAATCCGACGGCCCGATATATTGTCGCCCCGATGAAGCCCGTCTCCTTCACCTATACCGGCGCGATCAGCTCACCCGTCCAGGAAGTGTTCGAGCTCATCACCGATGTTTCTCGCATGCCCGACTGGTTGCCGGGCTGCCGGGCCGTTGCACCGGGATCAGGTCCGGTGCGGAAAGGCACGCGTCATCGCGTACAGTTCCAGCGCGCCGGCCGCCGCGTGGATGCCGAGATCGAGGTCATCGAGTATACGCCGCCCACCGGCTATGGCTGGGTCGAAACCCGGGGCCGCCAAGGCGCGAAGGCATTCTTCGGGTTGCAGTTCCAGGGCGCCACCACTCGTGTGGCGATGAAGTACGTGTTCACGCCGGTGGGATGGCGCGCGTGGTTGAAGGCGCAGGTGTACCGCCGCCGGCACGCGCACGAGATGTTCGATCGGCTCTTGCAAGACCTTCGCAAGGCCCTGATGCACGGGAAGGAAGCGCGTCGCTAGCATCTATATTCGCCCATGCTTTCGCTGACATTCCTCGGCACATCCGCCGCCCGCCCCACCGTGGAGCGCAACGTCGCGGCCGTCGCAATCGAACGCGATGGAGAAACACTGCTGTTCGATTGCGGCGAGGGCACGCAACGCCAGATGATGCGCTACGGCGTGTCGTTCGCGCTGCGCGAGATCTATTTCACCCATTTCCACGCCGACCACTTTCTGGGCGTCATCGGGCTGATTCGCACGCTCGGGCTTCAAGGCCGCGAGGAACCGCTGCTGTTATATGGACCCGCGGGAGCCAAACGGGTGCTCTCGCAGGCGATTTCGCTCGGCGTCGAGCGAGTGCCATTCGATGTTCAGGTCCGCGAAGTGAAGCCCGGCGACGTGCTCGGGGAAGGAGGAAGTGGGAAGCGGGAAGGCTACGTGATCCAGGTGTTCGAGACGGAACACGGCGGCGGTTCCGTGGGATACGCACTTCGAGAGCATGAGCGATTGGGACGGTTCGATCCTGAGAAGGCACGGTCCGCGGGCGTGCCCGAAGGGCCCCTATGGGGGAAACTGCAGCGCGGCGAAACCGTCGAAGTCGCCGCTGGCCAGCGCGTGAGCCCGGAGGGCATCGTCGGCGCGAAGCGCCCTGGTCGCCTCGTGGCGTTGACGGGCGATACCCGGCCGTGCGCGAGCGTGGTCGCTGCGGCACACGGCGCCGACCTACTCGTGCACGAAGCGACGTTCGGCGAGGAGGAGAAGGAGCGCGCCAGGGAAACTCGGCACTCCACCGCCCAGGAAGCGGCACAGGTCGCCCTTGCGGCCGGAGTGCGACGGCTCGTGTTGTCGCATGTCTCGGCGCGCTATTCCATCAGTGCGGACGAGCTGGCGAAAGAAGCTCGCGCGGTGTTCGACGGGACGACGGTGGCACGGGATGGAATGACGATCGAAGTGGCGTTTCAGGACTAGAACACCTTCACCGTCAGATATCGACCAGGGCGCTCGCGCAAATCCGTCAACAGCGCCGACAACGCCGCGAGCGTCTCGTTGAGATTCTTGTAGAGCATCGTGTCGCTCGCCATCCGTCCCAGCGTACCCTCGCCTTTCGTGATCTTGTTCAAGAGTTCGGTCAGGGACGTCGTGGCGCTACTGAGATTAGCAGAGAGCTGCGTGATGTTCGCCGTGAGGCTGTCGAGCCGCTTGCCGCTTGCAGCGGCGCCTTGTGCTCCCAGCATGGTGTCCACGCGGGCGAGCACGTTCTGCACCGAGCGTAGGGTTTGAGTCGTCTGCGCCACGAGCGGCCCATTGGTCACCTCAGTCAGGGCCTGCATGCTGCGCTGGGTAACGATCAGGGTATTGTGCAGATCGGCCCCCAGCTGAGTCGCATTCAGGTTCTTGTTGAGATTCGCGATCAACTCGTTGGCACTTGCCGCGGTTCGAGCGGCTACGGCACTGACGTCCTCGTCCGCTGAGCCCGGGATCGGACGGTCGCCCACCCAGTATTCCGGCTTCGACCCCGGATTGTAGTCGATGAACTTGGCGCCGAGGAAATCAGCCGCCGCGACCACGGCGCTGGCATCGGTATGCGGCCGGACTTCCGGCGCGAGCTGTAGCGTCACGATCACCCGGCCCACCCGATCGAGCCGGATGCTCGCTACCCGTCCCTTGGTCACTCCCGAGACCCGCACCGGGTCGCCCACCTTCAGCCCGGCAATGTCTCCGAAGACGAGCTCCGCGCTCAAGCCGTGCGAGCTGATCGAGCGCCCGGTGAGCCAGAACATCGCGATGGTGAACGCGACGAGGCCCGCGATGACCATCGCGCCCACCGTGACTTCCTGCTTGTAGCTATCCATTCGCCGCCTTTTCTTCGGTCTGGATCACCGCCATCTCGAGGTCGCGCTCGAGGAACTGCTGCACGGCGGGATCGCGGGAGGCGAGAATTTCTTCGGGCGTGCCCACCGCGCGAATCCTCGCCTGCCAGAGCAGCGCCACGCGATCCGCGACTCGGAACGACCCCCGCACGTCGTGCGACACGACCACGCTCGTCACCCCGAGCTCGCTCTGCAGCCGCTCGATCAAGGCATCGATCACATCGGCGTTCATGGGATCGAGCCCGGAAGTCGGCTCGTCATACAGCAGGTACTTGGGCCTTCCCGCGATCGCGCGGGCGATTCCCACGCGTTTGCGCATGCCCCCTGACAGCTCCACCGGAAACTTCTGTGCGACGTCCGGTGCGAGGTTCACGAGGCGAAGACACTCCCGAACCCGTTCGGTGCAGTACGTGTCATCGCGATACAGCTTGTCGTCGGTGACTCCCAGGCGGATGTTCTCGAACACGCTCATCGAATCGAACAGCGCGCCATTCTGGAACACGTACCCGATTCGACTCCGTAACTCCGCCAATTCCTGCCGCTTGAGGAGCGGAACGTGGAGGCCGTCGACCACCACATCCCCCGAGTCCGGCCGGATCAGGCCGATGATCGTCTTGAGGGTCACGCTCTTCCCGACCCCGGACGGTCCCAGCAGCGCCACCGTCTCTCCGTCCTGAACGCTCAAGCTCACGTGGTCCAGGACAACGTTGGTCGCGAACCGCTTCGAGACGTCCCGCAGCTCGATCATTGCCGGAGCAAGAGCTGGGCGAGCAGCGTGTCGAGGAAGAGAATCGTGACCGAAGCCGCCACGACGGCAACGGTCGTGGAGCGCCCTACTCCCTCGGCTCCCTGCTGCGTGTTGTACCCGATGTAGCACGGAATCAAGGTCACCGCGGCCGCGAAGAAGAACGCCTTGATCATCGAGTACCAGAGATCGAACGGACGGAAATAATAGCGCGCGCCGTAGATGAAATCCGCATTGGTAATGCCGATGGAAGATTTGAGCGCGATCCAGCCCGAGAGGAATCCGATGACGTTGGCGAACATTGTGAGCGCCGGGATGACGAGCAAGCCGGCGATCACCCGTGGCAAGATCAAATGACTCACGGGTGAGCGGCCGAGACTTTCGAGCGCGTCGATCTGTTCGGTCACGCGCATCGATCCGAGCTCCGCGGCATACCGCGCGCCGATCCGGCCGGCGAGGATCAGGCCCGTGAGCACCGGTCCCAGCTCGAGAATGATCGACTCGACGATGACCGTGCCGTAGATGTACAGGGGAACCGAGCCCGTAAACTGATAACCGGCCTGCAGGCTCGTCACGGCGCCGGCGAATCCGGCCACGAGCAGCACGATCGGAAGGCTGCCGTATCCGATCGTCATCGCCTGCTCGAAGGCGCGTGGCACGTAAATCCGCCACTCACCCAGCCCGCGAAACATGTCGGCGACGAGAAACGTGAATCGGCCCACATGGCCCGCCGCACGGAGAGTCCACCGCCCGACGAGCCGCCGTAAGTCCAGCGTGTTCTCTGCCGCCTGCGCCATGGCATGTATCTTGGGTACCCATGTCACGTAAGTCCACCCCTGACCACCGGGAGAGCGGGAAGGGGGAAGCGGGAAGAGTGCTGCGGTTTCGACGGAAGCTGCTTCGATGGTACGCCAAATCCGCACGCGATCTACCGTGGCGGCAAACTCGTGATCCGTATCGTGTGCTCGTCTCCGAAATCATGCTGCAGCAGACGCAGGTGAACCGGGTCGCGGAATACTATCCCCGCTTTCTCGCGGAATTCCCCGACCTCGAGACGCTGGCGGCAGCTCCCGCGCGGGCGGTCCGGGAGGCGTGGGATGGGTTGGGATACTACGCGCGCGCGCGCAATCTCCATTCGCTCGCGAAGACCGTTGTGGAGCGGGGCGTTCCCGAGAACGGCGCTGCCGGCGATCGCGGTCGACTGCCCGAGACTCCAGCCGAACTAATCGAGCTCCCGGGAATCGGTCGCTACACTGCGGGCGCGATCGCGAGCTTCGCGTACGAGAAACCCGTGCCGGCGGTCGATACCAACGTCGCTCGGGTGATTCGCCGGGTGTTTTTCGGGGAACGCCTCACCGGGGAACGAACCACCGCCAAACACCGCATTCCCGATCGCCTCATTTGGGAAACCGCAACCCGGCTCGTTCCCAGGAATGGGAAACGAGCGTGGAAGTTCAATCAGGCGGTGATGGAGCTTGGGGCGGTGGTATGCAGGGCCCGGGGGCCGAAGTGCGCACAGTGCCCGGTGCTACAGGAGTGCACGACCGGCAGGAAACGGCCCCCACCTACCAGGACTTAGTATCTCCCAAGCGTAGCAGCGAACAGCGCGATCAGCCCCAAGGAGCCGGCGACCGTAGCAGCGATGATCTGTCGTTTCCTCAGTGCATGGAACCGCTCGGGCATCTCTCCCCTCGGATCGACTTCCAATCGTGCCAGCCGCGTCGCCGTCGGCATGCTGATGGTCACCGCCGCGATCGCCCCCAGCAATCCCGCTCCCATCATGACGTTCAACCATGCCGGGACATCGCCGCCCGAATGCATGTACGGACCGGACAACAGGAGCAGCACTCCGGACAGCACCACGCCGACCGCCCCGGGCCCGACAAGCAGCCGTTGTATCGCGCCGATGAGTCGATATGCTTTGAGGCGCTCCGCCGGCGCATAACGCTTCGCATTCACGCCAGCGACCATCGTCGCGATACCGCCGCCGAGCCACAGCGTGAAACCCAGGAAATGGATCAGGAGCCACAGCCCGTACATCCAAACCTCCCGCGCTTGGTTAGGTGCTAGCCGGCGATCGTCGCCGGAACCGGCTGTCTGCCTTCGAATCCATCCTCGAGCTCGTGCCAGTGCTCGATGCGCTCCTCACCGACCTTCCAGCACCAGAAGACTTCGCGACCGTCCAGCAGCGTGTAAAAATCCACGAGCCCCTGCTCGAATCCCTTGAAGATGCAACCGATCTGCTCGAGCTCCTCCAGAAACTCGTTGATTTCACGCGCCACCAGCTCGATTTGCCGGTGCAACTCGAGCTGCTCGGCCGATTCACCCTGCTCCGGGCGCGATTGCGCCGCGGCGTATTCGTAGCGGTACACGAGCTCCCGCCACTTGGGATACAGGCTCGTGATATCGGCGACGATGCGCCGCACCAGCGGCAGCGTCCGGTTGGCTTCTGACAGCGTGAAGTACTTGCGTGCCATCAAGTATCCTAGGCGCGACTCTCTACGGTACGGAGCTGCCGCTTTGCGGCCCGGTACCCGGCCTCGAAGTACCGCCCCGATTGCCCGACCGCGAACGTCGCTTCCCGCTCCGCCACCGCTCTGACAACGACGAGGGGACACGCATTCGCGGGCCATTCGCGTATCTCGCGCTCGGTTTGAGCCGCCATCATGACGCGAATCGCTTCCCCGTGGGCGCGAATGAGCGCCGGCACGGCGCGCGAGGGTCGCGTGTCGGGCGGCACGCTCTCATCGAATCCCGGTCCCACGTCGACCGCAATCACCCGATCCGCGGAAACTGCGGCGGCCACTCGAAGCGGAAGCACGCTCCGGAGCCCGCCGTCGGCCAGCCGCCGGCCGTTGATCCGCGCCGGGACGAAGTACAGCGGCAACGCGCACGACGCATACAACGCATCGCGCAGCGGGACGTCTGGGCCGTTCGCATCCGGGCCGAACAGAATCAATTCTCCCGAATCCAGATCGGTTGCCGTTACGGTCAGGGGAATCGCGAGCTGCCCGAAGCGGTCCGCGGGCACGAAGCGAGCGATCGTCGCCTCGAGCGCCGAGCGCTTGAGAATGCTTTGCGCAAAGACGCCACGGAGCAACGCGAGAACGTCGAGCGAGGCGACGTCTTTCGCGACCAGAGACCCGGCAACCCCGAGCACGGCGTCGGCGGTCTGGCCCGCCGCGAACGCCGCCCCCATGACGGCGCCCATCGACGTGCCGACGATGTGAACGACTTCGACCCCCTCTTCCTCGAGCGCCTTCCACACCCCGGCGTGCGCGATGGCCTTTGCCCCACCCCCACCGAGCACCACCACCGCTTTCATCTCCGCCGTCCGCGCGCTATTCACCGTGCCCCTGATCGTAGCGCCGATCCATGACCCGCGATGCCCGCCGCTTCGCCGCCCGCTCATAACGGCGCTTTTCGTCCGGCGTTTCGGGAACGATCGCTGGTACGGCAGTTGGCTCACCGCGTTCATCGAGCGCGACAAACGTGAGATAGCACGAGTTCGTGTGCCGCCGTTCGCCGGTGAGCACGTTCTCCGCGATCACCTTGACGCCGACTTCCATGGACGTGCGGCCCGTGAAATTGACCCGGGCCATGGCCGTCACGAGCTCCGAAACTCGAATCGGCTCGCGGAAGTTGACCTTGTCCACCGACACCGTGACGCATTGACGTCGAGCGTGCCGGATCGCCGCGACTGCCGCCACGCGATCGACGAGTGAGAGAATCACGCCGCCGAACACGTTGCCCATGGCATTGGCGTGTTGCGGCGTCATGAGCTCGGTCATCACGGCCTCGGATTCGCGCGGGTCGCGTCCCTGCATCGTTCCGACAAACTACACGGTTTCGCAATTCGTGCGTTAGCTTAGGCCCGCTCATGAAACGCATCCGGTTTCCGCACCCGCTCACGCTGCTCGTCGCCTGCATCGCCGTTGCGGCCGCGCTGAGTTATGTGCTGCCGTCCGGCGAGTACAACCGCGTCTCCGATCCCGCGACAGGACGGCAGGTCGTCGTGGCGGGCACGTTTCATCGTGTCCCGCAGTCTCCCGTCGGATTTTTCCAGGCGCTCGTCGACGTCCCCCGGGGGATGGCCGATGCCGCGTCCGTAATCTTCCTCGTGTTTCTGGCGGGCGGGGCATTCACGGTTGTCGACCGCACGGGCGTGCTCCAGGCCGGAGTCGATTCCCTCGCCAGCGCGCTCGAGCGGCGGGAGTCGCTCGTGATTCCCGTCGTGGGGATCGCCTTTGCCACGGCTGGAGCGCTCGAGAACACGCAGGAAGAGATCATCGCGCTCGTTCCGGCATTGCTCCTGCTCACGCGCCGCGTGGGCTTCGACCCGCTCGTGGCGATTGCGATGAGCATCGGCTCGGCGTCGGTGGGCGCCGCGTTCAGTCCGATCAATCCGTTCCAGGTGGGTATCGCGCAGAAGCTCGCGCAACTTCCGCTGCTCTCGGGAGCCGCCTTCCGAATCGCGTTTCTCGCGGTCGCGGTCGCCATCTGGATCGGCGGCACGCTCCGCTACGCCCGCCGCACCCGGGCGGCGCCATCCGCCGGACCACCGGCAACGGAACGGGGGCAGCCGCTCTCGGGAATACGCCAGGCCGTCGTTCTGCTCACCGTGGTGGCCGGCTTCGCCGCCTTCGTGTGGGGCGTCATGCGACTCGGGTGGGACTTCGATCAGATGTCGGCCGTGTTCTTCGTGATGGGTATTGCCGCCGGCCTGATCGGCGGCCTCGGCTTCGAAGGCACGGCGGCCGGATTCGTCGACGGGTTCGCGTCGATGGCATTCGCGGCAATGCTGATCGGGTTCGCGCGCGCGGTGTACGTCGTGCTCGCCGACGGGCACATCATCGACACCATCGTGAACGGCTTGTTCGCACCGATCGCGCATCTCCCCGTCGCGCTGTCTGCGGTAGGCATGATGGCGGTGCAGACGGTCATTCATTTCCCGGTGCCGAGCGTCAGCGGCCAGGCCGTCCTCACCCTCCCGATCCTCGTGCCGTTGTCGGATCTGCTCGGCTTGTCACGACAGGTGACTGTCCTGTCATATCAGTACGGCGCGGGACTGTGCGAGCTCCTCACCCCCACGAACGGCGCACTCATGGCGATCGTCGCCGCCACCGGTGTGCGATACGAGCGCTGGCTCCGGTTCGCGGTCCCGCTCTGGGCCACGCTTGCGGCCCTCGGCGTGGTGGGCGTCGGCGTGGCAATTTCCATTGGACTAAGGTGACGGGATCGGAGGCCTCGGAACCGAGTCACCGCAGGTACATCTTTTTGGCTTGCCCTCTGACAGGAGCAGCCATGTTCCGTACATCGGTACTCGTCTCACTTGGTATTCTCGCCATCGCATCACATCTGCCCGCGCAGCAGAAAGCGTTGCCGGGTGACCGCGTACGCGTGTTCGTTCGAAATCGCCCTGACACAGTTTTGGGACGCATCAGCAACGTCACTCAGGATTCGGTCATTCTGACGGCGTACGGATATCGGCACGCCGTCGCCCGGTCCGACGTTACCCGCGTGGACATCAGCCGCGGCAGCAAGTCACACGTGAAGACGGGGGCGCTCACCGGGGCGGCGCTCGGACTCATCGGCGGGGGCATCGGGGGAGGCGTGAATCATTCCAACTGCGATTCCGACTGCTTCTTCGCAAGCTCAGGAGGCGCGATTGTCGCGACCGGCTTGCTGTTCGGAACGGCGGGTGCGGCCGCCGGAGGCTTGATCGGAGCGATGTTCGGCCACGAGGTTTGGGAACCAGCGACATTTTGAAGCCGCACGCGGCAGCCCTCCTCTTCGTTGTTTCCTTCGCGACGCCGGCTCAACTTCCGGCGCAACGAAAAGTTGCCGCTGGCGACCGTGTTTGCGTGATCCGTCGAAGCCGCAACGACTCGCTGTTTGGGCGCGTCACAAGTGTGACGAGCGATAGTCTCATTTTGGCGGCGTATGGCCGTCGCACCGCGCTGGCAAAGCGGGATATCGATCACGTCGACATCAGCAAGGGACACAAATCGTACATTCAAACCGGAGCATTGGTTGGACTCACCGCGGGAGCTATGGGGGGAGGCATTGCGGGGGCAGTAAACCACTCCAACTGCGATTCCAATTGCTTCACCAGCGCCGCCGGAGACATTCTGACGGGCGCGCTCATTGTGGGAGTGGCGGGGGCTGTCGTCGGTGGGGCGATCGGGGCGTTGCTCGCCCACGAAGGATGGCAACGGGCGGCGTTGTAGGAAGTCCGCTTCCGCTAGTAGTCTACCGGCCTGAGGTAGAACTCGCCGATCGCGGTTTGTGACATCACCGCGACTGTCGGGAGCCTCCGCTTCCAGTGCGACGATTCGAGCCGCTTGCGCACGAGCTCCACTTCAGCCGGCGTAAAGCCCCGCACGGCAATTTCCTCGGGTTTCAACCCACGTAGCAGATGGTAGAGAATCAAATCCGCTTTGCGATAGGAAATCCCGAAATCACCCTCATCCGTCTGCCCCTGTATCAGATCGGCAGTCGCCGGTTTCTGGATGATGACTTCCGGCACGCCGACATGGCGCGCCAGCTCCCAGACCTGTGTTTTGAATAGATCGCCCAACGGGTTCACGGGCGGCGCGTCATCGGCATGCCACGTGAAATAGCCGAGCAGGCGCTCGGACTTGTTACCGGTGCCGAGCGGCAGAGCGTCGAGCTTGGCGGACTGATCGAACAGCACGATCATGCGCTCTCGAGCCATGACGTTGCCCTTCCGCGCCGGCGAGACTTCTCCCTCCCCTCCCGATTGCCTCAGGTACCCGTCCACGGCTTCGCTGATGTCCACGGTCAAGCACTGGATTCCGAGCTGCTGGATCACGAGCTGCGCATGGTCCAAACTCTCGCGGCTGGACGTTCGATACGGCATGCGGACGCCAAACACGTTTTCCGGACCGAGCGCTCGGGCGGCGAGAAATGCAGTCAGGGCGGAGTCGACCCCGCCCGAGAGCCCCACGATTCCCTTCTTGAATCCGCGCCGCTCGACCACCTCGTCGCGCAGGAAGCTCACGAGCCAGCGCTGCGCGAGTTCGGCATCGACGTGGAGCGGGTCTCCGGCGTCCTCGGCGTGCCCCGTGATTGCGACGGGGGAGGCGGGCAGGGGAATGGGAGAAGCGGGAGACGGTTGCTCCGGCGCGGCAGGATCGAACTTTACCGTCCGTGCCTGCCCCTTTCCCCGTCCCGCTTCCCGCTTCCCCAGATTTTTGACCAGATGTGGCAACACTGTCTCGAGATCCGCGAGCAGCGGCGCATCCGCTCTCGCGCGGGTAATCTCATCGAGATTCACGTCGACCGTCAGAATCGACTCGTCGAACAACGCACCGCGCTGCACGATCTCGCCCCACGGATCAACGACCACGGATCCCCCAGCGAACCCCTTCCCGCCTTCGAAGCCCACGAGGCTCGCGTAGGCAACGTAGAGTCCGTGCTCCTCGGCCATTGCCCGAAGCGTGCGTTCCCAACGCAGCACACTCGTGGGCAAACGGATTCCGCCCTCGTCGGTGCCCTCCGTCATCGCGGCCTTCGGCCCCGTCCCCCGGGCCGGCGATGCACTCGGCAACAGAATGAGCTGCGCGCCATCGAGTGCCGCGATCGTTGCCGAAATGGAATGCCACGCGTCCTCGCAGATCAGGATCGCGGCTCGTCCCCACCGCGTATCGAACGCGCGAATCTCGAGCCCGCGCTCCACGAATCGCCCTTCATCGAAGACCCCGTACGTCGGGAGAAAAACCTTGCGGTGGATGTGGTGGATCGACGCACCACGCCGCACCGCCCGGGGGTCGGCCACGCCGAGGGAGGCGTAGAGGCAGGAGTTGTAGTAGCGGTTCTGAAATACCTCGTAGAATCCCACCGCTACGTCGATGGGACGACCCTGGTAGCGGGCACTCAGATCACGCAACAGCGTGCCAGCCGTGACGGCCACCTCGCGGACGCCACCTTCGACGAAATACCCGGAGGTAGCGGTCTCGGGAAAAACGACCAGATCTGCCGGCGGTTCGAGTTCCGCCACTTGAGTGATCACGCCAGCGATCCGCTCGAGATTCGCCGCGTATTCTCCCTTGCGGGGCTTGATTTGCGCGATCGCGAGCCGGGGCATGGCGACAAAGATAGATGGCCCCGCCGGCTCGTGCCGCCGTTGCGGCCGCGGAACCCGGGCGTAGCTTTGGTCAGGCGATGGAGTTCGCCTCGAGCGCCCCGCACGGGCTGATGACTCCTACCGGCAGACCTCGTAACCAGGAAGGAGTCATTTTTGTTGATCGGCTACATCGTGATTGCGGGAATACTGGGGACGCTTGCTCGCTTCTATCTGCAGGGTTGGGTCCAGCAACGCTCGGGGTTTGCGGTCTTCCCTATCGGGACCCTGGGCATCAATCTGATCGGCTCGTTCATCATCGGCCTTGTCATGCGCCTCGCGACGGGGACGACCCTCATTTCTCCTGATATGCGCAGCGCGCTCACGATCGGCTTTTGCGGCGCGTTCACTACGATGAGCACTTTCAGTTACGAAACGATGAAGATGCTCGCGGACGGAGAATACTGGCTTGCCGGTCTCTATATGGCCGGCACCGTCATTGGTGGGATCGGCGCCGTGATCGCCGGGACCGGGCTCGCCGGACGAATGCTGTGAAAAAGGGAGATAGCCCGATGTCTCATCACCGCTTCAAGGGCGAACGCACGTTGATGCGAATCTTCATCGGTGAGAACGACAGGCACGAGGGCCAGCCTCTGTATGAGGCGCTGCTCAAGACCTTCAGGGAAAAGGGGCTCGCGGGAGCCACGGTGCTCCGGGGAGTCGCGGGCTTCGGAGCGAGCAGCCGGATTCACACGGACAAGATTCTGCGACTCTCGCTCGACTTGCCGCTCATCATCGAGATCGTCGAGACCGAGGAGGCGATCCAGACCATTCTTCCCGACCTCGATCGGATGATCGGGGGTGGCTTGATCACCCTCGAGCGCGCGCGCGTCATCATGTATCGGCCGGCGAACGTGCGCGAGAGCGAGCGTGAGCTGCATCGGATCGAGGACCTCGAACCTGAATAAAAAGGAGACGGCGAACGAGCCGTCTCCTTTGAGTGATTCGTCTAACCTGGTCGTTACCGCCTGCCGCCGCGGCCCCCACCGCCCCCACCTCCACGGCTTCCGACCGCAGCCCGGGAGCCAAAACCACCGCCGAAACTGCCGCGACTGACGCCGCGGGATCCGCTGCCACCGCCAAAGCCCCCCGCCGAGCGCTGTGCAAACCCGCCGACGCGATAGCTCGGGCTGCCGCTCGAAACGCGTCCACCGCGACTCGGAACGTTGGGCGAGAAACCGCCCCAGCCACCGCTCCCACGACTCAGCCGGTTCGCGCCTCCGTAGTTACTGAACGAGCGAGGCGTGTAACTCGCTCCGCCGCGACGCAATCCAGCGGAGCCGGCTCCGCCGCCCTGGCCGAACGACCTGTCGCTGGGACGAATGTTGGGACGGGCATACGCCGCGTTGGGCCGCGCGTACGACACATTGGGACGCGCGTACGAGCGAGAGCCGCTAACCGACGCGCCGTTCGCAGACCGCGAGTAGCCGGCGTTCGCCGGGGCCGCCACGCGGGTCGAGAGGTTGCTGGGCTCGCGATTCCGTGTTGCGTACAATGTCCCCGACGTGACCCGCAAGCCAGGCTGCCCACTTGACCAACCCGCCGTTCTCACGCGATCGACCAATAAGCCACCACCGAACGGATACCGACCGGCCGGTCCGTAATAGCCGCGGTACGCGTAGCCGCCCCACGGAGAGCCGTAGCGTGGATACCAATAGTGTGGGTGATAGTAGGCCCAGTAACCACCCCAGTAGGGGTATCCCACGGAGATTATTGGATAGCCCCACCAGTACGGATTGTACCCGTAGGGATATCCGTACGTGATGCCGAGTCCCCAGTACGGATAGCCAAATCCGACGCTCCATCCGACTGAAGGAGCCAGCGCATCGTAGCCGGGATAGTCTGATTGCGGAGCGCCATACGCCGTTTGCTGGGATACTGTGTAAGTGAATGCGTCGAACTCGAACTGCTGGTCACCCGCCATCACCTGTACGAGATTCACGAGCGCGGCTTCCGGGTCGCTGCCCGTCTGCACATTGTCGAGCGCGGTGAAGTCCCAGTGGTCGTCTTTTACGTATTCGTCGAACGAGAACTGGCTGGCTGACCACGCCGCCAGCACGACTCCCTGGCCGGACTGACCAGCGATCGAGAACGCCTCGCGGTCACCGGGACCGCGAATTTCCAGGTCCTTGTCGCCGGAGACGAAGTTGTCCATGCTCGGGTCGAGCGGGAAGAGAATGCGCACTCGGCCGCTGGGGTCGGCATGTAGCACGACCACGTAGCCGTCTTCTGCCGGGTGGATCCCCACCCGTACGCGATCACCGCTGGCGAGATCGTGATCGGGATTGATCCAGACCTTGATTGGCGGAGTATCCGAGCGCCGGGGCATCGATACGGCGCGAGGACCCGGCGCAACGACTGTCAACGCGAGTGTGAGGGCCAGAATCATAGCGAACTCCCTTCACCTGCTGAAAAACACACGGGATGCGGGACAACGTGTTCTACTCAAGAAACATACCGTTTCGCTCCACGGTTCGCGTGGCCAAGTTACGTTGCAAAAAGGCAACGGGGGGGTGGGTGGTGTCCTCTGGGGGGTACACTATGTCCGCTTATTTGGACGGTACTCGAGGTCACGCGTTAACGTGGGATCAGCAGGCCGGCTGCTACCCGCCCTGAGTGGCGTGGTCAATGCGCGCGAACCGCTTCCCTGGCTGGTCACCGGAGGGCAGCCGGGAATCGGGCATTTCACGGCATTGCGGGAAGCGGGGTGCGACGCCGTCATCGATACGCGCGACCCCATGGAGCCCCAGCCAATCGACCCCTCGGAAGCGGCACAGAACGCGCATCTCACCTACATCAATATTCCCGTTCCACATTCGAACCCGGATGACGCCGTGTTCGAGCGAATCCGCTCTACGCTCAGGGGTCTGCATGGCAAGGGACAACAGGTCTTCGTCTACTGTAACTCGGGCAATCGCGTGGGAGCCGCACTGATTCCTTACTTCATGCTCGAGCTCCGACTGAGGCGGGAACAGGCGACCGCACAGGCGATGCAGATCGGATTACGGAGCGCCGAGCTGCTCGAGGCAGCGCTGGCGTATGTCAGCAGGGTCAAGGATAACGATGCCAGTACATCCGCATCTCGCTGATCTTGCCGTCCCTGGTTTCACAGAACAATGCCCCCCGGGCGTCCGCCCAGTCGCCCGTGCGGCGGCGGCGATACGTGCAACGGAACTCGGTCGCGAACCAGGGCCCTGCGCTGTAGATCTCCCCCGATTTGAAGGACACGTCGGCCTGATTGGCGGGAACGTCCTGCCAGTAGCTCCGAATTGCCGCCTGCCCGCGGGAAGGATCGCCGAACGGCGTTTCAAAGAACACGGCGTCGGGGGTAAACACCGAGAGCATCGCGTCGACGTCGCCGCGTTCCCAGGCATTCCCGAACGTGTCCACGAGCTCTCGGTAGCCGGCGTTCATGCGGGCCAATATAGCCCAAAGATTCTTCGATCACGTTGACGCTTCCATCCTTCATGCCGCTGCGAACTCTCGTGTGCGTGTTGATCGGCTTTGGCACGGCCGCGCCACTGCGGGCGCAAACGCGCGATCCGTCGCCTGGCAAGGAGACCACGATCACGGGATGGGTCATCGATCTCAATTGCCGGACCACGATCGGTGCGTCCGGACCGACGCATGCGCAGTGCGCGCAGGCCTGCGCCAAAGCCGGGGTGCCGCTTGCCATTCTGGCCGACGACGGGACCATCTACCTGCCGGTAAGTTCGAAACCCGGAGACCCGCAAAACTCACGGCTCTCTCACTTCGCGGAGACGCGGGTCACGGTCAAGGGAATCCATCGCTACGCGAACGGCCTGCACACGATCGAGATTACGTCCGTTTCGGGCGGTAGCTGAGGTGGCGTTGCGCGGCCAAGTCGCCGCGTTACTGACACTGGCGGTACTCGGCGGCGGCGCTTGTCACAGGCGCTCCGGACGGGGACTCACGATTCTGTTCTTCGGCCGCACTCCCGCCGCGTCGCTGTTCCGCGACTCATGGGCGGTGGACCCAGACTCGAGTCGCCTCATCGCCTTCGATGGCGCGCTCCGGCCAATTCGCGTACTCCGGAGCGACCGCCTCGCCACTCCGGTCGCCGTCGCGGCGCTAGGATCGGAACTCCTCGTTACCGAGCGAACCGGCGAAGCCGTGGTATTCGACACATCGGAAGGCGCGCTCCGCGAGTGGGAGGGGCCTGATCTCGCGAGCCTCTACACGACGGCCGCCGGCCGGATCGTCGCCGCACGCTCTCCCTATGACATCCATTTCGCAGCGGAACCGGACACCGCGCCATTGCTGCGCGTCTGCGATACCCTGGGACGAGCGGTGGGCCGCCTCGGCACGGTCTCGCTACCCACCATGCCGCTGTTGATGCAGCTCACGAATGCGGGAGCAATCGCGGGCGGGAAGGACGGGGAGGTGTATTTCGCGCCGCTCACACGCGATGCCATCATCAAGTTCGATTCCACCGGCGCGGTGCGCTGGACGGCGTCGCGCAAACGGTTCGCCAGCGAAAGTGATCCCGTCATCCGGATCGGCAGGGATCACGCGATCGACGCGCGTTATGCCGTGGTGAACGTGGCCTTGAACCTCGGACCGGACGGTCGTCTCTATGCACTCGGGGGAATCGATTCCGCGGCGAGCCGGTTGCGCCTCGACGTGATCGACACGAGCTCAGGAGCACTGCTCGCGACGCATCAGCTCGGGGCAAACGAGGACGTGATCGCGGTCGATCGCCACGGACACCTCGCGCTGCAGAGTAAATCCGCCATGCTGGCACGCGTACCATCCCCCGAGCAGCGGCTCGTGTTGCAGCCCTTTCGCTTGCCGACGCTTGCGGGAGATACCGTATCCCTCGGGAGTTACCGCGGCCGCGTGACGCTCGTGAATTTCTGGGCGTCGTGGTGCGAGCCGTGTCGCGAGGAATTCCCGCACATGGCGGAGCTGTACCGCCAGTTCCCCGCGGACTCGTTCGGAATCGCCGCCATTTCGGACGATGTCGACCGCCGCGATATGCAACGGTTCGTCGACGAGTACCGTCCGCCGTTTCCCGTGTTATGGGGCGCTGGAAGGATGAAGGATGCGTACCACTACCGAGGGCTTCCCTACTCCGTTTTGCTCGATACCCGGGGACGGATCATCGCGCGAATTTTCGGCTTCGGGGGCCCGGGCGAGTTCGAGCGGCTGCGCCAAACTATTGCAAATGCGATACGAAATCCCTAGCGTTTACCGTGCTTCCGCCGGAGCCTGCTGACTCGTATTCGCCAATTCCCGTCGTGATCGACACAGATCCGGGAATCGACGACATGCTCGCGCTGCTGCTGGCGCTCAATTCTCCGGAGCTCGCGGTTCGCGGGATCTCCGTCTCCTACGGCAACACGACCATTGAAAACGCGTTTCGCAACGCGGTCGAGATTCTGCGACGCGCCGGGAAGCGCGTAAGCCTGGGCATTGGCGCGCGCCGGCCGCTCGAGCGAGCGGTCGTCCCGGCGAGCGAAACGCATGGCGCGTCGGGAATGGGGCACGCGGCGGTGCCGGCGGCGGGAGTGATCCTCGATTTCATGCGTCCGCTCGAACGGATTCTCGCGGAGCAGCCCGAGCCCGTAACGCTCGTGACACTCGGACCGCTCACCGGCCTCGCGCTGGCGCTGCGCAGCGACCCCGAGCTCATTCGCGCCAAGGTCACGCGACATGTCGCCATGGCGGGCAACTTTGCCGCGAAAGGCAACACCACACCCTATTCCGAGTTCAACGCGTGGTGTGATCCCGAAGCATTATCGCTCGTCCTCCAGGCGGAGCTGCCCACGGATCTCGTCCCACTTGACGTCACGCGTCAATTCGCCTTGTCGGCATCCGACGTGAGCCGCCTCGGGGGCGCCGAAGGGGACAATGCCCGCTGGATTGTCGACGCACTGCGCTTCTACGTCGAATTTCACCGGGAGTACGAACGGCTTGACGGTTGCATCGTCAACGACGTTCTCGCCGTCGCGGCGCTGCTCGATCCCGAAACGCTGTCGTTCGAATCGACTCGGGTGGCCGTGGACCTCGAAGACGGCGAATCCCGTGGGCGCACGAGAATGGCCTCGGAAGGCTCTCTCGCGCGTGTCGCCCGGCATGTCGATCGCGGTCGCGCCCGCACGCTGCTTTCGGATCGCGTCTTCAGCTGGGCGGCGAGCTCCCTCCCACGGCCGGTTCTCGTGCCCGAAATGGCGCGCGTTTGACCGATCTTCCGAGAAAAATTGCGGTTATTGGGGCCGGCGAAATCGGCTGCGGGTGGGCCGCCCTCTGCGCGGCGGCCGGCTGGCCGGTCACCGTGTTCGACGCAAGCGCGCGTAGCCTCGAGCGGGCCGCCCAGGACGTGCCACGGCGTGCCCGAGCCCTCGTTGCACTCGACCGCGCGGCACACGGAATCGTGGAGCGGGGACTACTCGAATTCACCCAGGGTCGCAGCCTGCTGCAGTCCGTAGACGACGCCGATTGGGTGATCGAAGCCATTCCGGAGGAGCTAACCGCCAAGCAAAAACTGTTCGAGTCCATCGACCAGATCGCGAGCCCGCAGACGCTCGTCACCAGCTCGTCCTCCGGGCTCGCTCCCGCCACGCTATTCGCTCGCTGCCGCCGGCAGGTTCGCTGCCTCGTCGCGCACCCGCTCAATCCCCCGGAGCTCGTGCCGCTCGTGGAAGTGATCCCGAGCGAGCACACCGGCCCTGAGTGGGTTGTGCGGGCACGCGACTACCTGACCGCCCTGGGGCGGTTGCCCATCGTCATTCAGAAGGCCGTGCCCGGATACGTCGTGGGTCGAATCGCGGCCGCGGTATGGCGCGAGTGCGTGGATCTGGTGCTGACCGGCGTGATCGACGTCGAGCAACTCGACCGCGCCGTGTCGCTGGGTCCCGCGTTGGGGTGGGCCGCGGCCGGCCCGCACCTCACGTATCATCTCGCCGCGGGCGAAGGCGGTGTGAAACTATTCCTGCAGCGGCTCCTTGCGAGCTTCGAGTCCTGGTGGAGTGATCTCGCGACCTGGCATCAGCTCGCCCCGGAGCAACAGCGGGCGCTGACGCACGCGATTGAGCGCGCATATCACGGTCAGCTTGCCGAGCGCGGCGCCGACCGCGACGGCAAGCTCGCGGGACTGCTGCGAGTGCTCGAGGGCGACTAAGACTTAGCGGGAGCGGGAGGACACCGCACCATCAAGACAGGCACGAAGGTCTTGTGCCGCAGCGCGCTCGCCACACTGCCCCGTACCATGTCGTTCAATCCCCGATGACCGTGCGTGGCCATAGCGATGAGATCGCAGCGCTCGCGAGCCGCGACTTCAGCGATTTCGTCGGCGGGATCCCCCGCGGCGAGCACGGCGTCGACGTCGTACCCTTCGCCACGCAGCTCCGCCAAGCGTTGCTCCAGGTAAGCGCGGTCGGCGCGCATCTCCTCCGATTCCCGCAGGTCCAGCTCGCGCATGTTGCGCGCGGCCCAACCGTCCGCCACGTGGATCAGGAGAAGGGTCGGCTTGCCGCAGGCGCGCGCCAGCCGCCGTATGTATTGAAGGATGGTGTGATCCGACGGCGAGTTCTCGAGAGGAACGAGAATACGCGTGTACATCAGCTCACGGAAGGAGCCACGGCCTGAACGATGAGCCACACGTTGAGCAGGGCGATCACCACGGCCATCGCGTAGGATAGTCCCTTCAACCAGAGCGGGTTCACGAATTCGCCCATCTTGGTCCGGTCCGAGGTGAACTGCACGAGTGGGAACACCGCGAACGAAAGTTGAACGCTCAGAATCACCTGACTCAATACCAGCAGTTTGGCCGTGCCGCTCTCGCCGAAGAAGATAGCCGTCAGCACTGCCGGCACAATCGCAACTGCGCGCGTGATGAGCCGTCTCACCCAGGGCCGCAGACGGATGTTCAGAAAGCCTTCCATGACGATCTGGCCCGCGAGCGTCCCGGTGAGCGTGGAGTTCTGCCCCGACGCGAGCAGGGCCAACGCGAAGAACGTGCTGGCACCGGTCACCCCGAGCAGCGGCGTCAGCAGACGATACGCGTCCTGGATCTCGGCGATTTCGTGATGCCCGGACACGTAGAATGTCGCAGCCGCCACGATCAGAATGGCCGCGTTGATGAACAGGGCGAGCGTCAACGCGAACGTGCTGTCGAGGAACGCAAACCGGACAGCCATGCGGCGCCCGGCCACGGTTTCGTCGTAGCGCCGTGTCTGCACGATCGACGAGTGCAGATATAGGTTGTGCGGCATCACGGTCGCGCCCAGGATGCCCATGGCGATGTACAGCTTCTGCCGGTCTTCGATCAGTGACGCGTTGGGAACCACCCCCGCCAGGATGCCGGACCAGGCCGGACGCGAAATGATGATCTCGAAAATGAAACATCCCGCAACTGTCGCGATCAGCGCGACCACGAGCGCCTCGAGCAGGCGGAACCCCTTATGCTGGAGAAACAGCACGAGCAGCACGTCGAGTGCGGTCAGCGACGTCCCGACCACGATGGGAATTCCGAACAGCAGATTGAGTGCGATCGCCGAGCCGATCACTTCGGCGAGATCGCACGCGGCGATTGCGAGCTCGCAAATGAGCCATAGTGCGAAGCTCGTGGCGCGTGAGTAGTGATCGCGACACGCCTGGGCCAGATCGCGGCCCGTGACGATGCCAAGTTTGGCCGCGAGTCCCTGCAGCAAGATGGCGAGAAGGTTCGAAAAGACCACCACTGAGAGCAGCGTGTATCCGAAACGCGAGCCGCCGGCAAGATCAGTGGCCCAGTTCCCCGGGTCCATGTAGCCGACGGCCACGAGGTAGCCCGGCCCGGCGAAGGCGAGCGCCTTCCGCCACCATGCGACCTGAGGAACAGGGATCGAGCGGTAGACCTCGGCGAGACTCGGTGTGAGCCGCGGGTGACGCCACCCCGGCTCGGCGACCGCGTTCGGCAGTTGCACGCCCTGCGCGCTCACGCGTGTCGCTCGCGGCACCACAGCAGCAGCGCAAGCTCGCGACCGACCACACGCGACTCGCCCGCACGCAAACGCACGATGGTGGGTCCATTAAAGGGCTGCCGTTCGGTTACCACCATGGCGGCACCCGGTACGAGTCCCTGCCCGGCGAGATACCGCAGCCTGGCGGGATCTTCCGTCCCTACCTGTCGCAGCTCGAGCTCGACGCCGGGCGCCGCGTCGGCCAGCGAGGTGAAGACGGCTTCCTCGATGTCGCCCGCCGCCGTGGGAATGGGCGCTCCGTGGGGATCGTAGCGCGGATCGCCCAGCGCACCCGCCATCCGCTCGATCAGCTCGTCGGACACCGCGTGCTCGAGCCGCTCAGCCTCGTCATGGACGCTGTCCCAGTCGTATCCGAGCCGCTGGATGAGATAGACTTCGAGTACCCGATGACGGCGAATCATCTTGAGCGCGGCGCGCCGGCCCTGCGCCGTGAGCTGCACGCCTCGATAGGGGACGTGTTCGATCAGTCCCGCTTCCGAGAGACGCTTGATCATCCCGCTCACCGACGGTGCGGACACGTCGAGTTGGGCCGCGATCTCGCTCGTCGCCGCGAATCCTCCTTGGGCGGAGAGATGGTAGATGACCTTCAGGTAGTCTTCTACAGACCGGGTGAGCGCCGGCTCATGGAGTAATGCGTTCATGCCGTTTTCCCCTGCCGGAAAGGCGCGGAATCATTCCTGGGCACCGAAGCGCTATTTCATGATGAATAAACGACTTCAGGCCACTGTTTCTCGGGAATTAGTCTAAACTAAATATCGAATGCCGTCAACCAAATCCACAACTTTGGTCCGGATGTTAGGTTCGGCGCTGTGACCGTCATGCTGTGGGCCATCCCGGCAGGATATCTCGGATTTCTCCTGTTGATGCTGTACCGCTACGGCGAGCGGGGACCATTGCTGCGCAACTACCCCGTGGTGAAAGGCGGGCCACTCGTCTCGATCATCATCCCGGCACGGAACGAGGGCACGAACATCGACGCGTGCGTTCGGAGCCTGCTCGACTCCAGTTATGAGCCATTCGAAATCATCGTGGTTGACGATCGTTCGACAGATGACACGGCTCAGCGCGTGGACGCGATCGCGGCATCCGGCGGCGCGCGCGGCCGTGTGCGATTACTCCACGGCGCCGAGTTGCCTCAGGGTTGGTTCGGAAAACCGTGGGCTCTGGTGCAGGGGTGGCGGGCGTCGCGAGGGGCGCTGCTCCTATTCGTCGACGCTGACACGCGACATACGCCGGAGGTCGTGGCACGCTCGATTGCCGTCCTCGAGACCGAGCGGGCCGATCTGGTCACACTGCTCTCACGTCAGGAAATGCGCTCGTTTTGGGAGCGCCTGATCCAGCCGCACGTGTTCGCGGCCCTGGCATCGCGCGTGAACGATTTGCAGCGCATCAACCGAACCAGAGTGGAGTGGGACGCGATCGCCAGCGGCCAGTATATCCTGACGACGCGAACGGCTTATGAGACCATCGGCACGCATGAAGCGGTCAAGGACTCGGTCGTCGAGGATCTCGCGCTGGCGCAGGCGTACGTGCGCGGCAGCCTCGACATTTTTCTCGTGCACGCCTACGAGTTCGTGACGACGCGCATGTACACCGGCCTGGCTGGGATCATCGAGGGATGGTCCAAGAATCTGGCGATCGGAGTTCCCAAGATGATGCCGCCCTGGCGTGTGCTCCGGCGCGTGGCACCATACATCATGTGGATGCCCGTGCTGTTCTGGATTGTTCCGCCGGTACTGTGGTTGATGGGCGGGTGGTCATGGGCACTCGCGACGGTCATCGTCTCGCTCGCGATATGGCTGTTCATCTACTGGCTCGAGGGAGCGCCGGTCGGTTATGCGCTGCTATATCCGTTCGGAGCGGTGATGGTCGCGTACATCATGATCCGCTCGGCAATTCGCGGATCGAAGAAGATTGAGTGGAGGGGGAGAGTTTATAGCACCACTGCGTAGGCAAAGACTAGAGCTCCGGAATTACCTTGCTCGCCAGAAGAATCCCCACTCCCACGCTGACCATTGCCGAGCCGAGGTGCAGGACTCTGGCCCAGGCTGCCCCTCGCTGGGATGCAAGCCGAACGGCGGCCGCCAGTGCTGCCGAAACGAGCAGCATCCCAACCGTCGTACCCACCCCGAACGCGAGGAAGTAGGCGAGTTGTGCGCCGCGCGTCTGAGCCGCCGCTATCAGGAGAAGCAGGATGGCCGCACTGCCCGCGAGTCCGTGCAGCAACCCGAAGCCGAGCGAGCGCCGTGCGTCAGCGCGCGCGTGAACGTGCGCGTGCGAACGCGAGTGCTCATGGCTGTGGAGATGCACGTGCATCGCGCCGTCGTGAGTGTGTGCATGCATGTGCCACCGACCGCGGGCGTAGCGCACGAGTACCGAGACACCCAGGCCCACGAGGAGCACGGCCACGAGGAGATCGGCGGCCGGGGAAAAGCGCTCCGGGAGATGAAGGCCGAACAGCATGATGGCGAGCACGACGATCCCGACGCTCGCCGTGTGCCCGAGAGCCCAGGCGGCAGCCAGACGGCAGGCGGACAGCAACGAACCCTGGCGCGTGGCCAGCGTCGAGACGGCGGCCAGGTGATCGGGTTCGAAGGCGTGACGGAACCCGAGCAGGAGGCCGACGCCCGTCAGGGCGGCTACACTGGGCAGGGCGGCCGGCGCCGCCTGGGCAAGGAGCATGGAGGGGGTAAACTTAGCACTCTGCAACCTTCTGGAGCAGCGGCCCATCAAAGCGCGATGGATGGGAAACACGGCTTACACGGCGCCGACATTTAGCGGAGACACGACGACGACCGCGGAGGCGGAAGCAGCCGATGTCGCGCTCGCAGCAAGCGGCGACGGCCGCGCGTTCGAGCGGCTGTACCGCGCGCACGTCGCCCGGGTGCATAGTCTCGTGCGCCGCATGATCAACGCGGATGTGGCCGACGATGTCACGCAGGACGTGTTCATTCGCGCCTGGACCAAGCTCTCGACGTTTCGAGGCGAAGCCGCCTTCGGCACATGGCTGCACCGGCTCGCGGTCAACGTCATTCTCGGCCGCCGGACGGTGCTTGGCACCGAGCGCGCGCGGCTCACAAGCTCTGATGTGGCGCTCGAGCAGGTGCCGGGCCGCGACGCGCCCGGTCGCAATGAATTGACCATCGACTTCGAAGCGGCAATCGAGCGGCTTCCCGACGGCGCCCGCGACGTGTTCGTGCTTCACGACATCGCGGGATACAAGCACGAGGAGATCGCGATGCTCCTCGGCATCGTCCCCGGAACGTCGAAGTCGCAGCTGCATCATGCGCGCATGGCGCTGCGCAGGCAGCTCGATCGCTGAGCGCGTAGCGGGACGGAGGAACTGGAGGTGACTATGACGGATCATTGGGCCGATCGACTCTCCGAGTACGTCGACGGAGAATTGCGGCTCCAGGACGCCCAGGCGCTCGAAGCACATCTCGCGAGCTGTCCGACCTGCAAGGCGGTGCTGGTCGATTTGCGCCGGGTCAGCGCCCGCGCCCGCGCGCTCGATGACACGCCGCCCGTTGCCGACCTTTGGCCCGGCATTGCGCGCGCCATCGGCGTCGTGGCGGCGGCGCCGGCGCGGAGCGGCCGTCGCCTTACGTTTTCTGTTCCGCAACTCCTGGCCGCCAGCATTACGTTGATCGCGGTTTCGGGCGGTGCGGTCTGGTTCACGACGCACCGGGGTGTGCCTCCCACCGTGATCGAGCACGTTCCAACCGCGGCAGTGATGGGAGCCACGGCCTCCTGGACCGGCGCCGCTCCATATGCGGCGGCCATCGCGGAGCTCGATTCGGCGCTTCAGGAAGGGCGCAAAGCGGGCCGCCTCGATACCGCGACGATAGGAGTTCTCGAGCGCAATCTGACGATCATCGACTCCGCGATCGCGCAGGCGCAGCGGGCCGTGCTTGCGGATCCCGGAAGCGCGTACCTGAATCAGCACCTGGCCGAAACGATGCAGCGCAAGCTCGAGCTGCTGCGGGGCGCGACGTCGCTCGCGGCTTCGCGTACCTGACGCGGGAGACGCGAGATGCTTTTCACGTTGGCGGCAGTCGCAACATTTCTCGTGACGCAGCAAACCGACACGCAGCTCCCGGTCCGTCCGGGGACGCGGCTCGAGCTGAGCAACCCGCACGGCAGCATCGTTGTCCGAACCTGGGCGCAGAGCGCGGTGCGGGTGCACGCGGAGCATTCGGAAGGGGACCAAGTTCAGATTACGTCCGGGTCCGCGGTTCTCACGATCGGCGCCAGCTCGAGACATGGCATGTCGGAGGAGGTGAACTACACGATCACCGTTCCGCGTTCCATGCCGCTCAATCTCTCCGGCGTGCACACCGATATCGATATCGACGGAAGCGAGGCGGCAGTCAGCGCCCAAACGGTAAATGGGGACGTGAAGTGTCGCGGCGGAAAGGGACAGATCTCGCTGCAGTCCGTCTCGGGGAGCGTGGCGCTCCAGGCGACGGACGGACGCATGGACGTTCACACGGTAAGCGACGAAATCCGGTTCACAGACGTGCAGGGCGAGATCAGCGCGGAGACCGTCAGTGGAGATGTCACACTCGAAGGGGTGAAATCATCGGATGTCGAGGTCAGCACCGTGAGCGGCAACGTGCTCTACAATGGCACGTTACTCGACAACGGGCGGTACCGCTTCTCCACACACAACGGCGACGTGGCGATCGCGATTCCGGATAAAGCAAATGCCGCGGTCTCGGTCTCGACGTTCAACGGCGACTTCAACTCGAGCTTTCCCGTGAGTGTTACCGGCAGCACCAAGCAGCGGTTCAATTTCACGCTCGGCTCGGGGAGCGCCCGCATCGAGCTCGCAACGTTCAACGGCGACATCAAGCTGCGGAGGCCAGGGCAGCTGCGTGACGAGGACGAAGACGATCACGATCACGAGCATGACCACGATCACCATGACCACGAGCGGCAGTAACGACGATTGACGTAGCCGCGTCGTTTTGATTGTCCACGCAACAATCCGGTTAATCCCCGCGCAATCGTGTCTCGCAGCTTGGCGGCGTGCTGCGAGAGCTGTTGGACCGCATTTGGCGCCTCGACGATGTGGGCGAATTGTTCGGAGCCCTGGGATTCGACCGCGTATACGAGCAAATACCGGCTGACGCATGGATGGGGGAATCTCAGGCGGAGCGGACGGGCACGAAGTCCCTCGCCTTCGTCGCGCGCCACGAGGCGTTTCGGGTCTTTGCGCTCGAAGCCCGAGACGCCGAACGCGCTGCGGAAGCCGGTGCCCGACGCCTTGCCGGCAACGCCGAGCGTGGATTGGTCTGCGCGTTGGGCCATTCACCGCGCCGCGTGGCGCTCGCCACGTGGAGAGTGCGGGCGGGAATGGAGCTCGCCGTGCGGGTTGCGAGCTTCACGCTCAATCCCGTCTCTGGGAGCGCCGTCGCGACATTCGAGCGCTGCTCGCCGCGCCAGGCCGAAACCGCCCTCGGCCTCGCCATCCGGGTGGGGGAGGCACTCGCGAGCGAAGGCGTAACGCGGCGTTTCTTTACGGCGTTCCGCGCCACGCTGGAACACCTGACCGACCGGATCGAGGCCCCGCGCAGCCGGTCTGACCGCCACACGCTCGCGCTAACCACCCTTACGCGCGTGCTCTTTCTGTATTTCGCGCAGGCCAAGGGATGGCTCGACGGAGATCATCAATACCTCATCCGCCGCTTCGAGAGCGCTCAAGCCCTGCGTCGATCATTTCACAAGCATGTTCTCGATCCGCTCTGTTTCGGCGCTCTCAATCGACCGTTCAGCGAGCGCTCGCGCGCTGCCAGGTTGCTCGGGCGGGTTCCGTTCCTGAACGGCGGATTGTTCGAGCCCACGGAACTCGAGCGACGCTACCATCCCGCGCGGTGGACCAATGCGGCATGGCGTGACGCGTTCGACGGCCTGTTCGATCGTTTCCATTTTTCTGTCCGCGAGCGTGATGGCGACGATCTGATCGCCCCCGACATGCTGGGTCGAGTGTTCGAGGGCGTGATGGATCCCGATGAGCGAAAGCAGAGCGGGAGCTTCTACACTCCGGCCGCGCTCGTCCGGGAGCTGGTAAAGGCCGGTCTCGAGGCCGTGCTGGTAAACCGATTCGGGCTCGCGCCCCGTACTGCCGAGCGATGGGTGCACGACGGCCAGGCGCCGACCGGCTCGAGCCGGCCGGACATCTCGCGCATCATGGTGCTCGACCCGGCGGTCGGGTCGGGTGCCTTTCTGCTCGGCGCCCTCGAAGAGCTTGCGAGTCTCAGGGCGGAAGTGCGGGCGCGAGCGTCGGCCGTGCGCCGCCGGGTCGCGGCGTCCCTCTACGGCGTCGACCTCAAGCTCGCGGCGGTCCGCCTCACCGAACTGCGAATCTGGCTCGCGATCATTGCCGACGACGAGACCGCGGATGTCGGCGAGCTCGCGCCGCTGCCGAACCTCGACGGGCAGGTCCGACAGGGCAATGCGTTGCTCGATCCGCTCACGATCGCGGCACGCAGTGGCGGCCTCTTGGGAGGAACTACACGGTCCGCCCTGGCGCGCCTGGGTAGCGCCAGACGATCCCTGTTTGCGCTCACCGGACCTGCCAAGCGTGAAGCGCAACGCGAGCTTGCGAGAGAAGAGCTATCACTCATGACCAACCTGCTGGCTCGAGTCACTCTCCGTCTCGATACGCGGGTGACGGAGCTGCTCGCACGGGCTCGTGATCGCGACCTGTTCGGTCGTCGCACCGGCCTGGGGCCGGACGGGCGGAAGGAATTGCGCCGCCAGCGGGCCATGCGGCGGGCCGCCCGTGAGGCGGCGCGCCGGCTCACTGCGTTCGGTGAAAAGCCGTTCTTCGCCTTCGAGGCGCACTTTGGCGATATCCTCGGGGCTGGAGGATTCGATCTCGTGGTCGGAAACCCGCCGTGGGTTCGTGGTGAACGCCTCCCGCCCCAGGTCCGCGAGACCCTGGCGCACCGCTATCCCTCATGGCACAGCGCCGGCCACAGAGGCTTCGGGCACCTTCCGGATCTCTCGGTCGCTTTTGTCGAGAGAGCGCTCGAGCTCACTGCGCCGGGGGGAGCCGTGTCGTTCCTCCTTCCGGCCAAGCTTACCTCGAGCGGCTATGCGGAGCCGCTGCGACAGCATCTGGTTCACGAGACGGAGATCGCGCGCGCCGCCCCGTTGGAAAGCTGGAGTCGGGGTTTTGCGGCCGCCGTCTACCCGATGGCACTGGTCGTGGTGCGCGCGGCTCCGCGGAGCACTCACGAGGTCGCAACGAACCTCGGTCCGGCGTCCCGGGCGTCACGGATCCCGCAACAGATGCTGACGCAAGCAGGTCCCTGGATCCTCTCGCCAGACGCCACCAAAACCGCGCGGCGGCTCCGCGACGCGCATCCGACGGTGGGCGATCGGTGGGTTCCGATGATGGGAGTCAAGACCGGCGCCGACGAGGTATTTCTGCAACCGGTGCCTTCCCGCTGGACGCGCCCGGCACTCAGGGGCCGAGATCTCGCAATGTGGCGTGGCACGCCGCGGCTTCATCTCGCCTGGGGATATGGCGCGGATGGCCAGCTCCTCGCGCACGCTCCCGCGGAGCTCTGGGCCATCCTCGCACCACATCTCGACCGGCTGCAGCGCCGGAACGACTACCGCGCGGGTCCGCCGTGGCAGGTGTTTCGCACGGGGCTCGCGTGCCGCGGGCATCGCGTGATCTGGCCCGATCTGGCGCGTCGTTTGCGGGCCGTCGTTCCATCCGCGGAATCGGTCCCCCTGAATACCGTCTATGGCATCGCCACGCGTGACGACGACGATGCCCACGCGCTCGCGGCCCTCTTCAATTCTCGATGGATATCAGCGCTCGCCGCCCTCATTGCCGATCCCGCACGAGGCGGCTTTCGCCGCTTCAATGCCCGCGTGATCGCCGCACTGCCCGCGCCGCAGGGCGAGGCCGCATGGGCACGGCTCGCCACAGCGGGGCGCAACCACAGGCAAACCGATGACCTGGTCGCCGAACTCCTCGAGCTGGATGAGGCCGACTGCCGCGCACTCGGCCGTTTGGCCCCGGATTCTCTCTGAGGACCTGCGGGAACCGCGAGAACCGCTCACCCTGCTTCTCAATTGCGGCGCCGAGGCGGATCCCGTCCTCGTTGCGCGCCGCGCGGCGCGCGCCGTGCTCGGCTCCTCATCTGGCGGTCGGGAGAACCTGCCGTGGCTCTCACCGCACGAGCAACCGGCTGTGACGCGGTTGCGCGAGATCATCGCGGCATACGGCGGGGCCCTGCTCGCGGACGCCGTCGGGCTCGGAAAATCGTATGTCGCGCTCGCGGTCGCGTTGTCGTCGCCCGATCCATTTGTCCTCGTCGTTCCCGCGGTGCTTGCTCCGCAATGGGCGAATCTGCTCGCGGAGATGCGAGCCAGGGCAGGGGCGATCATCACCCACGAGTCGCTCAGCACACGTCATGCGGCGGCGTTTCCATCCGGACCGTGTCGACTGTGCATCGTCGACGAGGCTCATCGTTTTCGCAATTCCAAAACCAACCGCTATCAAGCGCTCGCCAAGGCTGTAGTCGGGGTTCCTGTTCTCCTCGTGACCGCAACCCCGGTGCACAACGGGCTGGGAGATCTCCTGCACCTGTTCAAGCTGTTTCTGCGCGACGATGCATTGGCTCCGCTCGGCATCGGATCGCTCGCGGACCCGAGTGGTGTACCGCGAGAACTGCTTCAGGCTGCGATCGCCCGCCTCACGGTCGCTCGGTCGCGAACCCGGGTGCGCACCGGCTACGCCGCCGGCCCGCGTCAACACTTGCAATTCCCGGAACGAGCGGTGGGGCAGGTCGTCCGCGCCGGTCCCATCGCCGAAGCCGAGATGGAAACGCTCGTAAGCGGCGTCGGACGCCTCGACGTCCAGGAGGCCGGCTCACTGTTTCGGCTGATGCTGTTGAGTCGCCTTGCTTCGAGCATGCCAGCATTCGCCGCCACGCTGCGCCGCTACCTCACCTGTCTCGAACAGACCGGGCGCGCCGCGAGCGAAGGCCGGTTGCTCACGAGGCGCGAATTTCGGCGTCTCTTCCCTGAAGCCTCGATGGATGCTCTGCAGCTCGCGTTATTCCCGGTGCTGCTCCCGGCGGGTGGCCGCGTCGACTGCTTCGAAGCGGGCGCGCGCGCCGCCGAGCTTCTGCAGGTCGTGACGCAGTTCCGCGCGCTCCCCGACCCTAAGCTGCGCCTGCTGACGGAGCTGGTTGAATCCCAAGAGTGCAAGACGATCGTTTTCACGAACAGCCGTGAAACCGCGCGGTATCTATCCGGCGGTCTGGCCCACCGGCGAGCCGCCGCGGTGTCGGGGGAAGGTGGGCTGTTTGGCCGGGCGCGAGCCCGGCGGCTCGAGGTCCTGCGCGCATTCGCTCCCGCAGCACAACACGCGCGCACTCCTCCACCCTGGCTCGAGACGGACCTGCTGATCGCGACCGATCTCCTGAGCGAGGGGCTGAACCTGCAAGACGCGGCGCGTGTGATTCACTACGACGTGCCTTGGACGCCCGCACGGCTGGCACAGCGGGTTGGCCGGATCGATCGACTCGGGTCGCAACACCCTCGGATCGAAACGATCACATTCGTTCCTCCCTCGGTGCTCGCCCTTGCCCTGGCCCTCGAAGAGCGTCTTGCGTTCAAGAAGCGCATGCAGATTCTGGCCGGCGCGGCGCAGGTAGAAAGCATGCGCGGAGCGGATCGTGTCGATGGCTTCGATTGGTGTGACCGGCTGCATGAGCTAGCGGGCGGCTCATCATCAACGGCTGAGCGCACTGGGCCCGTCTGGGCCTGTGTCCGGGGAAAGTGCAATGCGGCCGTCCTCGTAGTGAAGGTCGGGTCTCTGGTCGAGATGCTCGTGATCGACGAGGTCGGGGTCCACGCCGATCCCGCCCGGGCTACCGGGCTGCTCGAACAGGCGTGCACGGGGGAGTGCCTCTCCGCCCAGCGCGCGGCACTCGATGCGGCTCTCGAACGGGCGGCACCTCTGCTGCGGGCTCGACTCGAGACGATCGCCCGAGCACGCTGGCGTACCGTCGATCGCGACCACGTGGGGCGGCGCCTCGTACCGCTGATCCTCGCCGACGCGCGGCGTGCGGCGCGCCGGGGGGACGCCAAAGCGCTCGAACGGCTCGACGTCACCGCGGGTCGCCTGTGCCGCGGGATGACCGCGGGTGAAGAGCTGCTGCTCCACGACCTCGTCCAGCGGCCTGATTCGCTGACCGCCCCCGATCTCGTGGAATGGCAGGACCGGCTTCCGCCGTATGAACGCACCGATGTTCCCCCCGCAGCCGCGCTTGTCGCCGCGCTTCTGGTCGTGTCCCGTTAGTTTGCGGCGTGAACTTTTCGACTTACTTGTTCGATCTGGACGGGACGGTCGTGGACTCGATCGAGCTGATTCTGCGGTCGTATCGCCACACGATGCGGACCCATCGGGGTGAAGTACCCCCCGACGACTTGTGGCTCGAAGGATTGGGCAAGCCGATTTGGGTACAGCTCAGGCATTGGAGCGAGAGCCCTGAGGAGATCGCGGCGATGGTCGAGACCTACCGCGAGTACAACATGGCCCATCATGACGAGCTGGTGCGTCCGTATGACGGCGTCGTTGACGTCGTGAGGCTTCTCAAGAGCCGCGGCAAGCGCGTCGGGCTCGTGACGAGCAAGGTGCGTACCGGCGCCGAGCGCGGCCTGCGTGTCGCCGGGCTGATGAGCGCGTTCGACACGATCGTGCCGGCGGACGAGGTGACGAACCCCAAGCCGCATCCCGAACCCGTCCTCATCGCGATGGAACGACTCGGCGCTGAGCCCGAAACGACCGTATTCATCGGTGACTCACGCCACGATATCGTCTCCGGCCACGCGGCGAACGTGAAAACCGCGGCCGCGCTGTGGGGGCCGTTCCAGCGCTCGGATCTCGAGGATCTGCACCCCGACTACTGGCTCGACCGGCCGCAGGACGTTGTCCGGCTGGTTCTGGACGACTGAGCGCCGATGCCGATCCCGTTTGTCTCATTCGAGCTCGAGCGCTGGCAGAGCACGTGGGAAAACCGCGTGCGTTTCAATCTTTCCGAATCCGGCGTCCATCCTCTCTCGGCCCGCGAGCTGTTCGAGCTCGCCGCAGAGGATCCCGACGCCTTGCTCGACACGCAGCTCGTCTACAGCCAGTCAAATGGCACCGATCTGCTGCGATCGCGAATCAGCGCCCTCTACCCGGAGGCATCGCCCGATCAGATCCTGGTTACCAACGGGAGCTCGGAGGCGAACTTCGTACTGTGCTGGCGGCTGATCGAACCCGGCGATCGGGTCGTCGTCATGGTGCCCAACTATCTCCAGACCTGGGGGCTGGTGCAGAACCTGGGTGCGCGGGTCGCACCGCTCGAGTATCCGGCCGACGCTCGCACCGCGATCACTCCGGGGACGAAACTCGTCGTCATCACGAATCCGCAAAATCCCACGGGCGAAGTGCTCTCCCCCGCCGCGCGGCGCGAGATCATCGAAGCATGCCGCGCCACGGGCGCATGGTTACTGGCCGATGAGGTGTATCAGGGCGCGGAGCTCGACGGTCAGCTCACCGAATCGCTCTGGGGGACGTACGAGCGCACCATCGTGGTCAACGGTTTATCGAAAGCGTATGGGTTACCTGGGCTGCGGATCGGTTGGATCGTGGCGCCTCGCCCCATCATCGCCGAGGCGTGGGGCCGGCGCGATTACACCACCATCGGTCCGTCACCCCTATCGGATCGGCTCGCCAGCCTCGCCCTCGAGCCCACCACCCGCGCGCAGATTCTCGAGCGCACGCGCCTCATCCTCGCCACGAACTATCCCGTGCTCCACGCGTGGCTCAAGCGGTTCGGGTCGAGCTTTTCCTGGGCGCCGCCGCATGCGGGAGCGATTTGCTGGGTTCGATTCTCGAGCTCGGCCTCTGCGATTGAGATCGTGGAGCACCTCCGGACCGAGCACAGCGTGCTACTCGTCCCGGGGGAGCATTTTGGCAGCCCCGGCCATCTGCGGTTCGGCTACGGCGATGAGCGCGAGCACCTGAAGGAGGGGCTCGCCGAGGCCGAGCTTGGGCTCGAGCCATTCTTCGAGGACTGAGCGGGCTGCGGGTGTCCTCGACGGGATATCAGAGACCGGTCGCTGATAGGGATTCGAGCGCGATCGCAACCTCCAGGGCTAGGTCGAGGGTGCGTTCGAGCTCGTCATAGATTTCCTTCCATTTGAAGAGTTCCACCGGGTCGCGTTCCGCCTCGAACAACTTGCTCAGCCCATCGTCGTAGATCGCGTCGCCCTCCGCTTCGAAGCGCTTCGCCTCGACGACGTAGAGCGTCAGCTCCTGCCTGCTCTTGAGCCGCCCGAACGCTTCCGCGACCGTGTCGGTCATGCGCGGGATCACCTCCACGAGCCGCCTGACTTCCTCCGAGGCGGGGCCGAGTCGAAAAATTCGGGTGCGGCGCGCGATGCTGTCGATGGCATCCATGACATCGTCGAGCTTGGACGCGAAGGCGTGAATCGCCGCTCGATCGAGACGCGTCTTGGCGCGGCCCAGACGGTTCGCAAGTTCGTGAGTGATCTGATCGGCCTCGTGCTCGAGACGTTCGATCGCAGCGATCTCGGCCAGCCGCTCCTGGGGGACGACGCTGAACAGGGTTGCTAAATGCAGGGCAGCTTCCTTCGTTCGGTCCGCCATCCCACACAAGAGCTCGAAGAACTGCTCGTCGGCAAACCGCACAGCGCGCGCTCACTCGGGGGTTTGAGTCGACGCAACATAGCGGCGCTACATCGGTGTCACTAGGTTAGGTGACCGCTCATGTCGACTCTCCCGGAGCACGAAACCGAATTCGTAAAGGCCATCTCGCGACTCGACGCGACCGCGCTCGTCGTGGGCTCGATGATCGGGTCGGGAATCTTCATTGTCTCCGCACAGATTCTCCGCGACGTGCACAGCCCAGGCGTGCTGCTCGTCGCCTGGGCCCTCTCCGGAATCGTGACCCTCATGGGGGCGCTCACCTATGGCGAGCTCGCGGCGATGTTTCCGCGGGCGGGCGGGCAGTACGTCTACCTGCGCGAGGGAATTTCTCCGCTGTTCGGATATCTCTACGGTTGGACGCTGTTCGTCGTCATCCAGACAGGCACGATCGCGGCGGTGGCCGTCGCATTCGCCCGGTTTACCGGTGTGCTGTTTCCGGCGCTCACGCCGGACGTCTTTCTCGGCGGCACGGTCGGCTTTCCCCAACCGATCGGGCCTATCGTCGTGGGGCTGTCACCCCAACGCGTCCTGGCGATTCTGTCGGTCGTCGCGCTCACGTGGATCAACGTTCGTGGAGTCCGTACGGCGGCGTTCCTGCAAACCACGTTGACGGCGATCAAGACCGCAACCCTCGCGGGCCTGATCATTCTTGGATTGACGCTCGGCCGCAATGCCGCCGCCATGGCGGCCAATTTCGGATCCGCTTTCTGGCCGGTACATGGGCTCGGAGTCGCCGTTCCCGTACTCGCGGCCGCAATGGTCGGATCGCTGTTTTCGATGGACGCCTGGAACAACGTCGGCTTCGCGGCCGGCGAGCTCCGTCATCCGGAACGAGACCTTCCGTTCGCCATGGCGATCGGCGTGCTGACGGTGACGATCCTCTATCTGCTCGCGAATATCGCGTACCTGAACGTCCTGCCGGCTCAGGCGATCGCCAACGCTCCACAGGACCGCGTCGCCACGGCGGTCCTGCAGGTGATCCTCGGCGCGCCGGGATTATACGTCATGGCGCTCGCGATCATGATCTCGACCTTCGGCTGCAACAACGGGTTGATCCTCTCCGGAGCGCGCGTGTTCTATGCGATGGCGCGTGACAATCTGTTCTTCAAGTCGGCGGGCCGGCTGCATCCGCGATATCGGACGCCCGCGTTTGCCCTGACCGTGCAGGCGGTGTGGACCTGTATCCTGTGTCTTTCGGGGACCTACAGCCAACTGCTCGAATTCGTGATTTTCGCCGCGCTCCTGTTCTACATGCTGACGACGATTGGCATGTTCTCCCTGCGCCGGCGGCGTCCCGAGCTCGCGCGACCAGTGCGCGTCCCGGCGTACCCCCTGCTCCCCGCCGTCTACTTGATCGCGACCGCGCTGATCGCGCTGGCGCTCCTAATCGAGAAAACGACGTACTCGGGTCTCGGATTGGCCTGTGTGCTCCTCGGTGTGCCAGTCTATGTCCTGTGGAATGCGGCTAACCGCCGCGACCGGCTTTCGTCGCGTGCGCCGCAAATCGGGGATAATCCCCGAGCAGGGTGATCTCCGCGCCCTGCGCGCGCAACGCCGCAAGCACCCGCTGCATGGCGGGATCGTGGATACGACCTTCCACATCGAGGTAGAACAGATACTGCCACGCGGCCGCCCGATCCGGACGGCTTTCGAGCTTCGTGAGATTGAGTCCCGCCTCCGCAAACGGCGTGAGCGCGTGGGCCAGCGTTCCCGGGCGGTGCGGGAGTCTGAGACGAAGCGTCGTCTTCGCCGGGACTTGAGCGTCGGGGGGCGACGCCTGCCGTGCGATCAGCAGAAAACGCGTCTGGTTGTGCGGCTCGTCTTCGATGCGTTCCACCAGGATCTCGAGTCCATAGCGCCGGGCCGCGAGTGCGCCGGCCACCGCTCCAAGCCCGGGATCGTTGCGTCGCGCGACTTCGGCCGCGGCGCCCGCCGTGTCATAGAACGCCACCACCTCCGCCTGCGCGAGCTGCGACAGGAATCGCTCGCATTGCGCCAGCGCCACGGGATGGGAGAGCACGCGCCGCAGGGCATCTCGCGTGCTGCCGCGGATCGCGAGCAAGCAGTGGTGGACCGGGCTCACGACTTCTCCCACGATGGGAAGTCCCGAGTCCGCGATGAGGTCGTAGTTCGTTGCGATCGATCCGACGAGCGAATTCTCGATCGGCAGTAAGCCAAAGTCCGCACGACCTTCCTGCGTCGCACTCACGACATCGCGAAATTCCCGACACGGAACGGAAACGGCGTCGGGCCGGAGCAGAAACAGCGCCTCCTCACTGTAGGCGCCGGGCTCCCCTTGAAAGGCTATGCGGTTGTTTGGCATCGGGTTACGGTAACGGTGCCCAAGGGTTGCCGATAGTGGGGTTCGGGATATCTTCGGGTCATGGGCTCGCCAGCGCGTTCCGAAGCCGCCTCGATCACGGCCACACCGGCGCAGCCGCGCACCGATCCGCCGCCGGCATGTCCCGACTGCGGCGCGGGTCTGGTCCCGCAGTCGGCGTGCTTTGTCTGCATGCACTGCGGTTGGGGGAAGTGTGGGTAGCGGATTGCCGCACTCGCACGGGCAGCTGGGGTTGCCCTTATCCGCCGATCCGCCCGCGCCCCGATCCGCCCTTCCAGTTCTCGATGAGCGTCTGCGCGGCACGAAATTCGTTTCGCTCGTTCCCCAGTCGGTGCTCAACTCCCCCGAGCAGACCGGCATGGACTTCTGGTCGATCAACCCGTACGTCGGGTGTGAATTCGGATGCAGCTACTGTTATGCACGCTACACGCATCGTTATGCCGTCGAGCGTGCGCATGACAGCGGACGACTGAGCGACGCGGAGTTCCAGGAATTCCGCGGACCGGGCGGCTGGGAGGCGTTCGAACGGCGGATTTTCGTCAAACAGCACATCGCGAGCGCACTGGAGCGCGACTTGGCGCGCTACTTTCGTTCAGTGCGTGCTCCGGCACGCCCCGCGCCGATCGTGATCGGGACAGCGACGGATCCGTATCAGCCGGCGGAGCGGCGGTTCCGGCTCACGCGCCTCGTGCTGGAGCGACTGGCGCGATACGAGGGCCTGGCGGTGGGGATCATCTCGAAGAGTCCGCTCATCACGCGCGATCTGGAGGTGCTGCAGACGATCGCGTCACGCTCGGATCTCGAAATCCACGTTTCGCTCGCGACCATCGACGTGGCGCTGATTCGAAAACTCGAAGTGCGCTCGCCGCGGCCCGCAGTGCGGCTCCGCGCGCTCCGGAAGCTCACTGCGGCCGGCATCAATGCCGGGATGATTGTTGCGCCCGTGATCCCGGGGATTACGGACGACCATGCGCACCTTCGTGCCCTGTTCGCCGCGGCGCGCGTGGCCGGTGCGCGCCACATCCATGCGGCGCCGCTCCGGCTCTATGGCGGCGTACGTGATCGGTTCCTGCCGGTGCTGGAAGCGGAGTTCCCCCACCTGGTCGACCGGTATCGCGCCGCTTACCGGCACCACACGAACGCACCGGAACACTATGCCCGGGCACTGCGCCGGCGGATCCAGCGGCTGCAAGCTGAATTCGGGTTTCGAGTGAATCATGGGATGGAGGATCGATACCAAACGCGGCAGATGGGACCACAAGGTACGCTCGCTTTCTAATGCGGAACGTGGGCCTCTACAAATCGCTCACCACCGCCCTGATCGTCCCCGGCGCATATCCTTCCGCCCGGTTGTTCACCAACACCAGTGCTTCGACGTGACGGCGGTTGGCCTGCGCGATCAGCTGCAGCAGGTCGTGACGTAGCTCAGGCAATGGCTCGCGAATCCGGTCGTAGGGCTGAAACAGCTTCACGGCGTCGGCGTAGGGACGTCCGGGACGAAGCAGCGCGCGTGCAACAGTGAAGTCAGCTGTGAACGTCCAGGACAGCGCGAGCTGGGCGCCGATGGGGGGCATTTCGGTCCAGGAGTTGAACACGTGCGCCACACCGTGGCGCCGTAACACGGCGCCATGCGCCGGCTCGAGCAGCTCGGGATTGCGCAACTCGACCGCATACCGAAAACCCCGCGGCAGCTCGCGCAGGAACACATCGAGCTGCTGCACCCAGGCTCCGACGGACGGGAGATCCTTGCCTCGCATCGTCTGAAACTCGAATACAAAGCATCCCGCGTGGTCCTTGAACACTCGCGCGTACGGTTCGAGAACCGCTTCGCGGAATAACGCCGCATTGAGAAAATCGGGATTCTGCATTCCCGTGAGATTTCCCCACCGCACATCCTGTGAGAATCGTTTCGCGGTGATCCGGTCCCACACCTTGCTCACACACGGGAATCCCGGCGGCACAGCAGCGGCGTAGGCACGCAGCACGTCTTCAGAGGGTGGATCGTAAAACGCGCTGTCGATGCCGACCGTGCCGAAGAGTGGATAGCGAGCGTACTCCTCGAGCCGACGCGCCGGCTCAGGGCCGTGATAGCGGCGGTGATAAACGTCGCCCATCCAGCCATCGTAGGTCCAGGTGGACGTGCCGAACTTGACGTTTGCCGGAATCCGTCGAGCGAGCGCGACCAGCTCGGGATTCGGTCGTTTGACTTCGGGCTCGTCGGGAAACAGGCTGGGCTGGGTGGGCGTCATTCCACTCATTATTTCCTTTTCAATCAGCAACTTACGCAATTACCGGGTTGTGAGGTACTCGTGTTTCGGGATATATTCGGGGTTAATGGACAGCCTGTTCGCCGCGTGTTGTTACGTCCCGTGTTTCGCGCTGCGGTGTGAGGAAACGCGTCATCCGGAATATCCTCCCACCGTCTCAACCGCGCTGCTCGATCCGCATGACCCCCGACGGGTCTGGCAGGTTTCGTGCGCCGCGCGTCGCGCCGGCATCCGTCCGGGAATTACCGTAAGTCAGGCCATCGGCCTTTCCCCCACAATCCAATTGTACCAACCCGATCCCGTGTACTACGAGGCGCGGTTCACGGAATTGCTCGATCACCTGAGCACCATCAGCCCCGTCATCGAGCCTGCCGAGTTGGGGCGCGTGTATGTGGGGACGGATGGGCTCGAGAGGATATATGGGGGGGTGGAAGAGGTTATTGAGCGAATTCAACTCCCCAAGCCGCAATCCGCAATCCGCGTGGGCTGGGGTCGCGGCAAGTTCGTCTCCTGGGTCGCCGCTGCTCGCGCAGGCCCGGGTCAGTCCGTCCTGGTCAGACCGGGGGAGGAAGTGCGGTTTCTCGCGTCGCAGCCGGTCGCGGTCCTGCCGCTCGATGCGGACGTACACACGCGTCTCCGCCAGCTCGGACTGCATTCGCTGAGAGATCTGACGGCGTTGCCGGAAGACGCGCTCGCTGCGCAGTTCGGCGTGGCGGGCCGCCGACTTTGGCAGCTCGCCGCCGGAAAGCTGTCAGAGCCGGTGAAAGGGCGGGAGACACCCGAGCCGATCACGGTGAGTTTGACGTTTTATTCGCCGGTAGCCGATCGGCAATTGTTGCTGCAATCGCTCGACGCATTGATCGACCGGGCGCTCCGGCACCCGCGTCGCGCCGGATGGCGAGTTCAGAGAGTCCGGGTGCGCGCGGAGCTCGAATACCGTTCGTCGTGGATGATCGATGCGCTTCTGAAAGAACCCGCAGCCGACCGGCGGCGCATCCTTGCGCCACTCAAAATCCGGCTCGAGCGATCGCCTCCGTTGAAGGCTGTCGAGCGGCTCATGCTCGAGTTCACGTCATTCGTTCCCGGCACGGATGAGCTGCAATTGTTCGCGCGCGATGCCGGCGCCGCGGCACGTGCCGGCCGCCGCCGCGCGCTGCGCAATGCTTCACGCGAAATCGCGCTGCGCCTCAACCAGCCAATGCTGTATCACGTCATTTCCGTGCAGCCGTGGTCACGCATTCCCGAGCGGCGATATGGATTAACGGAGAAGGAACAGTGAACGAAATGCGGAACGGTGGGAAAGAGTTTCGTGCGCTGAACGTTCCCGAGAAAATTCAGGTGGAGCTGGACAACGGTCGACCAGGAAAAGTCGTGAAGTCCAGGAGCGCTCGAGTGGTCGAGTCCGTCCTCGAGTGCTGGCGCATCGATGACGAGTGGTGGCGAAAGCCGATCACCCGGATCTACTACGAAGTCGTGCTCGAGACCGGTGGACGGGTGGTGCTGTTTCAGGACCTCACGACCAACGAATGGTGGATGCAATCCTAAGGCGTTCCACGTCATGTATATCGAGCTTCATTCCCACTCCGCATTTTCGTTCCTGGACGGCACATCACTCCCCGAAGAGCTGCTGCTCGCTGCGGTAAGCCTCGGCTATCCCGCACTCGCCCTCACGGATCACAACGGCCTCTATGGATCAATGGCGTTCGCGCAGCAGGCGAAGCAACTCGGCGTACAGGCGATTACCGGTGCCGAGGTCACGCTGCTCGACCGATCGCATGTCACGCTGCTCGCGGAAACGCCCGAAGGATACGCGAATCTCTGTCGCCTCATCACCGAGGCGCACCTAGGGCAGGCCGACCGCTTCGATCCCCGACTCGATTTTGCTTCGCTCGCAGCGCGGCACAACGGCTTGATCGTGCTTTCCGGCTGCCGCAACGGGCTGCTGCCGAACATTCTGAAGCGCGAGGGCCCCAGCGCCGCCAGACAATTCGCCGAGCGGTGTCGCGCGCTCTTCGGGGCTGATGGCTTCTTCGTCGAGCTGCAGCGGAATCTGGTAAAGGGGGATCTGGCGCTCACGCGGGCACTGCTGCAGCTGGCGCTCGACGCACGACTCGAGGTCGTGGCAACGGGCAACGTGCATTATCTGCATCGCGAGCTGTACCGCCTGCACGACGTGCTGACCGCGATCCGGAACCGCACCTCGCTCGACGGTGCGCACGTGTTTCGTCATCCGAATTGCGAATTTGCGCTCCGTTCTCCCGCCGAAGTCGAGAAGCTGTTCGCAGACTGTCCGGAAGCCGTCGCCAACACCGGGAGGATCGCCGAGCGCTGCCGCGCCTTCGATCTCACGCGCGACCTGGGCTACACCTTTCCGGATTTTCGCGGTGGCGGGCCCGTGGGGCGGACGGCGCCGCAGGCGTTGGCGGAGTTATGCGGGGCTCGGCTCGATGCGCGCTACCCCCCAGGCACCGACCATCGCGCCGAGGCCGAACGGCGGCTCGCCGAAGAGCTCCGCATCATCGAACATCACCAGTTGTGCGGCTTCTTTCTCGTGTATCACGATCTGTTCGATCTGGCCCGCGAAGTCGCGGCCGATGTACGGAGCGGATCGCGTCGTGCGTCCGGCAACCTCCTTCCGGGACGCGGACGCGGCTCCTCGGTGTCGTCGATCGTCTGTTATCTCCTCGGACTATCGCACATCGATCCGGTCGCGAACCGGCTGTTCTTCGGCCGGTTTTTGAACGACACGCTGGCCTCGGTGCCGGATATCGACCTCGATTTTCCCCGCGAAATCCGCGAAGAGCTGATCCGGCGCGTCTACAAGCGATATGGCGACGACCATGTCGGACTCGTCTGCTCGTTTCCAACCTACCGGCTCCGCTCCGCCGTTCGCGAGATCGGCAAGACCTTGGACCTGCCCATGGGCGAGCTCGAGAAAGTGGCAAAGCTCGCGACCTTCGGTCCCGCCCATCTCGCCGAAGAGCTCGAGCGCATTCCGGGATTTGGCGGGCGAAAAGACGCGCCGCTCTGGAAGGATTTGTGCGACCGAGCGCGCGAGATCGCGGGATTGCCGAGGCACGTATCGCAGCACGTTGGCGGCATGATCATTTCGAGTCGGCCGCTGATCGAGCTCGTGCCGCTCGAGCGTTCCGCAATGGATGACCGCGTGGTTTGCCAGTGGGACAAGGACTCCTGCGACGACGCCCGCTTCATCAAGATCGACTTTCTCGCACTCGGGATGCTGTCGCTGGTGGAGGAATGCGTGGAGCTCGTGGCTCGACTCGAAGGCAACCCTCCCGATCTCTCGCGAATCGATTTCGGGGATCAGGCTGTCTACGACCGGATCTGTCAGGGGGATACAGTAGGGCTGTTTCAGATCGAGAGTCGCGCGCAAATTCAGATGATCCGCCGCAGCCGCCCCCGCAACCTTCAGGACCTCGCGGTGGAGGTGGCGATCGTCCGGCCGGGGCCGATCGTGGGAGGCGCGGTGAATCCGTACGTACGGCGCCGCGAGGACGAACGGCGCGCGCGCGCGCAGGGCCGCGCGTACGAACCGCCGTTCGATCATCCGCTCCTCAAGGAAGCGCTCGCGGACACGCTCGGCGTCATTCTCTATCAAGACCAGGTGCTGCAGGTCTGTCAGGCGCTCGCGGGCTTCACGTCGGGACAGGCGGAAGCGCTCCGTCGGGCGATGAGCCGGCGGCGCAGCCGTGAACTGATGCAGGGGTTCTGGATCGAGTTCCGGGACGGCGCGGCCGGCCGCGGCGTTCCGGAACCGGTCGCGGAGAAAGTCTTCGCGCAGGTGATCGCGTTTTCGGAATTCGGGTTTCCGAAATCGCACGCCGCCGCATTCGGACTGCTTGCCTATCAATCCGCCTGGCTGCGCCATTATTACCCGGCCGAGTACTACACGGCGCTGTTCAACAACCAGCCGATGGGCTTCTACTCACTCGATGCCCTGACCCGCGACGCCCGGCGCAACCACGTCGACATCCAGCTGCCGGACGCGAATACGAGCGACGTATGGTGCACCGTCGAGAATCGCGAGACGGTGCGCGTGGGATTGGGATTCATTCGCGACTGGAGTGAGGAATCGGCTACGCGCTTCGTGAAGGAGCGCGAGCGTAACGGCGCGTTCGTCAGTCTCGGCCACCTCGCGCGCCGCGCGCCGCCCGAGCTCAAGCGGACGGCAATAGAGAATCTCGTGTGGGTTGGCGGATGCGACGGGTTCGGGCTCACGCGGCGCGAGCTGCTGTGGCAAATCGGGCTCTGGTTTCCACCGAAAGGCGCGCGCGGTGAAGACCTGCGGGGACGGCGGCAGCTCGAGCTGCCGCTCAATCATCCTCACGAAGCTCTGCGCTTTGCGGGAATGGCCAGCGAAGAGCGAATGCTGTCGGAGTATGCCGTGCTCGGGTTTGCCGCGAGCGGCCATCCCTTTTCCCTGCTCAGGGAAAATATTCCGCCCTCCATCGTTCCCGGCGATCGCCTGCACCAGGAGCCACACGGAGCGGACGTGGAAATTGCCGGACTCGTCGTCGCCCGGCAGCAGCCGCAAACGGCCAAGGGCATCATTTTCCTGCTGCTCGAAGACGCCACCGGCATGATCAACGTGATCGTGCGCCCTGAAATCAGCGAGCGCTGCCGGATTGCTGTCCGCAGCGAGCCGATCCTGCGCGTTCGAGGCAGGCTGGCAAAAGACGATGGAACGGTGAACGTGATTGCAGAAGAAGTTCGGGAGCTCGATTTGGGATTGCCGATTCCAGATTCCGGATTGGGAACGCGTGATGACAAATCCGCAATCCGGTTTCTCAGGTCCCTCCGCGCCCTCGCACCCGACTCGAACGATTGGGGTTGATCCGCTCCTCCCACTCATCCAGCGACCGGGGCCAATCGCCGCGCAGCAATCGCGACAGCGCGCGGTCCGCCAGAACCTTGCCGCCAGTCTGGCACGTTGCGCAGTAGTTCACCTCATTCTCCGCGTACCTGATGCGCTGCACCGGCGACCCGCACACCGGGCACGGCTGTCTATAGCGCCCGTGCACCGCCATGCCTTCGCGAAATGCGGTGACGTTTTCCGGAAACCGCCCTTCGCTCTCGCCTCGCAACCGCTCGACCCAATGACGCAGCGTCCCCTCTGTGGCGCGGTGCAGCCGCGCAATCTCATCATCCGTCAGCGTCTGGGTCAGCGCGAACGGAGACAGGCGCGCCGCATGGAGTATCTCATCCGAGTAGGCATTCCCGATTCCCGAGAACACCACGGGATCCGTCAGAACGCGCTTGAGGGTATGGTTTTCGGCGCGCAGCGCGGCGGCGAACGTGTCGAGCGACGAGCCGAGCACCTCGAGACCGCCGCGATCGTGCTCCGCGAGCCCCGCGGCGCCGCGTACCAGGTGCAGCGCCGCCCGTCGCTTCGTGCCCGCTTCAGTCAGGATCATCGTCCCGTTCGGGAAATCAAAGGCGGCGAGACCGATGCGGCCGGGAATCGCCGCTCCGCGCTCGCGCCAGCGCAGCCGCCCCGCGATCATCAGATGCAACACGAGGTAGAGATCCGGCTCCAACGCGATCACGATTCTCTTGCCGAGCCGGCGCACACCGGTAACGGTCCGTCCCAGCGAATCCTGCAGCGGGGGCTCGACGCTGCGCACCAGAAATGGGCTCGCGAGCCGAATTTGCTCGAGCGATTGCCCGACGATCCGTTGCTCGAGCGCCTCCACGTACACGTTGACATCGGGAAGCTCGGGCATGTGTCTACCCCTTCACTCCGCCGGCATTCCGCGCCACCTTGAAGCGATGCGCGACCATGAAGTCGCTACGCTGGCGGGTGGTTGTTTTTGGTGTCTCGAGGCAGCATTCCAGGAACTGCGCGGCGTCGAGCGCGTGCAGTCCGGATACGCGGGGGGCAAGGTCCCACAGCCCTCGTACGAGCAGGTGTGCACCGGGACGACGGGACATGCCGAAGTCGTACAAGTAACGTTCGATCCCGACGTCATTACCTATGCCGACCTGTTGCACGTTTTCTTCACCGTTCACGACCCCACGACCCTCAATCGGCAGGGGGCCGATGTGGGCACGCAGTATCGATCGGCAATCTACTACCACACTCCGGAGCAGAAGGCTGTCGCCGAACAGGTGATCGCGGAGCTCAGAAGGGAACAGATCTGGGACGATCCGATCGTGACCGAGATCAAGCCGCTGGACACATTTTACCCGGCCGAGGAGTACCACCGCGACTACTTCCGCCGCAACCCCAGCCAGGCCTACTGCCGAGCAGTCGTGGCTCCTAAAGTCGCCAAAGTGAGAAAGCTGTACTTCGACCGTCTCAAGCAACCCGTGAGCTAGCGGCGGCGGGTGGCTCCGAGATACGTCCGGACGAGAGGCACTGCTCCCTGCCGCACAAGAGCCGCCCTCACTTCGGGTTCCGCATCGGGGCCGAGCGAAACGAGGAGCTTCTCCGCGCGTCCTTCACCATCCCGTAGGGCAATGGGGACGCCGTCGCGATAGAGCAGCCGGTTCCCCGCAAGTGCCGCTAACGTTTCGCCCGGCGTAATGATCCCCACCAGGTTCAGCGGGTCCGCTCCGCTCACCGCGATCATCTCGCCGCCGTGCACCTCCCGTCTCACCGCCCGGAGTGACCCGATCGCCTCGGGAAGCGCGTACTGCTCGCCCGAGAATCCCGCCACGAACCGGCCACCGCGAATTTCCCCTCGGGCCTCGAGTCGGCGATATACGCGCAGTACATCGCGCCAAGGGGCGAGCAACGATTCTCGCGCAACGAGACGGCGGAACACTACCCCGTAGCGGCGCAGTAGCTGGCGAGCGACGGTTTCCGCAAGCTGATCTTCGGAGACGGGCGCGGTGCGGTCCACGCGAGACCAGCGGCCGGCGGTTTCGACTCCGAATGGGGCACTCGGGCCGCGGCGGCGGAAGGTGCTGATCGGTTTCCGCCTGTCGGACGGCACGAGCAGCGCCCGGAGGCCCGCGAAACTGTCGGACGTCACAATGCCCCAGGCGACAAGCTCGGCCAGTCCCTTCTCGACTTCTGTTCGCAACAAGCCGGTGGCATTCACCAAGTCACCGAAGAACGACGCTCCCCGCTGCTCGAGTGCCTCGAGCACGGAGCGCCCCGCGTGTGACAACGCGAGGGACGCGCCGTCCACACCTGGCGCGAGCGCCTTCCAGATCGCGCCGCGATCGCGGCGGAACAGCGCGACCGGCGTCGTGCGCACGGGACCCGACCGGTGGCCGCTCGTGACCTGAAGCGAGGGCAGCGAGATGCGACCCCAGGCGATCTGCCCGGAGAGACACAATCCGTCGAGCCAGAGAGGATCGTACTCGCTCACCCGAGCGGGCAGCAGGTCGCGCTCCCAGGCTCCCGCGGGGGCTTCGAATCCGTCGAGCAGCTCGAGCACCGCGGCGAGTCCATCCGGGCCTTCGGCGCGCGTCTCCGGGGTCACGCGCTGCCACTTGAACAGGAACCGCATGAACTCGGCAGGTGCGACCGGCTCGATTTCTTTCCGAAGTCGGTCCAGCGTGTAGCGATGGATGCGCGCCAGCAAGCGTCGCTCGCACCACTCGAGCTCCTGCTCTCCCGCGCTCCACCGGCCCCGCAATACGAAGCCCTCGTGCTCGAGTGCGCCGAGGGCGAACTCCACGTCGCTACGCGCCAGGCCCACCGAGCCCGCGAGGCTGGTAGCGGTGATGGGCCCGACCACCTCGAGTCGTCCGCGCACGAGCTCGCGAATCGCGTCTTCTCTCGTCCACGTCTTGGCGCGCTCGCGCTCCGGGACCCCGAGCGCAGGGTGCATTGTTTTCCCGGGGAAGACGGCCTCGAGCATCGGAGCGCGCTCGGTGGCGACCCAGAGCGGAGGTTGACCAGGCAGCACCCCGGCACGACCCCTCGCGACCAAGTCTCCGAAATACGCGTCCCACTTGCCCCTTTGCCCTTCGCCTTGCGTGACGGCTCCGATCGTAAGCAGCGCATCGTGCAGCTCGTCCGCGTCACGGGCCTCAGGCCACGCCTCGTCTCGCACCCGCTCGATCGCCGCCGCGTCGAGGCGCCCGAACTCGTCGGCGGTCTTGATGTCGAGTCCGCGTCGGGTCAACACGGCCTGGGTGCGCCGTTCCTCGAGCGGGGCATCGTCGAGGAACGCGTACGGCTTTGCGTTCAGGACTTCGTGCGACAAGGGCGACGGCTCGGGCGTATCGCGGGCCACCAGCTGAAACTCGCCACGCTCCATCGCCTCGAGCACGCGACGCAACGCGGGGAAGTCCATGGCTTCCGTGAGACAGTCTTCGATGGTCTGCTTGACCAGCGGATGATCCGGAATGTCGCGATCGCCGATCAGGTTCTCGGGACAGGCCAGCTGATCGGGAAACACGGCGGCCACGAGGTCTTCGGCTTCCATCCGCTGCAGCGGTGTAGGGACTTTCCTGCCGCCTCGCGAGCGGAGCACCGCGAGCGCGCGTGTGGCGTTCCAGCGCCAGCGCGTTCCGAACATCGGCGCCACGAGCATAGCCTGCACGAGCAGCTGCTCGGCCGTTGCCGGCTTCAGATACTGGAAGACGTCGTCGAGCGGGAAACTGTGCTGCGCTCCCAGCGAGAGCACGATCGCGTCCTCGGTCGCCGCGGCCTGGAGCTCGAAGTTGAACGTGCGGCAGAACCGCTTCCGCAACGCCAGCCCCCAGGCGCGGTTGACCCGACTCCCGAACGGAGCATGCAGCACGAGCTGCATGCCGCCAGCTTCGTCGAAGAACCGCTCGAGGACGAGCGTCTGCTGAGTCGGAATGACACCCAGAATCTTCCGGCTTGCCTCGAGATAGTCGACGATCTGCCGCGCCGCGGCCTCCGTGAGACCGACGCTCTGCTCGAGCCAAATGATCGCCTGCGCCGGATCACGCAGCCGCTCGTCCAGCTCCCCACGGAGCCGCGACACTTCGCGTGACAGCTCATCGGTGCGCGCGGGCGCTTCTCCGATCCAGAAGGGAATCGACGGCGGCTGTCCCTGAGCGTCGGACACGCGCACCTGCCCCGATTCGATCTTGCGGATGAGATACGAGCTGTTGCCGAGCTGGAAGATGTCGCCCGGCATACTCTCGATGGCAAAGTCCTCGTTCAGTGTTCCGACGAAGGTGTCGGTGGGCTCGAGGATGACGCGGTAGTCACCGACATCCGGGATCGCGCCGCCCGACGTGATTGCGGCGAGGCGGGCACCGCGGCGGCCGCGAAGACGCCGGTTCACGCCATCGTAGTGGAGATATGCCGCTCGCCTGCCTCGGCGAGTGGTGAATCCGTTCGCAAGCATCTGTACGACGTCGTCGAAATCGCGACGCGTCAGGTTGCGGTACGGATACGCACGGCACACGAGAGCGAACAAGGCATCTTCGTCCCATTCCTCGGTGGCAGCCGCCGCGACGATTTGCTGCGCCAGAATATCGAGTGGACGGTCGGGGATGATGAGCCGATCGAGCTCGCCCTCCTTGGTCGCCCGAACCAGGGCCGCGCACTCGATGAGTTCATCACGGGAGAGTGGGAATATCCGACCCCTGGGGACTGCGCCAAGATTGTGCCCGGAACGGCCCACGCGCTGCAACAGGGTCGCGATCGCGCGCGTCGACCCGATCTGGCACACGAGGTCGATCGACCCGATGTCGATGCCCAGCTCGAGTGACGCCGTGGCAACCAGCGCCTTGAGCTTTCCTTGTTTCAGTCTGGTTTCCGCATCCAGCCGCTTTTCTCGCGACAGACTCCCATGGTGGGACGTCACGGCCTCGGCGCCGAGCCGTTCCGACAAATGCATCGTGACCCGCTCCGCCATCCGGCGCGTGTTGACGAACACGAGCGTGGTCCGATGTTCGGAAACGAGCTGGGCGAGCCGATCGTAGATCTCCTCCCAGACCTCCGCCGCCATGACGGCCTCGAGCGGGGAGGACGGGATTTCGATTGCGAGATCGAGCTGCCGTGCATGCCCGGAGTCGATGATGGCACACGCCGCGCCGCCCGTCAGAAAGCGGGCGATCTCTTCGATCGGCTTCTGTGTCGCCGAGAGACCGATGCGCTGTAGCGGCCGTCCGGTGAGATGCTCGAGGCGCTCGAGTGAGAGCGCGAGATGGCTGCCGCGCTTGTCGCGCGCCACGGCGTGGATCTCGTCCACGATGACCGCACGGACGCTTTTCAGGGTGTCCCGAGCACGCTCGGAGGTCAGAATCAGGAACAGCGATTCGGGCGTGGTGACGAGGATGTGCGGGGGACGCCGGACCATCGCCTGCCGATCCGCGGCCGGGGTGTCGCCGGTGCGAACCAGGGTTCGGATCTCGACATCGGGGAGCCCGAGCTCAGGCAGCAGCGAACGGATTTGCTCGAGCGGCTCCGAGAGATTCTTCTGTACGTCGTTCGACAAGGCCTTGAGGGGCGAGACGTACAGCACCTGGGTCCCTTCGGGCAGCGAGCCCTCGAGTCCCTGCCGCAGCAGGCCGTCGATTGCCGTGAGGAATGCCGCAAACGTCTTGCCCGAGCCCGTCGGTGCGGCGATCAGCGCATGACGGCCCTCCTGGAGGAGGGGCCAGGCGCGGCGCTGGGGCTCAGTCGGTCCCGCGAATCGACTCAGGAACCAGCGCGAGACGGCGGGATGAAAACCAGGCAGAGACATGGAACGAGACCTAAGTGACGGCGCCCTCGAGCGACTCGCCCCGGGTGGCGACGATCCGCTCTATCGCTTCGCCGATCTTGTTGTTCGGAGTCGACGCGCCGGCCGTGATCCCGATCGAGACCGGCCCGTCCGGGATCCAGCGCGACCGCCGCTCCTCCTGGTCCGACCCGACGGGGCGGAAGCGGATCGCCGCCGTGTCTGGATCAATGCACGTCGCGTCTTCGATGTGAAAGGTCGGTACGCGTTGCTGGCAAATGGCGGCCAGGTGAGTCGTGTTGCTCGAATTATAGCCGCCGATGACGACCATCACGTCGAGCGAGTCCGCGATCAGCGCGAGCACCGCGTCCTGCCGATCCTGCGTCGCCGAGCAGATCGTATCGAAATTTCGGAAATGATCCTTCAGGGCCGAGTCGCCGTACCGCCGGATCATGGTCTCACGCACGCGCGCGGCAATCGCGAGCGACTCGTTCGACAGCATCGTGGTCTGATTCGCCACGCCGATGCGAACGAGATCCCGTGCGGGCTCGAAGCCGGGCGACAGTTTCCCCTCGAAACGCCGGAGCAGCTCGGCGTCGTCCCCGCCGCACTCGATGTAGCTGCATACGTGGTCGACATCGCCGACATCGCGAACGACGAGATAGCGACCGCCCGCGTACTTCGTGACCTGACTGGCGGTCGCTTTGGTCTCCTCATGGTAGTACTTCCCGTGGATCAGCGCCGTAAAGCCGTCCTTCGCATAGCTGTCCACGCGCTTCCACACGTTCAAGACCGATCCACAGGTGGTGTCCACGAGCACACATCCAAGGGCCCGCAGCCGATCGAAATCGCGGACCGTGACCCCGAACGCGGGGAGAATGACCACGTCTTCCGATCCAATGGAAGCGAAATCGAACTCACCGTCCTCAGGATGGTGCAGGCATTCGACGCCCATGTCGCGCAGCTTCGCGTTCACGTGGGGGTTATGGATGATTTCGCCCACCAGAAACAGCCGCCGGTTGGGAAATTTTCTGCGGGTCTCGTAGGCGTATTCGACAGCCCGATCAACGCCGTAGCAGAACCCGAACTCACGCGCCAGACGGAACGTCAGCGCGCCCGCGCGCAGCGTGTAGTCCCGGTTTCGAATGACATCGACCAAGCGGCTGTGATAGTCGGCCGCCAGGGCGCCTTCGATCGCGCCTTTGAGGCCGAATCCGCGGCGAAAGTACGTCTGCTCCACGTCGTTCAATTTAGCACACTCTACAGCTGCACTTTGCAGCTCACGCTGTCACTCGAGCTCGGCAGCGCCGCGACGGAGCCCACGAGACTCACCCGCTGGCCGACCGAGTAATCAATCCCGCTGCCCCGAAGCGTGGCGTTAAGCCTCGAACCGGCGGTGGTAATCTGTACCAGTCCGCTGTCGAGGCCGAAACCACGCGCGATTTCACCCACCATGAAGCGCACCGACACTGTGGCGCCCCGGGGAGTGGTGCTGTCTCCGCGCGCGAGGATCGGATAATCGCCCGCAGCCCCCCCGCGGTTCCGCACCCAGATCAAGATACCATTGCCGCCCTCCGCGCCGGTGAGCAGGCGGCCAACAGCGCCCCGACACGGATATGCCGCCGCACGAATCGCGACCTCCGCGCTGTCGTGCGGCGGCCAATGCAACCGGATCTGCACCGACCCGGACCTGAGGCGCAGCGCCGCGGGGGCGCGCGCGCAACCCAGTGCGCCGACGAGGCACGCGAGCGCGAGGGGAAGGATCCTCAGCGTTTCGGCACTCCCAGCTCGGCCCGGGCATCGTCGACGGAGAGCGTGAACGGTACGAGCGCGCGCACGACTTCAGGGGGAATGACCCGCGACTGAAGCGTGGGCCGCTCGACGCACACGAGCACCTGGTACCCCGCGGCTCCGAGCTCCACGGGATCGCCGCGGATGACGTCGAAATTCAGCGTGAGGGATTTCTTGCCGACGCGACTCACGTACGCCGCGACGCGGAGACGGTCATCGAGACGCGCCGGCCGATAGAATTCGCTGTGAATGGCCGCGCGGGGGAACCAGACGTTGTAGCGATCGAAGACGTTGCGAAACGCGAGCCCAGCGGCCCGGAACAGCTCGGTTTCAGCAATTTCGAAAAAGCGCAGGTATGCGCCGTAGCAGATTATTCCGGCGAAGTCGACATCGGACCAGCGGACGTATTCATCGATGATGTGGGGCTTTGCGGCCATCGCTCCCGCCAGTAGCAGGAGCCGGAGAAGCTAGGACCGCGTGGTCCCGGACGCCAGGATTTTCGTCAGCCCCGCCCCCCCGAGTTTCCGCCCGCCGGCCCACTGCCCCCGTTCTCGGGTTTCAGCCCATACGCCTTGAGTCGCCTCCAGAGCGTGGTGCGGCTGATTCCGAGCCGGCGAGCGGTTTCGGCAAGCTTCCCACTCGTGCCGTGCAGCGTCTCGACGATCGCCTGGCGCTCCCTATCGGCCAGGGTCTTCGCCTGATCGCCACGTGGCACGAACACCGCCTCACCCAGACTCGTAGGGCCGGAGCGCAGCGGTGTAGCACGGCCGCCAAGAGCCAGCAGCCGCGGCCGGAGCGTGTCGGCGCGCTGATTGGCGAAATCCCCTTCGATTCCGGCCATCCGACGTGCGTGCTCGTTCGCGTACAGCAGCCGGCCGTAGGGGTCGAACACGGCCACGCCATCACTGAATGATTCCATGAGGGCTTGGCCGAGAGCCGTAAAAGACAGCGTAGTTGGCACAGTCGAAATCTTCTCTTTATTTGTCATACGCATCTGTGGTGCTCGATGTGGAACGGCGGTGCCCAGTCCCACCACGAACCTCCCATATAAGTAAGGACCCGTCGGGGGGAATCCGGTCACATCTACCGGTGACGCCGCCGCCGCCGGCCCCCGCCTCGGGCTAAACGCTGGCGGTCGCTTTTGGGGAGGCCACGGAGCTGGCGCTCCAGGTCGGCCAGCGAATCGGCCCTTACCGTCTCCCGTTTACCCCGTAAGACCATGAACCGCACCGGCCTGTCAAAGGCAGGTAAGTCCGTGGCGCGCAATCTCCTTGCCTGCCCCTCCTTGAGACGCAATCGCACGACCCCGCCTCCCGGCTCCACCCCGTATTCGAGCGGTATTCGGTCACCGTGGAGATGAATGGAAGCGGGCAGCAGGTCCAGCTCGCCACGCGCCGCCGCAGGCAGGATTGCATCGACATCGAGCGTGAGTCGTGCTTCGAGAAACTCGTCCCAGGAGCGCACGTGCTCGAGTTGCAGGAGGAGCAGCTCGGCGATCGGGTCGCGCCCAAGATTGGCGAGCCGGCCGCCGGAGCGGCGCCAGTAGAACTCGATGCGATCGAGGGCGCGCTTCACGCGCGACTGGTCCGGATGGGGCGTCACTCCCGTGATGACCGAATTCACCAACGCGCGCCGGGCCGCCGCTGCAAGCCCCGACGGAAACGGGTCCGGCAGCGGCTCGGCCTCGCGGTCGAGCAGGAAACCATGATATCTGACCGTTCGAATGACGACGAGTCCTGCGTGACGGCGGTTGCGTTCGAACACGACGTCCGGTGCCGTGCGTTGGGCATAGTGGCGGATGAGGCGCTCGGGGATCTGGGTGCCTTCGATACTCGCTCGCGGTACGCCGAAACGGTCCGCGAAGTACCGCAGCGAGCCTGCTACCGCCCCCCAGCTGCCGCTCACCGACCCGCGACTCACGCGGGCTTCGCGTCCGTCGGCCGTTTCCTCGTCGATTACGAGATCGAGCGGCATGATGCGCGCCAGGAGATCGGCGTACCGGGCGAGTAGCGCCTGGTCGGCGTAGGGGAGTCGTTCCGGCAACGGCTGTTCCAGCTGGCGATACACCGATGCCATTCCCAGCGCCACGTCCTCGATCACCTTCACCAGGACGCCGCGACCCTCGGCCCAACGGTCGATCGTGTCGTGGAACAGGTGACGGGACAGACCATATACCTCACCCGGATATCCGTGTTTGTTCACGGCTTCCGCGTAGACGTTGTAGCTCGTGAGATGGTCGCTTCCGGGCAGGACGAGCCCTGCGAGGTTGCGCTCCTCGCGCGTCATGCGATGCAGAGAATCGATGTTGGCGCACACGGCAACGACGGGCAGCAGTTGAGCGTCCGCGTGATAGAGCAGCTCCCCGAACGGGCGCTCGACCGGCATCGCTTCGACTTCGCGCCCATAGGCCGTCAGGCGTCCGTGCTCGATCAAGCCCCGTTCGCTGAGCAGGGTGACGGCCTCACGGTACGCTCGCCGATCGAGCGGGACCGGCAGATCGAGGTCCTGAGCGTCCACGCCCAATGCGGCGCATGTGATTGCGACACGTTCCGCGTCGCCCGCGAGCTGGAACTCGGGAGGTGCGGGACGGAGCTGGTCGAACACAAGATCTCGATCGGTCAGAACGAAGACCTGGCCACTCGCCACCCTGCCATGAACCCGGCCCGCCATCTGGAGGATTTCGTTGGATCCCAGATATAGCCGTGTGAGAACGTTCCTGCCCCGCTCCACGACGTTGGCGTACCGCGCGTCGTAGATCACGACCGTATCCAGGCCATGAATATTGAGCGCGGACTGGCCCGCCGCCGTCATGGCGAGCAGAAACGGCCGCGCCACCGAGCCGTCGAGAAACGGCCGGATGACTCGGATGGGTTCGCCGCCATGATAGAACGCGGTCGACAGCGCCTGCCAGCGGTCGCCGAGCTCCCCTGCGATTTGCTCGACCTCGGCGCGGGTCGGGACGAAGACGGCGACGCCGCGACGCTCCCTAATCACACGGCGAATGAAACGCTCGTCGAGAAAAGCGAGCGGCCGGAGCGGCAGCACCCGCACTTCGGCGGCCTTGGCGGGATCGAAGGCGCGCGTTTCGAGCACCTCTGCCGAATTCAGGTACGTCGCATAGAACCGCGGGTCCACGGTGGCCGACAACCAAACGAAACGACAACCGGCGCGTTTGCCGAGCGCGAGACATAGCTCCAGCTCAGCCGAGGTCTGGTGGATCTCGTCGACCACCAGCGTGTCGCGTGCGGTAATCAGTCCGTCCTCGAACCAGCGCCGCGCGATGCCGGTCGTCACGATCACGACATTCCAGGTCGGCGTTTCCGGCGTGGCCTCTCGTTCCCGGTTCACTACGCCCACACGCAGCTTCGCGCCCAGAATGGTTTCGGCCATTGACCGGATCGCGAGCGTCTTGCCGGTTCCCGTTCCGGCAACGATCCCGAACCCTCGCCCCGACGTAGCCAGGCGGCGAATGTCGTCGCCGTGCTCCCGCTCCAGCAACGTTTCGATGTGAAGGCCGAGGGCAAGCTCGATCGTTTCACAAGCCGCTCGGGTGGGCGCGATCACGATCACGCGCCCGGTCGCCGGCTCGGCGGCCAGGAACGCTTGTGGATCGGGAGGGAGGGAGTGGTCGCGAGAGAGGTGCACGTCTTGTTGGGGAGCCGTTTGAAGGTCCCCGGACGCAAGCCTAACGGTGTGGTTCAACCCGCTCGATGGCGTTCAGGACCTCGCCGCTCTGTGCATGACGACCCAAAGCGCGCTTCGAGAATACTTTACGACCGTCCACCTCGACCTCGAACACTCCCCCGGAGGACTGGATCAGTTTCACCTCGGCCTGGGGGTAGGCCTTGCGAATCTCGGCCGCCAGACCGGCGGCTCGCGGTTCGTAATTTCAGACGACGCAGTATTCTATGGTCACGCGCATGTACTTAGGATAGCTGAGCTTGACACACCGCGCCACATCTCCAACTTTGCGGCGCATCCAACACCCCCCAAGCCCCAGCGTACCTTCCCCGTCCAACCGGGTCGCCTCCGCCGTTCGAACTGTTAGCACGGCAGGCGCGATCGGCATTCTGCTCGTTGCCGGTGCTGCGCTCGTGCCGAGCGGCATGCCGTTGTCGACCCTCGAAGTCATGCTCGGCCTCGTGCTCGTCGGCGCACTCATGCACCGGGCCGGGGTGGCGCTCCCCGGAGGGGTATACCTCTCGTTTCTGGGGGGACTCGCTCTCTTCGCGCTACTCGAGCTCGGATGGCCACCCGCTGCCTTCGTGGGCGCTCTCGGGGCCGGGCTGGCGGATCTCGGGTTTCGCAAGACCGGCTGGCGCGCCGCGGTTAGCGATCTGTCGAGGCTCACACTGACTGTCGGGGTTTCTGGAGCCTGCTACGACTGGTGGGGTGGAGAAGGCGCGGGCGGCGCACTCTCGGCAGGCAATATCGTTCCGCTCAGCGGAGCCCTCGCGACATTCACGGCCGTGGCTGCGATGCTGACGGCCGTCGATTCCAGCGCCAGGAGCAGAGGAACGAGCGCCCGCTGGAGCGCGATCGTGAACGCGACAGCGGGACTGCTCGCCCTGTCCTGGCTCTGGCTGGCGCATGCGAGACTCGAATTCCCGCCCATACTCGCTCCCATTGCCCTCCTGATTGTCGCAACGATACTCACGCTGTTCCTGATCCAACGCGCGGTGCGGGCGCTCGTTCAAAGCCTTGCGCTCGCATTCGACGAAACGCTGGGAGCGACGTCTACCCTGACGGAGAGCTTTCAGCAAATCCAGCAGATTGCCAGACAAGTGCTTTCGTATGACGAGATGGCGATTGGCCGCTATGAGGCGCGTGACGGCCGCATCGCTGTGGTTGTCCACACCGCTGGCCTCCCGGACGTGACTCTCGATGCGACCACCGGTGCCGGCGCGGAAGCGCTCCGATTGCGCCGACCGGTCGTGTCACGCGAGCAGACCCCGCAGGCAAACGGCAAAGTGCTGGTGGGCGCGGAAGTCATGGTGCCGCTCTACCATGGCGGCCAGCCCATCGGTTTATGGAGCCTCCGCAGGGCCGACCTCGAGACGTCTGGAGAGCTCGAGACCAGCATGCTGCAGCTCCTCGCCCCAGCGGTCGCCCGGCTGCTGGTGTTCGAGGGGTCGCTCAGGGCGCTGAGCGGAGCCGCGGAGCGGAGCGCGGGAGCGGGCAGCCGATTCAACACTGCGCTCGAGCGCCTCGAAGTGCTGTTGCAGCAAGGCAATACGGACGCGCAGCGCTCCCGCCAAGGGACGGTGCACTCCACCGGATCGCTTGCCGCGGCACTTCGGGAAGCTGGATCACTGAAAGAAAGTGCCGGGGAAGTCAATGCTGCTGGCGGAGCGACCCGGGACGCCGGGACTCGCATGGAGGAGACCGCCGCCAAGGTGCGGGTGGAGACGCAGGAAGCCGTGCGTCAACTCGTCAGTCTCGGGGCGGCCGCGGAGGAGAGTGCAGGCGAGGTGCGGCGGTTGCAGGATGTGGCAGAGCAGGTCGAGCGGTTTTCCGAGACCATTGGCTTCGTCGCCAATCAGACGAATCTGCTCGCGTTGAATGCCACGATCGAGTCAGCCCGCGCCGGTGTGCACGGACGGGGTTTCGCTGTTGTCGCCGAGGAAGTGCACAAGCTCGCCGAGCAAAGCGGGCGCGAGGCTCGGAATATCGGCAAGTCGGCGCAGGAAGCCCGGCGAGCCCTCGAGCGCGCGGTGCAGGTGCTCGAGCAGATGCGAGTGGACCTCGTCCACGTCGTTCAAGGCTCGGCTACCTGGGTGAAGGACCTCGATGCCATCGCCGAGGCCGCAACAGGTTCCGCGCGGGCGGGCCGGCGCGTCGCCGACCTGGCTCAGGGCATCGCTGAGCTATCGGGCCGCCTGTCGCTTTCGCTCGAGCAGCAGAAGGAAGCCGCTCTCGTGCCGGCGCGAGAAGCGGACGCGCCAGTGACGACGGCCGCGCAGCAAGCCGAGGCAGTCCAGGCACTGCGGCACACGTCAGCCGATTTGGTTCGCGCAACGCAGGAGCTCGCGCGCACGGTCGCCGAATTGCGCGGGAGCGGGGAAGAATCCGCAGCAGTCTGAAAACCGATGCGCCCTGAGGAGAAACGATGCGTGCACTTACAGCGCTCGCGCTGGCGGTGCTGTGCACGGGTACGCCGCTCGAGGCGCAGCACACCCGCGAATACGAGTTCGACATGTTCGGCGCGTACACGAAGTACGACGCGTCGTTCAATCTCGCGAATACGTGGGGAGGCGGCATACGCCTCGGGTACCTGTTCGGGTCCCGCATTGGGGCGGAACTGGATATCCTGCTTCAGCCCGATTACCCGCTCGGAACTGGAATGGGGACGATGGAGCCGTTGATCGGCGGCGGCAGCGTCGTGCTCAATCTCCTGAACGCGCAGCGCAACATCTTCTATGTGGTCGGCGGGTACTCGCGCATCGATTTCGGCGAGACACCGCCCTACCAGTTCACTGACGGAGGATTCCACGGAGGAGTAGGCGACAAGCTCTTCCTCACGAATCGCCTTGCGCTGCGGCTCGAGGGGCGGGCCATCTACACACCCGAGACGAATGCTTCGTTCGGGACCAAGTCCGTCACGCACATCGTGGCCTCAGCGGGTCTCGCCATTTTCGCTCCCAACGGGAACCGTCCGCCGTCCGCCGCGTCGCAAACCTCCGCCCCCGTCCCGGTTGCCGTCGTCACGGCGCCGGTCCGTGTCGATTCCCAGCCGCCCGTGGTGCTGCCGCCGTTGCCGCCGCCCACCCCCGTCGTCAGCGATGCTGATGGGGACGGGATCCCCGACAGCGCCGACGCGTGCCCGAACACTCCGCATGGAGCACTCGTCGACGATCACGGTTGCGCGATCGATTCGGATCATGACGGCGTCCCCGATGGCCTGGATCACTGTCCGGAAACGCCTGCGGGTGCGATGGTCGACGCGTACGGATGCCCTTCGGACTCGGATCACGATGGCGTTCCTGATGGGTTGGACAAGTGCCCCGACACTCCGGCCGGCGCGGTGGTCGATGCGATGGGCTGTCCGCTCGACCACGACCACGACGGCGTCCCGGATGGCATCGACAAGTGTCCCACCACCCCGCCGGGCGTTCACGTCGACGCGAGCGGCTGCCCGGTTGACGAGGATGCGGACGGAGACGGTGTCCCGGACTCGATCGACAGGTGCCCGAATACACCGCACGGCGTGCCGGTCGACGCCAACGGGTGCATGTTGCTGTTCCATCCGGACCCGCCACCGCAGCCGGGCCGGGCCATGACTCCCGCGCGTGCCACGCTCATTCTGCGCGGCGTGAATTTCGAGTCCGGACGATCGGTGCTGACCCGAGACTCGTACGCGGCGTTGGACCTCGTAGCCAGCTCCCTGGTCGCGAATCCGGAGATCCGCATCGAGATCGCCGGCTACACGGACAATACCGGCCCCATGGGGGCGAACCTCCGGCTCTCGGAGGCCAGAGCCGCGGCAGTGCGAGCGTATCTGGCGCGCAAAGGGGTCGTGCCCGCGCGCATGACAGCACGTGGGTATGGGTCTGCGCATCCGATCGCCCAGAACGTCAGCGCACCAGGCCGGGCCCAGAACCGGCGAGTTGAGTTGCACAAGCTTTCGTAATCGTGGCGCCTGAAAGCGAGCGGGGTCCGGTCCTCATGGTACCGGACCCCTTATCTTCGTCAGCGTGATCGAACGGTGTTGGCTGCCTCTTTTCGCCGTGTGCGTCTGTGCCAGTCCGCTCATGGCCCAGCAGCGCGCCGCGCCCCCGAAACACAAAGCCGCCACCATCCACAGCGCCACCGCCGCGGCGCGGCCGCCGATTCCAACTCCTCGGTCGATTCTCGGGTTTGAGCCGGGTGACGATCGCAAGCTCGCCGACTGGCCCATGCTGGTTCGTTTCTACCAGGCGCTCGCCAAAGGCTCGAACCGGATCCAGTACCACGAGCTTGGCCACTCGACCTTGGGCGCGCCGTTTATCACGCTCGTCATTTCCAGCCCGCAGAATCTCAAACGTCTCGACGCGTTGAAGCGGCTCAACGCAAAGCTGGCGGATCCGCGCACGCTCCGGTCTCCGGCCGAATCCCGCGATGCCCTTCGAGACGGCCGTGCGATCGTGCTGCTCACGTCGGGGGTGCACTCGAACGAAGTCGGCTGCCACCTCTCCCCTGTAGCCATCGCGTACCGGCTGGCGACCGACACGAGCGCCGCGATTCGATCGATGCTGGACAATGTCGTGCTGCTGCTCGTTCCCTCGCTCAATCCAGATGGCGTGACGATCGTGTCCCGCTGGTACAACCGCACGCTCGGCACCCCCGCCGAAGGGACAAACCCCCCGGAGCTGTATCACCGCTACGCGGGGCACGATAACAACCGCGATTGGTACGCGTTTACACAGATCGAGACGCAACTCACTGTCGACTCGCTGTACAACGTGTGGCACCCGCAGATTGTCATGGATCTGCATCAGCAGGCGGCGGACGGCTCGCGCTTGTTCTTGCCGCCGTACCTCGATCCCATCGATCCCAATGTCGACCCACTGCTCGTGGATGGGGCCAACGCGCTCGGGACCGCGATAGCTTGGGAGCTCGCGGGTCAGGGCAAGACAGGCATCTCCATCAACTCGAATTACGATGCCTGGACGCCCGCGCGCGCGTACGAGCACTATCACGGCGCCGTACGGATTCTCGCCGAGGCTGCGGGCGCGAATCTCGCCACACCGGTGGACATCCCGTTCAGCGAGCTCGAGGCGCGCGCCCGTGGATACGACGCCCGCACGCGGTCGTGGAATTTCACGGCCCCGTGGCCGGGCGGACGTTGGACCATTCGCGATATCGTTGGCTATCAGACCGCCGCGGCGTATGCGCTGCTTGACAACGCGGCGCGCTTCCGCGACCAGTGGCTCGCGAATTTTCTCGCGATCGGATCACGTGCCGTGCATGGATGGAAGGGATGGCCATATGCGTTCGTCATCCCACGCCAGCGTCAGGACAGTTTTGCGGTCGCGACGCTGCTCGCGATCCTGCAGCGCGGACAGGTCGAAGTGCGGACGGCACAAGAACCGTTCACCGTGGGCACCCAGCGTATCACGGCTGGCGCATACGTGGTAGTGCTGCGACAGCCCTACGCCGCGTTTGCCAAGACGCTGCTCGAAACCCAGCACTACCCCGACCTGCGTCTTTACCCCGGTGGCCCGCCGCAGCCGCCGTACGACGTGACCGCGCACACGCTCCCGCTGTTGTTCGGCATCAGCGCGATCTCCGTCCCCGAATCCTTGCGGGTGCCGCTGTCCGCACCGCTCGGGACGGAACGCCCGCGCGCTCCTCCGCCCGTGTTTGGCTCAGACGCCCCCGTCCCGCGCATCGCCGTGTATCGCTCCTACGCCGCTTCGATGGACGAAGGATGGACACGCTGGGTGTTCGATCAACGGAAGATTTCGTACGCCTCGCTCGTGGATTCGACCATTCGCGCGGGCAAGCTGCACGATAGCTTCGATGTGATCGTCATCCCGGACGAGTCGCCGGTCGAGTTGATGGACGGCCTGCCGGCGCGCGTGTATCCGCCGCCGTTCGGCGGCGGCATCGGGCAGGAAGGCGTACGGGAATTGCGAACGTTTGTCGAAGACGGCGGAGCCCTCGTCGCGCTGAATGACGCCAGCCGTTTCCTGATCTCCCAGCTCCTGCTACCCGTACGGAACGTTCTCGAGGGCGTGGCGGACGACGAATTCTATGCGCCGGGCTCCATCTTCCGGCTGACCCTGGACACCACCCAGGCCCTCGCGCGCGGCATGCCCGAACAGAGCATCGCCTGGTTCGAGAACGGCCCTGCGTTCGATGTGCTCGATTCCACCACCGCCACGGTCATCGGGCGCTTCCCGGGGGAATCGGACAAGGTACTCCGCTCAGGGTGGGTCCTACATCCGGAACGGATCGCCGGTCGTGGCGCCTTGGTCGAGGTGCGGGTCGGGAAAGGGCGGGTGGTGCTGTTCGCTTTCCGCCCGCAGTACCGCGGGCAGAGCCTGGCTACCTACCCCCTGCTTTTCAACAGCCTGCAACAACACTGATCGGGTGTGACGGGCGTCTCTTGTTTGCCTTCACAATTGTGGTATCGTATGCCCCCCTATGCGGTTGTCCCGGCAGGCAAGCGTCCTCTTGCTCTGGGCCGCACTCCTCACGAGTCGCGGCCTTTTTGCGCAGGGAGTTTCGGATACAGCGCCGTATGTGAGTCTGGCGGACCAAGCCCGCGTGGCGCTGCGGCCGGTGGACATTCGCTATGCGCAACCCGCCCTTCCTCAGCTCTTGCCCTCGCGCCACGCCGTGAAGGCGATTTACGTGAACGCGTGGGCATTCGGCTCGGGGCGACTCTGGGAGCTGATTCGCCTGGCCCAGGAAACCGAGATCAACTCGTTTGTGGTCGACGTGAAGGACGATACCGGTTGCCTCCTGTACCCGTCCGACGTGCCAACCGCACAGCTGATCGGCGCCAATCAGTGTACGCGCGCCCGGGATGCCAAAGCCCGCGTCGACTCGCTGCTCGTGCACGGGATCTACCCGATCGCGCGCATCGTGGTGGCCAAGGATCCCCGCCTGGCGGAGCACAAGCGCGAATGGTCGGTGCATCTCGCGGATGGCGAGTTGTGGCGCGACCGGATCGGGATGGCGTGGGTCGACGCGTACAACGATTCCGTGTGGATCTATGCCTCGCAGCTTGCGGAAGAGGCCGTGCGCAAGATGGGATTCGCGGAGGTGCAGTTCGACTACGTGCGCTTCCCTGACGAGCCTCGCGAGCGGCTTGCCACTGCGGTTTTCTCCGCGCGGCGGCCGGGAGACACGGAGCGCTTCGGCGTGCGGCGTAACATCCAGCTGCTCAAGTCGCGGCTCGCGCCGCTCGGGGTCCCGGTGACGTTCGACATCTTCGGGCTCACCGCGTCGGCCACCGACGACATGGGGATCGGACAGGTCTGGGAGGACTTCAGCTCGGTTGCGGACGTTGTCCTTCCGATGGTCTATCCCAGCCACTATCGGGCCGGTGCGTACGGATTTGCGTGGCCCAATGGGCAGCCCTACAAGGTCGTCCATCGCGCGCTGGTGGAGGCGCTGGGCCGCTCACAATCAGCCGATGCCGCCGAGATTCGCCCCTATCTCCAGGCGTTCACGCTTGGCCGGCGTCTGCCGCGCTACACGCCCGTGGAAATACGCGAGCAGATCCGCGCGGCAGAGGACCTGGGGATCAATTCGTGGGTGTTGTGGAATCCGCGCAGTGTGTACCAACGCGAGTCGCTGCGGCCGCTGCCAGGCGGCCAATAGCACGTTATTGTCCGGCGAAGACGAGGTCGGGCTCCCACGCAGTCACATAACCGGCAATCGCCGAAGCAGCGACCGTATAGGGGTTCGCGAGATACAGCTGGCCCGGACCTGAGCGTCCGGGGAAGTTGCGGTTGATCGCGCTGATCGTTACCTCGTCACGGCTTTTCGACACGCCTGGACCCGCGTTGATGCACGCGCCGCAGGAGGGCTCGAGAAAAGTCGCGCCGACCTCGCGAAACAGATCCAGATATCCCTGCGCGGCGCAGTAGTCTTTCACTTCCTGCGATCCCGATTGGATGAAGAAGCGGACCCAGGGCGCGACTCGCGCACCCTGCCGGCGCGCATCGCGCAGCACACGCGCGTACATGTCCATGTCGGCCTTCTTGCCCGCGGTACAGGAGCCCGCATAGGCGATATCGACGCGGACGCGCGATCGTAGTTCCGTGAGCGCGATGCCGTTTCCCGGATCGCCGGGCAACGCGAGCATCGGCTCGACGGCGCTGACGTCGATTTCGATCGTCTCGCAGTATTGGGCGTCCGGGTCGCTCACCAGGTCGGCGCAGAGGCGCCGCGCCTGCTCATCGCTCATTCCCCGCTGCTGCACCAGGTACGCGGCTGTACGATCATCGGGCGTGACGTAGCCCGTAAAACCGCCAACCTCCGCGGTCATGTTGGTCATCGTAGCCCGTTCGTCCACCGACAGCTCGCTGACGGCATTCCCACAATATTCGATCAGCTTGCCGATGGCTCGGCCGGTCCTCACGTAGGGATGGCGCAGGATTTCGAGCATGTAATCCTTCGCCGTGACGTTCTCGGGCTTGCGACCCCGCAGCACGATCCTGACGGTTTCGGGAACCGTGATCCGCACATCCTTCGTGATCCAGGAATTAAAGATTGCAGTCGTACCAACTCCGAATGCGATACATCCCACCGCGCCAGCGTGCGGCGTGTGCGAGTCGCTGCCGATAATGATCTGTCCCGGCTCGGCGTGTGACTCGAGGATCTTGGAGTGACAGATCGCCTCCGAGCCATGGCGGCCCAGACGCAGCTCGCCATACAGCCGGATGCCCTGGCGTTCGGCGAACGCGCGTTGCTTGCGCTCGAGGTCCAGCGCCACGTCGAGCAGTCCTTCCTTGATCCGCTCGGGTGTCATGGCCTCGGCGAGGAACGTGAGATGGTCTCGGAACAGCAGCACCGAGCCCGGATCGTTCACCCTGGCATCGGGTCCCACTAGCCGCTCGAAAAAAATCGCCGCCATTGGCGTCACATACTCATGACTGAAGCGGGTATCAGTGACGACAAAACCTTCGTCGCCCGGCTTTACGGCGGGAACTCCGATGTTCCCCGCCGCGGCGTCCACGACCCAGTGACGCGCGATGATTTTCTCGCCGAGGGTCATCGGCCGTCGCGCCGTACGGGGCGGCGCGACCGCGACCCGCCCCTGACGACGCGCCACGTTGTAGTTGAAGAGGCCGCCATATTCGATGATCCCCCGGGTGATCTCCCCTTCACCCGCGGCGAAGGTTGCCAGCGGAACCTCCTTCCCTTGCTTGACGCGCTCGAGAATCGTGAAATCTGTCGTGGTGAGGACACCGAGGTTCTGACAATTTTCCCGGTAAATGCGCTCGATGCTCCGCCCCACCACGAGCTTGATCCCGGCGCACAGCTCGGCGTATGGGGACTGCTCGCGGGACGATCCCTTGCCCCGCCGTTTCCCGCTGACGGATACGGCGAATCCCCCCTGCTTCACCGACCCGCGGGTGATCGGGAACTCGGAGCCGCATTTGAGACCGAGATACGGGAAGTCGCCCAGGGTTTCGTCGTAGTAGTAGCAGATGTACGCGGGCGTGATTTCGTCGGTGGAGATATCGTCGCGCAGCGGCACGGTTGGTTGCCAATCCAGGTCCTCGCCATCCAACTGGCCGCGGACGAGCCGGGGGTCCTCCGTCAGGTAGAGAATCCGCCCATCGAAGCGCACGCGGTCAGGCAACCGGTGGACTACCCGGGAGAGTAATGCGTCGCGCATGTCGTGAAGATGACCCCTTGCTGTGAGTCGATCAAGCGGATTCGTTATGACATGATCCGAGGCGCCATGGTCATGCTCGGAATTGCGGGAGCACTCTCCTGCACGCTGTGGGCCAGCGCGGAGGCGCAGACTCCCTCCGCCCCACCCCTTCCGACCGTGAATAGCGCGGCAATGGACGCGCATCTGAAATATCTCGCCGACGACCTCCTCGAGGGACGCGCGCCCGCCACCCGTGGGGGAGAGCTCGCCGCGCGCTATATCGCGGCGCAATTCGAGGCGCTTGGCCTTGCGCCCGGCGCGGCGGACGGCTCCTACTATCAACCGGTAACACTCGTTGGATTGACGCCTCATCCCACGATGCGGTGGGGGGTGGCCCAGAAACAACGTTCCCTTCGCTATCTCGACGATTTCGTCGCGTGGTCCGAGCGGCAATTTCGATCGAATCGGGAATCGATTTCGTGGGGCGGCCGGCGGGTTGGGGCGAAGAGCAGAGCCGCATTTACAACAAAGAGCGGTATCATCGACCGAGCGACGAGTACCGTTCGGACTTCAGGTAGGATGGAATGGTCCAACAGGTGCGGGTCATGTTGCGGCTGGTCCGCGCAGTCGCGAATGACTCGGGGCTGCCGAAGTGGCTTCCGAGTTCCGAATTTCAACGCGCTCGGTGGGTAGTCGCAAGTTGGTCCGCATCAGCAGGTTACACAGCACTTCCGGCGGCGATTGCCATATCCCTGCCATACCCGTAAGTTTGCGCCCGTTTTTTTACCTCGGAGCGAGCGCCTGGAACTCCCCACATCCCATCGGCTCCCGCTTTCCTGGCTGCTAGAGGCAGCGAGCGTCCCGATTCAATACCGGGCCTATACCGAGGTTTTGCCGTTCACCGACCGGGACCCCGGCCAACTCGAAGAGCTGCGAATCGCGGATCTGGCGTACAAGCCGGCGCAGGCGATCGCACGCCGGCAGGCCGGTAGCGGGTTGTGGAGCGGTGGGCTGCTTGGTCTCGGTATGACGAAAGGTCCGGCGGCGGGTGACCCCGGGACTGTCCTCCAGTACCGGCACCTGCTCGAGCTGGGCTGGCCCCCGGATCAGCGTTCGTTTCGGCTCGCCGATCGGATTCTGTTCCGGTTGTTGTCGCGCGACGAGGATCCGGGCCTGTTGGGGGAATTTCAGCGCCCCGCCAAGAGCGATCCCGGGCTCGCGATGTGGGCGCGTTCCATGGCTCGCCAGGGCGCGAGCGCGGCGCTAGCGCGCGCCGGGATTTACGAGGAAGATCCGCGACTTCGCGGAGCGGCGCACCGGATCGCAAACGACATTTCACAGTACCTGCGCAGCGAGGTGGCCACGAAGCCGTTCCGCAAGGCGCAGGGGACAACGGTGCTCGATCCACTCGCGTCGCCCCCCACGTTTTTTGCCGTCGAGATGCTCGCGTTCCTTCCGGCCCTGCAGCGGGAGCGGGCAGGGTTCCTCGAGCGGCTGGGGCAGTACTTCTCCACTCCGAGCCCGCGCCGCAATTATTCGATCCTGGCCGGCACCAAGCTGCTCGAGCCCGTCTACGAGATCCTCGGTGACCCGCTGCACGCCGACGCTCAGGGGCGAGTGACGGACGTCCCGTTTGCATTGTACTGGCTCGAGCTCCTGGCGCGACTCGGGCTCGTGAGACAAGTGCCAAGCGCCAGTAAGGTACTGGCGCGGCTATTCAACGAATGCAACGAGCAGGGCATCTGGTCGCCGCGGAACCTGCGGACGCTGCCAAAGTCCGACAATCCAATGACGGCGCACTATTTCCCGCTCGAGGGGCCGGGCAAGAGTCCGGCGCAGCGCCAAACCGATGTCACGTTCCGCCTCGCGCTCATTGCGAAGATCATGAGCCTGCCGCTCGAGGTCGTGTAGCGGGGCCAGTAGTTGTTGTATATACTACTACGTGGATCGGCGTCTCGATCTCACCCCATTTGGTTTCACCCCTACCGAATCTCGAGTATATGCCGTTCTGCTTGAGACCGGTCCCGTTTCGGGCTATGAGGTCGCGCGGCGGGCGCGTTTGGCCCGCGCGAATGCCTATGGTGCTCTGGACGGATTGGTGAGTCGCAGTGCGGCTGTGAAGCTCCCCGGCAAACCCGCCCGATACCGCCCGATCGATCCAGACGCCCTCCTCGCCCAAGTCGCTACCACGCAGGGGCAGGCGCTCGAGACGCTGGGACAGGCGTTGGCTCAGGTCGGCCATGGAAGGGAGCCCGAGACGCGACCGCTCGAGGGCTTCCGACCCACGGCAAACGTGATCCTGCAAGCGGTGGGGCGCGCGGCGCAGACAGTGCGGGGCGTGATAGCTCCTGAACTGTTGCGCGCCACACTTCCCGCCTGGCGCCGCGCCATGGAGAAGACGTCCGTGAGCCTGGCCACGTTCGACGGGAGTATTGCGGGCGACATCGCATCGTTTGCGACCGTGCGCGCCCCCGCGGATTTCCCCACGCTGCTCATCATCGACGATCGCCAGGTGATCACGGTAATCCCATCTGCCGCGGGAGAGCGCGGCATCTGGAGCACTCATCCTGCCCTTCTGGCGCTGGCACGTCGTGCGCTTGACGCGCTGGGCTGACATGCGAGCCGCGACCCTCTGTGGCGTTGCGGTAGTGCTTGCAGCGTGCCGGGCGGATCCGATCCCCCCTTCGGCGCGCTATCCATCAGGCACACCGCTTCGGCCCCGATACGTGGTCGTCGATAGCCTGAAGCTGCGCTACGTCGAGGCGGGCAGCGGCATCCCCGTGATCCTGCTGCATGGCCTCGGGTCTTCGATCTACTCGTGGCGTTTCATGCTCCAGCCGCTCGCAACCGCTGGGTTTCGCGTCATCGCGTTCGACAATAAGGGTTTTGGGTTTTCCGATAAACCTGCCTCTGGGTACAGCAATGCCGATTACGTGCGGGTTCTGATCGGCTTCATGGATTCGCTACGAATTAGCGATGCAGTCTTGGTTGGCAGCTCCATGGGAGGTGCCATCGCCGCGGACGCCGCGCTCGCCTACCCACACCGTGTTCGAGGACTCGTGTTGATCGATGCCGCGGGGCTTGGGGTTCGTGCCCCCTGGCTTTTGCGGCTGCTGCACTCGAGCCTGCCGCGTGCCCTGATTGCCCTTCGCGGCCGATGGGTCACGTCCAGAATTCTCAGGTCTACCTACGCGGATCCGCGCAAGGTGACCTCGAGCGATGTCGACCAGTACTACGCTCCCGTTGCCAGCCCTGGGTTCGGGGCTGCTCTGCGTGGCGTGCTCCACGAGTTTCGTTTCGATGACCTGCGCGGACGGCTTGGTGCCATCGAGGCGCCAAGCCTCGTCATTTGGGGCGAGCATGATCCCTGGATTCCCCGGACTGTCGGAGTGGAATTTGCCCGAGCACTCCAAAGAGTCGCCTTTGCCCCTGTGGCCAACGCCGGCCACATGCCGCAGGAAGAGCAACCTGATACGGTCAGCCACCTCTTGCTCGAGTTCCTGCAGCATGGCGTTCCTCCGCCCCCTCCGGATCTTGCATTGATTGATGGCCCCTGACAGATTTCCTCAACCATTTGGTTGAGGGTTATGCATTGCGGCCAAAACGAAGCAATGACAGGGCATTACGTATCTTGAGCGCGGCAAGAGAGGAGTTCGGAGCCCACGGGGTGTCGGGTGCTCGCGTCGACCGAATCGCCCGGCGTGCTGGGGTCAACAAGCAACTCCTCTTCTACTACTTCCACTCCAAGCGGGGGCTGTACCAGGCGACGATTACCGCGTGTATCGGCGAGCTGGAACGGACGCTCTCGCTCCTGCCGCACGCCACGCAGAGTGGCGTCGCTGTTCTGCCGCGACTGAAGCAATTGATGGAGGGCATGTACGCCTTCTTCGAAGCCCATCGCCCCCTCGTCGAGCTACTCACCCAGGCCAGTACGCCCGAATTCCGGGCGTTTGGGCCGGCAATCGATCGGCTCGTGATCCTGTTGGCCGAAGGTCAGGGCATGGGAGAGGTTCGCGACGACATTGACCCCAATCTGGCGGCCGCACAGGCCCTTGTCTTGATGCTGGCATATGTGAGTATGGAGCCACTGATCGTGTTGAGCGCCGCTCCGCTCGGCGTTGACGGATACTCCCTATCGGAGCGATGGATGTCAGCCGCGATCCGCCTCGTGGTGGAGGGTGTCGCCACGCGATGACTGCAGCTGAAAACGATCCAGCCTTGAAACCTAGTTTTGCTTCACCACCAGACCCGGCTCGATTCCAGCCTTCACCTGCTCGAACAGAAGCTGTCCGGCCTCGAACCGCGCGCCGCGCAGCGCGAGCGACAGCGCCTCTCCGAGCTCATCGACCAGATGCACTTTCACGGTTGAGCGGACATCTTCGGGCAGATCCTCGAGGTCCGCCTCGTTCTCACGCGGCAGAATGATCTCATGAATCCCCGCGCGTACGGCGCCGAGCACCTTCTCCTTGACGCCACCGATCGGGAGAACCCGGCCACGCAGCGTCACCTCGCCGGTCATCGCGATGTCATGGCGTGCGGGCCGCTGCGACAGAGCGGACACCAACGCCGTGGCCATCGTCACGCCGGCCGAGGGGCCGTCCTTGGGAATCGCGCCCGCCGGAACGTGGACATGCACGTCCGTCCCCTTGAACGCATCCGCGGGGACGCCGAGCTGCTCGGCATGCGACTTGGCGTAGGTGAGCGCCGCCCGCGCGGATTCCTTCATGACGTCTCCCAGCTGGCCGGTCAGAACCAGCTCACCCTTGCCGCGTGTCACACTCGCCTCGACGAACATGATGTCACCGCCGACCGGCGTGTAATACATGCCTGTTGCCACCCCGGTCTGGTCTTCGCGGGCCTTGCGCTCGGGGTGTACCTTGGGCCGGCCCACAAGCGAATGCATGTCCTTGGCGTCCACCGTTACCCGCTCGGTTGCGCCGCCCGCAATCTGGCGTGCGACCTTGCGGCACAGTTTCCCGATTTCCCGCTCCAGCTGGCGAACGCCGGCTTCGCGGGTGTAGCTCGCGGTCAGTTCGTTGAGCGCCGCGTCGGTTATCTCCAGCTGGTCCGTTGTCAGCCCGTTTTCACGGAGCTGGCGCGGAACGAGGTAGCGCTTCGCGATTTCCAGCTTCTCCTGGCCTGTGTACCCGGCGAAGTTCACCGTCTCGAGACGATCGAGCAGTGGCGCGGGAATCGACTGCAGGAAGTTCGCCGTCGCGATGAACAACACCTCCGACAAGTCGAACGGCACGCCCAGATAGTGATCCGTAAACGAGTCGTTCTGTGCCGGGTCGAGCACCTCGAGCAACGCGGCCGCCGGATCCCCCTGGAACGAGATTCCCAGCTTGTCGACTTCGTCGAGGAGAAACACGGGGTTCTTGACCCCTGCCTGCTTCATGCCCTGAATGATGCGTCCCGGCATGGCCCCGACGTAGGTGCGCCGATGGCCACGAATATCTGCTTCATCACGCGCGCCGCCGAGGGAGATGCGGACGTACGGCCGCCCCATGGCCCGGGCGATCGACTTCGCGATCGACGTCTTGCCCACACCCGGAGGGCCGACGAAGAGCAAAATGTGCCCTTTCGACTCGTGATCGTCGTCATTCCCCGGGACGTCCGACGGCGTTCCTTGCTGTCGCAGCTGCCGGACCGCGAGGAATTCGAGCACCTGATCTTTCACATCCTTCAGACCGAAGTGGTCCTCTTCGAGAATCTCCCCTGCCCGCTTCAGGTCGAGTGATTCCTCGGCGCGGTTGTCCCACGGGAGCTCGGCCATTGTCTCGAGATAGGTTCGGATGACCTGGGCTTCCATGGAATCACGATTCGCGCGCTCGAGTCGCGACAGCTCGCGTTCCACTTCTTTTCTGGCCGCCTCGGGAATATTGAGTTTCTCGAACCGAGCGCGCAGCTCTTCCACCTCGCTCGCCTCGTCTTCTTCCCCCAGTTCCTTCCGGATTGCCTTCAGCTGCTCACGAAGCAGCATCTCGCGCTGACGCTCACCCAGCTCCTCCTGCACCTGGGACTTGATCTGCTCCTGCGCGTCGAGCACCGCGATCTGCCGCTGCACGTGAACCAGGACCCGGCGCAACCGGTCCTCCACGGAAAGCGTCTCGAGCAATGCCTGACGCTCCGCCGGCTTTGCCTCGATGTGCCCCGCCACGAGATCGGCAAAGCGGCTGGGATCGGTCACACCTTCGAGGATTTCCTTCACGACTTCATCGGGGAGCCCCGATTTTTCTCCCACCTCGGCGGCTCGCTGCCGCGTCTCGCGATACAGGGCCACGAAGGCCGCATCGTCCGCGTTGAGGGGAGGCATCTCGGCCACTTCGCGCACGTCGGCTTCGATGAAGCCGTTCGTCTCGCGGTATTGAACCGCGCACGCGCGCACGTCGCCGTGCAGGGACATCTGGATACCGTTGAGCCCGCGCTGCACTTGCCCGATTCGCGCCACGGTGCCGAACGTGTACAACCCAGCGGGCGCAACATGATCGGTGTTCTCGCGCTGCATGACCGCGAACACGCGGCGGGATGGCGTCTTGAGCGCCGCCTCGACCGCCTTGAGTGTGCCCGGCCGTCCTGCGCCAATCGGCGCCGTGACGCCCGGAAACAGTACCATATCGCGGAGCGGCAGCACAGGAAGCGTTAGTTTTTCATTCATTCTGGCAATCACTCACTCTCATTCTCTAAAATCGATGGAAAGCCGCTCTCATACCACCGCCGGGACTAGCATCCCGTATGCCATGAGAAAACCGCTGGAATGACGGGTTAAGTTCCCTTCGCACCGCCAAATCGGCCAACATCCTGCCGTGGCGGCCGTTCGGAGTTTGCCGCGGACGCACGCGCGCGATAAATCATAGATTCGCGCGTCCCGATCAGAGGGAATCAATGAACGAAGCGGACAAAGCCCTCGCTGAGCGCCTCAGGCGCGCGCTCGGTTCCGCATACACCGTGGATCATGAGATCGGGCGCGGTGGCATGGGCGTTGTGTACAGCGCGCACGACGAGCTGCTCAAACGGCCCGTGGCCATTAAGGTGCTTCCCCCCGAGCTCGGGTTTCGCGAGGAGATCCGAACGCGGTTTCTCCGCGAAGCACAGACTGCGGCCCGACTCTCGCACCCACACATTGTTTCCATTTTCTCGGTCGGTCAGTCCCAAGACGGACTCGTCTATTTCGTCATGGCCTACATCGATGGGGAGCCGCTCTCCGCGAAGCTGCAGCGGCGCGGCCGGCTGCCGCCCGAGGAGGTCCGCCGCATCATGGGCGAAACCGCGGACGCGCTCGCGGCGGCGCACGGCGTCGGAATCATCCACCGCGACGTGAAGCCCGACAACATTCTGCTCGAGGGAAGCCGCGGGCGTGTTGTCGTGACGGATTTCGGAATCGCCAAGGCCCTCTCGTCGACAACGGGTGGCGCCACGCTCACCGGCACGGGCGTGGCCATCGGCACGCCACACTATATGAGCCCCGAGCAGGCGGCGGGGGACCGGGAGATCGACGGCCGCTCCGACATTTACAGTCTCGGAATTGTCGCCTACCAGGCACTCGTGGGGGAACTGCCGTTTCGCGCCCCAACCGTTCCCGGAGTGCTCATGAAGCAGATCATGGAGCCCGCCCCGCTGATAATGACCAAGCGGGTAGACTGCCCGGCGGACCTCGGGGCAGCCATCATGCGCTGCCTCGAGAAGGACCCGGAAGACCGGTGGCCCACAGCTGATGCGCTCCGACGCGCGCTCGAGGCTCGTAACGCCAGTCTGCCGCGGCCCCAGGTACGGGCGCCCGCCATGGCCCCTGCGGTGGCGCCGCTCCCCGCCGCGGAGAGCGAGCGGCGTTCCCGGACCCGCGTACGGCCGCGGGGTCGTGGCCGGAAGCGCACGCGAACCGAACAGGGCGCCGCGCTCCAGGATGCGTCGGGGGAGCCGCGAGCGGTGCGCGAGACCCGCGCGAGCTTCGTTCGTTGGGCCTCGGTTACCGGGGGACTCCTCGTGTTCGATCTCGTAACGGGCAGCCACATGCATGGTACTCTGTTGACCGTCTCGGGGGCGCTGGCGGCGTTTTCGCTCGTGCCTCGCTATGTCCGGTTATGGCACGCGGGGTATTCCTGGAGAGACGTTGTCGCGCGTCCCCCGGCCCCTGATGCGATCCAGCGCCGTGGCGCCGGCCCCGGAGCACTCCCGCAAGCTACGACGGAGGAATTCGGCGTCCACGCGGACATGATCGAGCAAGTCCGGCGCGACCGCACCGCGATCCGTCGCATCGTGGACGGCCTGCCGCCATCGGAGCGGCGGCTGCTTCCTGACATCGATGCTACGGTTCAAGGCCTGACCAAGCGAGCAGAAGAGCTCGCCCGTGTGCTGCACGCGATGGGCACAAGCGTTGAAGAGGGAGCGGTGGCCCGACTCGACGGCAAGATCGCAACGGCGGAACGCCAGGTGTCGGGGCCGGAGGGCGACCGCCAGCTCGATCTCCTGCGACGGCAGCGGCAGGCGCTCGTGGACCTGATCACGCGCAGACGTCAGGTCGAGGAGCAACTCGAGTCGTGCGGGCTGGCCATGCAGAATGTTCGCTTCGACCTGCTGCGGTTACGGTCCGCCGGCGTGGACGCGGTGTTGGGAGATCTCACCCACGCCACCGCGCAGGCCCGCGCGTTATCGCGTGAAGTCGACCACGCGATCGCGGCCGCCGGCGAGATTCGAGAGGTTCTGGAAGGAGAAGGCGAGACGAGCTAGAACGCGCGCAGCTCCCGCAGGGCGCGCACGAGATCTTCGGTCTGCGGCAGAATGAAATCCTCGAGATCCGGTGCATACGCGACGAAGGTATCGGTGGATGCCACTCGCTTGACCGGCGCATCGAGCCACGCAAAGCATTCGTCACCCAATCGTGCGGCAAGTTCGCCTCCATACCCCCACGAGAGCGGATCTTCGTAGGCGACGAGCACGCGACTGGTTTTCCGGACCGATGCGGTGATCGTGTCCCAATCGACGGGGGATAGGGATCGCAGGTCGATCACTTCGACCGAACACTTGTCCCTGGCCTCGAGCTCCTTCGCCGCAAGCAGTGCCCGCTGGACGACCGCTCCGTAGGTCACGAGCGTGATGTCTGTCCCCGGCCGGAGGATCTTTGCCTTCCCAAACGGGATCATGAAGTTCGGCCCCGGGTTGGGCGCTTTGTTGTATGTCTGGCGGTAGAGGTGCTTGTGTTCGAGGAACAGAACCGGGTCGTCGCAGCGTATCGCGGTCCGCAGCAGCCCGTTGGCATCTAGTGCCGTGGAGGGACAGACGACCCGCAGCCCTGGAATCGCCGTGAACAGGACGGCGCCGGTTTGGGAATGGTAGACCGAGCCTCCCCGCAGATACCCGCCGTAGGTGACTCGAACCACCAGCGGGCAACTGAATGAGTTGTTCGAACGCCAGCGTAGCGTGGCGAGCTCGTTGCGCAGCTGATGATAGGCCGGCCAGATGTAATCGAAGAACTGAATTTCGACGACCGGCTTGAGCCCCCGGGTGGCGAGTCCGATGGCTCGACCCACGATGCTGGCCTCAGCGAGCGGTGTGTTGTACACCCGCTCGCTTCCAAACCGGCGCTGGAGGCCCCAGGTGACCTTGAAGACCCCGCCCTTCCCTTTCACTTCGTCGAGGTACTGCTCGCGGCTCACGTCGGCAACGTCCTCGCCGAATACGAGAATGCGCGGATTGCGGGTCATCTCGTCGCGCAGGCAGGCGTTCAGCAGGTCGACCATGGTCGTCGGATCGCCCGCGAACCGGGGGTCGTCTTCGGTGTCGAACTGGTTGGCGGTGGGATCGACGTCAGGAGAGTAGACATAAAGGAGAGCGCTCTCGGGCTTGGGCTGCGGCGACGCGAGCGCCATCTCTGTGGCGACCTGAATCTCCTCGTCTACGCTCTGCTTGATCGCCTCGAGCTCCTGCGAATTCGCGATCCCTTCGGAAAGCAGTCGCTTCGGAAACATGGCGAGACAGTCCTCGTCGGCTTCCCGCTCGCGCTCGCGGGGGGGCTTGTAGAGAATCTCGTCATCAGAGAGTGAATGGGAATACGGGCGGGTCACGTGCGCGTGCACGAGGGCCGGGCCTTTGCGTTGACGGCAATACGTGGCCGCGCGCGCCAGCGCGCCGTGCGAGGCGATGGGATCGCGCCCGTCGACCTCTTCGAGAAACAGCCCGGGATAGCTCGAGACTAGCTTCGAAATCGAACCCCCGGCCGTCTGGATTTCCACCGGGACCGAAATCGCGTACCCGTTGTCCTCGATGAGAAGGAGAAGCGGCAGCTTGAGGTTACAGGCGTTGTTCAGGGTTTCCCAGAACTCCCCTTCACTCGTGGCACCCTCGCCCGCCGAGCAATACACCAGCTCATCGCCATGGATCGGCTTCGGATCGATCGCCTCGTTGCGGTCGTAGCGGCGCCAGGCTTCGGCACAACCCACCGCCTGGAGAAACTGCGTGCCGGTCGGGCTCGATTGGCTGACGATGTTCAGGGCCTTGTGACCCCAGTGCGACGGCATCTGCCGACCGCCTGAATTGGGGTCATCGGCGGCGGCCGCCGCCGCGAGCAGCATCTCGAGCGGGGTCATTCCCAGCGCCAGGCAGAGCGCGCGGTCGCGATAATACGGGTAGAACCAATCGTAGGATGCCCGGAGCACTTTCGCCGCCGCCACGAGCACCGCTTCGTGACCCGCGCCCGAGATCTGAAAGAAGATCCGGTTCTGCCGCTTGAGCTGTATCTCCTTGTCATCGATGCGACGCGATAAGAGCATCCCTCGATACATCTCGAGCAGGTCGGATTTCGACAGTGCTGGAGCTTGAATCATCTTGGAGCGCGCCTGGGGTGACGTCGAGGGAGGAGTCCGCGTCGGCATGCCTTCAAGATAGCGTCGTTGTGGAGAGATATGCGCCCGGCGAACTTGGCGCCGCCTCGAGGGCCGTCGATATTTCGGCCGTCGCCCATTTGGAGTGTTGGCATGGACCAAAATGCTGTGACGCGGATGCTTCGCCTCTTCCCCTACGGGCTCTACGCCATTACCACCGCGCATGACGGCGAGGAGCATGCGATGACCGCAAACTGGGTGACGCAGGCGTCTTCTCAACCCCCGATGATTGCCGTGGCCGTTGAGAACACATCGAAGACCATCACGATGATTCGTGATGCACGTCGGTTCGGGGTCAACCTGTTTCATGAAACACAGCGGGAGCTGGCCGCCAAGCTCGCGCGGTCTTCGGACGCGGCCGCACAAAAACTCAAGGGAGTGAAAACTCGCCCGGGCCCCGTTGCGGGAACGCCGATCCTGGCTGATGCGATTGGTTGGCTCGAGTGCCGCCTGATCGCGACACTGCCGGCGGGCGATCACACCGTGGTCCTGGGCCAAGTAGTCGAGGCCGGGATCGAGCACGGGGAATCCCGTCCCCTGACCCTCGAGGGCGCCGGATTCAGCTACGGCGGTTAGCCGCGATCCTTCAGCGCAGTTTGGAAACCCGGCGTAGCGTTTCGAGGGTCGCGAGGGCACTCGTGCCCGGCTGACGCGTCGGCTCGGGCGCCGGCGCCGTGAGCGCATCGCGGATATCGAGCAGCACTTCCAGCAGCAACTGCTCTCGCTGGTAGGCCGAATCGAGATCGTGCATCCGCCGCTCGTCGCCCGTTTCCTTGGCCCGGTCATACGCCTCGCGGTAGACCGTCTCCAGATTCGAGAGAATTCGTTCGCGCGCTCGCGGAGCCATCACGCTGCCTGAGGATCGTCGCGCAATGATCGCAGGACCATTCCGCTCGGAACCTTGGGAATGAAGTAGGTGGATTTCGGCGGCATGACGTCGTTCGCGTCCGCGACCGCGAGCACCTGATCGACACGCGTCGGATTGAGGAGCACGGCGGCGGCGGCGGCACCCTTACGAACCGCCTCGAACGCGGCGTAGGGATCCGGCGTATAGGCGAGCGACGGAGTCGTCGAGCTGGCGCCGAGCAGCGCCTGGACCACCAGCGTTTCGATCCGCGCCACATCAAGTGCCCGCGCCGCGGGTGATTTGCCGAGTCCGGGGACCTTGTCGAGCGGCGCATCGCGCTTCAGCACGAGCGTGAGATCCGAGCCGTTGGGGAGCGCCACAATGCACGCCGTCCGGCCCCGGCCGATCTCGGCCAGCCGCTCGATCCGATCAGCGCACGGCGCCACCCGGCCCACATCGAACCACTGGCGCCATGAGTCGAGCAGCTTGCCCTCCTCGAGCCCCCCTGCGAACACAATGCGATGCGTGGGAAGGATGACGAGCCCGGGGTCCTGGGCGGAGACAACGAGGGCGAGCAGGCGCGACGCTCCAGTGAGGGCAGTGCGCCGTCGCGCCGCATACGCCACGGCGGTCTCAAAACGATGATGACCATCGGCGATGTATAACGGCCCTCGAGAGGCAAGCGCGGCAATACCCGCGGCCTCCTGACCGCCCACTTCCCACAGGCGGAGCCGCACATTCTCGAGCTCCGCTGTTGCCGTGGGAGGGTGATCGGCAATCCCGGCGAGCCCGTCCGCCAGTCGGTGGTCATCGTCAGGGGCCAGCAGGAAAATGGACTCGATGTTCGTATCGGTGGCCTCGAGCAGCGCAAGGCGATCCGCCTTGGGAGCGGAATGCGTCCGCTCGTGCGGCCGGATGCGGCGCGCGGTGTACGGTTCGGCGCTGACCGCCAGAAAGACCCCGACGCGAGACCGTCGCTCTCCAGACGGCAGCGCGAAATCCTGCGCCAGAACGTAAGCGGCGGGCTCCGGATCGCGGACCAGCACGCCGTCCGCGCGCCACGACGTAAGCAGTGCGGCGGCGGCGGCGTAGCGATCCTGCCCCGCTGCGGCCGGCGGTGCTTCCGGCAACATTACGTGGACGATATTGTGAGGATCCTGCGCCGCGTATCGCGTCCGCTGCTCCGGCGCGATCACGTCGTAGGGCGGAGCGATGAGCGCCGATAACCGCGCCGTCGCGGCATATCGTTCGCCGGCAAAGGGTACGGCGAGAACCGTCGAATCGGCGCTCACGGCGAAGGAGACCCCTCGTGTCGTTTCGTGATGCTCAACAGGAAGTCGACCGTTGGATCGGGCAATATAAGGAGGGCTACTTCTCCCCGCTCTCGAACCTCGCGCGGCTCAGCGAAGAGGTCGGGGAGCTCGCCCGCGAGTTGAACCATCGGTACGGAGAAAAACCGAAAAAACCGGGCGAAGCCGAGGGGGCGATTGCGATGGAGCTCGCGGATATCCTCTTCGTGGTGATCTGTCTTGCGAACGCGCAGGGCATCGATCTTGATGATGCGTTTGCGGCGATGATGGCCAAGGTCACCTCGCGCGACGCCGCCCGGTGGACCAGGAAGGAACGTTGACTTCCTCGAAAATACGCTCATAGGAGCCCAGCCGGTCGGGGTCGAACCGCCCCGCTAACGCCGCGGCGCGAACGGCACAATCGGGCTCGGCCAAATGGCGGCAGTTGTCGAAACGGCAGCGGTCGAGAAACGGCAGAAATTCCGGAAAGCAGGCACCCAGCGTATCAGGATCGAGTCCCCATGCTGCGACCTCACGGAGACCCGGCGTGTCGACGACGTATGTCCCCGCCCCCATTCCCGGGGATCGCTCGAGCGGGATGAGGAGTGCGCTGCGCGTCGTGTGACGGCCGGTGCCGGCACGCTCGCTCACCGCGCCGATTCGCAGCGCGAGACCAGGCTCGAGCGCATTGATCAGGCTCGACTTCCCAACCCCTGAATCGCCCGTGAGCACCGACGTCCTGCCCCGCAACAGATTGCGAACCGCAGCAAGGTTCTGCGCCGCTTTGACGGACACCGGGAGTACCTGATACCCAGCCGGCGCAAGCCGGCGCGTAAGCTGACCGAGCGCCTCGGGATTCAATTCGATCTTGTTCAGGATGACCACGGCGGGGAGTCTATTGGATTCAGCCACCACGAGAAACCGGTCGAGCATTCGGGGATTCGCGTCGGGATCGCGGGCGGCGGTCACTACCACCACCTGATCGACGTTGGCGGCAAGCGGCTGCGCTCGATGGCCTCCACCCGCGCCGCGCATTGCGCGCCGCGCCAGAACCGAGCGGCGCGGCAGGATCGCCGTGATCGCCGCGCGTTCGCCGACGGCGTCTTGCTCGAGCTCGACCTTATCCCCGGCCACCACACGATCGGAGTCTTCGTGCTTGAGCCTCCCACGAAGTACCGCGATGACTTCGCCCGCCTCCGCGTGCACGCGGTAGGTCGAACCTTCCCGACCCAGCACCACGCCCGTCATGAACGGCGGTCGTCCTGGGCGTGCATGGCGATGCAGCGATCGAGCTGCGCTTTGACCTCGTGCAGCGACAATGCGAGAATGGGGGCGAGCGCGCGGTCGGGCGTCTCGCCATAGGCCAGGTATTCGGTCTCGAGATGCCCGACCGGACGGTCGCCGGTTTGCGACCACCGCACGAAGAGCAAGGCCGCTCCGTAACGGCCATCTGCGTCGGGGACGTCGTCCACGAAGGGTGCCACCGAGTACGACTGACCATCAGGGCCGCCGAATGCGGGAGCGCGTTCGTGTGTGCGCTGGTAGCCGCCCAGCGTGGAATCCTTCAACTCCGTCGTAACGACTCCTTCATCAGATTGCCCACCAGGAATGCGACGTTCGCGGGCCGCTCGGCGAGCCGGCGCATCAAGTACGGGTACCACTGGGCCCCGAACGGCACGTAGACACGCAGCCGGTATCCCTCGCGCCGCAACCGCTGCTGCACGTCCCGCCGTACTCCGTACAGCATCTGAAATTCGAAGCGGTCGACATCGATCCCGCGGTCTCGCACGAAGGCCTTGGCGCGCGCCAGAATCCTCTCGTCGTGCGTCGCGATGGCGGGATAGTTCCCGTGCTCGAGCAGCCGCTCCATGGACGCGATGTAGTTCGTGTCGACATCGCGCTTCCTGGGAAATGCGATCTCGGGCGCCTCCTGGTATGCCCCCTTGCAGAGCCGAACCCGGGCGCGTTCTGCGATCAGCTTCTCGAGATCGCCGGCCGTTCGGCGCAGATACGATTGCAGCACGACACCGACCGCATCGCCGAATTCCGGGTGCAGGCGCCGCGCATACAGCTGCAGCGTGCGTTCCGTGTAGGCCGATCCCTCCATGTCGATACGGACAAAGGACCGGTGGGTTCGCGCCCGGGCGATGATCGCTCGCATGTTCGCGACACACAGCTCCTCGTCGACGTCGACCCCGAGCTGTGTCAGCTTGACGGAGACATGGCTCTGCGCGCCGACTTGCGCGACTTTGTCGATGGCCGCGAGGTATGCGTCGCGCGCCGCTTCCGCCTCGCGCGCCGCGGTGACCGACTCCCCCAGAATATCGAGTGTCGCGGTAATGCCCGTGGCGTTGAGCTCCTGAACCGCCCGCACGGCGCTCTCGATGGTTTCGCCGGCCACGAACCGGGCCGCAAGACGTTGTGCCGGACGGTTCGACCTGACGAACCGGAACACGCGCTGGCGCTCGCTGAGCCACAGCAATCCGGCGCGGAGGAGACTCAGGGATAGAACTTCGCGTTGTGGGCCGCCATATCGCGCAGCGTGTCGCTCGGCGCGAACCGTGCGCCGAACCGCTGCGACAGGCGCTCGAGATCCGCGACGAGCCGGGAGGCGCCGAGATCATCGGCGTGCCGCAGCGGACCACCCCGGAACGGTGGAAAACCAAAACCGTAGATCGCAGCGATATCCCCATCGCGCGGCGCTCGAACGACATCTTCGCCAACCGCTCGCGTGGCCTCGTTCACCATGATGAGTACCAGGCGCGAGATGATGTCAGCGGCGTGGGGGCCGTTGGGCTGAATTCCGAGCAACTCGTACACGGCGGGGTCCGCGCCGCCCTTCTTGCCGTCGGTGTACCGGTAGAGCCCACGTCCTGATTTCCGGCCGAGCCTCCCGTCCTTGACGAAGGCCGCAAAGGCCGGGGCCGCCGCCATTCGGTCCCCGAACGCGGCGTGCAGGACGCCCGACGCTTTCTCAGCAACGTCGAGTCCGACCTCGTCGAGCAGCGTAAACGGTCCTACGGGAAAGCCCCATGCCACCATGAGACGATCGAGCTCTTCGATCGACGCGCCTTCGGCGAGTAGGTATCCCGCTTCATTCATATAGGGGGCGAGGATGCGGTTCACCCAGAAGCCCGGTTCGTCCCGAACCACAACGGCCGTCTTGCCCATCCGCCTCCCGAACGCGACCGCGGTGCTGATGGCCTGGGCCGACGTGACATCCGAGGGAATGACCTCGAGCAGCGGCATGCGCGGGACGGGCGAGAAGAAATGCATTCCGATTACCTGCTCGGGACGCCGTGCCTGCCGCGCGATCTGCTTGATCGGTATCGTCGAGGTATTGGAGGCAAAGACGGTCTCGTCGGGGATCAACGCCTCGACTTCGGCCAGGACATGCTGCTTCAATCCGAGGTCTTCGAACACCGCCTCAATGACGAGGTCGGCACGACCGAACCCTGTGTAGTGATCGTCTCCCGACAGGAGCGCGGTAAGACGCGCGTACTCGAAGCGCGTGATGCGCTTGCGGCGAAGCCTCTCGTCCACCACGCTCCGGGCCGCCGCAAGACCCTTCGCGACCCGGGGTAGATCCGCGTCCTTGAGCCGAACGTCGGTACCGGCCTGCGTGACCGCCGTGCCCGCGATCCCGGCACCCATGAAGCCTGCGCCCACGACGCCGAGGCGCTTCACGTCGCGCGGCGGCGGCGGGTTGTCGATCCCGAAATCCTTCTTGAGCTGGGTGGTTGCGAAGAAGATCTGGACCAGCTTGCGCGACACGTCGCTCACTGCGAGCTGGCCGAACAGCTCGGCTTCGCGCTTCAGCCCCGCGCGCATCCCATGGCGCAGGCCGTACTCCACCGCTTCGAGCGCGGCGAGGGGAGCCGGATAGTTGCCATGCGTGGTCGCGAGCACCTGCCGCCGGGCCGTGCGAAACACGAGGCGACGTCCAAGGGGATTGCCATCGAGCAGCCATCCTGCCGGCCCGCCGCCGCCCCGGCGACGCCGCGGCCGCCACCCACCCGCCAATCGCTGGGCCGCGGCGACCGTGATCTCGTAGAGAATCGCGGGGGCGACGAGCTCGTCGACCATCCCCAGTCGAAACGCCTTGGCGGCGCGCTCGGACTTGCCCGCGAGAATGATATCGAGCGCGGCGCGGGCGCCGATCAGCCGAGGGAGCCGCTGGCAACCTCCGGCGCCCGGGAGCAAGCCCAGCTGCACTTCCGGCAACCCGAGCTGCGTCTTCGCATGATCCGTGGCGACGCGATAGTGACAGGCGAGCGCGAATTCGAGCCCACCGCCGAGACAGGCACCGTGGATTCCCACCACCACGGGCTTCGGAAGGCGAGCAATGCGATCCAGCATCTCCTGCCCGCCAGCCGAGAGTCGCTCCGCCTCGGCGGCGCTCGTGATAGTGACGAACTCCTCGATATCCGCGCCCGCGATGAAGACGTCCCGCTTTCCCGAAAGGAATACAATGGCGTGCACGTTGGGATCGCGTCCGAGCGCCTCGAAGGTCGCAATGAACTCGTCTTTGACGGCCCGCGTAATCTTGTTCACCGGCTCGCCGGGCAGATCGAACGTGACGATGGCGGTGTGGTCCTTGACCTCCCAGTGCAGGGCCGTGGTCATCGCCGTTCCAGCACCATCGCGAATCCCATTCCGCCCTGGGCGCAAATCGACACCAGGCCGAATTGGACATCCCGCCGTTGCATTTCGTTCGCGAGGGTCGTGACGAGCCGCGCGCCGGTGGCGCCGAACGGATGTCCGATCGCAATCGAACCGCCCATCACGTTGATGATGTCCTCGTCGATCTCCCACCCCTTGGACGCAAAGCCCTGCAGGTTCGAGAGCACCTGAGCGGCGAATGCCTCGTGGATCTCGATGAGACCCAAGTCCTCCCAACCGATGCCCGCGCGCTCCAGCGCCTTCGGGACGGCCCAGATCGGCGCCTGCAACAGCTGCCAGCCGGGATCGACCGCCGCAACGGCATAGGCGCGAATGAACGCGAGGGGTTCATAGCCCAGCGCGCGGGCGCGATCCTCGGCCATGAGAATGACTGCGGCAGCCCCATCCGTGAGCGGCGACGCGTTACCGGCGGTGACGGAGCCGTAGCGCCGGTCGAACACGGGTTTGAGTTTGGCAAGCTGTTCGAGCGATGAGTCGCGCCGGATTCCATTGTCCTGGGTTATCACCGCGCCGCTTCCCGTCTTGGGAAACCACGGCACGAGCTCGGCAGTGAGCCGGCCGTCGTCGCTGCCCCGAGCAGCGAGTTGGTGACTGCGGAGCGCCCAGCGATCCTGCGCCTCACGGCTGATGTGGTTTTCCTTGGCCATCTTCTCGGCCGACTGCCCCATCGTTTCTCCCGTCGAGGGCTCGGCGATGGCCGGTGAGACCGGCACGAGGTCACGGGGCCGGACGCGGCTGAAGGCCGCAAGCCTTCGGCCGAGTGTTTTCGCCCGGCTGGCTTCGACCAGCACGTCCGCCAGGCGGCGGGACGCCATGATGGGGATATCGGAGAGGGACTCGACCCCGCCGGCCAGAACAACAGTCATGTGGCCCAGCGTGATCTCGTCGTGCGCATCGGCGATCGCCTGCGCCGCCGACGCGCAGGCGCGATTGACGGAATACGCCGGGATTTCGCGAGGGAATTGCGGGAGCAGGCTGACTTCGCGCGCGACGTTGGGAACGAGGGCGGACGGCACGACCTGCCCGAAGACGACCTGTTCCACGAGCGCCGCGTCGATCTCGGTGCGTTCGAGCAGCTCGCGCGCGACGTAGCGCGCCAGATCGACAGCGCGCGCTTCTTTCAAGTCAGTTCCCGCTTTGGAAAACGGTGTTCGGCACCCGGCGATCACTGCGACGCGCCGCCGACCGTTCACTTGAGGCATTACATTCTCCTTCCGACTCGCCTCGCTGGTCCGGCAACCACCGAACACGAGAGGCGAGGGGCAGACGCGGACCAAAACCTATCATCAGGCCCCGTAGCGGGCCAAGGCATACCAAAGGTGGAGACCGATCGGACGCGCGCGCTCGCGGCACTCTCTGCCGAGCCCGTGGATTTGCTCGTGATCGGCGGTGGCATCACTGGCGCCGGCATCGCGCGAGACGCCGCTCTACGCGGGATCCGCGCCGCGCTCGTCGACAAGATGGATTTCGCCGCGGGTACGTCATCCCGCTCCTCCCGGCTGATTCACGGCGGTCTTCGATACCTGGAACAACGGGAGTGGGGTCTCGTGCTCGAGGCCGCCCATGAACGCGCGGTGCTGCGCACGATCGCTCCTCATCTCGTGCGTCCGCTCGAATTTCTGTTCCCCGTGTATCGGGGCGGCCGTATTGCCCCCCTCACTCTGCGCGCCGGTATGTGGCTCTATGACTGGCTCGGGGGTCGTGGCGCGCACCGCCACCGCTGGTTGAGAAGGAAGGCCGTGGCACAGCTCGAGCCGCGCCTCCGATCTCGCGGAATCAAGGGCGCCGCGCTGTACTACGACGCCCAGGCGGACGACGCACGCCTGGTGCTGGCGACCTTGCGGAGCGCAACCGCCGCCGGGGCCCGAGCCATCAGCTACACGATGGTCACGGCGCTCACAAAAGCCGACGGAACGGTCCGCGGCGCCGTCATCCGCGACATGCTCGATCCGCAACGACGGGAGTATACGGTTGCCGCGGCGGTTGTCGTGAACGCCACCGGTCCCTGGGTGGACGCGGTCCGCCAGCTCGACGACCCCGGGGCTGCGCCGTTGCTCCATCCAACCAAAGGCACACACGTCCTGGTGCGGCGCGAGCGGCTTGGCCACACGCACGCAGTCACGTTCCTCTCTCCTGTCGACGGCCGGGTGATGTTCGTTCTCCCGGCAGGCGACTTGAGCTACATCGGGACTACGGACACGGAAGAGCGGGGCGATCCGGGCGACGCCCGTGCGTCCGGTGCCGACGCCGTGTACTTGTTGCGCTCGGCGAACGCGATATTTCCCGACGCGCGGCTCAGTCCGCGCGACATCCTGGCCACCTGGTCGGGCGTGCGGCCGCTTCTCGCTCCCGCCGGGTCGGATGGTCCGGATGGATTGCCCCCGTCGCGAATCTCGCGCGAGCACCGGATCCTCGAGGCTCCCAGCGGACTCGTGACGATCGCTGGTGGCAAGCTCACGACCTACCGAATCATGAGCCGTGAGGTCGTCGACCATGTGGCGCGGCGGCTCAAGAGGATGGATGGCCGGCGGATCGCCAGCCGGCCCCGGACCGATCGCCTTCCGCTTCCGGGGGGTGAGGCCGCCGACCTCAACGTGGTTGCCGCCAACCTCCGCGTGCGCGGCATCGCGGATTGGCATGCGGCGCATCTCGTCCGCCTGTACGGCAGTGAAGCCGCGGCGATCGCGAGCCTCGTGGAGCGTGACCGCGCGCTGGGCAACCCGATCGCGCCTGGCCGGCCGGAGTTGTGGGCCGAAGTCGTGCACGCGGTGGAGCGCGAAATGGCCGTCCGGCTCTCCGACGTGATGATTCGCCGCCTGCATCTGTTTTACGATGACGCCGACCAGGGCCGAGGCGTGGCGCCACAAATCGCCGCCCGCATGGCCCGGTTGCTCGGGTGGGACGAGCGGCGACAAGCGGCGGAAATCGAAGACTACGAGCGGGAAATCGCGCGGGGGCGGGCGTTTCTGCGCGAGGTCCCTCGGGCGACGCCCGAGGCCGCTTCCTGACGGCTATCTCCGCCAGCGCAGCTGCCGGATGAAGTCATCGAGCAACAGGAATTTTTCGAACAATACCACGCCTTTGCGCTTGCGGCCAAACTCGGCAAACAGCCCGCGCAGCCGGCCCCGGCGACCGACGTAGATACGGAACGTTTCCGCGAAGTCCTCCTCGGGGTGAGTGGCGGCGTACGCGGTGACGTAATTGGCGAGCGTGGTCGTCACCCCGCGCCGCTCGAAATCGACCCAGCGAGAGTCCGCCACACGGTACGCTTTCGCGACCTCACCGAACGCCCGGCGAAACCGCCGGGAACGCGCAAAGGACCAGTGGTGATAGAGAAACGAGTGACCCAGCTCGTGGAGCACCAATCCCGAAAGGAGCTTCCACGAGATCTCGCGGCGCGAGCGTTTCTTGACGACGTAGGCACGGTCGAGCTCGACCATTTTGGGAGTCCTGTGTCTGACTCCCGAAACACCGGGACGCAAGAGCAGCCGGTAGTGCCAATCGCTGATCCGAGTCGCCGACAGTAATTGCCGCGCCCGCAGGGCTGCCGGGCCAATGAGATCGCGGCCGGTCGCGTCGTGTCCGCACCAGGGGCAGTAGTCCATCCAGTCGTCGACACCCTTGTCGCAATGGGGGCAAACGTTATCGAACCGCTGGTAGCGCCAGTGCTGGCGCCGGCCGCACCACGGGCAGAAGTGCATGGGATACATGACGCCGCCGCCGCACCCGTGCTCGCACCGCCGCTCGAATCGAAATCCCTTGGGCGCCTTGAGGGGAACCGGGCTTGAATCGCGGTCGGAAATATTGCGGCCGCACCACGGGCAGAACGCGAACCGGTCCGAGACCATCCAGCGGCAGTACCGACACTCGGCATCGGTGCGTCGCTGGGCATCACGCCA
>DATIYM010000057.1:0-5029 GCA_035517615.1 Gemmatimonadales bacterium
GCGTGCCCGAAATCGGCCCGGCGGTTTGCGTGAAATGGGCGACGTCGCCCCGACCGGATCCGAACGCCAGGAGGACGAGCAATGCCAGCGCGCCGTATTTCGCCACGGTAGCCGCATTGAGCACGAACGCACTCCAGCGCACGCCGAAGTAGTTCAAGGCCGCCGTCAGCGCGATCGCGATGGCTGCCACGTAATGCACCGTCCACGCGCGCGCGCCCGGATCGTAACCCATGAGCCGCAGCAAGTACTCGGCAAACGGCGTGGCGATGGCCCCGAGCGCCGAGGCGCGGATCAACACCAGCTCGGTCCAGCCAAACAGAAAGGCGGGCAGCCGACCAAACCCCTGACGGATGTAGACGAACACGCCGCCTGAGCGGGGGAACATCGCGCCCAGCTCCGCGTAGGTCAGCGCGCCGCAGAGCGCCAGCACGCCGCCCAGCACCCAGATGCCGAGCATGGGAAGGGCCGAAGGAACTCGCTCGGCGATGACGGCGGGGGTGCGGAAAATCCCGCCACCGATGGTGGAGCCGATGAGGACTGCGATTGAACTCAAGAGCCCGAGACGGCGGGGGAGCCTGTCGCCCCACTTGTCGCGGGAGGCGTCGATCAAAACGCCAGCCCGCAGAACGGGCGGTGCTCCCAGGCCATGAGGCCCAGGGTATTCCCGGCGACGCCACAGGTCAGGGCCGCGTTGAACAACAGCGAGAGGATGTTGCAGTGTTGTGCCCAATCCATGCGGGCTTCCCGAGAACGGTCCGAACCAAAATGTGGCGTATGTCAAGACGTCGCGTTACGCTTATGTCGTTGCCCCATCACCCCGAACCCGGAGCATCAGTGGCCAAAGGCGACGACAAGAAGATCGAAGCGCTCGCACGGAAGAACGCCGCCAAGGCGGCCAAGGCGCCGAAGCCGACCAAGCGGCGCCAGTACGATAGCACACTTCCTCCCGAGCGGGAGGAGGACCTCGAGCTGCGCCAGTTCTTCAAGGAAATGAAGAAGCGCGAGTTCTAGTTACATTCCCGCCTCATGAATAGACGCTTTACGCGGCTCGCCTGGGCGGCCGCGATCTCGACGTATCTCCTCATCATCTTCGGTGCAATCGTCCGCATCACGGGTTCTGGGCTGGGCTGCGGCGAGCATTGGCCGCTGTGCAACGGTAGCCTGCTGCCGCCGCTCGACCTGCCCACGATGATCGAGTATGGGCATCGACTCATCGCGGCGGCGCTGACGGTCCTGGTTCTGGTGCTCGCAGCGTATGCACGGTGGTTGAGGGCGGATGGGCGGGCGGATGGGCGGTTCGGCGGTTCGGCGGTTCGTGAGAGCGCACCCGAACGATCCGCCAATCCGCCGATCCGCCCATCCGTCCGCCCATCCGCCCGCCCCAGCACCGCAGCCTACATTGCCGTCGTACTTCTGGTTCTCCAGATCGCCCTCGGTGCGATTACGGTAAAGCTCGACCTGCCTGCATGGACCGTGATTCTCCACCTCGGCACGGCCATGGCCCTGCTCGCGGTTCTACTCTATACCGCGCGAGAGCCGAATGTGAATTGGCCGAGTGGGGTGGCATTGGGAGCCGCAGCCCTGGGGTTCGTGACGGTGCTGTTCGGTGCACTGACGGCAAATATGGGTGCGGCGTTCGCATGCCTCGGGTTTCCGCTGTGTAATGGGCAGGCGATGCCGACGGGCGGCATGCTGCAGCACGTGCATTGGACCCACCGGCTGCTCGCCTATGGCCTGACCGCCTACATGATCCCCTGGGCCATCACGAGCCGGCGTCCGGCGCCCCGCTACGTGCTGCTGCTCGTCATTGCGCAGGTGGCAGTCGCCGCCTCGATGGTGCTCCTCTCGCTTCCCAAAGCACTCCAGGCCGTGCACGTTGCCGTCGGAGCGGCGGTCTGGGCAGGGCTCGTGCTGGCGGCGTTATGAACAGGAGGCCGGGAAGCAGGGAGCGGGAAGGGGGAAGCGTGAGATCGAATGGTACGCTTCCCGGTTCCCGCTTCCCGTCTCCACGGGCCTTGCGGTGGTTGTGGCCGCGAATCCGGCCGCACCGCGCCAAGCTTGGTATCGCCACGGTCTGCTTGATCCTCTCCGCCGGTGTCGGGCTCGCGTTCCCACAGATCGTTCGCAAACTGCTCGACGCCGCATTCGTCGGCCACGATCGCCCGCTGCTCGATCGCATCGCGCTCGGCCTGCTCGGCCTGTTCACCCTGCAAGCGCTGGCAAGCTTCGCCTCGACCTATCTCCTGTCGGCCACGGGCGAACGCATCATGGCGCGGCTCAGGCAGGATCTGTTCGAGCATCTCATTCGGCTGTCGCCCGCATTCTTCGCCGAGCATCGCACGGGAGAGCTCGTGAGCCGGCTGTCGGCCGATATCGGCACGCTGCAGGGACTCGTGAGCTTTCAGTTCTCCGAATTCGCGAGGCAGCTGCTCTATCTCGTGGGCGGGATCGTGCTGCTCACGGTCACCAACTGGCATTTGATGGCAACCGCGCTGGTGGTCACGCCGTTCGTGGTCGGCTCGGCGATGTTCTTCGGCCGGCGGCTGCGGCGCAGCAGCACGCGCGTGCAGGATCGCGTGGCCGACGCCACGGCGGTCGCCGAAGAGGCGTTCAGCCAGATCAGGATGGTGCAGAGCTTCGTGCAGGAACCGTGGGAGGCGGCGCGCTACGGGAGCGGCATGAACGCGGTGGTGCAGATCGCGGTGCGCCGCGCCGTCACGCGCGGGGCGTTCTTCGCGGTGATCATGTTCGCCACCTTCGCCGGAACCGTGATCGTGCTATGGGAAGGCGGCCGGCTGGTGCTGGCGGGCTCGGTCACGGCGGGCACGCTCGTTTCTTTCCTTCTCTATACGGTGTTCATCGCCGCCGCGGTTGCCGCGCTCACCAGCCTGTTTTCGTCGTATCAGGAAACCGTGGGCGCGGCGCGGCGGGTGCTCGAGTTGCTCGAGACTCGAGCCTCGGTGGCGGACCCGATTCCGGGACGCTCCCTTCCCGAGCCGGTGCGGGGCGACGTCATAGTCGAGCACGTCTGGTTCCGGTATCAGCCCGAGCTGCCGCTCGCGCTCGACGACGTGTCGCTGCGCATCGCGCCGGGCGAAGTCGTGGCGCTGGTCGGTCCGTCGGGCGCGGGCAAGACCACGCTCGCGAATCTCCTGCCGCGCTTCTGGGATGTGACGAGCGGCTGCATCACGCTCGACGGGATCGACGTGCGCGCACTGCGCTTACGCGACCTGCGCGGCGCCATCGGGATCGTGCCCCAGGAGCCGGCGCTGTTTTCGGGCACCGTGGCCGAGAACATCGGCTATGGGCGGCCGGGCGCGAGTGCGCCGGAGATCGAGGAGGCGGCGCGCGCGGCGCATGCCGCCGAGTTCATCGAACGGCTGCCCGAGCGTTACAACACGGTGGTGGGCGAGCGCGGGATCAAGCTGTCGGGCGGGCAGCGCCAGCGCGTGGCGATCGCGCGGGCGCTGCTCAAGGATCCGGCCGTCCTGATTCTCGACGAAGCCACCTCGAGCCTGGACGCGGAAAGCGAGCGTCTCGTAGAAGAAGCGCTCGAGCGCTTGTTGCAGAACCGGAGCACCCTGATTATCGCGCACCGGCTCTCGACGGTCCGGCGGGCCAACCGGCTCGTGGTGCTGGATCACGGCAAGGTGGTCGAAGAGGGGACGCACGTGGATCTGATAGCGCAGAACGGGCTATATGCCAAGCTCTATCAGAGGCAGTTCAGGGACGATTAGCGATCGTGCGCGCCGGAATGGGGAGCTTCCGTGTAGAGATCCAACTCGAAAACCCGGCTCGGCCAGGTCCGCGACGCGTGGTGGAGTCAGTTCTCGTGGACACCGGAGCGGAATTGTCATGGGTGCCCGCACAGATTCTCGAATCGCTCGGCATCGAGCGCTACACCAAGTGGCACTTCCGCCAAGCCGACGGGACCATCCTGGAACGGTGGACCGGTCCAGCCTTCGTTCACGTCGCCGGCAAACGCACGACCGACGATGTCGTGTTCGGAGAACCTGGTGACCTCACCCTGCTCGGTTCGCGAACACTGGAAGGACTCAATTTCCGGATCGAGCCGGTGGCAAAGCGGCTGATTGACGCAGGCCCAGCACCGGCCGCTGGAGCTGCATTCCCTCTCCGCGATCGACTTCACTCCTGGCGGCTCGTTTAGCCTCACCTCCTGACCTGCCCCGTTCTCCGAGATTTGGTCCTCACCCGCTGGCCCTCTCTCTCGTTGGTCCTCACCCCCTGGCCCCCTCTCCCTTCGGGAGAGGGGGACCGACGAACGTGCTTCGTCCCCCCTCTCCGGAACGGAGAGGGGGACAGGGGGTGAGGACCGGAACGGAGAGGGGGACAGGGGGTGAGGACCGGAACTGAGAAGGGGACAGGGGGGTGAGGACCCGTGACTTTCCCCTAAGCGGCCGCGACCCTCCACTTCCTCACGGCAACTATCGGCGTTCCCAGGCTGAGCGCCCGGTTTCTCGCAGCGAGGGTCCATGAACCGGCAGTGAGACTCGGGTATCCCGCGCGAATGGTCGGGTTTCACCGCTGGAGCGTCCAGTGATCTCCGGAGAGCGTCGGCTACCAGACGCAGAGCATCCGGTTCCCAGTCGCGCGGGTTCAGGTGGCCATCGCGAGCGGCGATGGGAACAGCGCGGAGCGTTCATTGCCTGACGCAGACCGTCCATCGCTCGGGGCGGAGCGCATATTTCCCGAGACAGAGCGTTCATTGCCTGACGCAGACCGTCCATCGCTCGGGGCGGAGCGCATATTTCCCGATACAGAGTGTTCATTGCCTGACGCAGACCGTCCATCGCTCGGGGCGGAGCGCTTATTGCCCGACGCAGAGCGTCCATTGCCCGACGCAGAGCGCATATGGAGTGGCACAGCTGGCGGATGGCGCGGGGATGAGCATCCATGGAAGAGCGTGAAGGATCCATGGAGCCGCGCGCTGTCTCCCTTGCCCGACGCAGAGCCTGCATGAAGCGGCGCAGCGGGCAGATGATGTGGGAATGCGAGTCCTTTTAACGGC
>DATIYM010000058.1:0-55253 GCA_035517615.1 Gemmatimonadales bacterium
CGGTGGCGCTCATGAATCTCGTGTCGAGCAATATCAACCAGTGGACTGTCCTCGCGGCGATGAACCCCGTGATCTACGGCTATTCACACTGGCATCACCACGGTACCTGGGCGCCGTTCCCGATCGACGTGGAGCAGAGCGTCGAGATCCGGCTGACGCTGCTGCAAACCGCGCTCGGCGTCATGATCCTCTTGTCGATGCGCTTCGGGGCGCTCGCCGCGACCACGTTGTTCTGCCTCTGGATCGTCGAAATGGGGCTGCCGAGCGCCCGGGGAATCGTCGCCATGGTGTACGCGGCATGGATGGTGCTGCTGGCCGTCGCCTACGCGGTCCGACCGCAGCACCTCAAGGCGCCGCGGGACTTCTGGGACACGCTACGGGGGAAAACGCGATCGGCCGGACTCCACTGAGGGAGCCGGCCGATCGGCAAAGGGAACGAAGAGGATTATTGAAGCCCGAAAGTAATGGCTGGGCCCTCACCATAGCGTCTGCCTTCCCCACCGAGGGGGCATGACATCGGTTACAGTATATGGGTCCTCAATCGAGCTGTTGGCTCAATAATTGAGCTCTCCGCCCCCGACAGGGACTACAATACACGGGCGGACGCGGTCGTCAAGCGCACATTTTGGGGGATAGGATGAACCTCACATTGATCGGTGCGATCATATCACTGGCGGCGTGGGTGACGCTCCTGTTCGGAATGCACATCGGCAGTGGTCCCGTGCAAGTGCTCTGGGCCATTGCGGTGATCCTGTTCGCCCGTCGCGTGCTCGTAGGCGCGCCACGATTTCTGTCGTGACGCAGATGCGCGTTGCCGGGCTGTTCGTGACGGCGCTCCTCGCGGCCGCGCCGGCAGCCGCACAACACGGCGCGAACCGTGCCTACCTCGATACCACCTGCGCGCCGTGCCGCGATTTCTATCAGTACGCGAACGGCGGCTGGCTCAAGACGGCGCAGATCCCGGCGGCGTACACCAGCACCGGAGCGGCCCGGGAGCTGTACGACCGCAATACCGAAGCGTTGCGACGCGTGCTCGAACGGGTCGGCGGGGCGACCGATACCACCCGGGATCCGACGCTCAAGAAGCTCGGCGCCTTTTACGGGACGTGCATGGACTCCGCGGGAACCGATCGGGCCGGCGCGAAGCCGATCGGCGACGAGCTGGCCCGCATTGCCGCGCTGAAAACCGCGGGTGACCTGACGCGCGAGCTGGCCCGCTTGAACGCGCGGCAGATCTATGCTCCGTTCTTTTTCTCGGCGGAGGTCGATCGCAAGCAGAGCTCTCGCGTGATCGGACAGTTGTACCAGGCCGGCCTCGGCTTGCCCGATCGCGACTACTACCTCAAAACCGATCCCGCGTCCGATTCGCTGCGCCAGGTCTACGTGGCGCACATCGCCCGCATGTTCGCGCTGCTCGGCGCCACGCCCGCGCTCGCCCGGCAGGATGCGGAGCGGACCATGCGCTTCGAGACAGCCCTCGCCGAATCGTCGATGACCCTCGTGGCGCGACGCGATCCGAATGCGGTCTACCACAAGATGACCGTGCGCGAGCTCGGCACGCTCGCTCCCGGCATCGACTGGACGGTGTTCTTCGCGGCCGCCGGCGTCGCCGCGCTCGCCTCACCCGACTCGACGCTCGACGTCTCGCAGCCCGCCTTCCTTCGCCTCGTGAGCGCGGAGGCTATGGACAAGGCGGCGCTCGCCGACTGGCGCGTGTATCTGCGGTGGCAGCTCCTGCATGAGACCGCGCCGCTGCTCGGCTCGGTGTTTTTCAACGAGGATTTCAAGCTGCAGGCCGCGTTGCGTGGCGTGAAGCAGCCGCTGCCGCGCTGGCAGCGCTGTGCCGCCGCGGCGGACGAAGCGATGGGGGAGGCGCTCGGCAAGGCATATGTCGAGAGCGAGTTCTCGCCACAGGCGAAAGCCCGCGTCCTCGAAATGGTGAACAATCTCCAGGTGGCGCTGTCCGATCGGATTCAGCAGCTGACGTGGATGAGCGACTCCACCAAGGCTGAGGCACAGCAAAAGCTGAGCGCGATCTTCAAGAAGATTGGCTACCCCGACACGTGGCGTGATTACTCGACCCTGGATGCCCGAGCGTCGTGGCCTTACGTGGAGAATGCGCTCGCGGCGCGGACGTTCGAGCAGCAGCGCCAGCTCGCAAAGATCGGCCGCCCGGTGGATCGCGGCGAATGGGACATGAGCCCGCCCACGGTCAACGCGTACTACAACCCGTCGTTCAACGAGATCGTGTTCCCGGCCGGTATCCTCCAGCCGCCGTTCTTCGATCCCGCCGCCGACGATGCGTCGAACTACGGCGCCATCGGGGCGGTGATCGGGCACGAGATGACCCATGGATTCGACGATCGTGGCCGGCAATTCGATGCCCACGGCAACCTGCGCGACTGGTGGACGGCGGAAGACGCGCGCCGTTTTACCGAGCGCGCGCAACGCGTGATCAACGAATACTCGGCCTACATCGCGGTCGACACCTTCCACGTGAACGGGGCGCTCACTGTGGGCGAGAACATCGCCGATATCGGCGGGCTCGTGATCGCGCATGCCGCGTTCGAGCACTCGCTGGAAGGCAAACCCCGCCCGCCGGACATCGACGGGTTCACGGCCGAGCAGCGGTTCTTTCTCGGATTCGGGCAGCTATGGCGCAACCTCACCCGACCGGAGATGGTGCGGCTCCGCACGCTCACCGATCCCCATTCGCCTCCGATGTGGCGGGTCAACGGGCCGGTATCGAACATGCCGGAGTTTGCGCGCGCGTTCGGATGTAGAGCGGGCGATCCGATGGTGCGAGCGGATAGCGTACGAGCCGAAGTCTGGTGAATTGGGGGAGCGGGAAGGGGGAAGCGTAAAACGGACTCGAATGCGCTCCCTTCCCGCTTCCCGCTTGCCGCTTCCCGCTTGCCGCTTGCCGCTTCCCGCTTCCCGCTTCCCGCTTCCCGCTTCCCGCTTATTCACGTCGAATCCGGCGGATACGCCCGCAGCACCTCCTGCAAGACTTTCAAGCGCTCGTCTTTGTCGAGCAGCGTCAGCTGCCAGATCATGTCCGCGCCTCCCATGAGCGCGTTGCCCGTGCCCTGGCCGTCCGGCGCGAACTGACGCTTCTCGGATTTTTGCACCAGCCGGAGCGCATCCACGCCCATGACGGGTAGGTGAAGCGCGTGCCCGCCCTGCGCCGGGCGGAACACGAGGGTATCGCCGCTCAGCCGCTCGAGCTCCAGGTCCCACAAGATCGAGCCGTCATGTAAGGTGATTTGCCAGCGGTCCTGCGCCGCGCCGGTCGTGAACACGCCGGCGAGTGCCGCGAAAGCGAGTTGCGCGATCCGAAGCTGCGGGACGATTCTCATGCCGGAAATGATCAGGGCGCCTGCTCAGACCTTAGGCAGGCGCCCTGACCGTGGCAAGCAGTCGGCTCGGTTCGATTACAAACCGAACTCGAGGCCGCCCGTGATCGGGAAGAAGTTCAGCGAGCCACCGGTCATCATGATGCTCGTGTAGCGCGCTTCGGCGAACAGGTTCATGGGGCCGAGGCCGATGCGCAGACCGCCGCCGGCGTTCCACGAGAAATCGGACTCGGAGGCACCGCTGCCGAGATTCACATTGTGGTAGCCGACGCCGGCCAGGACGTACAGCTTCACCGGCACCATCCCGCCACCAATGTGATAGACCCCGTCAGCCGACAAGCCGCTCAGCTTGGTGTCGTTGGTGAAAGGAATGCTGCCCTGGTGGCTGGTCTCACCGTACATCGCGTCGGCACGCACCGCAAACGGCGAGTGCGGAATGCCGATTTCAAGGCCGCCCTGCAGCTGCCAACCGGTGTTATCCGCCTGGGCATAGTTGCCCGTCGGCATCACACCACCACCACCCAGATAGAGCGCCGCCTTCTGCGCGGCGAGCGGAGAGGCGCTCAGCGCCACGACGCCCAGGACCGCTAGGCTCATCAGTACGCGTTTCATCCGACTGCCTCCGTCGAAAAGGGTCTCTGGGCGCGGGCCGATGATATCTCGGAAGGCAACGTCGGGACGTGACTCCAGTCACCAGAACTCCCCCTAGGGAGTAACGAGGAGCACGAGGATCCCCCAGACGAGTGTGATACAGGTCACAGGGATGCCAATTCTGGCATACTCTCCAAAACCGATCCGCACGCCGCGGCTTTCGGCTTTTTCCGCCACGATGAGGTTGGCCATCGAGCCGATGAGCAGGAGGTTGCCGGCGAACGTCGAGCTCATCGCGACAATGCGCCATTGCAGCTCCGGGTGGGGCAGGCTCTGTACGGTGCTGCGCCACAGGATGACCGCCGGCACATTCGAGATGAGGTTCGAGAGCACCGCGAGCGCCCCGCTCACCACGACGGCGGCACGGGCGGGCGACCCGTGACCCACCAGTGCGAGCGCGTGCCCGTCGAGCCAGGCGACGGCTCCCGACCGCTCGAAGCCCCGCATCACGACGAACAGCGACGCGAAGAAGAGCAGCAGCGACCATTCCACGCGATCGATCGCGTACGCCGGGTCCCGCTGCGCAATCGCGACCATCGCGGCGCCCGCGGCGATGGCCACGAGCGGCAACGAGCCACCCGCGAGCCAGAACACGACCGCCACACCGAACATTGCGAGCCCGCGAAACACGAGCGGCCGATCGAGCGAAACGGGAATGGATTCGAGCCGCTCCCGAAACGGCTCCGACAGCTCCCGGCCAAAGGCCCAGCGCAGATAGCCGTAGGTGATGGCCAGGCCCCCCGCGGCTACCGGGAGCATGTGGACGAGAAACGAGCCAAAGCTCGAGCCGCTCCAAATGCCCACCAGCATGTTTTGCGGATTCCCCGTAATCGAGAGGACCGACCCGACGTTCGAGCCCATCGCGAGCCCGATGAGGTACGGCGTGGGACGCACCCGCAGCGGCCCGAGCGCCGCGAGCAGCACCGGCGTCACCACGAGGCAGATCGTGTCGTTCACGAAGAACGCCGAGAGCAGCCCCCCGCCCACGACGACGCCGAGGAGCAGCCGTTCGGGCGTCTGGGCGCGCGCGAGAATCCAGTCCGCCGCCCACTGAAAGAACCCGCCGACCTCGAGATATCCCACGATCAGCATCAAGCCGAGGAGAAACACGATCACGTCGAGATCGATGGCGGCGTACGCCTCGGAGAGCGAGAGCACGCCGAACGCGACCATCGCAACCGCGCCGAGCAGACTCGCGGCGGGACGGTTGAGCTGAATGAACGGGAGACGCTGGACGGCGATGAGGAGATAGGTGGCGGCGAAGATCAGCAGAGCGGGCTTCAAATCTCCCAGTTCGAAAACAGGACTCCTTTCTCCGCATGCGGCTCGGGATACCCGTCCAGCGTCATCCGCAGATCGGTCCAGCGGACCCGGTAGCCGCGCTCCACGAGATGGCGGAATGCGCTCTCGTAGCGCGTTTGACAGCGGACGGCCACACGGCGAATGCCGGCGCGCGCGGCCGTGGCCTCGGTGGCGGCGAGCGCGGCCGAAAACGCGCGATCGTCGCGCGCCGCGAGCTTGAGGATGCGCAGCTCCTCCCGCGCCCGGCCTTCCGCGAGCGGAGCCGAATGCCAGAGGATGGCGGCGTCGAGCCCGTTGGCCGCTTCGACCAGGGTCGTGTCGCCGAGGGCCAGCTGCTCGCTCAACAGGATTTCCCGCGTGAAGTCCGGCCCGGGAATGATGCTCGTGATCAGCTGTCGGATCGCGCGCAGGCACTCTTCGCGCTCCGCGTCGCGGCGCGCCGAGAGCAACGCGGGCGCGGGATGTCCCCGGCCCGGGATGTCCTTGGTCATGGTGATCGTGAGATATGCGGGCGCATATCCCAGCCGCGCGTAGAATCCGATGTTCTCGACGGTTCGGGGCATGGTCTCGAGGCCGATCGTGACGGCGCCCTGGCTCGTGAGCCAGTCGGCGGCGGTGCGGACGATCGATTTCCCCACCCCGCCACCCTGCCGATCCGGTCGGACGGCCAGCGGGCCCATCCACGCCTCGGCGCCGGATCGATGGGCAATGTTGAACGCGGCGACGTCACCCGACTCGTCACGCCACAGCATCGCGCCGTCACCGGCGTCGAGCAGCGCGTAGCGCCACACCTGCGGGTTCAGGTACGGGACGCGGACCCCGACGAGCCCGTCGCGGCGGTAGCGGTCGGTGAAGGCGTCCGCGAAAACCCGGTTCAGCCCGTCGATCCCCGTTTCGTCGGCGCGTTCCGGGCCTACAAGCTGGCGTTCAGGCAGCCACGCTCTCATCCGGTGCTCCAATGGGAGGAGGCGCGAGGGGAACCGGGGCGTCATCCCGCACCGCGCTGACACCGCGCGCCGCGTCGTACGCCACCCGGATCACACGATCGAGTCCATCGCGCACCTGCTCGATGTGCGTGATGAGAATGACCTGCGGGAACCGATCGCCCAGGTGCCGGAGCAGGCCGAGCACGTGCTGGCGGCGTGCTTCGTCCAGGGCTCCGAAAATCTCGTCGAGCACGAGCAGCGAGAACGGCTGGCCGGCGCGCTCGGCGATCATTTGGGAAATTGCGAGCCGCAACACGAGATTGGCAATGTCCTCTTCTCCACCGGAGATCACGGGTTTCGGAACGCCGTCGTCCAGAATCGTGACCTCATAGTTCTCGTTCAAATCCACCTGGTCGTAGCGGCCGTCGGTGAGATCGGCGAGGAACCCCGACGCCAGCTCGGCGATTTCCGGACGCATGGCGGCATTCAAGTCCGCGCGCAAGTCTGAAAACGAGCGGTCCAGCTCGTTGTGCAGGCGGAGGCGACTCTTCCGGGCGGCGATCTCGAGTTCCCGTGCCGCCCGCTCGCGGGCTCGCTTCTCGACTTCGATGACGTCGTGTTCCGCCCGCGTCAGCGCACCGCGTGCCTCGACCAACGCGAGCTCCGCCTCGCGTAATGCGCCGAGCGCGCGATCGTAGCGATCCTTGGCCAGGCGGTAGCGCTCCTCGGAATATCCTTCCGCCGCGACGGCTTCAGTGAGCGTCCGCACACGCTGCTCCGCCGTGGACAGATCCCGCTCGGCCTGCTCCGCTTCCGGCACGAGGCCTTCGGCTCGCTGCGCGCGGGCCTCGAGCGCCGCCGCCTCGAGGGCGATCGGGTCGAGTTTGAGCAGCTCGGCCCGGACGCTGTCGTGCCGGGCGGCGTCGTATCCCGTGGGGCGCGCGTCGAGGCCCTGCTTCAAGACATCCGCGCGGCGGCGCGCGGCGTCAAGCTCCTGACGCGCCCGGGCCCGCTCCTCCACCTGCGCCCGGACGAGACCCGCGCGCTCACTCGCGCGGCGCAGCTCGTCGCGCAGCTTGTCGCGCTCGCCCTCCGCGCTCAACACGCCGTGCGGCGGCTGGGCGAGCTGTTCCAGGCGGCCGCGAAAATACTTGCCGTCGTCGATGACGGCCTGGAGCTGCCGGTCGAGGACGCCGAGCACGGCGGCGTGCTCGACCCCAAGCTGGCGCCGACACGTGGGACATTCCCCCTCGGGCCCGAGCGCCGCGATTTTCTCCCGCTGCTCACGCACATCGTCGTACTGCTTCAAGAGCTCGGCACGGCGCGTTGCCGCGTACTCCTTCTCGCGCACCCACGCCGCACGCTCGGTCTCGGCAGCCTGCTCCGCCGCCTGCAGCCGGTCTCCCAGCGCGCGCACTTCGCTTTCCGCCTGCCCCAGCGCATCCGCGGCGGGCTCGAGCTCGCGTGTCCGGATTTCCAGCCGCGTGATCGCGCGCGACAGCTCATCGAGCTGCGCCTGCCCGGCGCGCCGGGCGGCCTCCTCGCGCTGCAGACGCTCGAGCTCGCCCAGCTCGCTCCGCAGAGCGGCGACGGGGGCAAGCTCGAGCGCGCGCTCGCGCAGCTGCTCCCTCGCGGCGAGCGCCTCCGCCAGTTCCTTGTCGAGCCGCTGGAATTCCTGGCGGCGCGTCACGACCGCCTGCTCCGCCATGCGCCGCTCCCCGTCGAGCGACAGCGTGCGCTCGCGCCGGGCAACCCACTCGTTCCAGCGTGGCTCCTCGCGCGCGCAGCCGGCCTGAGCCCTGGTCCGGGCCGTTTCCGCGGCACTCGCGGCGCGCCGGGCCCCTTTGAGCCGCTGCTCGATCTCGCGCCGCTCCGCCTGGAGCACGGCGGGATCGGGAAGCGCGGACTCGAGCGCCCGCAGCTCCGCGGCGACCGCGTTCCGCTCTTCCCGGATTCGCTCCTGCGCGATACTGAGCTGCTCGTACCGCAGCACGCGCGAGAGGAACGCGGCGCGTTCCGGCCGCGACAACGCGCCCATGACGGCCAGCTCGCGCTGGCCGGTGAAGTACGTATTGAAGAATTCGTCGTGCGTCATCCCGAGCGAGCGCTCGAGGCGGGCCGTCACTTCGGTCAACGAATTCGCGACGACCGCGCCGTCCACCGAGAGCTCCGCCGCGTGCAGCCCGCGCATCACGCGATAGGTGTGCGCCCCCAGGCCGAAATCCATCTCGACGCGCACCGACGATCTGGGCTTGGCGCCGAGCGAACGGATCGAGTCCTTGTCTCCCCTCGCGGCGGCGTTGCCGTAAATGGCCCACGCGATCGCTTCGAGCAACGTCGTCTTGCCCGAGCCGTTCGGCCCGATGATCCCGGTGATCCCGGGACCGAACACGATTTCCGTGTCGACGTGCTGGCGGAAGTTGACGAGCTTGAGCCGGTAGAGCTGCATCAGCGCTGCTCGGGGAGTGGGGGCGTCGTCTCGAGTCCCGCGCGATCGAAATATTCGACGCCCTGCCCGACGAACTCCGCGCGATCGAGATCGGCATCGAGCGGGCGCCTGCTCAGGAACTCGCGCACGGTGTCGCGCAGCGCCTGCCGCTTCCCACCGATCGCTTCGGTCGGAGCGCTGCCGGATCGGACTTCGGGCCGGCGAATGTCGAGATTGAAATTGAGCGCCGACGCCTTGTACTGCCGGATCGCCGTGTGGTTCAGGTCGCGCGCGGTGGCGCGCGAGACATCGTACACGACGAGGCGCACCACCTGATCCGGGATCGCCGGCCGGCACTCGCTCACGCGGCGCGCGATTTCGTGGTCCAGCTGCTTCGCGGTAAGCCCCGCGCCGTGAATTGCCGGGAGGTCGATGAGTGCGCGGACCGGTTCGATCGCCCGGAACGTCGTACGTGCGCCGGGGAGCTCGACCAAGAGATAGCCCTTTCCGGGAACGCGGCGCTCCTCTTCTTCGCGCAGCTGAACCCATGCCCGCGGGTTCACGTACTCGAGGCTCCCGGAGTACCAGGCATTCGCGGCCATCTCCCGCCGGACATGGTATCCACCCAATGCCACGTAGTCCCACTGCGCGGCCGAGAGCTCGGCGCGCGTGAGCCGGGCGCTGCCGTAGTCCGATACGCTCCATTCGGGATCGATCACGTCGTCGAGCACACCGTGTAATACGAGGACGTTGCGCGTCGCTCCACCGCCGCGCTCCGGCCGGAGCGCCGGACGCTCGGCCTGCATCAGCGCCTGGTGCGGCACGGCGAGGACGGAGCAGTCGAGGTTCGGAAACACGAGGCGCCGCGCCTCATCCAGCACGACCTCGATGCCGAGCGCCTCGTACAGCCTGAGAATGGCGCCGGTCTCGACCGATCGCGGCGTGTCGTGGTTCCCGGCGATCATGACGATCGGCGTCGCGCTGAGCGCGCCCCGCAGCCGCTGGAGCTGCTGAAACAGAAACAGGATGGCGGGATTGCTGGGACGAACGGAATGGAAAACGTCGCCGGCGACGACGATCAGGTCGGGCTTCTGGACGAGGAGGTCGTCCACGGCCCTGCGGAACGCCTCGGCGATGTCCGCTTCGCGCTGGTTGCCCCCGCGGGGCGTTTGCCGCTCGAACTGGCGGAAGCCGAGATGCAGGTCCGCGAGATGGGCGAGCTTCACCCGCTCACTTCGCGTTGTCCAGCTGCAATATCGTCGCCTGTTGCATGGCCATGTCGGAGCCCTGCTGTCCCGCAAAGCCCCCGGTGATATGAACGTGTACCGTGCCTTCGACATTCGATCGCACGGCTGCGCCTTTGGAAACCGAGAACAGCTGCTCGCCCGTCAGGCTGCCCGACAACTTCAACGTCTGCGTCTGCCCCTCCGCCGATACGGCGATCGGATCAGTGGGATAGGTGGTTTCGACACCGAGCAGCACCGTTGTGTCCGCCCCTTCGCTGTGGATCTCCTTGACCGTGAGCTTGGTCTTGGCCTTGGCGGGCGTCTGCGATCCGCCCATCTGACCCATCGGCAGCTCCGATTCGGTGGTCCAGGAGTCCCCAATACCAACCGGATCCGCCGGCAGCGGGAACACCAGGTTCTTGATGCTGCGTTCGATCTGGTTGGTGATCGGGGACGGACCCTCGGCGCCGGCCAGCTCGGCGTGAACCACGTTCATTCGAGGATCGTACACGATGTTGCTCTTCAATCCGCGCATTTGGTTCAATGCCGGAGAGAACGAACCGCTCGGATAGTTGGGCGAATCGATCGTCGTAGAGTCGATCGTGACGGTCACCCCGATTCCACTATCCGTGGGTCCCACCACGGCCTGCCGCAGATACATCTTCATGGTCAGCGTCTGCTGCGGCATCTGGGCCATCGGGCCAGACTCGAATTTCATGCTGCTGTGCTGCTCGAGCGTGTAGCGGTAATCGGCGCCCGCCGGCGGATGGTAGCGCAGGGTGAGCTTGGGACCGGAGGATTGCTTCTTGCAGCTCGATGACAGGACGAGCATCGCGATTGCAACAGACGCCAGGGTGCGCCGCAAGAGCATTAACCCACTCCAGGAGAGAGGTTCGCCGACGACACGAATATAAATGATTGTGGACGGTTTTCTCTCGACGTCTTTCGCCTTTCAATACGGTTCATCCGCAATGGATGTCAGCGGAGGTACGGGTTCGCGGGTGCGCACGGTAGCGGTCCCGGTCACCGACGTCCCCAACACCTTTCGGAAATAGGCGAGCGGATCTTCCGGCCGGGCCTGACGCGTGGCCGCGAGCGCCCGCCGCACGTCCTCGGGTGAGCGATCGGCGATCAGATCGTGCACCACGGTTGGCCGCACGCGGCGGTCGAGCTGCACGAGCTGGCGCGCGATGGCGTCGCCGAACGACAAATCCGCGACCGGCGGGTATCGCTCCACCCCATCCCGGCCGCGCAGGACCGCCGGCCGCGGAAATCGGACGAAAATCGGCTGCGTGAAGTGCGGATGGCGCACCATCAGCTCGCCGGCGGGGAGCGTTGCCAGCTTGATCTTGGTCGCCGGAGAGAGCACCTGATATCCGGGCGTCGCCAACTCGTCAAAGTCCATGCGCCCGTAGACGATCGTGCCCGCATTCCCGACCACGCGGCGGTGAATCTGCGAGCGAAACTGCTCGGCTCCGAACAGCACGAGCCCCAGGTAGCGGCCGCGCTCGGAGATATCGAGCAGCATCTTGCGGACGTACGTCTCGGGACCGTCGGCGCTCGCGTACTTGTTCAACTCATCGACGAACACCACCACGGCGTCCACGCCGAGCGCGCGCCGTTCGAGATGCTCCCGCAGCTTCGACACGACGCGGGCGAACACCAGATCCTGACCCAGCGGGTCGACGCTGGCGACGTCAATGACGTACACGGTGCGGTCTTCGAATCCCCCCCAGGGGAGGTCGTTCGGCATCCCATCATCGGTCACGAGGCCCTTGCACCGCGTGGAAATATTCGCGAGCCGGTTCCGGACCTTGCGCATGGTGGCGATGTGATGCGTGCGCCATGTGTCGCCGCGGCCGCCGCTCGCGAGCTCGAGCCCGTTGAAGATCGCGCGGAACAATCCGTCCAGGTCGGCAAAGCTCTGCACCCGGTGCGTCCCGCCGAAGCCGTCGTCGAACTCCTTCCCGACGACGCGGTCCGACAGAAAATCGATGAACGCATCGGCCTTGGCGTCGATGTCGTCGCGATTGAGCAGGACTTCGGCGTAGTCGAGCACCTCCTGCAGTCCCCACACGAGGGGCGAGACATCGGCGACGAGGTCGGGATGGGTTCGCAGCGTATTGAGATTGACGCCATCCGGCTTGAATGGAGCGAAGTAGCGCACCCGCTCGAACGGCTCGGGAACGAGCCCCAGCCGCTCGTAGCGGCGGCGATCGTCTTCATCGAGCCCGGCGGCCTGATCCAGGAAGCAGAGGTCCGGGCCCTTGACGTTGAAACAGACCGCCGCGATGCGGCCCTTGTGGGCCGGGTAGCGCTGGAATATCGAAGACAGCAGAAACTCGACCGCGCTCGTCTTGGTCGCGAGCCCCGACACGCCCGAGATGTTCAGGTGTGCCGCTTCGGGGCCGAGCAGAAAATCGGCATCGAGATAGACCGGTGACTCGAGTCCCCCGGAGGTGTAGAGGCCGAGGGGGATCGCGGTGGGCGTGGCGGAGGCGAGATAGCGCTCCATCCGCAGCGCATGCGCGACATCGGCGTCGCTGGCGACGAACACGTCGCCCAGCGGCACTGGCTGGAGCGGCTCCTCGGGGTCCTGACGCAGCACCGCCGCGGACCAGAGGCGGATCTCCTGGCGCGCGCTGGGACTGTGAGCGGCGCGAGCCGGATCGCCCTCCGCGCCGATCACGTCATGGAGCGGCGTCACGAGATCGGAGTACGCGAACCCGTCGATCACGACGCCGAAGACCGTTCGGGCGTCCCCCCCCTGCCCGACTTTCACGATCGCCCCGATGCCGATCGTCGTGTCGACCGCGGTCCAGAACTGGAATTGGTGAGGCGTAGCCGGCTTCTGCTCCGTGGCGACGACGCGACCGATGGCACGGGGAGCGGGGGACGAGCTCTCGATCACGATGCCCTCGGAAGCCGGGAAGCGGGAGCGGGAAGCAACTCGCGCGGAGCGCGGGCCTTCAGATAGGTCTCCACGTCGTGGATGGGGTAAAGTAAGCGATCCCACCGCGCGTCAGGGGTCGAGACCGGCGCGCGCTCGCGCACCAGCCAGCCACTGACCTCCTGGGCCACCGCGGGGCTGCGCTCGAATGCGCGCGCCTCGATCCTGAGGAGGCCGAACAGGATGTCGTTGCCCTCCCAGGGCCACAGCCTCAAGTACCAGGAGTGCACCTCATTGCGCGCGCGGCCGCGCGGTTTGAACACGCTGGTGCGATGCAGCGCGGGAATCGTGAGCGCGAGGGTGAGGTCGTCGCCTTCGAAGTATTGCGCGCCGTGGCTCTTGATGACGCCCAGGGCCCGCGGATGCCGCGCGAGTAGAGCCGATTCCGAGAGCACGCCATCGAGCACGAGCCATTCGTCCGCTGCGAGCGTGGCCGCGTGCGCTTCGCCGAGCTGCTTCTCGATCGCCACGCGAGCATTTTCGATCACGCGCCGCGCGGCTTCCTGCGCCCGCGCCGGTTGCCCCGCCATCTCGGGCACGTCGAGCAGCTCGATGCCGCTCGTTTCGAGGGCGGCGCGCACCCCGGCGTGCAGGCGCTCCACGGCCGTCACGAGCATCTCACGAGACCGCTCGCGCGCCGTGTGGAGTCGCCGGTCGGCGGGCGTGCGGCGGCGCACCGCCGCGGCGACGTAGCCGCGCGCGATCGGCACGACGCCATCGTAATAGGCGACCTTCCAGCGTTGAATCGCGTCGAGAAACGAAATGGGTGCCGGCCCCAGGTCCGCCGGCTCGACGGGATGGGCACGCACCCGGGCATCTTCCACCAGCTCGGCCCCGGCCACGTCGATCAGATCTTCGCGGCCGAGACTCTGGTCCGGCACGTGGGACGCCGGGATCGCCCCCGCGGTGATCAGTGCATCCTGCCAGCGCGCGGCGGTCACGACCCCTTCTGGGCCCATCCGAGATACGTCACGTCGGTCGTATCGGTGAGCACCCGTGTGCCGCCCGCGCGCGCGATGCCCTTCACTTCCTGCACGATGATCCCGTGACGCTGGAACAGGCCGCGCAGTTCGTCGGGCGTAATGAACCGCGCGAACTCGTGAAACCCCTCGGGCATCGAATGACGCACGTACTCCTCCTCCCAGATGAGATCGAGAAATGCCGCCGGCGTGCGGTTGTGCGTCAGAAACCCGACCCCGCCGCCCGGCGCCAGCACGCGCGTGATGGCGGCCAGCGTCCCGCTGACATCGTCCACGTGCTCCAGGACATCGACGGCGAATACGAGATCGAACCGCCCGTCGACCGCCTCCGCCGTGCCCACCCGGTATTCGATCGAGAGCGACGCCTCGCGCGCGTGGGCGCGTGCCGCCGCAAGCGAGCGCTCCGACGGATCGATGCCCGTAACAATCGCCCCTTCCCGGGCGAGCGCTTCCGCCAGAATGCCGCCGCCGCAGCCGATGTCGAGGACGCGTTTCTCCGCGAATCCGCCAAAGACACGACGGAAGTAGTCCACGCGTACCACGTTCAGCTCGTGCAGTCCAACGAACGGCCCGGTGTCGCTCCACCAGATCTCGGGCGCGCGCTCGACGAGCCGCTCGTATTTTTCCGGCTCGGACAGGCCGCGGAGCGGCGGCAACGATGCCGGGATCACTCCCCCAACTTCACAGCGACGAGGAGCCCGTCGCGAATCGGCACGATGGTCGCGATGAGGCGCGCATCGCGTGCTGCGAGCCGGTTGAACGTGCGAATCCCTTCGGTATCGGGCGTACGATCGTTGGGATCGACCACCGAGCCGTGGCGGAACGCGTTGTCGAGCAGCACGAGCCCGCCCGTGCGCACGAGGCGAACGGCTTGCTCGAAGTACTGCGCCAACGGCGCCTTGTCGGCATCCACGAACACCGCGTCGAAGCCCGGCTCCAGGGTTCCGAGCACATCCTGGGCCCGGCCCTCGAGCACGCGGGTGCGCGCGCCGACCCCGGCCTCGTCGAAGGCCTGACGGGCGAGCGCCGCGTGACGGGGATCGAGCTCGATGGTCGTGAGCACGCCGTTTTCGGGCAGCGCGCGGGCCAGCCAGACTCCGGAATAGCCGGCGAGCGCGCCGATCTCGAGCACCCGGCGGGCCCCGACCGCCCGCAGCAGCACCTGCAGGAGCTTACCCTCATCCGCGGAAATGTTGATCGCCGGCAGCCCATGATGCTCCTGCCGCTCGCGAATCGTCTTGAGAACCCGATCTTCGGCCGCAAACAGATCGGTCACATACGCCGCGAGCCTCTGCTCGGCGCTCACGCCGGTGATTCGACGTTAGGGAATGGGGGAACGTCGAGGAACCACAGTCCGGCGAGCCGCTCCTTCTTGTCGATCTCGACGAGCAAGCGGTCAGCTACCTGCAGCGCGGTCACGGGTCGGGTCCGCCCCACGCGCAGGTGAAACACCGTCTCGCCGGCGTTCTTCTCGATCGTGAGCGCGGTGTCTACCTCGACCGCCGCAACGGTGCCGGGCTGCGACGGGCGGCTCGGGAAGACCACGCGCGCGTGCTTCGGCTCGGCCGGTACGCCCAGATCCGCCACCGTGCGAACGTCGTCCGGCCACGACACGACATCCACGCCGCGCAGGCACCCGTCGGCCACGTCGATCACCACAAACGACCCGTCGGCGCCTTCGAGATCGACAGTGCCGTTCAACCCCTGCGCTTTGGTCACGCCCTTGCACGAAATGGAGAGAATGTCCGTTTCGGGATCCCAGTGATATGAAACGGTGGGGAGCTTTCCACCCAGCGGCTTGATTTGAGCGTCGGGGAGCATCCTGAAAACTACTCCCGATTTAGTCTCCGAGCTTCTTGGCGAACGCGACGATCTTGGTCAACGCGCGCTCGATTTCCCCGGTGGCCGCGGCGTACGACAGGCGCACGTAACGGTCATCGCCGAATGCCGCGCCGGGAACGAGCGCGACTCCGGACGACGTGATGAGCCGCGTGCAGAACTCCGTCCCGGTGAGGCTGCCCAGCGAGTCGACCCGGAAGAAAAAGTAGAACGCGCCCAGTGGGTCGACGAATTCCACGCCCGCCAGCTCCTCGCGGAACCGGCTCACGACCAGATCGCGGCGCTTGCGGAATTCGGCGACCATGCGGGTGACGTCCTGCTCGACCCGCTGATCGGAAAGCGCGGCGGCCGCCGCAAATTGCGCCGGGTGGTTCGCGCCCGTCGTGGTATGCGACTGCAGCGCCGCCATGGCCTTCGCGATCTTCGCGGGAGCGAGCGCGATGCCGATTCGCCATCCGGTCATCGCGTACGCCTTGCTCACCCCGTAGATCACGACCACGCGTTCCAGCAATTCGTCCGGGAGATCGAGGAATGACGGCGCGGGACCCGGACCGTAGTGAATCCGCCGGTAGATCTCGTCAGTAATCACCCACACCCGGCGCTCGAGCGCCCACTGCGCGATCGCCTTGATCTCGGCATGCGTGTACACGGCGCCCGTCGGATTACACGGCGAGCACAGAATCAACCCCTGCGTACCCGGGACGACCCGCTCGAGGTCGCGCACGCCGACCTTGAGGCTCCACTCGGGATCTCCCGGCACCAGCACGGGCCGCGCGCGCGCCAAATGCACGATCTGCGGATACGACACCCACGCCGGCGCCGGAATCGCGACCACGTCGCCCGGACCGAACAGCGTAAAGCAGACATTGAACAGCGACTGCTTCGATCCGTTCGAGATCACGATGTTGTCGGCATTCACCGGACGGCCGCCGGAGAGCAGCGACAGATGCTTCGCCGCAGCGACGCGGAGCTCGAGAATGCCTTCGTTCGCGGGATAGTGGGTCTTGCCGTCGCGAATCGCCTTCAGACCGGCGTCGGAAGGGATGGACGGCGTCGCGAAATCCGGCTCACCAGCGCCCAGATCGATGACGTCTTCGCCCGCCGCGCGCCGCCGCTTCGCCTCCTGCGAGATCGCGATCGTCGCCGAGGTTTCGAGATGCTGGAGATTGGGAGAGAGACCACCACTCATGGGACGCAATATAGAGAGGGGATACGGAATGCGTATATTGCACCCTTCTTTGACAATTGAGGTCGTGACGTGATGCTGGACGACGCACGGGCCGCCCTGGAGCGCGGCCGACCGGTAGTGCTGGTGACACCCCCCGAGCCCGAACAAGCGCGGGCGGTGTGGGACCTCGTCCCGGCCGCCGAGCATGGCCGTTTTGCGTTGATCGTCTGCGCCGACCACAGCACGGCGATTCTCTGGGGAGACAATGCCCCCGCGGAGCGACGGGTTCACGTGGTCACAGGCCTCGCCCGCTCCGCACGCGTACTGCGCGAACGCGAGCCCGCGTCCGGTGTGTACCCACCCGCGCTAGTCGCCGGCGAAATCGGCGATCTTGCCGCACTGGTCACCCGATCCGTCCTGAAACTCGAATCGCTCGCGGCCATCATCGTCGCCTGGCCCGAGTCGGTCGTCACGAGTGACCACGCCGCGACGCTCGATACGGTACTCGCCGGGGCGCACGGCGCGCGCCGGATCATCCTCAGTTGGAATCCAGCCGAACTGACGGACTTCCTCGAACGACAAGCACACCGAGCCGAGATCGTAGGCTCGCTTTCCGTCAGCCGCGAAGGGGCACGGCTCGGCCCGGTCGCGCCGGCCCGCTACGTCATTGTCCCGCCGGAACGTCGCGGCGCTGCCGTGCGAGACGTGATCGACGCGCTCGATCCCCGCCAGCCGTTTGTGTGGCCCAACGACGGTGAAATACCGCCAGCCGGTACGGACCTGGTCATCTGCCGCCTGCTCCCGACCCGCACGCAGTTTGCCGAGCTGTGCAAGGCTGGTCCCGTGACGATCCTGACTGCTCCGCTCGGCCTTTCTTATCTACGCTCGCTCGCTGCCCCGCTCGAGCCGGTCAACTTGGCTTCCGAAGCGGACCGCGCCCGCGATCGCGGCGCCTCCTTGCGAGCGCGGCTCACGACCCTGCTCGAGCAGAGCCGCCTCGAGCCGGAGCTGGCGCTGCTCGATCCGCTGTTCGAGCGCTTCGACCCGGCGTTGGTCGCGGGGGCGGTGCTGGCATTGCAGCGCGAGCAAGCGAAAAGCGGGAAGGGTGAACTGTCCGCTTCCACCCCGGTCGCTTCAGAGCAGCGTGCCAAGATTTTTCTGAACGTCGGGAAGAAGGACAAAGCGAGCGCAAAGGACGTCGTGGGGGCGTTGATTCGGGAGGTGGGGCTCGCCAAAGGTGACATCGGGCGCGTCGACGTACGCGAGACCTTCTCCATCGTCGAGCTCAGCGCGGCACGAGTGACCGAAGCCGTTCAGGCACTGGGACGCGTGACCATCCGTGGTCGTCGGGTGACCGCCCGACTCGACCGTTACGCGTAAAACGAGGAGGCCGCCTCTCAGGAGGCGGCCCCGGGTGATTCGAACCTATTTCCTTGCGGTATTGACCGCGCTCTTCAACTGCTTGCCGGCCCGGAAGGCGGGCGCAATCGACGCCTTGATCTGGATGACTCCACCGGTCTTCGGGTTCCGGCCGGTGCGGGCGGCGCGCTTGCGGGCCTCGAAGTTGCCAAACCCGGTGATCTGGACCTTCGCCCCTTTCTTGAGCTCGACCGCGATGATTCCCTTATCATCGAAGAGGGCCTCAATCGCCCGACCAGCATCGGCTTTGGACATCTTGGTCCGCATGGCCAGTGCCGTCGTCAGCTCGGCTTTGTTCACGGAATTTCTCCTTGTTGCGGTGGCGGTAGGGTGCGAGTAGCCCGAAAAGCCTTGAAAACTGGGGGCTATATTGGGATATCCCCCAAAAAACCGCAAGATAGCTGGACTTTCTCGACCCCCTCCCGACTCCTCACCGTTTCGCGACGCCATGGCGCCACGTTGCATGAGAGCGCACTGATCAGGCATCATTGCTCGCGTCGTGCTCCGCTGACGTGGACGTCATGGGTGTACACGCTTTTCCAGGGAGTCAGATGCTCAACGTCGGCCTGACAGGCAACATCGCAGCGGGAAAATCCACGGTCGTCGGCTTTCTCAGGCGCTGGGGTGCGACCATCATCGACGCCGATGAGCTGGCCCGCGCCGCCCAGGCTCCGGGCAGCGAGGCCCTGACGTCAATCGTGCGCCGGTTCGGGTCAGACGTACTCGCGTCCGATGGGTCGCTCGACCGGGCGGCGTTACGGTCCAAGGTCATGGGAGACGAGTCCGCGCTCACCGCGCTCAATGCCATCGTGCACCCTGTGGTTCAAGAGCGCCGGGCCGTGCTGCAGACCGAAGCCCAGGGCCGGGGCGATCTCCTGGTCGTTAACGAGATTCCATTGTTGTTTGAAGCCGCCGACCCGGCACAGTTCGACGTCGTCGTACTGGTGGACGCGCCTGAGGCGCTGCGGCGCACCCGCCTGCGCGCCATGCGCGGGCTCTCGAACGACGACGCGGACCGGATGATCGCCGCCCAGATGCCCGCCGAACGGAAACGAGCGCTGTCGCAATTCGTGATCGAGAACAGCTCGACTTTGAAGCAGCTCGAGGCGCGCACGCGCGGGGTGTTCAAGGAGATTCGGCATCGCGCCGCGGCAAAGGCGGCGGGCGACGGCACGAGCGGCACCTTGGCCATCGTCGTGGCCGACGCCAAGGACAATCCTCCCGAGCTTCCGGCCATCGCCGGACGCTATACTGAAGCCGGCGTGGCTATCGAACGATTCGACCTCAAAACGGCCAATCTGGACACCCAGTTTTCACGGGCACAGCCGCCCGTCGTCGTTCTGGCCACGATCCGGGCGTCACAGGACGCGGAGCCCCTCTGGGAAAGAGCCGGGAAGCCCGGGACGTTCGTGTGCCTGAGCGAGGATCCCGATCCCGTGGCCGTACGGCTCGACTTGCGGCCCTGGGGAGGCGAGTATGTTGCCCTGGCCGAGTTCGGGGCGACGGGGCTCAAGCCGAGGCCCGACCTCTTCCCTTCCTCTGGTCAGTCCGGTTGACAGCCTTTTTAAGCTCCCATTACGTTCCCCGCCTCTCAAAAACGGCCGCGAGCCAGAGGATAGACGAGTGTCGAAGATCCCCGACGATCTCCGCTACACCGAGCAGCACGAGTACATCAAGAGCACCCAGGACAAGAGCGTCGTTCAGGTCGGCATTACCGACTACGCCCAGGGCGAGCTGGGCGACGTCGTGTATGTCGAGCTGCCGAAGCCGGGCACGACCCTGAAGCAGGGCGATGTCTTCGGCACGATTGAAGCCGTCAAAGCCGTGTCCGAGCTGTTTGCGCCGGCGGCGGGCACGGTGGTCGACGTCAATGGAGGACTCGAAGGGGATCCGGCGCTGGTCAATCGGGAGCCCTACGACGCCGGTTGGATGATCACGCTGCGTCTCGCCAATCCCGGGGAACTCGACAAGCTGCTCTCGAGCTCGGCCTACAAGCAGCACGTCGGAGAGTAGTCGGATGCCTACGGCACGCGCCGCGTTACTTCCCGCTGATCCGTTCGTTTCCCGGCACATCGGCCCGCGCCCCGAAGACGCGGAGCAGATGGTGGAAACCCTGGGATACGGCTCGCTCGATGAGTTCATCGACACGCTCATACCCGAGGATATTCGTCTCGACCGGCCGCTCGGCCTGCCGCCATCCCGCGCCGAGCGCGAGGTACTCCAGGCACTGCGCGGTATGGCTGGTCAGAACCAGGTGTTTCGCTCGTTCATCGGGATGGGTTACTACTCATCGTTCACGCCGCAGGTCGTGCAGCGCAACGTGCTCGAGAATCCCGGATGGTACACGGCCTACACCCCGTATCAGGCCGAGATCGCGCAGGGAAGACTCGAGGCGCTGCTCAACTTCCAAACGATGGTTTCGGACCTGACGGGACTCGAGATCGCGAACGCGTCGTTGCTCGACGAGGGCACGGCCGCCGCCGAGGCGATGCACCTGACGGAAGCGGTCACCAAGCGTCCGGGCGTGTATCTCGTGTCCGAGGGATGTCATCCGCAAACGATCGCGGTGGTGCGGACCCGCGCCGAGGCACGCGGGATCACCGTCATCGTGGCCGACCCCGGCGACTTCGAATTCGGGCCGGACGTGATCGGGGCACTCGTCCAGTATCCCGGCACGGACGGGCGGATCGACGATTATCGCAAGCTCTGCCAGGAAGCCCATGCCGCGGGCGCGCTCGTCGCGGCGGCAACGGACCTGCTGGCCCTCACGCTGCTCGTGCCGCCCGGCGAATGGGGAGCGGATATCGCGGTCGGCTCGAGCCAGCGTTTCGGAGTGCCGATGGGGTTCGGCGGACCGCATGCCGCGTTCTTTGCCACGCGCGAAGCCTACAAACGCTTCGTGCCGGGCCGGATCATCGGAGTGTCGCGCGACACCAACGGTCGTCCCGCGTTGCGGATGGCGTTGCAGACGCGCGAGCAGCACATCCGCCGCGAGAAAGCGACGAGCAATATCTGCACGGCGCAGGTACTGCTGGCGGTCATGGCGAGCATGTATGCCGTGTACAACGGACCCGACGGCATCCGTCGCATTGCCGAGCGTGTGCACACGCTCACCGTGCTGCTCGGCGCCGCGCTGCGGCGGCTCGGCTATCGGGTGGTCCATTCCGCTTTCTTCGACACGTTGTGCGTCGAGGTCGAGCGGTGGGCCCTGCCCCGCATCATCGATGCGGCGCGCGCGCGGGGGATGAATTTCCGCGTCATCACCCCGACCCGAATCGGCATCTCGCTCGACGAACCCGCGGGCCTGGGCGATCTGGCCGACATCGTGACGGTCTTCTCGATCAACGAGGTGCTCCCGTTCATGGTGGAGAACCTCGGCACGCGGGCCGACAGCGCCATTCCCGATTCGTTGCGCCGCCAGACGCCCTATCTCACGGATCCCGTGTTCCACCGGTACCGCTCCGAGACGCAGATGCTGCGCTACATCAAGGGGCTCGAGGCGCGCGACCTCTCGCTCACGGCGGCGATGATTCCGCTCGGGTCGTGCACCATGAAGCTCAATGCCACGTTCGAGATGGTGCCGCTCTCGTGGCGCGAGATCAACCGGCTGCATCCGTTCGCCCCGGCCGAGCAGGTCCAGGGATATCACATGCTGTTCCGTCAGCTCGAGGGGCAGCTCGCCGAGATCACTGGGTTCCCGCACGTCTCCCTGCAACCCAATTCCGGCGCTCAGGGTGAGTTTGCCGGGCTGCTCGTGATCCGCGCGTATCACAAGGCGCGGGGCGAAGCTCACCGGAAAACGTGTCTCATCCCGGACTCGGCGCACGGGACTAATCCCGCGAGCGCCGTCATGGCGGGACTCGACGTCGTGTCCGTGGCGTCCGACCCGGGCGGAAACGTCGACCTCGACGATCTCCGCGCGAAAGCCGCAGCGCATAAGGACACGCTCGCGGCGCTGATGGTGACGTATCCGTCCACGCATGGCGTGTTCGAGTCGTCGATCCGTGAGATCTGTGCCATCGTGCATGCCCACGGCGGGCAGGTCTACATGGACGGCGCGAACATGAACGCGCAGGTCGGGCTGTGCCGGCCGGCCGATTTCGGCGCCGACGTGTGTCACCTCAACCTTCACAAGACGTTCTGCATCCCGCACGGCGGCGGCGGCCCCGGCATGGGCCCGATCTGTGTCGCGCCGCACCTCGAGCCCTTCCTGCCCGATCACCCCGTCGTGCCGCTCGGGCACGATCAGTCGTGCGGCACGGTGTCCGCGGCCCCGTGGGGCAGCGCGTGGATTCTCCCGATTTCGTGGGCGTACATCGCCGCGATGGGACGGAACGGTCTCGCCGACGCGACCAAGGTCGCCATCCTCAACGCGAACTACATCGCGCGCCGCCTGGCGGGCCATTACGACCTGCTCTATTCGGGGCGCGAAGGCCTGATCGCGCACGAGTGCATTCTCGACATGCGGCCGTTCAAACAGTCCGCCGGCATCGAGGTCGAGGACATCGCGAAGCGAATCATCGATTACGGATTCCACCCGCCGACGGTCTCGTTTCCCGAGCTTGGCACGTTGATGATCGAGCCTACGGAAAGCGAAGCGCGCGAGGAGCTGGACCGATTCTGCGACGCATTGATCTCGATTCGCCAGGAGATCCGCGAAATCGAGGAAGGCCGGATGCCGCGCGGCAACAATCTGCTGACCAACGCCCCGCACACGCTGGAGGACGTGGTCAGCGATTCGTGGGACCGTCCCTATTCGAGAGAGCGCGCGGGTTTCCCGTCGGCCGCCACCCGGCGCTACAAAGTCTGGCCGTCGGTGAGCCGCATAGACGGAGCCTGGGGTGACCGCAACCTCGTTACCACCCGCACCACGGTCGAGCGCCAGCAGATCGCAGCGGACTGAAGCCCCCTGGAGTCTGTTGCTGGACTCCGAAGGCCGGCCGGGCGCGGAAAACATGGCGGTCGACCTAGCACTGCTCGCGTACGCCGTGGCCACGAGCACCGCGACGCTGCGCTTGTACCGCTTCAATCCCCCGTGTCTTTCCTTTGGGCGCCACGAGCCGGCACAGCGCCGCTACGACCGCGCCCGGATCGAGCGGCTCGGGATCGACGTCGTCCGTCGTCCAACCGGCGGCCGAGCCGTATGGCACGAGCACGAGGTGACGTACTCGGTTACGGCGCCACTCGCCCTGTTCGGATCGCTGCGGGACGCGTACTGCGCGATTCACACGCGCCTCGCCCAGGCCATGGGCCAGCTCGGCGTTCCCGCGGTGCTGGCGCCCGCGAGCCGCCACACCCCCCGTCCCGATGCGCGCGGTTCCTGCTTCGCCGCCGCCGTCGGCGGAGAAATCGTCGCGCGGGGTCGGAAGCTCATCGGCTCGGCACAGCTCGAGGATGGAACGGGCACGGCATTCCTGCAGCACGGCTCGATTCTGCTCGACATCACGCGCCAGGACGTCGTGGATTTCCAGGATGCGACATCGCTGTCGGGGGAACTGGGTCGACCCGTCGGGTTCCACGAAGTTGCCGAGCATGTCATCAAGAGCTGGGGTGCGCGTCTCGAACCGATCGCCCTCGAGCGCCCCTTACCGCTTGGGACCGCCCGGTTTCAAGATTCGAGCTGGACCTGGCGCCGCTAGCCCAGCGGCTAACCCGCCAACGACGAAGCGTCGCTGTCCGATGGCGACGGCGTTGCCTGCCGAGCGCCGATTCACAATCTTAGGCCGATGCGACACTCCCGTAGGTTCGCGGCGCTCGCGGTTGTCGTGTCGGGCGCCTGGTTATCCTGCGCGCCACACCCGCCGGGGTGCCGCGGAGAGTACTGCGGCACGGTCGTCTTTGCCGCGATCGGCGAGCCGGAAACGCTGCTTCCGCCTCTCGTCGAATCCGCTGTCGCCCGTGACATCTCGGACCAGATCTTCTTGAAGCTCGCCGATCTTGGCCCCGAGACGAACACGATCGGCGACGAGGGATTTACCCCCGCGCTCGCGGAACGCTGGGTGTGGAATGGCAAGCAGCGGCTCGTCTTCCACCTGAATACGCGCGCCCGCTGGCAGGACGGCAGGCCCGTCACCGCAGGCGACGTCGCGTTCACCTTCGCGGCGTACAACGATCCGGTCGTGAACTCGCCTGCCCGGGCAGCGATTCACTGGATCACGAGCGTCACCGCCGTCGATTCCGCGACGGTCGTGTTTCAGTTCGCGAAGCGGTATCCCGAGATGTTCTACGACGCGGTCTACCACATGCGCATCCTGCCGGCGCATCTGCTCCAGAGCATTCCCCGGAGCCAGTGGGCCAGCGCCCAGTTCGGGCGCAGCCCGGTTGGCGATGGCCCGTACCGCTTCGTCTCGTGGACGCCCACGCAGTCGGTCGAGCTCGCCGCCGATTCGACGTTTTTTCTCGGCCGGCCGCACCTGCGCCGACTCATCTGGCGCGTGACGCCCGACATGCAGGTGGCGGTGACCGCGCTGGTGGCGGGTGAGGACGATGCGATCGAGGTGCTCGTTTCACCCGACAACGTACGGCGTGTGGCCGACGCGCATCAGCTCGCCACCTATCCCTACAAGGGCTCGGCGTACGGCTATCTCGGGTTCAACCTGCGCGCGCGGGGAGACTCGACCAAACCGCACCCGCTGTTCAGCGACCGGGAATTGCGCCGCGCGCTCGCCATGGCCGTCGATCGCGACCGGCTGCTGCAAAGCGTGTTCGAGACCTATGCGAAAGTCCCGCCCGGACCGATGTCCGAGATCTGGTCAATCTGGGATGTGGGCACGCGGCAGCTGTCCTACGACACCACGCGGGCCGCGCGCATGCTGACCAAGCGGGGCTGGACCGATTCCGACTCCGATGGCGTCCGCGACCGCAACGGGATGGCCCTGTCGTTCAGCCTGCTCGTTCCGACCTCGAGCGCGCTGCGGCGCCGGTACGCGCGGCTGCTGCAGGACGAGTTTCGCCGCATCGGCGTCGAAGTGCGGATCGACGAGGTGGAGTTCGGCGTCTTCACCCAGCGCGCGAAGAGCGGGCAGTTCGACGCGATTCTGCAAACCTGGAACACGGACCCCACGCCGTCATCCGCCATCGTCCAGACCTGGACGCGCGCCGGGGTGGGACAGTCGAACTATCTCCACTACGTGAACCCCGCGTTCGACCGAGCGGTGGATCAGGCCAGGTCCGTCTTCAATTTCCCGCTCGCTCGGCGGCAATGGCGCGCGGCGCTGGACATGCTCAATCAGGACGCGCCCGCCGTCTTTCTGTTCGCGACCACGAATGTCGCGGCAGTGCATGGTCGGATCGAGAATGTCACGATTCACCCGGATTCCTGGTGGGCGACCGTGCGCACGTGGCGCATCCCCGCCGACCGCCTGATCCAGCGGGACTCGGTCGGGTCCTAGTGACGACATGGCTGGTGCGGCGATTCGCCGCGTCTCTGATCATCATCTTCGCCGTCGTCACGCTGGTCTTCTTCATCATTCATCTCGCGCCCGGTGAGCCGTTTCTTCCCCAAGGCGAGAGCTACGTCGATCCGGCCGTAACACAGCACGTGCGTGAGGAGTTCGGGCTCGACCGCCCGCTGTTCGTGCAATATGTGGATTACCTCCGCGCCCTCGCCCACGGCGATCTGGGGGAGTCATTCGCGGAGCGGCGCCCCGTCTCCGAGATTCTCGCGGAGACCATCCCGGATACGCTCGTGCTCACCGGAACGGCGCTGGCGATCGATTTGCTGCTCGGGCTCGTGCTTGGGATCTACCAGGCGACGCACGCCCGTCGCATACGCGATGTGCTCCTGGGATACGCGACACTGTTCCTCAGCTCCGTCCCGACATTCTGGCTCGGGCTGCTCGCGCTGCTCGTGTTCGGGGAGTGGCTCCATTGGGTGCCGGTCGGCGGGATGAGCGATCCGGTCGTGCATCGCTCGCTGCCCTGGCTCGCCCGGTTCGGCGACGACGCCTGGCATCTCGCGCTGCCGGCGCTCGTGCTCGGCGGGGTGGGAGCCGCAGGGACGGCGCGGTACCAGCGCGCGGCGATGCTCGAGGTGATTCAACAGCCGTTCATTCGCGCGGCCCGCGCCAAGGGCGTCTCGGAGGGCCGGCTCGTGCTCGTGCACGCCCTGCGAAACGCGCTGCTCACGTTCATCACGCTGTTTGGCCTGTCGCTGCCGTTCCTGCTCACGGGCGCGGTGCTCGTGGAAACCGTGTTCGCGTGGCCTGGAATGGGCCGGCTGGCGGCCGAGGCGGTGTTCCGGCGCGACTATCCCGTGATCATGGCGGTCGTGATCGCGGCCAGCGTGATGGTGGTGCTGGGCAGCGCGGTGACAGACCTGCTGTATGCCGCCGCTGATCCACGGATCCGCGTGCACGACGCGTGATCGCGGGTGCGCCGGTCATCTCGCTCGGTGCGGTCGCGATCGCGCTGCTCGTATCCCTCGAGGCGCAGCGGCGCGGGATCAGACGCGCGTGGGGCCGCCGCTTCTTTCAGCATCCGCTCGCGTGGTTCGGCATCTTCATGGTCACGACGTTCGTGCTGCTGGCGATCGCGGCGCCGTGGGTCACGCGCTATCCTCCATCGCAACCGCTCGACATCATCGCGCTCCAGAACAGGCCGCCGTCGCTCCTGCATCCGCTCGGCACCGACGTCTACAGTCGGGATGTGTGGAGCAGACTGATCTATGGCTCGCGCGTGTCGCTGTCCGTCGGCGCACTCGCGATGCTGCTTGCCGTGACGATCGGCGCGCTGGTGGGTGCCGTCGCGGGGTACATGCGCGGGGGGATCGATGCCGTGCTCATGCGTATCGTCGATGTGGGCCTCGCCGTGCCGCGGATCTATCTGCTCCTCCTGGCGGTGGCGCTGTGGGAGCATCTTCCGCTCGTGCTGCTCGTCCTCATTATCGGCCTCACGGGCTGGTTCGGCACGAGCCGGCTCGTGCGCGCCGAGGTGCTCGCGTTGCGAGAGCGCGAGTTCGTCGTCGCGGCCCGCGCCATCGGTGGCGAGCCGGGGCGGATCATCGCCCGGCACGTGATTCCCAATGTGCTCACCCCCATCGTCGTTTCGGCCGCGCTCGGCATCGGCAATGTCATGCTGCTCGAGGCCGGCCTGTCGTTTCTCGGATTCGGGGTGCAGCCCCCGACCCCGAGCTGGGGCAACATGATCGCCGACGGTGCGGCCCAACTCGCGACCGCTCCCTGGAGCACGCTCTTCCCCGGCCTCGCGATCGCGCTCGTCGTGACCTCCCTGAACGCCGTGGGCGATGCGCTGCGCGACGCGCTCGACCCACGCCGTTACCGGGTCGGCGACGCGTGAACGAGCCGCTGCTCTCGGTGCGGGATCTCAAGACGTACTTCGTCACCGAGCGTGGCGAGGGCATCGCTCGTGCCGTCGACGGCGTCTCGTTCGACCTCTATCCCGGCGAGACGCTGGGGCTCGTGGGCGAATCGGGATGCGGGAAAACCGTCACGGCCCTGTCGCTGCTCCGGCTCGTGCCCGAGCCGCCCGGCCACATTCTCGCGGGCAGCGTCATCCAATACGAGGGACGCGACCTGCTCGGCCTGACGCCAGGCGAGCTGCGCGCGGTGCGCGGCGCCGAGATCGCGATGGTGTTTCAGGAGCCGCACGCCAGCCTGAACCCGGTGTTCCGGATCGGCGACCAGGTGTCCGAGGCGGCCATCGTGCATCAACGTCTGTCGCGCCGCGCCGCTCGCGCGAAAACTCTCGAGATGCTCGAGCTCGTCGGCATTCCAGACCCGGCGCGGCGCATCGACGCCTACCCCCACCAGCTCTCGGGCGGAATGTTGCAGCGCGTAATGATCGCCATGGCGCTCATCTGCCATCCGAAGGTCCTGATCGCCGACGAGCCCACCACGGCGCTCGACGTCACGATCCAGGCGCAGATCGTCGAGCTGCTGGAGCGCCTGCAGGCGGAGCTCGGCATGGCGCTGATTCTCATCACGCACGAACTCGGGGTGGTGGCCGACACGGTCGATCGCGTGGTCGTCATGTACGCGGGGCGCGTGGTCGAGACCGCGACCACCAGAGACCTGTTCGCGCATCCGCTACACCCCTACACGGAAGGATTGCTGCGCTCGGTCCCGCGGCTCGACGATCCACGCCGCCGGCTGGCCGGCATCCGGGGGCAGGTTCCCGCGGCGACCGGATGGCCCGCCGGGTGCCGGTTTCACCCGAGATGTGCTTACACCTGGGAGCGATGCGTCGCCGACGAACCACCGCTGTTCGAACGCAGGGAGCCCGGGACGCGGGATGCGGGATACGCTCGGACCGCGCGGTGCTGGCTGCTCGAAGAACCCGGGCGGCGCGACGACCGCCATGAATGACGGCGCGCTGCTGGTCGACGTGCGCGATCTCGTGAAGCATTTCCCGATCGGCCGGACATTCCTGGGCTTCGGACCCTCGCGCGGCGCGGTGCGAGCCGTGGATGGCGTCTCCTTCTCCATTGCCGCCGGGGAAACGCTGGGACTGGTGGGCGAATCGGGGTGCGGCAAGTCGACGACGGGCCGTGCGATTCTGCGGCTCGTCGAGCCCGACGCGGGAACCGTGCGCGTGCACGACATCGACGTGCTGTCGCTCAAGCCCCGCGAGCTGCGGCAGGCACGGCGCCGGATGCAGATCGTGTTCCAGGACCCCTACGGCTCGCTCAATCCACGCATGACGGTGCGACAAGCGCTGGCGGAGCCGCTCATCATTCATCGCCTCGGGACCCGCAAAGAGCGAGAGGCACGCATCGGCGCGCTGCTCGTCGAGGTTGGCCTCGATCCCTCGCACGCGGGCGCCTACCCGCACGAGCTGTCGGGAGGTCAGCGCCAGCGCGTCGGAATCGCGCGCGCGCTGGCGCTCGCGCCCGAGTTCCTCGTGCTGGACGAACCGGTGAGCGCGCTCGATGTCTCGGTGCAGGCACAGGTGCTGAATCTGCTGTCAGATCTCAAGGAGCACCGGCAGCTCACATTCCTTTTTATCGCGCACGACCTGGCCGTGGTGCGCCACATCGCGGATCGCGTTGCCGTCATGTACCTGGGCAGGATCGTCGAGCTCGGGCCGGCCCGGGTGCTCTATGAGCGCCCGCGCCATCCGTACACGACCGCGTTGTTGTCCGCCGTGCCGGTGCCCGACCCCGCCGTTCGCCGCTCGCGTCTCGTGCTCTCGGGAGACCTCCCGTCGCCGTCCTCCCCGCCGGCCGGTTGCCCGTTTCACACGCGGTGCCCGCACCCGCAGAAAAACGAGCGTTGCCGAACCGAGCGCCCGGCGCTGCGGGAAATCACGCCCGGACAGCTCGCCGCCTGTCACTACGCGGAGCAGCCGTTGTGATCGGCGGCGTGCTCGCGCTGCAGGTGTTGACGAACCTGGCGTTCAGCCATCCCGGGCCGGGGCTGCCCGGCGGCTGGACGCTCGAGCGCGTCCGGCATGTCGGCGCGCCGGAGTACAGCGTCACGCGTGGCCACGCCTTGCGCGTCGAAGCCAATGCCGAGGCCGGGTTCGCGGTTCATCGCCTGCACGTTCCGCTGCGCCCCGCGCACGGTGAGCTTACCTGGCGCTGGCGCACCGAGACGCCGCTGCACCACGCGTCGCTGCGCTCCCGCGAGCGGGACGACAGTCCGGCTCGGGTGTTTCTCGTATTCGACGACGGCCGCACGCTGTACTACAGCTGGGGCAACGCTGAACCGGTGGGCGATACGTTTCGCAGCTGGACCGGGAATTCCCGCGCGGTCATCGTGCTGCGCCGCGGCGAGGACGCGAACGGATCGTGGTACATCGAGAGACGCGATCCGTTCGAAGATTATCGTCGCGCCTTCGACCACGCGCCGCATGCCATCGTCGCGGTGGGCGTGGGCGCCGATACCGATCAGCTGCACGACCACGCCGTCGCCGAAGTGGGGGAGGTCTCCTGGGAGTGAACCGCTCCCGATTCCGCGCGGTACTCGGCGACGCCCAATTCTGGGTGCCGGTGTTCGTGCTCGCCCTGGGGCTCGTGGTGTTGCGATGGATCCGGTAGCGGCCGCGCCGGCTGTCGGGACCGTACGCCTGCGCCAGCTGCAGCTCGTGGGCGTGCTCTCGGGATTCGCCGCCGGCGCGTGGCTCGGCGCGGCCGAAGCGCCGACCAAGATGGTCACGCTCGGCTTCCCGCCAGTCGTGATCTCGCTGCTCATGGTGCTGGGCGTATTTCTCGCGCGCTGGACCCTGCCCGCGCTGATCCGCGGCAACTCCGGAATCTCGGCCGACGTGCGTCAGGCACCGCATCTCATCATCTGGGCGGTTCTCGCCGGCTGTCTCTGGGCGGTCGCGAACACGCTGACCGTGTTCGCGATTCGCGACATCGGCCTCTCGATCGCGTTCCCGTTGTGGAACTCGAATTCGCTGCTCGGCATCGTGTGGGGATTCGTGTTCTTCAATGAGCTGCGCGGCGCCGGTCGGAGCCGCCGGCTTGGCGTGCTGGGCGGCGCGGTCCTCATGTTCGCCGGCGCGACGCTGCTCGCGATCACGTCATCGACGCAGGCGCCAAGCGGCCACGCGTTGCGCGGCGTCGTAGCGGCCCTCATGGCCGGCGCGCTGTGGGGCACGATGTACATCCCGTATCGCAAGGCCTACCTGACCGGCATGAATCCCCTCTCGTTCGTCACGTTTTTTTCGATCGGAGAAGTGGTGATGATGACGGTGCTCGCGCTATCGGATCGCGGTGGCGTCGCCCCGCTCGCCGCCGAGCTCGCGCGCTCGAAGACGATCGTCTTCTGGCTCCTGTGCGGTGGGTTCGTGTGGGTGATCGGCGATCTGTTCCAGCAGTACGCCGCTAAGTACATCGGGATCAGCCGCGGCATTCCGCTCTCGAACACGAATCAATTGTGGGGGCTCGCATGGGGCACGCTCGTATTCGGCGAGCTGCACGGCGGAGGCGCGGGAACCTACGCCCGCGTGATCGGCGGCTCGGTAGTCATGGCGCTCGGTGCGGCAGCCATTGCACTCGCGACCGCCAATCCCTTGGAGCATGAACAGTGGCGCGAGGCCGGCAGGCGCGAGGGCGAGAAGTATGGAGTCGATCGGACCTACGTCGAGTCGGCGTTGTCCGGCGAAGCGGGAGGCGAGCATCGCCGCACGTGGGTGGATTGGGCCATCGTGTGTGGCGCGACGGTGGTTTTTATCGGGTTCGCAACGGTTGCTCAGGTTCCGCATTTGGCGTTGAACTGGAGTGCGATGGGCGTTCTCGTCCTCCTGTCGCTTGCGTTGCTCGTCGCCGCGGGTGTGACATTGTGGAAGGCAACGCGGTTTAGCTAACGAAACGCCCCCTCAGTCGAGGGGGCGTTGTGTTGCTAGAACTCGTAGCGCGTCGCGTTCCAATACGGCTGGCCTCTGCCCCAGTACCTGCGCCGCCACATCCAGCGACGTCGCAGCACCATCGTCCCGAAGAAAAGAAACGCCAGCGGCCAGACGGGAAAGAAGAACGGAAACAGTAACCATCGCAACCCGATCAGACCTAGCGCTCCAACGAACAGCAGCGCGAGAGCCCCGGCCCGCAACAGCCGCCACGCGAACCACGCGCTCGCTCGCCGCTGCGCAGGCGGGTACAAGGCGGGAAGCTGCCGGAACCCAGAGCCTTCCGGAAGATCGGAGATCAGCGCCGCGAGCTCCTCGCGGAACCGCGCGGTCTGCGCCTGTGCCACTCGTTCGCCCGCCTCTTCGGTGGACAAACGCCCGGCTCCCGCCGCCTCTTGCAAAATCCGCGCGACTTCGTCGCGCTCGGTGTCAGAAGCCCGGATCGTGTTCATGTGGTTGCCTCCTCGATTTCCTTCGTCGCGCGCGCGAGAACGTCGGCGATCCTCCGCCGCGCCTCGTCGCTCGAGCGCCACCCCCGGCGGTACACCGCCTTCACGAGGCGCGCCGTGCCCTCGTTGACGTCCCCCATCGTTCCGCCAACTGCCTGATCCACCGCCTCGCTCACGCGGTCGAAAATGTCCGCCACCACGTCCTGGTGCTGATCGAGGAACTTCATGCCATCCGCGGTGACGTCGTACGCCTTCTTGCCTTCGACTTCTCTGGCCTTGACCAATCCTTCGTCTTCCAGAAGCTGCAGAGTTGGATATACACTCCCTGGTGACGGCGAGTAGCACCCGTGCATCCGCTGCTCGAGTGCCTTCATGATCTCATAGCCGTGGCGCGGCTTGTCCCTGAGCAACTCGAGAATCACGTACTTCATGTCTCCCGCCCCGAACCATTGGCGGCGCCGGCCACCGAACGCGAATCCGGCGAACGCGCCCGGCCATGCAAAACCCCGTGGTCTCATGTTTTCTCCTCCATACGTTGTTACGATATTACGTTAAGCAGTGTCATGACGATACATCTTGAGATGTATCGCGTCAAGGGTGCTCGGATGGCGCAACGCCACCCGGCTGGCGTAGCGCTGACGGACACGCCAGCGATCCCGCCGGACGACGTTGCGGCCCTGTTTCAGTTCGGCCACACGACCCGCCCCGCGTTGCGAGCGCTGCTCGAGAATGCTTCGTCGGTCCAATGGGATGCCGCGCGGGAAATAAAAGTTGGTCCGTACACGCGGATGGTCACACCGCGAAAGCTCATGCTTCAGACGCTGCTACACGAGACGCGCCACTGGAGTCAGGTCGCCACGTTCCTGCGCCTCGCGGGGTTCAGCGTGCGTCCGCATGACTTCCTCTTGAGCCCAGTCCTCGACCCTACAGCGACAGCTAGCTCCTTAAGATTCAATCAGATCCGTGACACGTGATCCGTGTCGCGGAGCCGTTCCCACGGTTCCATAGTTTAGGCGCGCGCCCAGACACCTCTACTGGAGGAGGACGTATGTCTGGACTGCAGCTGATCGCCAGCTTTCTCGTGGTTACGCTCGGCTGGCAGCTCGTCGCGCGCACGTTCGGTCCGCCGCTCGCCAAGCTGCTGTTCCAAAACAGACTCACGACTCTGCAAGCCGCGGGCACGCGCTTCGCGAACGATGCGGCACGTCAAACGTGGGCCCAGGACGCGGGCACGCACGCGATGAACATGGCGTTGCTCGTGCTCGCGGCGGTGTGCGGCGCGATCGCCGGGCTGTGCAACTTTCCCCTGATCGGATTCAGCCGCTCCGTGAACGGCTGGAGCTGGCTCCGCATCATCGCGATGTGCGGGGTGAGCTGGGCGGTGGCGCTGACGCTGCACGGCGGATCGTACTAGAAGCATGAAACACGACCGCGCCGCTGGGCCGAACACCCAACGGCGCGGTCTTTTTGTCCTGCGCGCGCCCGGCACGATCGTCTGCCGGTGCTGAACCTGCGGCGCAGATCGCGATTCGGTCCTTGGTTAGCTACGAATCAGGCGATCGCTTGCCCATGCCAGGTCGCGCGGGGCTATATGACTAGACAAAGGATCACCTCCTTGGTTGAGTGAGATTACGGGCGTGAACAACCGCATATTAGAAAGACTCGAACGCCATCGCAACCCGTGCGAGGAGAGGCACCGCTTCGATGATGTCCAAGCTCGTAACATTTATCGGCGCGACCGCGGGCGGCTGGCTCGGCTGGTGGCTCGGCGCGTTCGCGGGCGTCTTCACGGCATTCATCGTCAGCTTCGTGGGTACGGGCATCGGCATCTACGCCGCGCGCAGAATTGCGAGCGCGCTGATCGAATGACAGCCAACCCCCCGCCTCAGCAGTTGATCGTGCTCTTCCCCGCGCAACACGGCACGATGATGCCGTTGTATCCCGCGTAACAGGTCTGCCCGTCGCCCACGTAGTTGCGGTTGGCCATGTAAATCATTCCCGAGAGCACGACCGCGCCGATGCCGACACTCAATGCCGTCGTCCGACCCGGCGCCGTCACGCGTTGCTCCACCGCTCTCGTGTCGGACAACAGCATCTCACGGTACACCCCCTCCACGAACCCCGCGAGCGTGTCGCCCGTGACGTGGGGTGCGCTGAAAATGAGCATGCTGTAGTCGGTTCGCGTGACCCACACACGATCGATGGTGGTCGAGGTCAGATCGCTGGTCGCGACGGGCCGCATGGTGTGGCAGGCAGCGAGAATGAAGAGGAGTGTGACGGACGCGCTTCTCAGCATACCACCGTGCTCTGCCCTGCGCAGCATGGGACCGTCACGGCGTCGATGCCGTAGTTGCACGTCTTCCCGTCTCCCACGTAGCTGCGGTTGGCCATGTAGATCATCCCCGTCAACGTGACCGCGCCGATTGACACCCCCAGCGCGGTGGTCTTGCCGGCGGCGAACACCCGCTCCTGGAGATTTCGCGTATCGGCCAGCGGCATCTCGCGGTACTGGCCTTCGACGAAGCCGGCGATGGTATCGCCGAACAATCGCGGGGCACTCATGATGACGGTGTTCTGATCCGCTTGCGTCACCCAGACGCGATTGATCTCGTCGGATTCGATCTGACTCGCGTCAAGGTGACGCCAGGTGTGGCACGCGCCCAGGGCGAACATCGATGCCATCATCGCGATCGCAGCAAGCGACCGTACCGGGCTGCCACAATGGATCATCGTTGCCTTTTCCAATGGTCAACCAACAAGATTCCTCGAACGGCGCGCGCTCGCAACCCTGGAGCTACCCGCTTGCGGGCGAGCCGCCCGAATGAGAGTATGACATTATAGTAGGAACTGCGGTACATGCTCCCCGGAGGTCACCTATGCGCGCCTCTCGTCTCGCCGGTCCTGTCGCGATCTTGTTCGGTTTGGGCGTCGTATTCGCCGCGGCGCGCGCCGGTTCCGTCAAGAAAAAGGACCCCGGCGTGATTCGCGCTCAAGCGCACCTGGACAGCGTGCTGTCCGAGCTTGTGACGCGCGACGTCCAGAGCCTGACGTTGGCACAGCGCGCGCGGCGCGCCCGTCTCCTCTCGACACTGCGCGGGTATCGAGATCGAGGGTTGTTTCCGCACAACTACGACTACGCGGATCCCACTCCGTATTTCGTCGATCGGAAGACGGGGACCCTGTGCGCCGTTGGCCATCTCCTGGCGCTCACCGGGCGCAGCGACATCGTGCGCCGAGTGCGCCGTGCGAACAACAACGCATATGTTGCCCAGCTCGCCGGAGACACGGCGTTCAGGGATTGGCTCGACCTGAACGGCTTGACACTGGCTGAGGCGGCACGCATTCAGATTGTCTATGCCGCGGACCCCAATCCCCCCTCGCACACGATGAAGATGACCAATGTCGCGTTGCGCGGCCTTACCTATGGCTCCGCTGTAACCTCCCTGGTGACGAGCGCCTGGAACGCAACGGTCAACTCGGATGGCCAGCGGCTCGGGATCGTGAAGATCGGCATGGCGTCGGGCGTCGTCTCGACAGCGGTGGGCATCGCTCTATTCCTGCAGCCTGCCGCCCCGCGATCGCTGGCGTCATTTTCGGCGGGGGTGGGTGGCTTGAGTATCATGTTCGCGTCGTACGCACTGATGGGGCATCACGACAACGTGGTCGCGCGCCGCAAGGCAGAACAGCGGAAGACGGCATTCGAGGCGAGTCTGGTCCCGTTGCTCGCGCTGCACGGCGCCCCGGGACTCGAGCTTTCCGTTCGATTCTGACGCTCCTGGCGGAGGAGATCGCCACTTCGCCGTTCGCGAACTGGGACAACTTTTATGTGATCGTGGGTTCGTCGGCCGCGGCGCTCACTGGCCTGCAGTTCGTGGTGCTCACGTTGATCGCGCAGAGCCCGCGCCGCGGCGGAATCGGGGAGATCGCCGCGTTCGGCACGCCCACCGTCGTCCACTTCTGCGCCGTTCTACTCATCGCCGCCATTGTCAGCGCTCCCTGGCCGGATCTCGGGAGAGCCAATCTCGCGTTGGACATTGTTGGCGTGGCGGGGATCGTCTACACGATCATCGTCCTGCGACGGGCGCTCCGGCCACTCAACTACAAGCCAGTGTTCGAAGATTGGCTGTGGCATACGATCCTGCCCCTCCTCGCGTACACGTCGATGTTCATCGCGGCCATCACGTTTCGGCGTCACCCGGCCGAATCGCTGTTCATCCTGGCTGGCGCCGCCCTCTTGCTCCTGTTCATTGGGATTCACAACGCGTGGGACACGGTCACCTACATCACCGTGGAATGGCTGCGACGGTCGGAGGAGCAGGACAAGCCGAAGTCGTGATCGACTGTGTCACCACAGGGTTTCGAAGATCGCGGGGCGCTCCTTCAGAGTTAAGTTTCCCTTCAGGATGGCCACGCAATCCGATCCAGCAGCGGCTGACCGGGAGTTCTTTCGCTCGCTCCTCACGCGCGACGTAGCGTCGCTCGACCGCGCGCTCACCACCGACTTCATCCTGATCGACGTGATGACTGGCTCACGCGTTCCGCGCGATGCCCTGCTCGACCTGGTGGGATCCGGCCAGCTCCTGTTCGAATCCATCGACTCAACCGAGGTCGAGTCGCGCCGCTACGGTACGACGGCGGTCATCACGGGCCGAACGCAAATGCGCGGGCGCTTCGATCGAACGCCGTTCACCGCGGAGAGCCGCTACACCCACGTGTTTGTCGAGCAGGACGGCCGCTGGCGCCTGGCCTCTGCCCAGGGGACCCCGATCAGAACGCCATGAAGATTCTGTCCATTCACGTGGGGCGTCCCCGGGAAGTCACCTGGCAGGACAAGACGGTCCTGACCTCGATTTTCAAGGACCCCGTCCAGGGGCCGGTGGCGGTCCGGACAACGAATCTCGATGGCGATGAACAGTCAGATCTCTCGGTGCACGGTGGGAGATCGAAGGCCGTATACGTCTATCCGTCGGAGCACTACCCCTGGTGGCAGCAGGAGCTGCCGGGCGTCAAGCTGCCATGGGGAGTCTTCGGCGAAAATCTCACGGTGACGGGGCTGCTCGAAACCGCAATGCACATCGGAGACCGGCTCCGGGCCGGTTCGGCCGAGTTCATCATCACGCAGCCGCGCATGCCGTGCTTCAAACTCGGCATCCGATTCAACGATCCGGGAATGGTGCAACGCTTCCAGGACAGCCGCCGCAACGGCTTTTACCTGGCGGTAGAGAAGGAAGGAACGGTTCGCGTGGGTGATGCAATCGAGGTGATTGCGCGTGATCCGCACGCGATGTCGGTGGCGCTCGTGGCGGAGCTCTACACCTCGCAGCACGCGGATCCCGATCTGCTGCAGCGCGTGAGCGAGCTGCCGGCCCTTCCCGAACGGTGGCGCGAGCGGTTCCGCGCTCGAGTGAGCCGGGTGTAGCGTGAGCGGCGCGGCAGACAAGCTGCGGGCGCTGCTGGCGGCTTATGCCGAGCGTTCGGCTACGGTCGAGCCCAACACGAGCGGCCGCGGCCATGACGGTGTGGATCGCAAGCGCCAGGCGTGCGCCGAATCGTTGCGCCGCACCGTGCGGCCGGTGCTCGAAGAGTTCACGGCGGAGCTCAAGACCGCGGGACACGAGGCCTCGACCCGCGACAATACCACTCGGGAAGACGCCTACCCCAGTGTCGCCCTCTCCTTCACCCCAAAACCGGGGAGTGCCGAGGCGCGACGCACCGCCCTCGCCTCCGCGCTGCTCTTCAAATACGACCCGCGCCGCGGCATCCTCGTGCAGCGCGATATCAAGCCTTCACCGGGCAAGGTGCGCAGCGTCACGGGAGCCGGCGATCGCCTGGGGACGATCGGCGTCGACGCCGTTTCGAAAGCCTGGGTCGAGCAGAAGGCATTGACGTTCGTCGAAGACGTGCTGAAAGCAAACTAGGACTTCGAGACATGCGCCTCGCCCAGGCGTTGGGATGGGCCCTCGGACCGCCGGGGTACTGGTGCACCGCGGCGTTCCTGAATGGCGTCAATCCGGGTGCTCGGGCCCCCCTCCCGGCCCGTGCCAAGAGAATCCTCGACCGCTGTTACACCGCCTTCTTCCCGAGCGTCGACCTCGACCGCATCCGCTTGCGCTGTGGGGCAAGGTTTCCCGGAGTGCCAGTCCGTCCCGCCGGCATGGCGCTGGGGCACACAATCTACCTCCGCCAGTCTCGTTTCGATGAATGCGACTGTCGTGACATGCTCTTGCTGATCCACGAGCTCGTGCACGTCGCGCAGTTCGTGCGCGGCACCTGGACGAGTTTCGCGCGAGACTACGCCGCCGGGTTGCTGCGCCACCTGAGCTATCATGCCAATCCGCTCGAGCGGGAAGCGAGAGCCTTTACCGAGTCCCACGCCATGGATGTGAGCCAGGCCCTTGCCGAGCTGTGCGGTCACGCTGCCATAATCGAGTAGCATGCGGGCCGCACTCTTTTTCAAGAACCTGCTGTTCACGCTTCTCGTCCCCGCTACCGTCGCGGTGTACGTCCCGTACGCCATGGTGGGTCGGCACGTGTCGAGCGTGGCACTCGGCCTCCCCCGGTTGCTCCTCGCGGCGGCGTTCTTCCTGCTCGGTGTCGCGCTGTACAGCTGGTGCGTCTGGAACTTCGCGACCATCGGTCGCGGCACTCCCGCGCCGATCGATCCACCGCGGGAGCTCGTGGCACGCGGCCCCTACCGGTACGTCCGGAATCCGATGTACCTCGCCGTCCTGTGCGTGATTGCAGGATGGGTCATGCTCGCGCGTTCGCGCGACGTCGCCGCATATGGCATCCTCGTCGCGCTGGCCATGCACACCTTTGTGGTGGTGGTGGAGGAGCGACAGCTGCAACGGCGATTCGGGGCGGCGTACGACACGTATCGCCGCAAGGTGCGGCGCTGGATTCCCGGTCGCGCCCGGCGGCTCACGCGCCGCGAGCTCTCGGCCCACGATTTCGGGCTACCGGGGTGGGCGCAGGTCGGGCGCCGGCGCAAGGAGCACATCGAGCGCGTTGCCGCGCTGCTCGGAGAGTGGGCCGACCGGATGGAAGTCTCGGACGCGGAGCGCGACCGCTGGCTCAAAGCCGCGTGGCTGCACGATGCGCTGCGCGATGCGCCCCTGCCTGACAGAGTCCCTCATGGCGGCGCTGCCGCGGATCGTGCCGCTCAGGATGGCGAGACGGATCAGGGCGTCCTCGACGCCATTCGCTATCACAGCACCGGCTACGCCGGGTGGGACGACGTGGGGAAAATGCTCTATCTGGCCGACTATCTCGAGCCGGGACGCAAGCGCAACGGCAAGGAGCGCGCGCGCCTCGCCGAACGCGTCCCGCGGGCGCGGAATCGCATCCTGCGGAAAATCGTGGCCTACGAAATTCGCTGGCGCGTCCGCACGGGCCGGCCGGTGCACCCGCGGATGATCGAGTTCTGGAACGCGCTATCGCGTGACTAGCGCTATTGGGCGACGACGGTCGCCTTTTTTACATAGTCGAGCTTCGGGAAATCGTGCTTCAGGTACGCGTTGCCTTCCGCCCAGATCCGTTCCTGATCCGGCCCTCGCCCCTCGGGCGCGCCTTCGCCGTATCCTGAATACAGCCGATCGACCACGTCCAACCCCTGGACTACCTGTCCGAACGGCGCGAATCCCTGTCCGTCGAGCATGCTGTTGTTGCCGTAATTGATGAAGACCTGCGCGGTCCGCGTGTTCGGGCCCGCCGTCGCGAAGCTCACCATCCCGCGCGTGTTGCTCTGATGCACAGGATCATCGGGGAGCCGGCGCACACTCCACAACGCCCACACATGCGGATCGCCGTTGATTCCGAACTGCGCCATGAACCCGGGAATCACACGGAAGAAGCGTGCGTCGTCATAATACCCCGACTGCAGCAGCTCGTAGAACCGGTCTGCGCCAAGAGGGGCCCAGTCGCGGTGCACCTCGACGACGAACGTGCCCGCGCTCGTTTCGAAGCGCGCGTTGTACGTGGCTGGCGCGGTTGCTGCCGCCGCGGGCGCTGGTGCGGCGGGTGTTGAGTCGACCCGGTTCGCCGCGGCCTGGGAGGCCCTGCCTTCGCGGGCTCCGCGACAGCCGAGCACGACGCCGGTGCAGACAATGAGCGAAAGAGAGCATTTTCCGAATGCCATGGGATCAATCATTCCGGTGGAGTGGTGGGTCCGGGAGCGAGGATCGTCTGCGTGATCGCGCCGGCGCGGGCATCGAGGCTGTGCGAACGCAGCATGTGTGCACTGCTCATCCCTTGAACCGCGACGTTCCCTGCGGGGACATTCAGGAGATAGGCCAGTCCATCAACGTCAGTGGCAGTCGCCGACTGGTTCGGCGCACCGCCCGAGTTATAGCGGGTGGTCCCCGCTGCGGGACTGGAAGACACCGTCGCCCCGCTCACGACCTTTCCAGTGCAATCAACCACGGTCAAAACGACGAGTCCATTGGTCGGCGATAGCGTCACGTTGGCGACGAAGGCCAAGGTTCCCAATTCTCCCGGGGTCAGAAGGACAATCTTTGCTCCCGAGACACTCGCCACGAGCGGCGCAGACGGGTAGAGGTATGTCGTGTCGTAGTTTGTTTTGCTGATTTTCAGATAGCCGTCGAGAGGAGCGCCGCCCGTGCTGACCGAGATCGAATAACTCCCATCGGACGCTGTCGTCGTCGAAGCAAGTGCCGTCGCGTTTCCGTTGTTGAACGCCTCTACCGTTGCGCCGGCAACGGCCATAGGGCTTACGTTGATCTCGGTGACTGTTCCGGAAATGGTCACCGTACTCGCCGCGGTCGTCGGAAGCGCCTGGCCCACGCAGACATAGGCGGCATTCGCGGGAGTCGTGTCCGGACCGGTGTTCATCGTGCTGTTCGAGTTGCCGCCACATGCGGCGAGAGCCATCGCCACGACTGTGAAGGACAACGCGCGAACAGCAGCCATGGTCATCCGTGTATGAGTTGGGCTGGGAAGATAATCAGGATAAAATGAACACATGACTCGCTACTTTCTGCTCCTCGTGTCTCTGATGGCCCTCGCGGAGCGCGCCCACACTCCGAAGACGACCCTGGCCGACTTTCAGGCGCTTCGCTGGCTCGAGGGCCGCTGGCGCGGCACGCACGCGGGCGAGCCGTTCTACCAATCGTATCACTTTCGCAACGATTCGACGATCGACACCCGGACGTTCGGGGACTCGAGCTTCCATGACGCCTCGGACAGCGGGACGATCGTGCTCGAAAATGGCGCAATCAAGAATCGCGGCGGCGGCGCCGAGTGGGAAGCCACGAGTCTCGACTCGCGCACCGTTCATTTCGAGCCCGCGAAACAGGCGCAGAATTCCTTCACGTGGCATCGCATTTCGCGCACCCAGTGGAGCGCCACCATTCGCTGGCACGACGCGTCCGGTCAGGAACAGCACCGGTTGTACATGCTCGACCGCGTCGGTTCGTGAGTGGAGCGAGGCGGCGCTGAGCTCGATGCGGTTGTGGTCGGCTCGGGCCCGAACGGGCTCGCGGCCGCCATCACACTGGCGCAGTCGGGGCGCCGGGTGCGCGTCTACGAGGCGGCGAACGAAATCGGCGGCAGCGCCCGCACCGCCGCGCTGACCGAGCCCGGATTCCTGCACGACGTCTGCTCCGCCGTCTTTCCACTCGCCATCGCCTCGCCCTTCTTCGCTACGCTCCCACTCGCACAGCACGGTCTCGATTGGGTGCACTCGCCCGCGCTCCTCGCGCATCCGTTCGATGATGGCACGGCCGTCGTGCTCGAGCGCTCCGTGGCGGCCACGGCCCGCGAGCTCGGGCTCGACGGTCCGGCCTACGAGAACCTGCTCGGCGGCTTCGTGCGAGAATGGGATACCCTGAAGACGCTCGTGCTCGCCCCGCTCGCCGTGTTTGCCCACCCCTGGACGATGCTCCGCTTCGGACGCTTCGGGCTGCGATCAGCGCAGGCACTCGCGTTCTCGATGTTCCGGGGAGACCGGGCGCGCGCGCTGTTCGCCGGCATCGCAGCGCATTCGTCGCTGCCGCTCGATCGTCCGGTCAGCGCGGGCTACGGGCTCGTGCTCGCGATCGCCGGCCATGCCGGTGGCTGGCCGCTCGCGAAGGGAGGCTCACGCGCGTTATCCCTCGCACTGGGCGCGTATCTCGAGTCCCTCGGCGGTGAAGTCGTGACCGATCGGCCGATACTCGCGCTCGAGGAGCTGCCGCGCGCGCCGGTGGTGTTGTGCGACGCCTCGCCGCGCGGCCTGCTGCAAATCGCCGGGCAGCGGTTGCCGCCGCGCTATCGTCGCCGGCTCACCGCGTTTCACTACGGCCCGGCCGCATACAAGCTCGACTACGCCTTGAGCGCGCCGGTGCCATGGAAGGCGGACGCGTGCCGGCGGGCCGCCACGGTGCACCTGGGCGGGACATTCGCCGAGATCGCGGAATCCGAGCGAGCGCCGTCGAACGGCCGCTGTGCCGAGCACCCGTTCGTGTTGCTCGTGCAGCCGACGCTGTTCGATCCGGGCCGCGCTCCGCCGGGGAAGCACACCGTGTGGGCATATTGCCATGTACCGAACGGCTCGAGTGTCCCGATGTGGGAGCGGATCGAGCAGCAGATCGAGCGGTTCGCCCCCGGATTCCGCGATTGCATCATCGCGCGCAGCATCAAGCCGCCGGCCGCCCTCGAGTCCTGGAATCCGAATCTCGTTGGTGGAGACATTAACGGCGGCCTGCCGGGCTTGAGTCAGGTCTGGGCGCGTCCCACCCGCCGCACCTACTCGACGCCCGTGCGGGGACTCTATCTCTGCTCCTCGTCCACCCCACCGGGCGGCGGCGTGCACGGGATGTGCGGTTATTTCGCGGCGCGCCGCGCGATCATGGAGCTGGCCCCGCACACCTGATCGTTACCCGCTTGTGACATTCCCTCGGTCAAACCGCAGTGTCTCGCCAGCCTATTTCTCGTCGCTCGAAGCGGTCCGTGGCTCGTACTGGAATCCCTCATTCCCGGAGATACGCAATGCGCGACGCCGGTTTTCTTCGTTCCCGAGGCCCGATGGCGGCACTCACCATCGCCGGTCTCACCCTTGCCGCCTGCGGTACGGAACCGACCACCGCCACCGCCCCGGAGCTGCAGTTCGCCCACGGCGTGTATTCGCGGGCCACGCCGGTCGCCGTGAGCGCGACACACGCGCCCCTGTTGCCGAACGACGTGATCGCGACGTACACCGGCGTCAACGTCTACAACGGCGGGTTCGGGTCCGCGGTGGACGCGCGCGATGGTCACGGCCGCGTGATCTGGTCGCTCACCGACCGCGGGCCCAACGTCAGCGGCTCGGGCAACGATAAGCTGTTCGCCGTCCCGAACTTCCACCCGCAGATCGGACGGTTCGAGCTGGAGCACGGGGTGTATGTGCGGCGTGAAGTCGTCGTCCTGAAGGATGCGAACGGCAATCCGAAGACCGGCCTGCCGATCGGTGCGTCGGGCTGCGGCGCGACCGGCGAGGTGCCCCGTGCGCTGGACGGCACGCTGCTCCCGTTCGATCCGAACGGCATCGACTCGGAAGGTCTGCGTGTGATGGACGACGGCAGCTTCTGGGTGTCAGATGAGTACGGCCCATTCATGATCCACTTCGATCGCCACGGCCGCACCCTCGAGCAGGATTCCCCGTGCGGCGGGCCGCACCCGCTCCCCGCCGTGCTCACGCTGCGCCAGCCCAACAAGGGCATGGAAGGGCTCGCGGCGCTCGATCACGGACGCATTCTGGTCGGTATGATCCAGGACCCGCTGCTCAATCCCACTTCGGCGGCCGCCAAGGCCTCGCGTCTGTTGCGTATCATCGTGCTGAATACACGTACGGGAGCGTTGCAGCAGTACGCCTACCTGATGGACAGCCCGAGCTATGGCGTGAGCGAAATCGAGGCGGTCTCATCCACGCAGTTCCTCGTGGACGAGCGCGACGGCAAGTTCTTCGGCGACCCGGCCGGTGCATCCACGCAGAAGAAGATCTACCTGATCGATATCAGCCACGCGACGGACGTCAACGATCCCGCCAACGGACCCAACGGGCTGCTGTTCGGAGGCAAGACACTCGAACAACTGACCGACTCCGGTCTCGCGGCCAACCACATCGTTCCCGTCACCAAGACGCTCGTCGTCGATCTCCTCGCCTTCGGATATCCGCACGACAAGGCCGAGGGCGTCACCCTGCTCGACGAGGGTCACACGATCGCGGTGACCAATGACGACGACTTCGGCGTGTCGGACGACGGCCACGCGCACCTGATCCAGAAAATCCTGCCCTCGGGTCAGGTGGATCACAATGAAATCTGGTTCTTCCACCTGAACGGCTCGCTGCTCGAGAAGCACTAGGGCGGTACCGGGGGTCCCGCTCCGCGGGGCCCCCTCCCCCGGCCCTCCGCCTTTCGCTTTTCGCCGTCCCTCTCGCCTGCTCTGGCCTTGCCTTACTCGAACAGCCCGGCGTACTTACCCGGTCCCAGGGGAGGAAGGGGCGACATGGAAAAGGTTGGCGTGAATGTGCGCGCGGACGCCGGTCCGGGCGTACTCCATCAACTCACCGGGGTCATCGCAAAGCACCGGGGCGACATCTCATCGATCGACATCATCGCCGAGCAGGCGGGAGAATCGCGCCTGTACTTCGAGATCGAGTTGCCCGACGCGCCCAACGCGCTCGTGGAAGAGCTGCGCGGGCTCAAGATCGTGCACTCGGTCGAGCTCGTGAAAACCCTGCAGCTGATTTACGGCAAGCGCATCATCATCATGGGCGGCGGCGCGCAGGTGGGTCAGGTCGCGATCGGCGCGATCTCGGAGGCCGACCGCCACAACATCCGCGGCGAGCACATCTCGATCGACACGATCCCGCTCGTGGGCGAGCAGCCGCTCGCGGACGCCGTGCGGGCGGTGGCGCGGCTGCCGCGCGCCGTGGCGCTTGTACTCGCGGGATCGCTCATGGGGGGCGACATCGAACGTGCGGTGCGCGAGGTCCGGAAGCAGGGTCTCCTCGTGGTGAGCCTCAACATGGCCGGGAGCGTGCCCGATGCCGCGGACCTCGTCGTCAGCGACCCGGTCCAGGCCGGCGTGATGACCGTGATGGCCAGCGCCGATACGGCCAAGTTCCGCGTGGAGCACCTGAAGCGGCGAGTGTTCTGATCCGACTGGACACCCCGGGTATTGGGGCGACATTTAAACAACCCGAAACTCGAAAACCAAGGCGTGAGGTGCACCATGACACTGCAAATCGGCCAGGTGGCTCCCGATTTCGTCGCGCAGACGACTGAAGGACAGATTCGCTTTCACGACTGGATCGGCGACTCGTGGGCCGTGCTGTTTTCCCACCCCAAGGACTTCACTCCCGTGTGCACGACCGAGCTCGGCTATATGGCGAAGCTCAAACCCGAATTCGACCGGCGTAACACGAAGGTGATCGGCCTGAGCGTCGATCCGGTCGACAGCCACAAGAAGTGGTCCAAGGACATTCAGGAGACGCAAGGAGCCGCGCCGAACTATCCGATGATCGGCGACAGCGATCTCGAGGTCTCGAAACTGTACGGCATGCTCCCGGCGGAGCTCGAAGGGACGTGCGACGGGCGCACGGCGGCCGACAATCAAACCGTACGGAACGTGTTCGTGATCGGTCCCGACAAGAAGGTCAAGCTGATCATCGTGTATCCGATGACGACGGGGCGAAACTTCGACGAAGTGTTGCGCGTGATCGACTCGCTCCAGCTCACGGCCAAGCACAAGGTGTCCACGCCGGTCAACTGGAAGCCCGGCGATGACGTCATCATCGCGGGCTCGGTGTCGGACGACGATGCGAAGAAGATCTATCCGACGGGATGGAAGGCGCCGCGACCATATCTCCGGATCGTGCCCCAACCCCGTTCCTAGGCGACGAACTCAGTCCAGCAGCTTGGCCAGGTCGAGCCCTCGGGCGCGGAGCGCGGTGCCTTCAGCGGGCTGCACGGTTCCCGCCGAGACGACGAACTTGAGCGCTTCTTCCACGCTGATCCCGAGGGGCCGGGTGCGCGCGACGGGAACGACCAGCAGATATCCCGAGGGCGGCACCGAAAACGTGGTGGGCAGGAATACGGTCACGCACGGCTCGCCAAGCACGGTGGCGAAGAGCGCGGGATCGTCGTCGGTCACGAGGCCGATCGCCCACGAATCGGCCGTCGGGTATGGGACGAGCACCGCGCGAATGAACATATGCTGCCCGCCGCCCAGCACCGCCTGCACGATTTGACTGCCGGCATCGTAAATGCGCCCCGCCACGGGAAACCGGGAGAACGCGCTGTTCCACGCCTGCACCAGGCGGCGGCCGATCGAGTGATGCACGGCCCACCCGACCAGCAGCACGAGCGCGAGCAGCAGCGACGCGCCCAGCCCGGGCGCGCGGATGCCCGTGAAGCGTGTGATCGGCGCGCCAAGAATGCCGTCGAGCACGCGGAACGACCACATCAGAATGAATGCCGTCACGCCGAGCGGCACGACCACGACGATGCCGACGAGGAAGTAGCGGCGCAGCAGGCGGAGCCACGAGCCCATGATCAACAATATCGCATGAGGGCCCGGTGAACGGACGCTGGCTGCTCGCGGCGCTGCACCTCCTGGCACTCGGGATCGGCATGGGCGCCGTATGGGCGCGCGGCCGCGCGCTGCGCCGCGAGCTCGACCGCGGCGGGCTCGCGCGGGTCTTCTACGCGGACAACTGGTGGGGGGCGGCCGCGGCGCTGTGGCTCATTACCGGGCTCTTGCGCGCGTTCGGTGGCTTCGAGAAGGGCTCCGCCTATTATGTCCACAACCATCTGTTTCAGGCCAAGATGACGCTGTTCGCGTTCATCCTCGTGCTCGAGATCGCGCCCATGGTCGCGTTGATCCGGTGGCGCGCGGCCCTGCGGCGTGGTGAACGCGTCGTCCCGAACAACGCCCGCGCGTATGCCACGATCAGTATGATCGAAACCGTGCTCCTCGCGCTGATGGTGGTGTTCGCCACCGGCATGGCGCGCGGATACGGCGCGCGGTGAGCGCCGCCGGAACCGAGGTCGTTACTCGCGTCACCCGCCGGTTGATCCCGTTTCTGTTCCTGTGCTACATCGTCAACTACCTCGATCGCTTCAACATCTCGTTCGCCGCACTCGAGATGAAGTCGGACCTGGGCCTGTCGGACGCGGTGTACGGGCTCGGCGCCGGAATGTTCTTTCTGGGCTACGTCACCTTCGAGATTCCCAGCAACCTGATCCTGCAGCGCGTCGGCGCGCGCCGCTGGATGGCGCGCATCATGATCACGTGGGGCGCCCTTTCCTGCTGCATGATGCTGGTGCGCACGCCCGGCCAGTTCTATGGCCTGCGATTCCTGTTGGGCCTGGCCGAGGCCGGCTTCCTTCCGGGGATGCTGTTCTACCTCACGCACTGGATCCCCGCGCGCGAGCGCGCCGGCGCGTTTGCGCTGTTCCTCACGTCGACCGCACTCGCGGGCGTGGTCGGCGCGCCGCTTTCCGCCGCGCTGCTCCAGCTCGACGGGACCGCCGGGCTTGCCGGCTGGCAGTGGTTGTTTCTCGTGGAAGGACTTCCGGCGATTGCGCTCGGCATCGCCACACTGTTCTATCTGCCGGATGCGCCCGCGCGCGCCTCGTGGCTCGCTCGCGACGCCGTCGCGTGGCTCGAGGCGACGCTCGAGCGGGAGCGATCGGCGAGCGATACCCGGCTGCACACGCTGTCGGCCGCGCTGACGCACGGACGGGTGTGGCGGCTGTGCGCGCTGTACTTCTCGACGATCGTCAGCTTTTACGGCGTTGCGTTCTGGCTGCCGCAGATCGTCAAGAGTTTCTCGGGGCTCGGCCCCGTGGGCGTGTCGCTGCTTTCCGCGCTGCCCTACGTCGCGGCGTCGTGCGGCATGATTCTCCTCGCCCGGCACTCGGACCAGACGGGCGAGCGCCGCCGGCATGTGGCGCTCAGCGCCGCGATCGGCGCGGCCGGACTCTTCCTGGGAGCCGGGGTTCAGGGGCACGCGGTCGTGGCGTTCGCGGCTCTGTGCATTGCGGCCACCGGAATCTGGAGCACGCTCGGACCGTTCTGGAGCCTGCCGACCACATTTCTCGCCGGGACCGCCGCGGCCGGCGGAATCGCGCTCATCAACTCGGTGGGCAACGTGGGAGGATTCGTGGGCCCGACCGTGATGGGCTTCTTCAAAGAGCGGACCCACGGTTTCAGCGCGGGGCTCGTGTTTCTCGCGACCACGCTCGTGATCGCGATGGCACTCGCGCTTTCCCTTCCGGAGGAGCGCGCACCGATCACGGCGTCGCCGGCTCGAGCCGCTGGATGAGCGATCGGTTTCTCGAGGCGGCGATCGAGGAAGCGCGGCGCGGGCTCGCGGAAGGTGGCATTCCGATCGGCTCGGTGCTGGTCCATGGCGGCGAGATCATTGGTCGAGGCCACAACCGGCGGGTTCAGCAGGGCAGCGCCATCCTGCACGGCGAAATGGACGCGCTCGAGCGCGCCGGACGCCGCAGCGCCGACGTGTATCGCGCGTCGGCGCTCTACACCACACTGTCTCCCTGCGCGATGTGCTCCGGTGCGATCCTGTTATACGGCATTCCCCGGGTTGTGATCGGTGAGAACCGCACGTTCCGGGGTGAAGAGGAATTGCTGCGCTCCCGGGGCGTCACCCTCGAAGTGCTCCAGCACGAAGCATGCATCGCCCTCATGAGTGAATTCATCCAGTCACATCCGGAGCTGTGGCAAGAAGACATCGGACGCTAGCGTCGCACAACCTTCTGCTTCCCCGACACGGCCCGGGCGGGCCGCTGGGAGATGAGAGGAATGCAGAAGGTTGCGGAGTCCTGCTCAGGAGCAAACCAGCTGGCCGTGCGGCAGCGTGATGGTGCAATTCCGCGTCGAGTCGTTTTTCGTGATCACCACGATGGCGGTACTGGTACCGTTGTAGGTCACCACTTCGCGCCGCGTCGACGTGACCGGCGTGCCCGTCGTATACGTGACGGTTACCTGCGCCGAACGCACCACGGACCCGGCCGTGGGGAACGAGATCGAATCACCGTGCACTGGAACGATCACACCCGTGATCGTGTCGCCGATGGTGCGGACGGCGGTGAACGCCCCGGTCGAGTTGGTGCCCTTGATGGTCTCGAGGCCACGCGAGGTCCCATTGACCGTACGCGCCGCGCTTCCTGGGGCGAGCCCCGTCACGGTTCGATCACTTGCGTGCTGGACGACACTGGTATCGTTGTCGTGCCGTACCTGGGTCCCGCCTACCGTAACCTGAAGATTGATGCTGTTGGTGGTCAGGCTGTCGAAGGCGGATTGCACCGTGCCACCGGCGTTCTTGTACTGCGCGGAGCGCACGATCGACAACCCATCATGTTGCACCGTGTCGCACACGACGCGCCCGAGCCCCGAGTTGAACGTGCAGCTGCCCGGGAGCGCGCTGCCAGCGAAAATGCCGCCGAACAGTCCGCGCCCGAACCCGGGGCCCAGACCGTCGCCCCCGCCGAACGCGCCGCCGAGGCCACCGCACATCATGCCGCCCCCGTCGAGACCGAATCCGCGGTCCGGATTGCCCGGACCGTCGTCGTCGGGGCCGAGTCCGCCGCCGGGCCCACCCCGCCCGCCGGGAGGGGGCGGCGCCCAGCCGTCCGAGTCCGCTGCCGAACCACCCGTGAACGTGCTCGGGACGAATTCGAATCCGATCGGGAGTGATGCGAAGGCGCTCGAGAGCGAACTCGACGTGGACGTTGGAGACGTGCCGGTGGTGCTGCACGCGACAATGGCGACGAGCGTGGCCAAAATGAACATCGGGACAAGACGCTGCATGGCTGCTGACCTCCAGGGAGAATTACTACTCGCTTCAGGGACAAAGACACGCGCTCTTCCTGTCCCCCTACTGCGCCCCACCGGGCAGCCATGGCGCCAGGCGTTCCCGCAGGATGCGGAGCGCCTTTCCCATGTGCGCCTCGACTGTCTTGATCGACACGCCGAGCACCGCCGCAATCTCTGCATAGGAGAGTCCCTGGACTCGGCTCAGCTCGAACGCTTCGCGCGCCCGGTCCGGCAGCGAGCGGACCGCGTCCCGGATCGCGCGCTCGAGCTCCGCTTCACGCAACGCACGATCCGCTCCGGGCACGGAGTGGCCGCGCATATATTCGGGGTCGGCGCGCCTCGAGACCCGATCGTGGCGCAGCTGATTCAGCGCCCGGTTGCGGGCGGCGCGCACCAGATAGGCGCGCAGCGATGTGTCCAGAACAATGGCGTCGCGCCGGCGCCACAATTCGAGCATGACCTCCTGCGCGACGTCTTCCGCCGTGCTGCGCGTTCCGAGCAGCTGCTCCGCCACTACGACGAGGAGCGCATAGTAGCTGCGAAAAATGGACTCAAACGCACCAGGTCTCTCGGCGCGCAGATTCTCGAACATCGCGCGATCATCCATGAGTGCGCTGGTCACTTGCCGTTGGGGAGCCGGGAACGTACTGAGCGCGATGGCGCGCGCGTAAGGGTAGTTGGCACGCGAGGGGTCTGATAGGGGAATGACTACGACCCCCCCCGTTCCCCCTAGTGCGGACCATGAGGGCATGGACGCTCCCTGGGAGTTGCTCGCGCGACTCCTGACGGGCGAGGTCACTCCCGAGGAGCGCGCGCACGCCGAGCACTGGCTCGACGCCGGCCCACACCGGCGCGAGCTGTACCGAGAGCTCGGACACGCGATCGAGCGTATGACCTTCACCGCGCCGCGGGATCTGGACGTGGAGGCGGCGTTACGGACCACCCTCGAGCGCCGCGATCGTGCGCGTCGTTCAGTCGTGCCTCGAGTCGCGTTGCCACTCGCGGCGCTCCTCGTGCTCGCGATCGGGGCCGCAGGTGTCATGTGGTGGGACGCGAGGGAACGGGCGGCAGGAGAAGCCGCGTGGCAAGTGGCCCGCCACACCTCGGTGGGCACGCGCGATTCCCTGACGCTCGAAGACGGGACGACCGTGCTGCTCGGACCGATGAGCCGCCTCGCCGTCGCGCCCCACTACGGCAAGACCGAGCGCCTCGTGGCGTTCAGCGGTGAGGCACTGTTTCACGTCAAGAGCGACCCTTCACGGCCGTTCCGGGTACATGCCGGGGCTGCCGTGATCTCGGACCTGGGTACCGAATTCCTGATCCGGAGCGATTCTGGACAACCCCTGCAGGTCGTAGTTACATCAGATAGTGTCCGGCTCGGGCTGGCGAGCGCGCCCGAGCAGGGGGTCACGGTGGTGGCCGGCCAGCGGGGCTTGTTGCATCAGGACGGACGCCTCGTGACGGAACGCGATACCGCGCTCGCGAATGAACTGGCATGGACGCAGGGCAGACTGGTGTTCGACAACGCGCCACTTGCCCTGGTCCGCGTCGAGTTGCGGCGCTGGTATGGCATCGAGCTCGAGGTCGCCGATTCGTCGTTGCTGCGCCGGCATCTCACGGCATCGTTTGCGGGAGAGCCGCCGCAGCAGGTGCTGAGCGTCATCGCACTCGCATTGGGAGCCGCCATCGAACGCCGCGGAGGAGATACCGCCGTGGTGCATCTGAACGCGAGGGACATTCCACAACGGTGACTGCCGCCCGACTTCCCGGGGCGGCATCCTCGTGGTGTTGGCTGCTGCTAGGCGCGGCGCTCGTGGCGGAGCCCGCGGTGGCATTTGCTACGCCCTCCTGCGCGTCCGCTCCGCGCGGTTACGCCGCCTCCTCGAGTGATCCTGCGCTCGTCGTGTGGTCCCCGCCGCTCGACCGGCTGGTGTCGTTCCACGCCTACGAGATTTCGCTGCGCGAAGCGCTGGATCGGCTGGCCGCGGCGGGTCGGATGCGATTGTCCTATTCGGCCGACCTCCTGCCTCTCGACCGGGCCGTCTGCGCGTCGTTTGATTCCACCCCCATTGGCATGATCCTGAGCTCGGTGCTCCAAGGCACCGCGGTTCACCCTCTGGTGGCCGCGGCCGATCATGTCGTGCTTGCCCCCGCGTCGGTCGCGCCGGTCGTCAATCAAGAGCCCATCACGCTCGACCGCGTCGTGGTCACGGGCAATCCCGCGGGCGCGTCCGAACGGCCGATCCCCGTCGCGCTCAATGTGGTCCACAGCTCCGATCTGCCGCCCGAGTCGGGCGTCACCATGGCTGAGGCGCTCGATGCCGGCGTCCCTGGCATCTGGTTATGGCAGCAATCTCCGGCGAGCGTCCTGGCGGGCTACGGCAGCATTCGCGGGGCGAGCTCGTTCGGCCTGAGCTATCCCATGGTGTACATCGACGGCATCGAGGTGGCGAACCCGCTGCTCGTCACCCGCCTGATCCCCGATGCGGTGGAGCGCGTAGAGGTCATTCGCGGTCCGCAGGGAGCCGTTCTCTACGGCGCCGACGCGATCTCGGGAGTGACCAACATCGTCACCCGCGTGGAGAACGCAGACGGCGGATCCCCTCGCGCCGCGTGGCAGGGATTCGTGGGGCTCGCGAACTCCGCATTTTCGCAGAGCCCGGTGTTCGGACAAGAGCACCTCTTCAAGCTGCGCGCCGGATCGAACACGGAATCCGCGGGGCTGAACGTCATGCTCGGTGAAGACGGCGCCTATCTCCCCGGCGCTTACTCCCGTCGTCTGGGGGTCCAGGGCAGCGCGCGCGAGGTCGGGTCGCATACGATCGTCACCGGCACGCTGCGCTTCTTTGCCGAAGAGGCCGCGCAACCCACCAGTCCTTTGCTCTCCGCGTCCTCTCAGGCCCTGGACGGAGAGGCGGGGGGTGGCGGCGGTACGGTGTCGCTCGGGGGATCGCCCGATGCGCAGTCAGTGGTTCAGTACACCCTGGGCACGAACATCAAGTTCCTTCCCGATGGTCACTGGACTCACAGCCTCACCGCGGGAATCGACGGCTACACCCTAAACGGCGTCACCGTCAACGGCACGCCGCTGCCCACGCCGGCGGACTCGGCGCTGCTCGCCGCCCGCGGATCCGCCACGCGCGGCTCGATCCGCTGGAGCAGCGTGCGGCGCGTCGACTTCGGCTCGGGCCTCTCCGCGGATCTCACCTTCGCGGCCGATCAATCGGTACTCCGGCAGGTGACCACCGATCCGACCACCGGGGTCAACGAGGATCGCTATACTCCGGCGGTTGCCATCACGGACTGGCGCAGCATCACGGGAGCGAGTGCGCTCGTGAGCACCACGGTCCTGCGGCATCTCTTTCTGAGCGGCGGGTTGCGCGCGGAGTACGCCACCGAGGCCGGAAGCGCCACGGTCCCGACGGCCGGAGCCGCGTGGGTCATCGATCAGGGACCGGTCACGGTCAAGATCCGCGCCGCCTACGGTGAAGGAGTGCGCTGGTCCGGAAGCAATCCTCGCGAGACGCTGTGGGAAGGATTCCACGTTCCCGCCACCGAAGAGGGGCTGGGACCGGAGCGACAGGCGGGAACCGAGGCGGGGTTCGACGTGATGGCGGGCCGGGGGTTCACGCTGCAGGTGACCCGCTTCGATCAGACCGCGTCCGGCCTGATTCAGCCGGTGGCCATTCCACTCGATTCCACGCGCACGACCACGAGCGACGGCCGGACCGAGAGCGTCCTCGACCCGCACATCTCCTACGAGCTGCAGAACGTGGGTGTCATCGCAAACCGCGGATGGGAATTTCAGGGAACCACCCATCTCGGCGCGCTGGTCCTGATGGCCTCGTTCTCAACCGTGGACAGTCGCGTGCGCCAGGTGGCGAGCGGTTACACCGGTGATCTGCTCCCCGGAGATCGCATGCTCGGAGTACCCGCCCAGATGCTCAGCGCCACGGCCGGTTGGAACCGGAGCCGCTGGTCGGCGTCGTTTACGGCGTATCGCGCGTTCGACTGGATCAACTACGATCGCGTGGCACTGGCGCAGGCGCGAATCAACAGCACCGCGTCGGCCTACACTCAGACCCAGCAGTTTACGGGCGTGAACTTGCGGAACTATTGGATCACCTACCCCGGAGTCACGCATCTCCGCGCCACCGCGAGCTGGATGATTACGCATGGCGTGGCGCTGCATCTCACCGCCGACAACCTGTTGAACCAGCAAACCGGCGAGCCGGATAACAGTACGATTTTGCCAGGAAGAACGATTACGGTGGGGCTGAGGTCGGACTTCTAAAGGGACGCAAGACGTCAGTGGATCCCGCCCATCAATCTCCGAACCGGACGGATGAGAAGAACCAGAACCGCCGCTGAAGCAAGAAATACCACAGCCATGATTCCGAAGATTTGTGCCAGCGGCACCGTATTGAAGAATCCGGCGGTCCAGCCCGCGAGCTTGTCCCCGAGTCCATTCGCCAGATACCACACGCCAAGCATCAGGCTTGCCACCTTGAGGGGCGCCAGCTTCGTGAACACCGACAACCCCACGGGCGAGAGGCTCAATTCGCCGAGCTCCTGCACGAAGTAGCACGCCACCAGCCAAAGGGGACTCACCCGGACGCCGCCCTGCGCCGCGACACCGGCGGGGATGAGAATCACGAACGACAGTCCGAGAAAGAAGAGCCCCCAGGCGAACTTGGCCGGACTCGACGGCTCGCGGTTGCCGAGCCGAATCCAAACCCACGCGAACACGGGCGCGAGCAGAATCACGAACAACGCCTGGACCGCGACATACCAGCTCGACGGGAACTCATGGCCCATAATTGAATGACGGGTGTCCTGGTCGCCGAACAGGTTCAGCGTCGATCCGGCCTGGTCGTACCCCGCCCAGAACAGGGCCGCGAAGATGAAGAACACGACCATTGCGGTGATCCGCTTCCACTCGTCCGCGGTAAATCCCAGCGTGCTCGGACCTCGGGCCGTTTCCGGTTGTGCGCCCGCGCCGACAACATGGGGCTGTTTCGAGAGGCGCTCGATCGCGGACGCCAGACGGCGACGGCCAATGACGTATTGGACGAGTCCCAGCGCCATGCCCACCCCGGCGCACGCGAAGCCGGCATGCCAGTTGACCTTCTGCGCGAGCGCGCCGGCAACGATCGGGCCGAGGAAGGCGCCGAGGTTGATACCCATGTAGTAGATCGAAAATCCGGCGTCGCGACGCGCGTCCCCGCGGTCATACAGTCCGCCGACCAGCGTGCCCGCATTCGGCTTCAAGAGACCGGTGCCGATCACGATCATGCCGAGTCCCACGGGAAAGACGTGCATCGACTTGAACGCGAGTGTGAAGTGCCCGAGCGCGATGATGATGCCGCCGATCAGCACACTGCGATACTGACCCAGCCACCGATCCGCGATGAGGCCGCCGAAGATG
>DATIYM010000059.1:0-26039 GCA_035517615.1 Gemmatimonadales bacterium
CATGCGTAACATGCCTGCTCATCCAATTATCCGACCCGCTGCGCTGCACAAAGAAGCGGAACCACTTCTGTGCAAATGGCCACGGCGGTCTCGGAACTTGCCCGCTTTCCGGTCGCCTGCGAGAAACCACAGGCACGCGGGAATCTGCGTCGAATAGAAGAGCTGACCCGGCAACGCCACCATACAATCCACGAGGTCAGCCTCGACGAGCTTCTTCCTAATCTCACCTTCTCCCGACTGGTTTGACGACATCGAACCGTTGGCAAGCACGAAACCGGCAACGCCCGTCGGCGCCAGGTGGTACACGATGTGCTGCACCCACGCGAAGTTCGCGTTGCCTGCTGGCGGAGCGCCGTACTTCCACCGCTGATCGTCGCGCAGGCGCTCCCCGCCCCAGTCGGACACGTTGAACGGCGGATTGGCGAGAATGAAGTCGGCCTTTAGATCAGGGAAGTTGTCATTGTGGAATGTGTCGCCGTGCGCGATCTGACCCTCGATCCCGCGGAGCGCTAGGTTCATCTTGGCTAGCCGCCACGTCGTGTAGTTTGACTCTTGGCCGTAGATCGAGATGTCGGCCTTAGCCTTACCGCCGTTGCCGTTCCCCTTGGCGTGGGCCCGGATGAACTCGACGGACTGCACAAACATCCCGGACGAGCCGCAGCACGGGTCGTATACGCGACCTTTGTATGGCTCAAGCATCTCGACCAGAAGCTTGACCACCGAGCGCGGCGTGTAGAACTCACCGCCCTTCTTTCCCTCGGCGTTCGCGAACTGCGAAAGGAAGTATTCGTACACGCGGCCCAGCACGTCCTTGGCTCGACTCGCCTCATCGCCGACCTTGATGTTCGTAATCATGTCGATCAGCTGACCGAGCCGAGTCTTGTCGAGCACTGGGCGGGCGTAATCCTTGGCAGCACGCCTTTGAGCGCCGGGTTGTCGCGCTCGATGCCCGTCATGGCGTCGTCTACGAGCTGACCATTCGTCGGCTGCTTGGCTTGGGCCTTCAGATGCTGCCAGCGGGTCTCGGGGGGCACCCAGAAGATGTTGTGCGCGCGATACTCGTCGGGGTCTTCGGGGTCTTCGGGGTCTTCGCCTCTTGCCTTCTCGACTTCGAGGTTCGCGTGGTGCTCCTCGAAGGCGTCGGAGATGTACTTGAGGAAGATCAGGCCGAGGACGACGTGCTTGTACTCGGCGGCATCCATGCTGCCGCGGAGGGCGTCGGCCATGGCCCACAACTCGGATTCGTACCCGACCGTGGCGCCGTTAGCCGCCTTGGCCTTCGGTGCTTTCCTTGATGCTGGGTTACGAGCCATCCCTGAGCGCCTCTTTCAAGTCAGGTCCAGAAGGCCCTAACGGCGCGCTATCATAGCGACGGGCTGTGACTGCGGGAAGCACATTGCCCTCCATGGTCACCCCAGGCCGTGAAAGTGGAAAGGGCGTTTTTGCGGCACGGAGGGCGGTATTTGCGGCACCCGCGCAAAACTGCCTTAGGTGCTGACGCGCGTAAATTGTGGATGCTGTACCCAGACTTAGGAGAGGTGCATTGAATCAGGCCGAGTTCACCGGACTCTTTAGCGTCAGCCCACAGAACTTCGCATGGTTCCTCGGTGCTGGCGCGTCCCGGGCGGCGGGGCTACCTACCGCAACCGACGTGCTTTGGGATATGAAGAGGAGGTACTACTGCCAGCAAGAGAATCAGGAAATAACCCGCCACGACGTGCACAACCCCGCCGTCCGCGAGCGTATTCAGGCCTATTTTGACTCGCGCAACTTTCCGTCTCAAGGCGCGCTGAACGAATACTCCGCTTACTTCGAAAAAATCTTTGGAGAAGACAAAGAGCGCCAGCGTCGATATCTGAAAGCTATCCTGAGTGAGGAACAGGTCACGCTTTCCGTGGGAAATCGCGTACTGGGAGCGCTCCTTTCGTCCGGTCTTACTCGAGCGGCGTTTACGACCAACTTCGACACCGTCGTAGAGCGGGCTGTCGCAGAGGTTTCTGGCAAGTCGCTATCGGCATATCACCTGGAGGGCTCTTCGACCGCGGTGCAAGCTCTCAACAATGAAGAGTTCCCCCTCTATTGCAAACTCCACGGCGATTTCCGATACGACAGTATCAAGAACCTATCCGCCGATCTCGCCACGCAAAACGACGCGCTTTCCAAATGCTTGGTTAACGCCGGCAATCGGTTCGGATTTGTAGTTGCGGGATATAGTGGCCGTGATAGTAGCGTCATGGACCTGTTTCGTGAGGTCCTCAACTCGCACAATCCTTTTCCTCACGGGTTTTTCTGGCTGACGCTAAAGGGATCGACGGTTCTCCCAGTCGTCACTGAGCTCTTGGAGATCGCAAATCAACATGACGTCCGGGCGACGCTGATTGAAATCGAAACCTTCGACGCCCTAATGCTGAGGGTCTGGCGCAATATCGAGTCAAAATTTGGGGGCTTGGACGCCCGCGTGCGCAAAGCCCAGGCACTAACGGTGAATATTCCACTGCCTCCGGCAGGGACGGCTAAGCCTGTGATCAGGTTGAACGCGCTGCCTGTGGTGGAGCGTCCGTCCCAAAGTCTTGCCCTTTCGTTCCAACAGGGTCTCACCTTCACTGACGTCCGGCGCATAAGAGATGGCGTGAAAGCAGATCTCATACTCGGGAATTCCCAAAGTATTCTGTGCTGGGGCTCCGAACAGAAGATCAGGCAGACATTCGGAGGAAAACTGGCGGCGCTGAAGCCGGAGAATCTGCCAGCCAGAATGAGCACGCCCGAAACTCTGCACCTGAAGGGGTTTCTGGAAGAAGCGCTGGGCCGGGCGCTGACAAGAGGGAAACCACTTTCTACGCGAAGTCTTCGCGAGGGCGTGTCTCTCATCGCGAAACCTTCAGCGCCGCGACCGGAACTGCTCGACCCGCTACGGAGCGTGACCGGCGAAATAGCGGGCGAGGTCCCAGGTCTAGTGACCACTCCTTCTAACCCGCGAGAAAAGCCGGAGAAGGTTAGATGGGCGGAATCGATACGAGTATCGCTAGATGAGAAGGATGGACGCACTTGGCTCGTCTTGGAACCGGACATCTGGATCTGGCCCAAGTACTCTCGCCGCGCCGCCGCGCCTTTCCTCGATTCGCGGCGCGCTGACCGTTTTAACAACAAGCAGAACGCGCTCCTCAGCGCCTGGATTCGGATCATTCTGGGGACGGACGACCTCAATAAAGAGGTCACGATGTGCGCGTTCGATGACCAGGCGGGACCGTCAAACCCGGCCTTTCGTATTGTTACCCGTAGCGCCTTTTCGCGGAGGCGCGACTGACTACAGGCCACGCCGAACTCAGCGGCTATGCCGCACTGCCCGAGCCTGGGCTTGTTCTTGGCGCGAACAAGCCAGATACGCATCCGTTGCGTGGCTTGGTTGAGAGCGGACCGTATGGCCTCCGCCTTAAGACTCCCAGCCGCGTGAGGCTGGCCCTCTTAACCCCCCGGGAAAACATGTCGAAGCTCCTGGGATTGATGGAGGAGCTTGAGCGAGAGGCGCGACCTCAAGAGGCGAAGAACTACTACCCGGTGTATGGCGGCTTCCAAACGATATTTCGTACACCGCTTCTCAAGCCCGAAAGCCGCACCGCTATTGAGCTGCCGGAAGATCTGCATGATTACGCGCGCAAGGGGGAAAAACTCAAGCTGGCGCGCGCAGTATTCGACTGTATAGCCCAGCTCCAGACTGTGCGTTCAAGCTTCGACGTCGCGCTCGTCTATCTTCCACCGAGTTGGTCAGCCTGCTTCGAAGGTTTCGGCTTCAACTTTCACGACCACCTAAAAGCGCTTGCCGCACCTGCGAACATTCCAATCCAGATCATTCGGCAACAGAGCTTTGACCGTAGATGCCGTGCGAACGTCATGTGGGGTCTTGGCGTTGCACTCTACGCGAAGGCGGGCGGCATTCCTTGGAAATTGAAGGGACTACCCAAGGACGAGGCATTCATCGGCATCAGCTACGCAACGAAGACCGCTGCGGATGGTACACGATTCACAACCTGTTGCAGCCAGGTGTTTGATCCTGACGGAACCGGTTTTCAGTTTGTCGCCTACGATGCCAAGGAATTCACCGAAGACGAGCGTCGCAATCCGTATCTCTCCTACTATGAGATGCAGTCAGTGATGTCGCGCAGTTTGGCGATCTACCAGAGTAGTCATGCGGGCCGAGTACCGCGGAAAGTTACCGTCCACAAGAACACGCATTTCACTGAGGAAGAAGCGCTCGGAGCTCTCGACAGCTTTCGCGAAGGTACGGAGGTTGAACTCGTACAACTCGTAAAATCGAACGACTGGCAAGGAATCCGCTTCGACGATAAGACCCCACCTCGCCCGCACCCCTACCCGGTTCAGCGAGGCACGTTCATTCCCATCGAAAAAGACGAGGCGCTGCTGTGGACCCAGGGCAGCGTGTTGGGCGTCAGCGTGGAGAATCCGCGATACAACGTCTACAAGGAAGGCGCACTCCGTCCAACCCCCTCGCCCTTGCTGTTGCGGAGGTTTTCAGGGGAAGGCGGCTGGCATGATACATGTGCCGGGATCCTGGGCCTCACAAAGATGGATTGGAATAACAACACGCTCTACAAGAAACTGCCTGTCACGCTCGTCTATTCCAAAGCGTTTGCCGACATCATCCAGCAGAATCCCAGCATGGTCGATGAGGTCTACGACTTTCGCAATTTCATGTGATTGAGGCCATACCCAGTCCTTCGCGCAACTCGCTAACTTGTGGTGCCAATGGTGGTGCCAAACAATTCATTTCACCCGAGCGCTGGCAATCGCATCGACGCAATTTCGTGCTCAAGAAAAACGGCCAGCGCTGGCTGGCGCTGGCCGTGCAGGATTACGAATCGAGAGCTCTACCACTGAGCTACGGTGGCGCAGTGCTGACATAAGCTAGTGACACCGGGTCCTTTCCCCAAGGTTCAATGCCCTTCTCAGGGGCGGCGGACCATGTTCGAGCATGGCTCCCAATCGGCTTCTGCAACTCGGAACACTCTGGCTCATTGCCGGAATCGCCGCGGCTCGGAGCGCGGCCGCGCAAGCCGTCGTTGCTCCCCCAACGCTCATCATCACCAACTACGACCGCATTCCCATCGGCCAGCGCGAGGGGATCGAGGGGGGTGCGTACGTCGCCCGCACTGACGATGCCAGCGCGGCATGGTTCAATCCCGCGGGTCTCGCGAAGAGCGAGAAGAGCGCCTTGAACGCCAGCGCGACCGCGTATGAGTGGGTCAGCACCAAGGTGCAAGGTCTCGGCACGACATCGGGACGCTCGCAAATCAATACCGTGGGGACGCTGCTCAGCTTCGTTGTGGGTGGGGATGTCTTGCACTCCGAAAACTGGCGTCTGGGCTTCGCCATCACTTCGCCGGTGGTGTGGCAGCCCAGCGACCTCGACCTGATCATCCCGCTGCAAGGTGGCAAGGAGCGGGTGGCATACACCACCAAAGTCAGCTTGAGCGTGTTGCTCCCGGCCGCCTCCGTGGCGTACGCTCCGGGTGGCGTGTCGCACGGAAAGTTTCGGATCGGCGCCAGCGCCGGCTTTGCGATCACCTCGCTCAATCAAAACATCGCCTTGACCGACCGCCTCACGACCGCGGATACCGCGAACGCCCTGCTGCGAGGGTTTTCCGGCGCGGGCTCGGCATGGTCGTTCGTCCTCAAGGGCGGGATGCAATGGGACGTGTCGCGGAGCGTCAGCGTGGGTGCGCGCATCGTCGCCCCGACATTCAAGCTGTTCGGGTCGACGCAGCTCGGCGCCCAGAACTCCACGTATGGACCCGGCGAATTCAGTGACCTGGTATTTCGGGACTCTTCCGGGAGCTTCGAGTATAAGCTGCCCTTGGAACTGACTGGCGGAGTCGCGCTGCGGGGACGCCGTGGCGAGCTGGAGTTCGACGCCCACTACTACAGCGCGGTCAGCTCCTACAGCATGTACTCGAGCACGCTGCTTGGAACTCTCACCACACAAACCGGCGGCGGACCGACGACTGTGACGCAGGTGCCCTTCTCACCCACGCTGAACGGTGCTCGTTCGGTCGTGAATCTCGCGGTTGGCGGTGGCTATCGTCTCTCGCGGGCGTTGGGTCTGCACGCTGGATTTTCCACCGATCAGTCCCCAGTGGACGTCGATACGCTATCGACGTTTCGCAAGCTCAATCTGTCGCACTTTACCGCCGGCGTGTCGGTCACCGGAGTCAAAGGGTTGTCCGGTTCGCTTGGGGTCGCCTACTCGACGGGAAGTAACACGCGGCAAACGCTGGGCTCGACGGAAGGCGGGCAAACCACCCAGACCACGTTCACGGTCAACACATTGATGATCATGTTCGCGTTTTCATACGCATTTGGAGCCGGCAGCGGACAACAGTAAAAAGACGGCGGTCGATGGACGACCGCCGTCTCAGGTGCTACTTGCTTTCCAGCTTCGCCGGATCCTGGTAGATCATCAAATGCGCCCAGGGCGTTCCCGCGAACATCACGTATACGCCCGCGGGATTGGGGCGCGTCGGCAAACCGCTCGCCGCCGGATCGACCGGCCACATGAGCATCCAGTGTGGCGGCTCCTTCACTTCCTTCGTATTCGCGGCTTTGTCCATGACGATGTCGCCGCTGGGCGTCTCGTAATGCATGCCGCCTGCGGCCATGTAGCCCACACCGGGCGCCGTGTTGGCTGGCTTCGCCAGGCCCGACCCCATGGACGTGAACCAGGTCCAGGCATTCGGGTCGCCGCAGAACGGCGCGTTGGAGCCGTCCGGAATCACGGAGCAGGTGATCCCGTTGGTGCCGGCGCGCAGCGGCTTCATCTGTTTCGCGGCCATGTCGACACGGACCACCGCGGCGCCTGCGGCGAGACTCGGTGGCGCGGCGCTCGTGGCGAGCTTGATATAGTCGGCATCCGATGGCGCGGCTTGAGCAAAGCCGCACATCGGGAGCAATGCGTTGATGCTCAATCCCAGCACCAGGCGCAGACGGTTGTTCATCGGTTGCTCTCCAGGGAAGGGGGTGGCGAGAGACGTCGGGCGGAGCCGCCACGGATGCAGTGTTGCATTCCGCCTCCCCCATCATACCGTGTCATCATGAGCCGCGTCACCGTCCGCCGTGTTGACACCGCCGGTCCGGCCCGTTACCGTAGGGCCCATGTCCCGGCGCTACTACTTTACGTTCTGGTTTAACCCCTCCATCACGGGGCCGGCCGGTTCGTGCGCCAGGGCGAAGCAAACGACATAAACCAAGCCCGCGAGAACAAATGAACCGACGGCCCCGGCAGACGACCGGGGCCGTTCGCGTTTCTGGCGCCCCCGGTCGGGAGGAAGGAAAGGAGTTTCCGATGATCATCGTCTTGCGACCGCACGTTACCGATGACGAGGTGAACCGTGTCGTCGATCAGGTGCGGCAGCTCGGACTCACGCCCCACGTCTCGCGCGGCGTGACCCGCACCATCATCGGGTGCATCGGCGACGAAGACCGGTTGCGCGAGGTGCCGTTCCTCTCGATGCCGGCGGTCGATACCATCCTCCCGATCGAGAAGCCCTACAAACTCGCCGCGCGCGAATTCACCGCGCGCGAGACGCATGTGCGACTGGGGGCCGCGGTTATTGGTGACGGGAGCGTGCACGTGATCGCCGGGCCGTGCTCGGTGGAAGGACAGGCGATGCTGCTCGAGACCGCCACGGCCGTGAAAGCGGCGGGCGCGGTGGCGCTCCGCGGCGGTGCATTCAAACCGCGTACCTCTCCCTATTCGTTTCGCGGGCTCGGGCCCGCCGCGCTCGACATGATGGTCGAGGCGCGTGCCGCGACCGGTCTGCCGGTGGTGACCGAAGTGCTCGATACCCGGCACGTGGCCCTCGTGGCCGCGCGGGCCGATTGCTTGCAGGTGGGCGCTCGCAACATGCAGAATTTCGCGCTGCTTACCGAAGTCGGCGATGCGGGCAAGCCCGTGCTCCTGAAACGCGGGCTCTCAGCCACACTGGAAGATTTTCTGCTCGCCGCCGAATACATCCTTGCGCGCGGCAATCCCAACGTCATTCTCTGTGAGCGCGGCATTCGGACCTTCGAACGGGCTCTGCGAAATACCCTCGACATCGGCGCGGTGCCGTACCTCAAGCAGGAGACCCATCTGCCGGTGCTCGTCGACCCGAGCCACGCGGCCGGACGGCGCGACCTGGTCCCGGCGCTGGCCCTCGCGGCGGTCGCGGCGGGCGCGGACGGACTCCTGATCGAGGTCCACCCGGATCCCGATCATGCCCGTTCCGATGGTGATCAGTCGCTCGACCTGGTGGGATTCGCTGCGCTGATGCAGCGAATTGCGGATATTGCGGAGGCGCTCGGCAGACCGGGGGCGGGAACCGCCCCGGCGTTGGCTAGGCAATCAGCGTGACTTTGTGGCCTTTCGTCTTGAGCGACGCGAGGAGGCCGGATTTCTCGACCGACTTCATGTAGGCCTCATCGGGACTGATTTCCTTGCGCTCGACCAGATCCACCAGCGAATCGTTGAGCGTGATCATGCCCAGCTGCTTCGACGTCTGGATGATCGAGGGGATCTGAAACGTCTTCCCCTCGCGAATCAGATTCGAGATCGCGGGCGTCGTGAGCAGAATTTCCCGCGCCGCCACCCGTCCGCCGGCGATTTTCTTGCACAACGTCTGCGCGACGACGCCGCGCAACGACTCCGATAGCATCACGCGAATCTGGGATTGGCGGTCGGCCGGAAACTGATCGATGATGCGGTCGACCGTCGATGCGGCCGTTGTCGTGTGCAGCGTGCCGAACACCAGGTGCCCGGTTTCCGCCGTTTCGATCGCGATCGCGATGGTCTCGAGATCGCGTAGCTCCCCCACGAGGAGAATATCCGGATCCTCGCGCAGGGCCGCCCGCAACGCCGACTTGAAGCTCTCCGTGTGCACGCCCACCTGGCGCTGCGTGATCACGCATTTCTTGTTCTCATGCACGAACTCGATGGGATCTTCGATCGTGATGATGTGGTCGGTCCGTGTGCGGTTCACGAGGTCGATCATGCCGCAGAGCGTGGTCGATTTGCCGGACCCTGTCGGACCGGTCACGAGCACCAGGCCTTTGGTCAGGTAGCAGAGCTGCTGCACTTCCTTGCTCAACCCGAGCTGGTCCGCGGAGACGACCTGCATCGGGATCACGCGGAACACGGCAATCGGCCCCCTGCGATCGCGCGCCGCGTTGACGCGGAACCGCGCCAGCCCGCTGATCTCGTAGGCGAAATCAGAGTCGCCGCTCCGCTTCCATTCGTCGCGATTGCGCTCGGGCATGATGGCGAGGAGCATCTGCTCGAGCTGATCACCGGTGACCGGCGTGCCGGTTTGGCGCCGGATCTCGCCCTGGGTGCGAAACAGCGGTGGCTCGCTCACACGCAAGTGCAGGTCTGACGAATTCGATTGCACGAGCTGCTTCAATAATTCCCGCAGTGCGTGTTCCGGCCTGTCGTACTGGGGTGCGTTGAACTCCGCTGGATATCCGGCTGCGGCCAGTGGCGTGGGAGCGGGGGCCGCGGGTTTCGCGGCGCCAGCGGGACGGGTCACTTCGCGCGCCGGCGCCGCAGGTTCGGCGGCCGTCGAGCGTGCGCCGCGGTTCGCCCGCGTTGCGGGGGTTTGTTTCGCGGCGAGCGCCGGTGTCGTTGCGGGCGGCGCCGCGGGCGAGCGCGCGGGCTCGATCAGCGGCTCGGTACGCGCCGAGGGTGTGTGACCGGCGAGCGGCGCGACCACGGCCGTGAGTCGGCCCATTTCAGGCACGATCCGCACGCGGACCAGCCCCCGATCGGCGACGTAGTCGAACTCCGTCTCGGCAAGCTTGTCGATGTGATCGGCCGAGTCGGAGGGCGCCACTTCGACGAGCAGCGCGTAGATGTGCTGATCCGTGAGCGGCTGCCGGCTGACTTTGCGGGGCTTCCCACCCTTGAGCATGGTGACGGGCTCGTCGGGCAGGAGGTACAGCTGGTCGCCCTGCTCGCGCAGCAGCACGTCGACGAACGGATCGATGCGCGCGCCCATCAGTCGAGCGGCCGCGCGTACAGCACGTGCGCCGGGTTGATGTGATGCGTGGCCGCGTGCGTCCACACGGTGAAGAACGCGTCGCGCGAGCTGTTCAGATAATCGAGCAGACGGGATTGCTGTGGTGGCAGCTCGATGCTGGCCCAGCCGGCGAGCTCCTGGCCACCCGCCAGGACCAGCTCGAGACCGGCCATTTTCGCCGCGGAGAGGCGAGCCGGGTCCCGGATCGGTGCCTGGCGGTCGACCGCCAGGGAAACGGTATGGCTCTTCGAGACCAGCAGCAGATCCGCCTGCCCCTCGGCGCGATCGGGCTTGAAGGCAAAGAACCCTTCTTCGCGGTTGAGCATTTCGAGCACCGTCTCGGCGCCGTCGTGCTGAGGCACACGTTCCATAACGAAAATGTGCCCGGAACGGGCGTCGCCCTGCGTGAGCAGAACGCGGGCGGCAACCGTGGTGGTGGGAAGCGCGAAAGCGCCTGCTAGGGACGGCATTGCACGCTCGCGGCCGCGATCCGAGTGCACTCGATCTCCTGATCCATCCCGCTTGCGATCGGTCCGCACGCGGTCGATTGCGCGCCTTCCATGGCGCCCTGCTGGGTCTGGCCGCGAGCGGTCGCGCAGTTCGTTTGGCCGTGGTAGTCCATGCACACCCGGCACTCGACCTTCGCGCGCGCCGTGGTCATGAAAAAGAACAACGCCGCCACGGCAAGAATGACGGCGATCGTGTACAGGGTGGAGGGTTTCATGCCGGCCCTAAGCTAAAATGACGTCCTCCGCTGTCAAACATTTGTGCTGCGGCGCCGCCACACGCGTGCGGGCAGTATGCGAGTGATTTCCACGACATCGGCGTCTTCGCGTCGCCCTCAGAGTAGCTGCCGGATGGTTGCCACGAGGTCGGCGGCTTCGACCGGCTTGGACAGCAGCTTCGCCGACAAATCCGATACCTGCCGGACCAGCTCCGGGGTCAGGTGTCCGGTCAGCATGATCGCGGGTGCTCGCTGGGCCTCCGGCACGGTGCGCAGCTCTTCCAAGAACGCCACGCCGCTCATCTCGGGCATCCGGTAATCCGTGATCACGAGATCGGGAACGCGGGTGCGGACGAAGTCGAGCGCCTCGCGCGCATTCGCCACGGTCAGACAGGCATAGCCCGCCCGGCGCACGATCTTGCCCAGTGCGGGGCGGAGCAGGGGATCGTCCTCGACGACGAGGATGACGCGCCGCGGCGGCTCGTTCAGCAGGCGCCGCGCCCGATCAATGACGTCTTCGGCCGTGGTGGCGATTCCCGATCCGCCGTTCGCACCCTCGTCGCCGAGCGATCGCGCATCCACATCGGCCGCGAGCACGACGGGAGTATCGAACAGCGCGGGATCGAGCTGGATCTGCTGCAGCACCTCGAGCCCGTGCATGTCGGACAGCTCGAGCCCCAGCACGACCAAATCGGCACGGTCACGCCGCAGCGCTTCGAGCGTGTCCGCTCCCGTTTCCGTCGACACGACGCGCCACCCCTCGGCGCCCGCGCGTGCCTGTGCCAGATGCTGCCAGTCGCGGTCGCTATGGGCGATCAGCACGAGCGGCGCCGCGGCGGGGTCGCGCGCAGGCGTGAGGCTCGCACCGGCTCCGACGTCGAGCGGCGCGAGCGGCAGGCGGACGAAGAACCGGGAACCCGATCCCACTTCGCTCTCCACCCACAGCTCGCCGCCGTGAGCGCGCGCGATATCACGTGAAATGGTAAGGCCGAGTCCCGCGCCTTCGTGCTCCCTGGTGCTCGAGCTGTCAAGCTGACGGAACGGTTCGAAAATGATCTCGCGCTGATCCTCCGGGATTCCCGGTCCGGTGTCAGCCACCTCGATAACGGCCGCATCGGCCTCGCGCCTCCACGCGACCTGCACGGTCGCTCCCCGGCGCGAGAACTTTACCGCGTTGGCGAGCAGGTGGACGAAAACCTGTTCGACGCGTTCGCGCATGCCAAGGACGGCGATCGGCTCGGCGGGAGGCGTGACCACCACCTGCACGTCCGCTTCCCGGGCGAACGTGGCCACCGCCTCGACGCTCGAGCGGATGACGTCCGCGAGCGGCAGGGGAGCGAGCTCGAGCTGCATGCGTCCCGCGCCGCGCGGCGACACGTGCAGGAGATCGTTGACGAGCCCGATGAGGCGGTCGGTGTTGCGCTGCGCGATCTCGAGCAGCTCCCGCGCCGAATCGCTGACCGCGCCTCCCTTTTCTCCCAGGAGCGAGAGAGACGTGCTGATTGCCGTGACCGGCGTCCGCAGCTCGTGGCTCACGAGGGAGACAAACTGCGACTTGGCCCGTTCGACCGCCGCTTCGTGGCTGACGTCGCGGTAGACGATGATCCAGCCAGCGCGCGCCGCGCCGTCCGTTGCGGGCACCGGGGCCACGACCCGCTCGTAGACGGCGGGACGAGGGTAAATCAACTCGACCCGGTCGTGCAGCGCGCTGTTGTGCGCGAGCGCCTGCTCCTGCGTGTCCAGCGATTCCGGTGCGGCGAACGAGCGCGCGAACAAGCGGCCGACGTCCCCGAGGGTCGCGTTCCCGAGCGTCTCCCGGGGGACCCCGAGCAGCGCGGCCATCGCGGCGTTGCCGCGGACAACGCGACGCTCCGCGTTGACGAGCATGACGGCCGCTGCACTGGTATCGACCAGGGTATCGAGCTGGTCGCGCTGCGCCTCTGTCGCGGCGAGCAACTGCGCGACATGGAGCGACACCTCGATCTGCCGGGCTCCGATGATCGCGAATCCGAGATCGTCATCCGTGTACGCTGCGTCCGCGGCGCGGCTGAAAACGAGCGTCCCGATGACGCGGTTCTCGAGCCGCAGCGGAACGATGAGCGTGGAGCCCGGCTCTCCGGGGTCGGCCGGAATGCCATGCTTCGCGGACACGTCCACCCGCGTGGGAGTGCCGGAGCGAATTACCGTCCCGATGGCGCCGTGCGAAATCGCGAACGTGTCGTCCCGCTCGACGACGGCTCCCTGAGCCCGGTCATAGAGCGTGCGCAGCGAATACGTCCCGCCCGAATCGTCCGCCAGCACCACGCTCGCATACTGGAAATCGAGTACGCGCTCGAACAGACTGAGGGCCGCGGCGAAGAGTTGCCGCATGTCGGTTGGGGGAGAGTCGAAGCGGATCTCCTCGAGCAACGCAAGCCGGTCCGGGAGCGAGCGCGCCGCGCCATGGGATGAAGGCTTCGGCGCCTCGTAGCCGCCGGCCAGGAGTTCCACGCGTGCCAGCGCGGCACGCGCGTGGCGCTGCTCCGCGTCGGTCGCGGTTCCCCGGCCGATCCAGCTCTGCGCTACCGTTTCGAGCTGCGCGGCCGCGTCGCGAACCGCCTGCGCGCCGCCCTGCGCTGCCGCTCCGCGCAGACCGAGTGCCGCCGCGTGGAGTGCTTCCGCGTGTTCCCGCGTGAAATTCGACTCGATCTGCTCGAGTGTGCGGCGCGCGCGCTCGACGCGCTCCGGAAGTCCGGCTGCGAACTCGTCGCGAGCCTCCGCGGAGACAATGGGTGGGGGTCCGGCCTGGCGTGGGAGTTTCACTGTGCGAGCAGCTGCCGCACTTCGGCAATGAGCGACTTCGGCTCAATCGGCTTGGCGGCGATCCGGGCGCTCAGGCGCTTCACCTGACGCGCCAGCTCCGGGGTCAGGTGCCCGGTGATCATGATGGCCGGGACCGCGGCCAGCGCGGCGTCCTTGCGCACCTCCTCGAGCAGCGCGAGCCCGCTGATTTCCGGCATCCGGAAATCGGTAATGATGAGATCCGGCCGGCGCGCCCGCGCGATTTCCAACGCCTCCCGTCCGTTGCTGACCCCGATGCAGAAGTAGCCTGCTTTCCGCAGGAACCTGCTGATCGTGGGACGGAGGATGGGATCATCTTCCACCATCAGTACCACCGGACGGCGCGGCTCGGCCAGGAGCTTCCGTGCGCGCTCGATCACCCCTTCTACGGTGGTCACGAGCTCCAGCCCTCCCTCGTCCTCGACCGCGGCATCAGCCTCCGCGGCGAGCACGACCGGAACGTCGAACAGCCGCGGGTCGACCTGGATCTGCTGCAGCACCGTGAGGCCGTGAAGATCGGACAGCTCGTGGGCGAGAATGAGGAGATCGGGCCGCTGCCGCTGCATGCTCACGAGGGCCGCGGCGCCGGTTCCCACGGTCGTGATCTTCCATCCGGCGGCTTCCGCGCGCGCACCGACGAGCCGCCGCCAGTCCGCGTCGCTGTGCGCGATCATCACGCTGTGGGGTTCCGTTCTCGTGGTCATCGGGCCGATTTCCGGTTCGTGCGGCGGCACGGTGGCCGCGAGCGGCAACACCATCACAAACCGCGACCCCAGTCCCACTTCGCTTTCCACGCTGAGCTGCCCGCCAAGCGCCCGAACGATATCCCGCGAGATCGTGAGGCCCAGGCCCGCGCCTCCATGCTCGCGCGTGGTCGAGCTATCGAGTTGACGGAATGGCTCGAAGATGGCGTCGAGGTGCTCCGTCGCGATTCCGGGTCCGTGGTCGCTCACGAGGACCGTGCCGGCATTACCCTCCCCGTGCCAGCGCACCAGGACTTCCGCCCCGCGCGGAGAAAATTTGACGGCATTTCCGAGCAGGTTCACGATGACCTGCTCGACCCGGTCGCGAACCCCGAGCACCGCCACCGGAACCGGCGGTGGCTCGAGCCTGACGGTAACGTCCTGCTCGCGGGCGAATCCCGCCACCGCGTCGACGCTCGCCTCGATCGCGGCGGCGAGCGCCACCGGCTCGGGGCGCAGTTCGAACCGCCCGGCCTCGAGGCGGGACAGATCGAGCAGATCGTTGATGAGCCGGATCAATCGATCCGTGTTGCGGTGCGCGATCTCGAGCAGCTCGCGGGCTTCTTCGCCGAATCCCCCGCCCGCTCCCGAGAGCAGCAGGGACAACGACGTCTTCACCGATGTCATTGGGGTGCGCAGCTCGTGGCTCACGATCGAAACGAACTCCGACTTGGCGCGCTCGACCTCGACCTCGTGACTGACGTCGCGGTACAGCACGATGTGCCCCATGAGCGGGCCGGGTGCCCCCGACGGGCGCACCGGCGCCACGACTCGCTGGTAGATGCCCCGGCGTGGGAACGTCAGCTCCACCCGGTCCCGCAGCGGCAGATCGCGAGTGAGCGCCTCCTCCTGTTTCGCGAGCGCGGCGCTGGTGACGAACGACGACGCGAGAAACCGGTGCACGCTCTCGAGCGGCGTCCCGAGCACCGTTTCCCGGGGAATGCCGAGCAGCTGCGCCATCGGCGCGTTGGCGTGGGCCACGCGCCGATCCGCCGCAACGAGCATGATGGCCGCGTCGCTCGCATCGATGAGCGCCTCGAGCTGATCGTGCTGCGCCTGGAGCGCCGCGTGATCCCGGGCGAGCGCCTCGCGCTGCTCGCTGATCGTGCTCAGCAGCTTCGAGTAGTAGAGAGACGTCTCGATCTGACGGCCCAGCACGACCGCCCAGTCGAGGTCCTCGTCTGTGTAGACCGATTCATCTTCGTGCCCGAAATTGAGCGTGCCGATCACGCGATCGTTTACGTGTAACGGAACGATCATGGCGGAGATGCGCTTATCCGCCTCGAGCAGGATCCCCTCGCGGCCCGGCAGCGCGTCCACGCGGATCGGCCGGCCGGTGCGAATTGCCTCGCCGGTGATGCCCTGATGGATCGGGAATACGGCCTGGCTGCCGATGAAACCGCCCCGCGCCCGATCGTAAAGCGTGTGCATGGAATACGTGGTTGGCGGAGCGCCGGCGTCGATCAGTACCACGCTCGCGCGCCGGAAATCGAGCACGCGCTGCACCTTGAGAATGGCGCCGCGGAAAATCTCGTGCATGTCCGCGGCCGCGTGGATCAGCGACGTCAGCTCTCCCACGACCGCAAGCCGGGCGGCGGGCGAGCGCAGCCGTCCGACCGGCGCCGTGGCGCGGTACTCCCGCGCCGCCGCTTCGAGCTCCACGATTGCCGAGGACGCCGCGAGCCACTCGTCCGCCTGGATGGCGCCGCGCGCGAGCCATCCCCGAGTCAGGACCTCGAGATCGCTCGCAACATGGGCAAGCACATCGGCTCCGAAGCTGCCCGCCGTTCCCGTCAGCGAGTGCGCGGCCCGATAGAGCGCCTCGGCGTCCGGCGAGCGGAACGCGCTCTCCAAATGTCGTAGCGCTGCGCGCATGCTGTCGATTCTCGCGCCCAGGCTGTCGGCGAACTCGGCGCGAACTTGAACCAGAGGGTCCACACTGGTGTCGGTCACGGCATGTGCTCCGAGAGCTGACGTGCAAGCTCTTGCGGGTCAAAAGGTTTGAGAACCACGCCGGCCGCCCCCACCCGCGTCACCCGCGCCTCGTCCAACTCCTTGCGCGCCGTCAGCAGCACAATCGGGATCCCAGCTGTGGCCGGATTCGCCTTGAGACGCTGGCAGACCTCATAGCCGTCCATTTCCGGCATCATGACGTCGACTACGATCAGGTCGAGCGCGGGACCGTCCGGGGAACGGGAAGAGGGGGCGGTGGCCAAGGAAATACCCGCCGCGCCAGATGATGCGGTAGTGACCTTCCAACCCGCTGTGAATTCGAGGGTTAGGCGGATAAGGTTGAGCAGGTCACGGTCATCGTCGATCACTAACGCGCGGAACGCGCCGGCCATAAATCCTGGCTCGGGGGAGCAGGGATGCCAATATTACCAGCCTGTGAACCCCCGAATCTATATTCTGGACGACGATCTGGTGTATGCGAAGCTGGTCGCCGCCAATCTCGGGCCCCAGGGGCGCTACCGGATCGAGCTGTTTACCGACCCCGAGGCGCTCCTCTCCCGTACCGCCGATCTCGTTCCAGATGCAGTGATCACCGACCTGGTCATGCCCGGGATCACCGGTGTGGACGTGGCCCGCCGGTTACGCGCCAAACACCCGACATTGCCGATCTTCGTCCTCACCGGTCACGGTGAGATCGCAAGCGCCATCGAGAGCCTCAAGGCGGGGGCCACCGAGTACCTCACCAAGCCCGTCAATGTCGACGAGCTGAACACCCTGCTGGGGCGCTCGCTGCGCGAGCGACCGTTGCTCGAGGCTGGTGCCTCGCTCGAGCGTGCTCGCGGGGAGGAGTTCTCCGTCTCCGCGATTCTCGGCCGCCACGAGAAAGTCGAAGCGCTGCGTACGTTTGTACGCCGCATGGCCGAGATCCCGCGACCCACGATCCTGCTGCTCGGGGAAAGCGGGACCGGGAAAAACCTCGTCGCGCAGGCGATTCATTATTCCAGCCCCCATTCGAGCGGCCGTTTCGTCGAGATCAACTGCTCGGCGCTGCCGCCACAGCTCCTCGAAGCCGAGCTATTCGGGTTTATGAAGGGCGCATTTACGGATGCGAAAGAACCCAAGCGCGGGCTCATTGAGCTGGCCGATGGCGGAACGTTGTTTCTCGACGAAATCGCGGAGCTTGACCTCGACCTGCAAGCGAAGCTGCTGAACGTGCTGGAAAGCCGGCGCTTCCGGCGGATCGGCGGCACCGAGGAGATGGAAGTTGAGCTGCGACTCGTGACCGCGACGAACCGTGCTCTCGAGGAGCTGGTCCGTGCCGGGCGGTTCCGGGCCGATCTCTACTATCGCGTCGCCGTGGCGTCGACCGTGCTTCCCGCCCTGCGCGAGATCGCGAGCGACGTGCCCGTGCTGGCCGATCATTTTCGCGAGCTGTTCAATCGCGAGTTCAAGAAGCGTGTCGAGTCGATCGAGCCCGCGGCGCTCGAGGTGCTGCAGCGCTGGTCCTGGCCGGGGAATGTGCGGGAGCTGCGCAACGTCGTCGAGCGGGCGATGATGTTTTCGGACGGGCCTGCGCTCACGCGCCGCGACCTGCCGGCACTCGGCGACCTGCAGCTCGAGGCGCGCCAGTCGGGAGGACGCAAGGAGCACATGCGTATCCCGCGTGGCTTGACGCTCCAAGAAGCCGAGCGCGAGTACATTCGGCACACCCTCGAGGATACCAGCGGGAATATTCAGCGGGCCGCGGAGATCCTGGGTATCTCGCGCAAGAATCTCTGGGAGAAACGGAAGAAGTACGGACTGCTTCCCCCGGACACGGACGCGGGAACGGGCAGCGCGGCATGATACCGACTTGGTTACTGATCGGTAACGTTAACCCGCAGGCTGTCAACTCCATAGTCGTCTAACATTAATAACATGAATTGCTTAGAGTCTCCAGTCGCGGGCATAGCCCTTGCTTGGCCGTACCTCCGCACCCTCCGGCCGCCACCCCCTGTCGGCCGGAGGCATTGCCCACGACGCGAGAAACGCGAGGGCGAATTTGGCGCAGGCGCCGGCACGATCGTTTAAACGTTGGATCCCCATCGCCTTGTTGGGTGCTGGGCCATTGCTCATGCCCACCACCCTGGTTGCTCAGGCATTCCGGGCGTCGGCGCAAGCGGGTGCGACGACCGGCGTTTTGACTCTGACGGTCAACCTGCCAGCCGGCACCGTCAGCGGCGACGTGATGATTGCTGCGATCGCTGTTCGTCCCAATACGGCGACCATCACGGCCCCCGTGGGATGGACGTTGATCCGCCGCACCGATAACGCGAACACCAACCAGAGCTCGCAGGCCACATACCGCAGGGTGGCTGGTGCGGCCGAGCCGGCCAACTATTCCTGGACGTTCAGCACGTCCACGGGATCGGCCGGCGGAATTGCGACTTTTTACGGGGTCAATACCACGACGCCGGTGGACGTCGAGAACGGCGTGACGACGCCGAGTGGGCTGACCCACACCGCGCCCAGCGTGACGACGACGAAGGCGTACGACATGATCGTCACGACGCATAGTTATACGTCGGCGGCGACCTGGACCCCGCCTGCGGGAATGACCGAAGCCGTCGACGTCGTCTCGGATCCGGTGCCGAATGCCGTCGGAATGACGCTGGAGTTGAACTACGTGGTGCAACCCGCTGCCGGAGCCACGGGCGCAAAGACCGCCACCGGTTCGAACGATGCCGACGTCGGTGTGGCGCAAACGGTGGGGTTGGCTCGGAACACGACCGCGACCTGGACCGGAGCCGTCAACAATCAGTGGACCAACGCCGGCAACTGGTCGGGCTTGGGCGGTACGCCACTGGTGGGTGGAGAGGATCTCATTTTCCCCGGCGGCGCGGCCAACCTGTCCAACACCAATGGCATGGCGGCCGGCACCGGGTTCAACTCGATCACCATCTCGGGCAGCGGATACACGCTGGCCGGCAATTCGGTGGCGCTTGGCGCTGGCGGCCTCACGGATGCAAGCGTGGCGGGAACCAACACCATCAGTCTCGCCATGTCGTTCGCTGCGACCCGAACCGTTACGGTCACGGATCCCGGCACCACGCTGACAGCCAGCGGCGTGCTGAGCGGTGCGGGGGGCCTGATCAAGGCCGGCTCGGGCGTGCTTGCGCTGAACGCGGCGAACACCTACACGGGCGGAACCACCGTAAATGGGGGTGTGCTCGACGTCCGCAACAACACGGCGTTGGGGACGGGAGCGGTGGTCGTGGCCAGTGGAGCGGCGCTGCAGGTTGACGGGACCGGATTTGCCATCCCGCGGGCGCTCACGCTGAACGGAACGGGCGTTGCAGGCGGCGGAGCGCTGCGCAATTTGGCCAACAACAACACGTGGTCCGGTGCGATCACGCTCGGCAGCGCGGCGCGCGTCAACTCCGATGCTGGCTTGCTCACTCTCTCCAACAACATCACCGGCGCCACGATGGGGCTCACGATCGGCGGCGCGGGCAACACGACGGTGAGTGGCGTCATCGGCACGACGAGCGGGACCCTGACCAAGGACGGAGCGGGTACGCTCACGTTGACTGCCGTGAACACCTACACGGGGGCCACCACGGTCAGCGCGGGCACCCTCAAGCTCGGCATCGCGAACGCCATCAGCGCCACGAGCGATCTGACGGTCGCGGCTCTCGCCACGTTCGATCTCAGCGGCTTCAATGAAGCTGTTGGTTCGCTCGCGGGCGCGGGCACCGTCACGAATAGCGCGGCCGGCGCCGTCACGCTCACTTCCGGCGCCGACAATGCGAGTACCCTGTTCTCGGGACTCATCCAGAACGGCACGGGGGCGGTGGCGATCACCAAGACGGGTACGGGGACGCTGACCCTTTCGGGCTCGAACACCTACACGGGCCTCACGACGGTGAATGCGGGCGTGCTCGACGTGCAAAGCAGCACCGCGCTCGGGGCGGCCGGGACAGGCGCTACCGTTGCCAACGGGGCGGCGCTCCAGGTGGACGGCTCCGGGTTGTCGATCGCGGATCCGGTCACACTCAACGGGACCGGCATCGCGGCTGGCGGGGCGTTACGCAACATCACCGGCAGCAACACATGGTCCGGACCGATCACGTTAGGGAGCGCTTCGCGCATCAATGCCGATGCCGGGACGCTGACCATATCGAACAACATTACTGGCGCGGCACAGGCGCTCACGCTCGGAGGGGCTGGGAGCATCGTGGTGAGCGGAGTGATCGGGACTACGACCGGCAGCGTGACGAAGGACGGCAGCGGCACGGTCACGTTGAGTGGCAACAACACCTACACCGGTAACACCGTGGTCAGTGCGGGCACGCTGCTGGTGAACGGCGCACAGGGTGGGAGTGCCGTGAGTCTCAATGGCGGCACGATCGGCGGCACGGGAACGGTCGGGGCCATCACGTCTACGGCCGCCGGGGGAGCGGTTGCGCCCGGACAAGGTCCCGGCATCCTGAACAGTGGCAACGTGAATCTCAGCACGGGAGCTCCCAGCTTCGTTGTTCAACTCAACGGTACGACGCTGGGAACCGGCTACGATCAGCTCAACGTGACGGGGACCGTCAATCTGACCGGAGCGACACTGAGCGGGTCAGTGGGATTCACGGCCACGGATGGCATGACGTTCACCATCATCAACAATGATGGCGCCGACGCGATCACGGGGACATTTGCCGGTCTGGCACAGGGCAGCACTGTGACGCTGAGTGGGCAGACCTTCAAGATCAGCTACACCGGAGGGACCGGCAACGATGTCGTGCTCACCAGGACCGCACCGCAATTGGTTCTGGGAAACGCGGTCGTGCCGTCCGGAACGGCCCCGCCAGGCACTGATCTCGCGTACACGATGACGTTCACGAACTCCGGTTCTGCCCCGGCGCTCGGCATCGCCTTGAGCGATACCGTGCCTCTCAACTCCGACTTCAAGGTCGGATCCGCGACCACCAATCTCGGCTCGACTGGGTTGACGGTCGTCGTGGCCTACTCTAACAACGGCGGTGCCACCTGGACCTACGTACCGGCGAGCGGCGCCGGCGGCGCCCCGGCGGGCTATGATCGCCTGGTCACTCAGGTGCGCTGGACCTTCACCGGCAGCCTGAGCCAGACCGCTCCGAATAACGCGGGGTCGATGGGCTTTACCGCCCGAATTCGGTAATAAGTCGCGTTACCTCTCCCGTTACCATTCAGTAACAATACTCCCCGCCCCGAAAACGGCTTAATGCTGTAAATCATTAGTTCACAGGCAGTTAAAGATGTCCAACTCCCGGCACAACCCCTGCTCTTGCCGCGGCCGACTGAAAGGAGTCGACCGCGATGGTGTTGCGTTGTCCTCGATGCTCCGAGCTCCGGTTCTTCGGCCGCACGCAAGTGCTGGGCGAGCTGGTCGTGTGCCCGCATTGCGAGACGGTGTTCGGCTGGCGTGACAGCGGTCCGCTGCAGCAACCCGAGGCGTCCGCGGCGGAGCCGCGCGATACCAGTGCACCCGAGTCCAAACCCTAGAACCCGAAGGAGAAGACGTCATGCACTCGTTCCGTTCCCTCGTGATTACCGTGGCCGCGCTGCTCGCGCTGGTTGCGCGCAGCGCCGTCGCCGGTCAGACGACGGCGCCCAAGCCGCTCGCGATCACGGCGCACAACGTCACCGCCGAAGCGGCGCACCGTGACGCGAAGGAGCTCGCGCGTCCCGGCGATGAGATCCGCTACTCGCTGGTGTTCACGAACACCGGCCAGAACAGCGTGAAGAACGTCCAGTTCACCGATCCCATTCCGCAGGGAACGGTCTACGTGCTCGGCTCGGCTGCTGCTCCGCAGTCGACTCGCATCGACTACTCGATCGACGGCGGCAAGACCTGGTCCGAGCAGCCGATGATCGTGGCCGTTGAAAATGGCAAGACGGTACAGAAGCCGGCGCCGCGCGAGAACTACACGCACGTGCGCTGGACCGTGTTGGAATCCGTGGCGCCGGGTGCACAGGTGACCGCGGAGTTTCGCGCGCAGGTAGGTACGACCCCCGGCGAGGCCAAGTAAGTGTCCGGGCTCATTTCACATCACTCAGGGAAGGAGAGCAACATGTTGAAGTGGTCCACGCGCCTCGCCCTGGCCGTTGTGATGCTGTTCTCGGTCACTGCGGTCATGCAGGCGCAAACTCCGGAAGGCACGGTCATCACCAATACGGCGACCGTGACCTTCACCGATGCGAACAGCAATGCGTACGCGTCGGTCTCCGGCTCCGTGTCGGTCACGGTCGGGTTCGTCCCCGGTGTGACCGTCACAGCCAATACGCCGAGTCCCACGCCGGCCTCTCCGTCCGCCGCGGACACGCTGAACTTCTCCGTGGCGAATTCGGGTAACGGCACCGACAGCGTCACCGTCGCCGAAAATATCTCCGTGGCGGGCGTCATCGCGGTCACGGGATATCGCTACGCGGCGACGACCTACGGCACTCTTGCGGCGTTGAACGCAGCCTTGGCCGCCGTGCCGATCAGTCAGGCCGGCAACATCACGATCAAAATCGTCTACAACGTCGCGGCCAATAAGGGTGGGGTGAATACGGTCTATACCCTGACCGCGGCGTCGCGTCGCCACCCTGCGACCACGAGCAACGCGCAGTCGAGCATCACGCCCGCGCAGACCTACGCGGTGGCAGTCACACCGCACGGGGCCCAGAACCTCCAGCGGCTCCCGGGCAACGCGTACTCGTTCAACTTTACCGTACAAAACAACGGCAACGGCACGGACAACTTCGACGCCCTTGCCACGAGCCCCGGCTCGCCGGTCATCACCATCGTTTCGGTGAACGGCGCGGCCGGCGACAGCGCGCGCATCACCCTCGCGGCTGGTGCGTCGCAGGCGGTCACGGTGGTCTACAACGTCGCCAACGTCGCCGCGGGCTCAACGGACACGCTGTACCTGCTGGGTCGCTCGGTGGGGCAGCCGTCCACGACCGACCAGGGCTTCGCGGACCTGACAGTCGTCAAGCCGAACCTGACGCTCGTGAAAGCCGCGTATCTGGATGACGGCGTGACACCCGTCTCCGGCACGGTAATCCCCGGTCAGGTCATTCGCTACCGGGTCACGGTGACGAACAACGGCTCGACCAACGCCGCCAGCGTGCAGGTGACGGATGCGCTGCCGGCGCAGGTCACGTACGTCTCCACCAGCTCGAGTACCGGGTGGAACGTATCGGTGGCCGGTCAGAACATCACGGCCGACTACACCGGCACGGGCGGGCTACTCGCCGCCAGTTCGAACGCCATGTTCGAAGTCCGGGTCAGCATCAACTAGGCACCCCCGAGACCGATGCGGCGTGGTGCCATGATGGTACGGATGGGGCGGTTCGCCCGGCGCGGCCTTCGGGTCGCGGCCCGGGCGGCCGCCGTTTTCTGTGCCGTCATGGTGCTCGCCGCATCGGGCCTCGAGGCGCAGGGCACGCCCGCGGGCACGGTGATTCGTGCCTGGGCGCTCGTTTCATTCGACATTCTCGGTGTCAGCTACAGCTTCTCGACAGACACGGCCAGTGTGACCGTCGGTCAGGTGGCCGGTGTCGACGTGCAGCCGCCGCGGACCAGTACGGGAAGTCCCGGGGCGGCGCTCGTCTTCGCGAACACGTTGTCGAACATGGGCAATGCGCCGGATTCGTTCACCGTCACCGGCGTGTCGAAGCATGCCTGGCCCGTGGCGTTGTATCTCGACGTTAACGGCGACGGGATTCTCAACGCCGGCGACGTGCCGCTCAGCGGCCCCGTGCCGCTCGGGTATGCCGGCGCCACTCACATTCTCGCGCAGCTCTCGATTCCGAACAATGCGGGCGCGCTCGGCGTGACCGACACGGTCACGCTCGTCGCCACGAGTCACTTCAACGGCGCCACGAACGCGAGCGTGCCGGACCGGGCGGACATACCCGCGGCGCCGGTGGCGCTCGGGATTACGAAGCAGGTCGACCGTGCCAGCGCCGCCGCGAACGACGTGTTGACCTACACGCTCGCGTACACGGCCACGGGCGGCGGCATCACCAATAGCGCGCAGCTGACCGACACGATTCCGGCGGGCGCCCAGTATGTCCCCGGAACGCTCAAGTGGAACGGCAACCCGTTGACCGACGCCACCGGCGACGACGCCGGCTCGTTCGTCGCCGCCGGCAACGGGGTGATTACCGTGGACCTGGGCGCCCTCGCAGGTGGCGCGAGCGGCAGCGTGACGTTCCAGGCTCGGTTCGCCGGCACTCTGCCGATCGTCACGAACGGGAGCCACGCGATCTACGCGTGGTCCGGCACCACCGACACCGTCTACAGCAATACCGTTCAGACCACTCTGCTCGTGCCGCTGCTCGCGCTCACGAAGCAGCTGTCGAGTCCGCCGCAGGCGCAGGTCGGCCAGCAGGTGCACTACACGCTGCACTACGGCAATGCCGCGGGAGCGGCGCCGGTGGCCAGCGCGACGCTGGTCGACACGCTGCCCGCGGGCCTCACCTACGTCAGCGCCTCTCCCGCCGCCACGCCGTCGGGCTCGCTGCTGAGCTGGACGCTGGGCGCGCTCGCTCCGGGCGATTCGGGCACCGTGGACCTGACCCTTGCCGTGGCGAACACGATTCGCGACACGGTGTGGGTGCGCAACGTCGCCACGCTCGCCGGCGGATCGGCCGTCACGCAGTTCGCGGCAGCCCAGCAGCTTGCGCTGATCGGGCCCTCGACGGCCGCGCTCGATCTGTCGCTCACCGCCAACGTGCTCGAAGTCGCGATGGGTGAGCTGATCCCGTACACGCTCGTGGTCCGGAACTCAGGCATAGTGCCCGTCTCCACCATCAAGATCACGAGCACGCTCCCGCCGGGCGGCGCCTATGCGCGCGGCACGGCGATCGGCGCCGATTCGGTGACCGCCTCGGGCAGCCAGCTCATGCTGTGGAGCGCGGCCGCACTCGCCCCGGGCGCGGCTCGCACACTGCACTTTGCCATCGCGCTGACGTCGGCCCACGGCAACCTTGCCGAGACCCGCGCGATCGCTCAAGGCACCGCGGGCGCGCTCGCCCCGGTTTCTCCGGAAGCGACCGCCTGGGTGCAGATCCGCCGCGCCTGGCCCATGGAGACTCGGGCCGCGATCGGTAAGGTCTGGGTGGATGCGACGAACCACGGGGGCGTACAGCGGTCCGACGACGTGGGGCTCGCCGGCGTCGACGTCTGGACTGAAGACGGCCAGGTGGCCACCACCGATTCGAGCGGCAAGTATTCCTTCTCGAACCTCCGGCCCGGCCGGCACGTGTTCCGCATCGATGCCCGCTCGCTCCCCGCGGGCTACCACGTGACCGACGATGAAGTGCAGACCGTCGAAGCGAGCGGGTGGACCACGCCGCACATCGATTTCCGGCTCACGGGAGCCGCGCTGTCCTCGGCGACGCCGGTGGCAACGCCGCCGTCTCCGGCGCGGCCGGCGGAGACGCCCGTGCCCGCCGTTGCGGCCGTCGCGCCCGTGGTGGCGCCTCAGCCGGACGATCATGCGCTCACGGCAGTGACGGTGCTCGCGGTGTCACCAGACCTGCGTGCCGCCAGCACTGCGAGCCCGGTGGCGCCGGCGCCCCGGCCGCGGGAGCAGGGCGACACGAGCGGCATAATCAACGTGCGGTTCCACGCGACGCGGCTGACCGACTCGAGCGCCATGGGCGTACGCCACAGTACGCGGTACGACGTCGAGTTGCGCAAGGATCCGCGAGCGTCGATGGACGTCATGC
>DATIYM010000060.1:0-86577 GCA_035517615.1 Gemmatimonadales bacterium
AGCGACGCTGCATCCACCCCCAGCGCCCGCAGACCATTCCAGGTGAAGCCCACGGTCACCCAGCGCCTGTGCTCGTCCACCGAGGCGCGAGCCTCCGTGGCCGACTGCACCGTCGGCAGGATACCCGTGAGCCACCTCCGCCCGGCAGAGCGATTGCGGAAGGACAGGAACTCGTAGCGTGCCGCGAGCGCCGGCGCACGGGCGAGCAAGATGTGTTGAATGTCGTCGAGTTCCAGCATGTCGCATCGCCCCCGTGGACTACTGCATCTGGTCGAGCATCGTGGAGAACGCCGCCTTGAGCCTGAGCGCCTTCTTGATCTCGTCGGCACTCACGTAGGGATACTCCCCGTATTCGAGGAAGCTCGGGCACTGGTGCTCCCGGACGAATTTGACGAAGGCCGCGGGGTTCGACTTCCAATCCTCGGGGAACCCTTCGAGGTTCTCGAAGATCGTGTTGATGCCGTATTTCGAGAAGAGCGCCACGGCGTCCTCGGTGTACTTATCGAAGTCGGTGTCGAAGATGCCCTGATACATGAAGTACGTGTCCTTGCCGATTTCGAAGAGCACCCAACGCAGGTAGTGCAGCTTGAGCACCGCGAGGCCGTCCGGCAGACCTTCGATCGTCTTCTCGATCGTCCTCCCGTACTCGCGGATTGCCGCTTCTCGACCGGACTTGATCTTCGCGATGATGGTGAACCCGTAGCACGCCGGCGTCTTGGGGAAGATGGGGCCATACCTGCCCTGCTCAGGCGTGAAGTATCCCTCTTTCGGGATTGCCATTGCGGCGGGCTTGGTCCAGTCCGCGTTCTTTGGGGCGTCTGACATGGCTGTGCGCCTCTCGTGGTTTACAGTCTGCCCGAGTGCGTGACCGTCTCGGGGGGGGACCAGCGAAAACTGCGCGCTCACCGGGGCAAGGGTATGGGACGAAAGGCGCATGCAGCGCGGAGTCCTTCGTGCCCTCGACGCGTCGTTTGTGGTGTTCCGCTCTGTGCATGTACGGAACCGCTCATCACTGCACCCGCTCAGCGCGCGGCGTGTTGGGGTGCGCTCCGGGTCGCACCCGCGACGCTCACCAGGGGGTGAGGACGCGAGCAGGGGGAGGACCCGAGACCTAGTTCCTTTTTCACCTCATCGTGCGATATCCGCTCGAGCTTGCCGGCCCTAAGGTTATCGCCAGGAAATCTCCCGTTCTGAACACGTGCAGGAGGGGTTCCTGGGATGACCGCACTCGCAATGGAGCGCAGGACGCCGGCCCTTTCCCCCGTCCCCGTGCTCGATGGCTACCTCGCGCAACGACACCTCGAGGGTGACTCGCGCGCGTTTGGCGTCCTGGTGGATCGCTATCAGACGCGCCTGCTCAATTATGTCCACCGCATCATCAGGGATCGCGAGCGTGCGGAGGATGTCGTGCAGGAGGTCTTCATCCGAGTCTTCCGCCATCTGCATCGGTTCGACCAGACGAGGAAGTTTTCGACCTGGGTCTATACCATCGCGACGAACCTCGCCAAAAGCGAGCTCCGCGACCGCAGTCGGGCGGTGGTGGTGTTTGAGGGACCCCTCGAGTGCGTGGACGCGCGCACCCGTCCGGACGAGCTTTTCCGCAAGCGTGAGCTGGTCGATCGCGTGTCGCAATGCGTCCGAGGCCTGCCCGAATCACTCCGAAGCGTGTTCGTGCTCCGCGAGCTCGAAGGGAAGAGTTACCCCGAGATCGCCGCGATCACGGGTTGCAACCTGGGGACCGTCAAGAGCCGCTTGAGCCGGGCGAGAAGCAGATTTGCCCGCATGATCCAGCCGCTGTTGGAGTAGCGTCCATCTGCTCGGGAGTACACGAGCGGGTCAGGACGGCATTCCTTTTCCATGACCGCGCGCTCGCTGCGCGATGAGTTGCTCCAGATGTCCCCAGATCTCAGGCCGTATGCTGTCCACCAGCTCCTCGTTCTGCTCGCCGAGCATTACCGCGGCGATCGGCGCGCAGCTCGCCGCCGCCCAACGCCGCGTCGTGCTGGTGATCGGCGACGGCGGGCTCCTGATGTCGGGGATGGAGCTGGTGACGGCGGTGCGCGAGCGGGTGCCGCTCACGGTGATCGTGTTCCATGACGGCAAGCTGAGTCACATCCGCCTGCAGCAGCTCGCCGAATCGGGCCACGCCCACGACGTGTCGTTGCACATCCCCAACCTGGCCATACTGGCCGAAGCGATGGGAATGCGTTACGTGCGGCTCGCTGGCGATGCCGAGCCGATCCTCACTACCGCGTTCAAGTCCGCCGAGCCGGTGCTGATCGAAGTGCGCGTGGGCGACTCGCCCGCGATCCGCCTGCTGCAAGCCAAGGCTGCTACCCGTCGCGCCGCCACCCGGGTGCTCGGCCCGCGGATGGCGGCGTGGATCAAACAGCGACTCAGTCGGCCGACGCAGGGCTAACGAGGCCAGCCCCACCCTCTCCAACCCCAGCCGAATCGGACAAACGGATACCCGACACCGACCGGCCACCGGTTCCAGTAGGGCCCGACGTACGGCGTCCGGAAGTACGCCCACGCTGACCGTACCGTATACGTGACGAAGTCGTAATCGAAGTGGTGTTGATCGGACATCTTCTGGACCAGATCGACGAGACCGGCCTCTCTGTCGCTTCCCAAGGGAGTGAGATTGAGCTGGGCCGCGTCCCAATGGCCGTCCTGTTGGAACACGGTGAAGTCGAACGGCGTGGGCGACCACGCGGCGAGGACCACGCCCGAGCCCGCGGCATCGTCCACGGTGAACGCGTCGCGGTCTCCGCGACCGCGGATCTCGACTTTCTTCCCGCCCTGAATGGTCCCGTTCGCGCTGGGATCAACCGGGTAGAGCACCCGAACCGTTCCCGCTTCGTCGGCGCGCAGCACGAGGAGATAACCCTCCCGCGCAGCTTCCACATGCACCTGCGCATTGTCGCCGCGCACGTATGTGTTATCCGAGTTGAGCGTGACCTTGACCGGTGGTTCGGTCTTGTTGAGCGCCGCCGCGCCGGCGAGCGCCAACGTCAGTGCGATCATCATACGCATCTCCTGTTCATTGCTTGTGACACGTTCAATGACAAGGTCCGTGCCAACCCGAGCCCCGCACGAATCGTCGAGCGAGCGACGCGGGTTGCTGCGAGATCCGCAGGAGTACGCGGCCGATCTGCAGGACTGCAGAATTCGCAGTCGTGCTGCGGAAATCGCGGGGATGCCGCCGGGGTGCGCGAGCCAAGTCGGCGAAACTCCCCGAGTTGCGAGCCGGCACGCGCCATGCCTCGGGGACACGACACGCAACAACACTCTCGTCCCATTCGAGGAGGCACACGATGTTCAGGTCTCTGTCTGGTATCCGCGGTTTGGTGTTCTTGGCCGGCTCGCTCGCGCTCGCCGCGGCGATCGGTGCGTGTTCCGAACCCAACGGCCCGGTGGCCGACTGCTACTACAGCAGCGCGCAGTCGAACGACGCCGCATCGTCCACGCACGCCTGTTTGCAATCGTCCAACGTCGGTCCGTAGGTTTCACTCGTGCCCAGTCGATTCACGCCGCGCGCGCCAGGAGCGTAGAACCAGTATGAGGGCGTTGCCCAATCGGATGATCCTGGCGCGCTGGGGCTGGCTGCTCAGTACGGTCGCCCTTGGCATCGCGGTCATTGGGAGTGCCTGGGCCAGCTGGCGCAGTACTCAGCGCGCGGCGGACGATCTGGTGCGCGGGCACGCCGCGATCTTCTTTCATGCGGCAATCGCCGCGTACACAACGGCCGCGCCGGACCGGCGCGACGCCGTGCTCGACAGCGCCGTGCAGGCGCACGCGTTCGGCGGCTTGCGCTACCTCGCCGTGGTGGGGAGCGACGGCCACGTGGTGGCGACGGGAGGCACGCCGGACACGACCCCCGTCGGCACGCTCGACTCCACGGCCATTCAGATCGTGCGGCTCCATCCCCATCTGCTGCGTGTCTCCTATCCGCCACCCCATGGCCGCCGCGGCGGCGAAGTGTCGCTCGGCGGAGGAGTGCGGCGCACGTTTCGGCAATGGTTTACCGTCAACGAAGGGCACCCGCCGATCGTGCTGATGGAATTCGAGCCGCTCATCTCCGAGCAGCTCTCGAGCCGCGTCGGCGACACGCTGCTGCTGGCACTCGCCGTCGCGGCCCTGCTCGTGGTGGCGGGATTCGAATTCTGGCGGATGTCGCACCGCCTGGAGCTCGAGGCGCGCCGGGCGCTGGAGCAACGGCGCCTCGCCGCGCTGGGACAAATGTCCGCGGTGCTCGCGCACGAGCTTCGCAACCCGCTGGCGGCGGTGAAGGGCCACGCGCAGCTCCTGGTGGAGCGGGTACCGGGGGAGTCCCCCGAACATCGCAACGCGAGCCGCATCGTGGCCGAAGCCACGCGGCTCGAGGGTCTCACCACCGACCTGCTCGAGTTCGCCCGCTCGGGTCCCATCGATGTCCGTCTGGCCGACCCGCTCGTTCCCTTGGCCGAGGCGGCCGCCGATGTGGGGCTGCCGAGCGGCGCGCTCGAGCGCAACGGGGCGCCGCGCACCTGGTCGTTCGACGTGCGCCGCATGCGCCGGGCGCTCGCCAACGTGCTGCAAAACGCGCTGCAGGCCACGCCGGCGGCGCGGCTGCCGAGCTGCACCGTCGGCATGGACTCGGGGCGTCTGGTGTATACCATCCGCGACTTCGGACCCGGGCTCCCGCCCGGGCAGGAGGCGCAGATCTTCGAGCCGTTTTTCACGACCCGCGCCTCGGGCACGGGGTTGGGGCTCGCGGTGGCGCGGCGCATCGTGGAGCTGCATGGCGGTCGAATCGCAGCGCGCAACACCGGCGACGGCGCGGAGTTTCGTATCGAGCTCCCCGCCGGGACGGCGTGACGGAGGACCATGGCCTCAATTCTCGTCGTCGACGACGAGCCCGGCATTCGCGAGTTCCTCGCCGAGGCGCTCGCTTCGGATCGCCATGAGGTGGTGACGGCAGCGAACGGATCCGAAGCGTTTCATGAATTGCAACGCCGCGCATTCGATCTGCTGATCACCGACTTGAAGATGCCTGGGCCCCTGACCGGCATCGACCTGCTGCGGCGCGCCAAGGCCGATGCCCCCGAGATGGAAGCGATCGTGCTGACGGCACACGGCACGGTGGAGACGGCCGTCGAAGCGATGAAGCTCGGCGCGTTCGACTACCTGCAGAAGCCAATCGGCAGTCCGGGAGAGCTGCGCCTGATCGTGGCGCGGGCGCTCGAACGGCGCGCGCTCGTGGCCAAGGACGAGGTCCGGCGTGAAACCAACCGCATTCCGCCGCTCACGCACGGCGACCCGATCATGCTGCCACTCGTACGGGCCATCGAGCGCGTGGCACCGACCAACGCCACGGTGCTGCTCCTGGGAGAGACGGGCACGGGGAAAGAGCTCGTCGCCCAGACGATTCACGAGCGCAGCACGCGCGCCCGGGGCCCGTTCGTGGCGGTGAACTGCGCGGCGATCTCCGAGAGCCTGATGGAAAGCGAGATCTTCGGTCACGAGAAGGGCGCGTTCACCGGAGCGGTGACGAGCAGGCGGGGCAAGCTCGAGTTGGCGGACGGCGGTACGCTATTTCTCGACGAGATCGGCGAGCTCAAGCCCGAGCTCCAGGCCAAATTGCTGCGCGTACTGGAAGAGCGCCGCTTCGAGCGGCTCGGCGGCACGCGAACGGTGCAGGTGGACGTCCGCTGGATCGCCGCCACGAACCGCGATCTCGAATCGATGATCGGCCGCGGGGAGTTTCGGGAAGACCTCTACCATCGATTGGCGGTGCTGCCGCTGCGCTTGCCGCCGCTCCGCGAGCGGCACCGCGACATCATTCCCATCGCGGAATTGCTGCTGTCCCGGATTTGCCGTCAAATCGGCCGCCCACTCCTCCGGCTCTCCGACGCGGCGCGCAGCCGCATTCGCGACGCGAGCTGGCCCGGCAACGTCCGAGAGCTGGCGAACACGCTCGAGCGCGCCGCCATTCTCGTGGAGGGGCCGGAGATCGCGCCCGACGATCTGCAGATCACCACGCGGTTACCTGGCGCGTCCGCGGCGTCGCGCACCGTCGAAGCTCTCGAACGAGACGCGATTCGTGAAGCGCTCGGACACGTGGGCGGCAACCGCCGGCGGGCGGCGGAGCAGCTCGGAATCGGCGAACGCACCCTGTACGACAAGCTCAAGCGGTACGGGTTGACCTGACGGGCGAGCAACGACATGCCGTTCGCGCATGACAATGCTGCGGGATTGGTATTGGGAGAGCTTCGCTTGCGCCGGTATCTCTTCCTGACCTACAGCTGGAATCTGTCGTGCATGACCCTCACGATTTTCACGGCCACGGCGAGCTCATCCTCCTCGTAGACGATGACGAACCACTCCGGGTGGCGCTGGCGCGCATGCTCCAGGCGCTCCGGTTTTCAGTCGTGACGGCAGCGGACGGGGACGAGGCCTTCGAAATCATCAAGCGTAGTCACGTCCGGATCGACGCCGTGCTGCTCGATGTGTTCATGCCGCACCTGGGCGGGCTGGAGCTCGTCGATCGGCTCGGGTGCCGCGGTATGCAGCCGCCGGTCGTCCTCATGTCGGGATGCGAGACCACGGCGCTGCCGCCGGGTCTGCGCGAGTCGGGACGGACCGTGCTGCGCAAGCCGTTCACACCGGAACAAGTGTTGTGCGCATTGCGCGACGTACTGCACCGCCCGGGTGACGTCTCACCGCCGCTGTGCGACTCGTAACCCCAGCGCGGTATTGAGCCAGCGCACGAGCGGCAGCAACCGGACATAGTCGCTCTCGAGCCGGTTCTCGAGATGTGCACTCGTGACATCGCGGTCGCTCAAACGCCGTCCGGCAGTGAACGACTGATACTTGAGCCAGCGCGCGGCCGGGTGCGATTCGGCATAGCCGCGCGGCATCCGTTTGAGCATCGCCTCGTCATCGAGCCCGCCATAGCGGCGCGCGAACGTGGGATGCCGCACCACGCGCTCGAATTCCCGCCACCGTTCCGCGATGGCGTCGCGCAGGCCGGCCAGGATCGGCCGCGGGGGCATCCAGATCCCCGCTCCCACGAACGATTCTCCTGGCGCCACGTGCAAGTAGAAGCCCGCTGACCCTGTTTCAGCGGAGCTGCCGACGGCGCCCGACGCGTCACGATGCTGGAACCAGCAGGCCGCGTGCGTCTTGTAGGGCGACTTGTCGCGGGAAAATCGAATATCGCGGTGAATACGGAACATCGACCGCTTCGGGTCGCCGGTGATCTCGGGAGCAAACCGAGCGAAGCGCACGTCCATCTCTTCGATGAGCGCCCGCATCGGCGCGCGGACACGCTGCTCGTAATCTTCACGGTGTGCTTCGAACCACGGCTTCGCGTTATGTCGCTCGAGCCCGCGAAGAAACGTCAGTGCGCCCTGGGTGAAAGGCATGCGTCAAGCATGTGGACCTAGACCTATAGGGGCCAGTGCTTCCCTCACCAAAGCATTACTTGCCCATGAGTTAGCCTTCCCTCGAGTATCCATGCTCTATGAGATCAGCGGTCCTCGCGCTCGTGTGCGCCGTGTTATTCACAGCTCCCGCTCGCACACAGCAACCAGCCGGTTCGCCGGTGATCGATCCCACCGCGGTGGACGTTCCTGCTGTGGACCTGCCAGACGAAGTCGGGAGCGGTACGAATGAGAAGACCGGCACGGGCGTTACGCCCCTCGTCGCGCCGGTGCCGTTCCGGAACTCCCAGATCGGCTGGGGCGGCGCGCTGATGCTCGGTCTCATTCATCGCTTTGACGCGGATACGACCATCAAGCCGTCGACGGGCGCGGTGGCCGGGCTGGCCAGCGAGAATGGGACGTGGGGCGTCATGGGAATCGAGCTCGCCCGCCTGCAGCACGACACGTGGCGCGTGCGCGGTCTCGCCTCCTACCTCGAGCTCAAGTATGACTTCTATGGAATCGGGATCGACGCCGGTGAGTCGGGGGTTGCGGTGCCGCTGGACCAGACGCTGTTCATGACCGGCGGTGTGATCTTACGCCGGGTGATCCCCAATCTCTACCTCGGCGGATCCTTTATATGGATCCACACCACGGTCGCGTTGCGAGAAGTGCCGGCCGACGCGCCGGTGGTCCCTGATCAGACCACCGCGGACCTGCTCGCGCCCGGGGTGCAAGGCGAGTTCGACACGCGCGACAACGACTACTGGCCGGAGCATGGATCGTTGGCCGAATTGAAGGCGCGATTCTTCACCACCCAGAGCGGCGAATCGGGCACGTTCCAGCGCTATCAGCTCTCCTGGTCGTGGTTCAACGCGCTGCGGGGTAAGTCGCTCGTGCTGGCCACCAACATCAACGCCTGCGCCGCTCCGGGTGACCCGCCGTTCTACGGCCTGTGCTCACTCGGCTCGGGACGCTACGTGCTGCGGGGCTATACGCAGGGGCGCTATCGCGATCACTACGGCAACGTGGTGCAGCTGGAACTGCGTGCCCACTCGGCAGGGCGATTCGGTGGCACGGTGTTCGGCGGCTTTGGGCAGGTCGCGCCGGGGTTTTCCGAGATCTGGAGCGCGCAGCTGTTGCCTGCGGGCGGGTTGGGTCTGCGATTTCAGCTGACGGAGAAGTATCCGATGCACATGCGGCTCGACTATGCCTGGGGACGAGACGGCGGGTTGTTGTACTTCTCCGTGGGCGAGGCGTTCTAGCGCAACAGAAAACGAGGGGCCGACCCGCGCCCCTCGTTCTCCAGGATTCTTCCTGCGGTTACGCGCACCTGCTCATTTCGGTACGCGCGGCGACGCGTCCGGTGGCTCGAGCGTCTCGTCCGGTTGCGCGTCGACGGGCGGCAGATACCGGGTGGTGCCGACGATCCGCCGTGCCGCCACCAAATGCTCCGCGAACCAGCGGCCGCGCTCACCATCGCTCAAGCCATCGTAGCGCACCCCGCCGCCGGTGGCCGTCGAGTGAATGATGCGCTCGTGGCCGGCGTAAATCGCGACGTGATCGATGTTCGAGCCATCGCTCGCGAAGAACAACAGGTCGCCCGGCTGCGCGGACCCCATGCGGAGCGAAACCGCTTCGCCACGTTGCGCCATCTCCATGAGCGTACGCGGCAGCCGCACGCCTTCGCGGGCGAACACGTACTGCACGAATCCGGCGGCATCGAAGCCGCCGTACGGCGTGCTGCCGCCCGTGCGATACGGCACGTTGACGTAGCTCTCGGCCAGCTCGATGATGCGCGCGGCGAAGTGCGCCGCCATTTCGTCCGAGACCGGAGGCGGCGGAGAGGGCGGCAGGCTGCGCGGCGCCATCGGTGGCGGTGGCAGCGACTTGGGCGCGCTCTCGTGATGACTGTGCGCGCCCCAGCTGACGGTCATGCCGAGCGTGTATTCGAGGTTCTCGCGCAGACCGGGCGCGTATGCCACGGAATTGTCGAGCGGGCGGCGATAGCGCGCTTCAGCCTGAAGGCCGAGGGCTCCGAACAACTCGTGGCGCGCGCCCACGCCGTAGCTCACGGTGGCCACGCTCGAATCGGCGCCGCCGTTGACGCGCACGCCATAGCCGCCGATGCCGGCGAACCCATAGGGCGAGAAACCGAGCAGCAGCGCCTTCAATGCGGGCACCGTGCGAAACGGCTCGAGCACCAGATCGGCGTTCGCGGACCAGGCGCCCACATTCAGGCTCCAGGGATCCGACATGTGGTTGCAACCGTACCGGCCGCAGTTCACGACCGGGGTCACACTGTTGTCGGGGGTGCCATTGTTGAAGTGAATGGCGCCGCCGAGCCGCATCCCGAGGATGCCGCCAAACTTGGCGAAGCTGATCCCTCCGAACACCGGGCTGCTCGAATCTTCTTTCCGTGCCGCGAATGCGGTGAACACCCACGGTTGGGACGAGCTCTGCGCGACAGCGGGAGAAGTGAATGACGTAAAGCCGAGAGCGACGGCGGCCAGGAAAGCACTCCGCCGGTATTCCCGTACCGAAATGTCGTGAGACATGGGCGCTCCGAATCCAGAGGGACCTGCACGCGCTGCACCGACTGGACACCGATCTTTGGGCCTACCCCATCGGCTTAATTCCCCTCGTGCTTTGATAATGCAGGTGATTTGAGCATCCGGCAATGTCCCCAAAACGCGGTGGTACGATTCCTGACCGTGTCTGTCCTTCGAGGATACCCGAAGCGTTCCCGGTTCGGACGTCTAGGCCATCGAATTGAGCTTGGGGGACTTAGGCGGTGCGGGTTGCGACGCGGATGTTACAAATTGTGGGTGCCGCTCGCCGTTGAAGCACAGGAAGCAAGCTTGCCCTCCTGTCTCTCTGAGGGTAAGAAGGTGCAGGGAGCGACGGCCGTCATGTCCGGAGAAATCCACCATCTGATCGCCACCTACGGCTATTGGGCTGTAGGCGGGAGCATCACGCTCGAAAGCGCCGGTATTCCCGTTCCTGCCGAGACGATTCTGATCGCCGCGGCGGTCACCGCCGGCACGACCCATCATCTCAACATCGGCGGCGTCATCACCGCCGCGGCGGCGGGCGCGTTCGTCGGGTGTATGGTGGGGTACTTGATCGGGCGGGAATTCGGATACCGGCTGCTGTTGCGTTACGGTCCGCGCTTCGGGATCAGCGAGCCGCGTATCAAGCTGGGACAGTTCCTGTTTCTGCGTCACGGCGGCAAGGTCGTGTTCTTCGGCCGGTTCGTTTCCGTGCTCCGGACGCTCGCCGCCATGCTGGCCGGGATCAATGGCATGCCCTGGCGTCGGTTCCTGTTCTTCAACGCCGCCGGCGGGGTGGTGTGGGCCCTGCTGTACGGGCTCGGCGGCTACTATCTGGGGCGGGGCATGGCGCATCTCGACCGACCCATCGCCATCGCTCTCGGTGTCATCGCCCTGGCTGCGAGCCTGGGTGCGGGGCTGTTCATTCGCCGGCATGAGCCGGCCCTCGCGCGCGCGGCCGAGGCGGCGCTGCCCGGGCCGCTCGCCCCGTTCACCCCAACGAACCCGGAGGTGTAGAATCAGAGGTTGATGAATCGTGCAACATCGGTAGGGAGGAGGCTCCATGCGTTCGCTTTATCACGTCGTCATCATCGTATCGTCCGCTCTAGTGGCTTGCCAACCGCTCAGACCGCAGGTTTCGCTCGAGCCGGGCGTTTCGCTCAAATCGTATCATCTTGTAGCGGTGGGACCCGTTCAGGACCGTTCGGGATATCCGTTCCATTACCCGATCGGCGACACGTTACATGTCAGGCTGAAAGATGCGTTGCAGCAAGACGGTGTGCCGCTCGTGTCGACCAGCTCCGATACAGCGGCTCCCATCTTGTTCGTGGTGAGCTCGCTCGATCGGTTCAAGAACGGGGCATTGAACGTGGCCCTGCCCAGCTCGCTCGGAACGTCGGAATGTGTGTTCTCGAGCCGGCTGCTCGACGGTCACTCGGGGCGGCGGCTGGGAGAGATCGTTTCTTCGGAAATCATCGACCCTGAGGACACACAACGCATCACGCCACAACAGCTGTTGACGACCTGCGCCCGCCTCACTGCGGACGAGCTCGAACGCAGGCTGAAATGAGGCGTTCGCTCAAGGCGGCGGGTGTGGTGGCTTTCGCCGCGGCGTGCTACACGCCCCTGCGTCCCCATGTCACACTCCAACCCGGCTATTCGCTCAAGAACTATCAGGCGGTAGCCGTGGGGCCGGTCGAGAATCGCACCGGCAATTCCTTCAAATATGACATCGAGGATACGCTGCGGACGCTGTTGATCTCGGCGTTTCACGAAGACAACGTGCCGGTTACCCGGATCAACAGCGATACCGCCGGCGTGCTCTATCTCGTCAGCTCGCTCGACGAGTTCCGTGGCGGGGGAGTGAGCGCGTCGCTGCCGATGGTGGCGGTCGGCTCGCCGAAGTGTGAAATGTCGAGCCGCATGACGGATGCCGCGACCGGTCAGGCGGTCGGCGAGATCAAGTCGAAGAATCTCGTCGATCAATCGACCACTTCCATCATGACGCCACGGCAGCTGCTCGCCAGCTGCGCCCGGATCACGGCCGACGAACTGAAGCGACGCATGCAATGATCAATCATCAATGACCAATCGGGGACTATGGACCAGACCTGTACGCATCTCGATCAGGTAAAGGATGTGAAGCCCCGCACGCCGAACGGCTGCGAGGAATGTTTGAAGATCGGTGGCCGCTGGGTGCATCTGCGGCTGTGCCTCTCGTGCGGGCACGTGGGCTGCTGCGACAACTCGCCCAACAAGCACGCCACCAAGCACTTTCATCAGACCAAGCATCCCGTGATGCGCAGTTTCGAGAAGGGCGAAGACTGGGGCTGGTGCTACGTGGATGAGGTGTTTCTCGAGCCGGCGCCGCGCGCATCGTGACGTCTGCCTGGCCGGCCCTGCCGCTCGGCGAGTGGCAGGACACCTACGCCACGCTGCATCTCCTGACCCAGATCGTCGGCAAGACGCGGCTCGCGCTGGCGCCGCCGCAGAACCACTGGTGGCACGTCACGCTGTATCTCACGTCGCGCGGTCTCACCACGTCGCCCATGCCGTACCGCGACCGCAACGTGGAAATCGAATTCGACTTCATCGATCAGCAGCTGGTAGGGCGCACGAGTGACGGACTCGTGCGCACCCTGCCACTCGTTGCCCAACCCGTTGCCGAGGTCTATCGCGCGTATCGCAAGCTGCTCGATGCGCTCGGCATCTCGGTGCACATCTGGACTCGGCCGCAGGAGTCGGCGGGGACGATCCCGTTCGAGCAGGATACTACGCACACGGCGTACGACGGCGCGGCCGCCGCTCGCTGCTGGCGCGTGCTTGCCGAGGCGGATCGGCTCCTCAAGCAATTCCGCGGACGATTCCTCGGCAAGAGCAGCCCCTCGCATTTCTGGTGGGGGTCGTTCGATCTCGCGTGCACGAGATTTTCGGGAGCGAAGGCGCCGCCGCACCCGGGCGGCATCCCCAATCTGTCCGATCGAGTGACGCGCGAGGCGTACTCGCATGCGTGCATCAGCGCGGGCTTCTGGCCCGGCAGCATGGGGACGCCGGTCGCGGAACCCGCGTTCTACGCCTACGCCTACCCTGAGCCCGCTGGATGTGCCGAGGCACCGATCAGCCCGGGGACGGGCCGCTACGATGTGAATTTCCGCGAGTGGATTCTGCCGTACGACGCCGCGCGTGCGACGCCCGATCCGCGTCAAACCGTTCTGGACTTTTTCGAGAGCACCTACGAAACGGCGGCGCGTCTGGCCCAATGGGACCGCGCGCTGGAGCGGTCCGCATAGCGCTCGTCGTTCTCCGGGGCACGACGCGCAACTGGAATACCATCCTTCGGATTCAGGCGGCGCTGGGGGCTTAAGGAACCCACGAGCCACTACGGTTGTTTTGCGAGCATGTCAATCAGACCAATCAAGAGCATCGTCGAGGCGCAGCCGACGATCGAGGGCGCGGGGGTCAAGCTGCGGCGTGCGTTCGGTTTTGGAGACACGCGCGGGGGTGAATTCGATCCCTTCCTCCTGCTCGACGACTTTCGCAACGACAATCCCCACGATTATCTCGCCGGATTCCCGTGGCATCCGCATCGTGGAATCGAGACCATTACCTACGTGCTGAACGGCACCGTGCAGCACGGCGACAGTCTCGGGAACGCGGGGGCGCTGGGGTCGGGCGACGTGCAGTGGATGACCGCCGGGTCGGGCATTCTGCACCAGGAAATGCCGCAGGGCGATGCCCAGGGGCGGATGCACGGCTTTCAGTTGTGGTCCAATCTGCCCAAGTCGCTGAAGATGACCGACCCGAGGTATCAGGACATTGCGTCGCGGGATATTCCGGAAATCGTGGATGACGACGGCACCCGCGTGCGCGTGATCTGCGGGTCGTTCTGGGGCAAGACGGGGCCGGTCGAAGGCGTGGCCTCCGATCCGCGCTATCTGGACATCTTCGTTCCACCGGGCGTTCGGAAAACCTTGCCTGTCGAGTGGTCGCGGCATGCCTTCGCGTACGTATTCGAGGGCTCGGGCGATTTTCGCGACGCGTCCGGCCCGCGTCCTGTGTTGACGGAGCGGGTCGCCGCGGATGGCACGGGCAGCACCACGCGCGAGCTGACCGGCAACCGCTCGCTCATTCTGTTCGATCAGGGCGACGAGATCACGGTGCAGGCGGGCGAATCCGGGATCCGGTTCCTGCTCGTGTCGGGCAAGCCGCTGGAAGAGCCGGTGGCCTGGGCGGGCCCGATTGTGATGAACACGCGGGCCGAGCTCGAGCAGGCCTATCGTGAGCTGCGGAACGGCTCGTTCATCAAACACCGGTAGCGCCTAGAAGACCAACTCCATCCCCAGCCTGAGCAGTCGTGGCGGGCCATAGTAGAGGAGCGGCGCGGTGTAGTCGCGCGCCGCCGCGAGATACAGAGGCATCAGCTCGGTCGGGCCCGCGACGTAGCCGTCATGATTGAGATCGGCCCAGGCACGGTAACGCGACGATTCGTAGGGAATGGGTTCGGGATGTGCCGCATACGCGCTCTGCGCCATGCTCTGGAGCGTCGCGTTCGAGGCGGTTGGCTCGCCGGTATCGCGCCGCACCGCAATCACATTCTGCCGATTCAACACATTGCGGGCATCGAGGTACACGCCCGCGCTGCGGTGCCCGAGATTGAATCGCTTTCGCAGCAACATGTCCAGGGTCCACTGCGCCGGCAGCCGCGCGCTGTTGGGCAGGCCGATCAGCGAGTCGCCCGTCGCATTGGTGCGCGAGTACGGCAAGCCCGACGCGTAGCGAAAAATGACGGCACCCGTTGCACCGGCCCCGATCGCGCGAGCCACGCCGCGCCAGGTGTCGGGCGCGCGGCCCTGCGCCACGACCGTCAAGCTGTGACGCCGATCGTAATCCAGTGGGAATTCGACCTGCCCCCGTGGGATCGTGTCCTTCGTAATGGAATCGACGACCACCGGGCGAATTTGAAAGGCATTGCTCGCGGTGGCCGTGGCCGATTGCAGGGTGTACGAAGCCCGCAGCCCCCAGGTGCCGCTGAACTCGTGCTCCACCAGTACTTCCGCGCCTTTTACCGTGCCAAAATCGGCGTTCCCGAATATCGACGAATCCGGATTGACGCCGAGCGGCACGGACGCGACGAGGCCCTCGATGCGCCGCACGTAGACGTTGAACCGCAGCGCGAAGAGCGCGGTGGGGCGGCTCCGCACCGAGAACTGGTACTGCGTCGATGTCTCGAACCCGACATCCGGATTTCCCTGCCGGAAGTGGCCCGTCCTGGCGGTGTCATCGAACGCGGCATCCACGAGGTATTGAAAATCCGGCGCTTGATTGAACCGCCCCCAGCTCGCGATGAAGGTGGCGCCTTTGAGCGGCGCCGAGATCGCGAACCGTGGAGAAACGCCGCTGCGCGCGCCCAGCCGTCCGCCTTCGAGCAGCGCGCGTGGATCGAATTGATCGTATCTGAGTCCCAGCGTTGCCGCGATGTCACTGGCGCGGAGCTGCGCTTCGGCGTAGAGCGCGGCCATCACCGGCTTGAAATCCGATGCCACGGCCGGCGGGACCGTATCACCAACAGGCAGGTAGCCGAGCGTGCGTGAGAATGTTTGCACGTGCTGCTGGACGAAGGCTCCGCCAAAGTAAAAATCGGAGTTGGGGCTCGTGCCGAGCTGCATATCGAGCTGCGCGCGCATTTCCTGAAACCGGTTCCACGCCACCTCGCCATTCGACCCGCCTCCCAGGAAGAACGCCGGCACGCCCCAGGGAGTCCGGTCGGAAAAGTCCGGTGTCGGAAGGCCGGGAACCGGCGCGCGTGCCGCGGCGGTGTCCTGGGCGCGAGCGATATCCTCACCGACGATGTGCAGCCGCTTGCCGGTGAACCCGCCGAACGCGTACTGAATGGAATCGGTGCTCGTGCCGCGCAGGAATTCCCGATTGAAATAGCCCAGGTGGAGGTCGGCAAAGAACGGGTGCCTCGCTTCGGTGCCCGGGCGGTGCTGCCACTGTACGCCGGCCAGTGTGCCGGAAATGCGGCGCACGGGCGCGAATGCCGGGTCATACTTGTATTCCGGATCGTACAACAAGCGTTGCTCCACCGACCCGAGTCCCGTGAGACGCAGCGTCTCGCGCGAGCCGAATGGAACCGTCAGCTTGCCGCCGACGTCCGCGACTTCGCTGCTGTTGTGCGGCAAGAGCCAGGGCGACGAGTAGCGCGGGTCTCTCGGATCGGTCGGTGGCGGCGCCGCCACCGGCTCCGCATCGACGTTGCCGGTCGCGTCGATGACGCCGAGCGCGCGCGCGCCGTGTGGCAGCGGTCCGTCGGCCTCGACGACAAATCGATCGAGCCCATAGTCCCAGCCGGATGGCAGCGGCCGGTCGGTCTCGTACGCGGCTCGGCCGCCCCAGCGGTCGCCACCGTCTCGCGTCACCATGTTGATCATGCCCGAGACGGCCTGACCGTATCGCGCCGAGAAGCCATCGGTGACGAGTGCCACCTCTTCGAGCATGTCGACCGGCATACGCACGCCGAGTCCGCCGCTCGACGCATCGAGCTGATTCTTGACTCCAAGTCCGTCGATGATGAACGACTGCTCGCCGATGCGCCCGCCGCGGTAACTCTCGCCGACGGCGCCCGCCAGGAGCGACACGCTCTGCTCCACAGTCGACACGGGGAGCTGGCGCAGCTCATCACCCGCGATTCGCTGGGTGGTCGCTGTGGCGCGTGGATCGAGCACGACGTCGGGAGTCGCTTCAATTTTCACCGGCGCCACTTCGATCGCCTGCGGATTGAGGACGAAATCGACGGTCACGGCGCTCCAGCTCTGCACCAGCACGCTTTCCCGCACCGCGGCTTGAAACCCGATCGCACTGGCTCGCACCCGATGCCACCCGAGCCGCACTTCGCGAATCCGATACGCGCCCGCCGCGTCGGACAACGTCACCGCCACATTGCTGTCCACGCTGACGCGCGCCCCTTCGATCGCCGCGCCATTCACGTCCTTCACGTGGCCGCCGATCGCACCGGCGCTCTGTGCCGCCAGCGGACCGGCCAGGCCGCAGAGCATGACGGTGAACCGGGTTACATGCGTCACGGAAGGTCGAACATCCACAAGTCGCTGACGCTTCCCGTCCACGCCTCCGCGACGACACGTTTGCCCGAGGGCGCAAGCGCGGGTCGGCGAAACAGGACGTGTGTGCCGGACAAGGAGTCCGGGAGGATCGAGTCTCGCGCGGCGGCCAGATCCACGACGTGCAGCGCGCCGCCCGAATCGCGCTGCACCAGGTAGCCGAGCTGGGCATCGAACCCATAGGAGACATTGCCGCCGACCACCGCGGCCAGTCGTGTTCCACCGGCATTGACCCGCACATCGCGGGCGATCTCGCCAGCGCCAAAGTCCCACGCGACGCTCGTCATGCCGGACGAGAGGACTCGTGCAAATACTCGAGAGTCTCCTCCGAGCGTATAGAGGATCCGGTCGGACGCGAGCGGCGCCACGCCGGAGGCGTTTTCGGTTCCCGGAACCACACTCAACGCGGGGCTGCCACTGGCAAGATCGACGACCACAATCTCGGCGCCGGTCTGGACGGTGTCGGCCGAGAATCCGCCTTCATAACCCACGCGCGTGGCGAGATAGGCGAATCGTGTGGCGTCGAACCAACCGAGCTGATCAGGCTCGTCCTCGCGAATCGTGTCGAGCCGAACCGGATAGTTCACGAGGGTCCGGGGAAGCTCGGTCGCCGTGAATGACGCAGGTCGCAGGAGCAGCGAGACGCGGACGGCAGAGCCCCGGATGGATCCGGAGGCCCGCAGCACATATGCGATCGGTCCAGCGGCCGCCGCGGCCGGCGCGGTCAGGATGAACGTCGATTCCGGCGCCGGTGTGGGGTAGCACAGCTCGCTCATGATCTGGCCGCCATCGGGCGGCATGAGCGCGAGACAGCGGTCGGCCGCCGTGGCAAGCTGCGCTGAATAGAGGAACCCGGTCTCGGGCGGAAGCCACGCGGGGGCGCGATCCCGGTACGGGTTGTAGGTCAACCGGCGCGGTGAACCGTCCGAAAACGGGATCGTGTCGCCCGTCGTCGCGGTCGCGAATGGCGCATCGTGATTGCATGCCGCGAGTGCGCCTGTCGCGCACACAGCGGCGCGTAGCACCGTGACCCTGAGAAGGGACATCGCGCGGTATTGTACGCCTGGATTCGCGTCGCGCGAGGGGAGATCGTCGCCAAACTGGGCCGACCAGGGTAGAATTGGCGACCGGAGAACGCGTGCAAACCACCGCTGCTTCATTTATGCTCGGCGCCCTGCTGCTTGCGGGCTGTCATACCATTCGGCCCGTGGAGCCTGCTCAGCTCACGGCCTCGAGTGGGGTCCAGCGAGTGTGGGTCACCCGCACCGACCAGTCGACGATCGCGATGGATCTGCCGCAAGTGGTCGGGGATACGCTGACGGGCATGCTGCACGGCGAGCCGCAGAGCATTCCGCTGTCCGACGCTACGGTGATTCTGGCGCGCAAAGCCGCGCCGGCGCGGACCGCGGTGGTGGTCATGCTCGCCGGCGGGCTCGCCCTCGCGGGGTTTGCCTACATGGAAAGCCGCCCCGACGTTGGAGATGCGTCGTACTGCGGCAACGCGATCGGCTCCCGCCCCGCCCCGTTCACCTCCTGTTGCCCCGCAGTGGACAGCCTCCCCTGTTGAAGGATTTTGCATAACCGGCGCGGTTTCCTATACTGACGCGTCCGTTAGCACCTCGGGGGCTCCCATGACGGTCGACGCGGAACCTCTCGCAGCGCTTTCCCTGCCCATCATCGCGCCCGCGGAGCGGGACGCGCGGGTACGCGCCGAGCTGCGGCAGCTGCTGCGCTCGCGGCTGCTCCACGAGAGCGGCATGGTGCTGTTCGGCCACCCGATTCTCGCCGCCCTCGTCATTGCCCTGACCTGGCACGAGGTCTCGCACGCGCGGCTGCTCGGCTGGGGGCTCGCGGTCTCGCTCGCGACGGCGTTCCGCGGTGGGTGGCTGTATACGGTCAAGCGCCGCTCGCTGTCCGACTGGGATATCCGCTTCGGCGTTCGGCTCACCGTTGCACTGGTCGGGCTCACCTGGGGCGTCGGCGCCGCGCTCGTGATTCCCGACGTGCCCTTCGAGGACGCCGCGTTCATCCTCGTGGTGCTGGCTGGAATCATCGCCGGTGCGTTGACCACGCTGGCTGCCGATCCCACGAGCTACGTCGCGCTGGCAACGACGCTCGCGGTGCCGCCGTTCATGGCGGTCGTGACTGGCGGCCACGATCGACTGCACCTCGTCACCGCGACGATCATCGCGCTGTTCCCGCTGGTGCTCGTGGGCGTGGTGCGCCGCGCGCATGTCGCGACGGTCGATCATCTCAAAGTCGCCGCCCTCCTGGGATTGAGCGAAGAAGAGGCGCGGCGCGCCGAGGCGGCCATGCGCGACGCCCGCGACCAGGCGGAGCGGGCGGCCCGCGCGCGCAGCGCGTTTCTCGCCAACATGAGTCACGAGATCCGCACACCGATGAACGCGGTGCTCGGCTTCGTCGAGCTCGTGCTCGATACGGATCTCTCGAACGAGCAGCGACGGGCGCTCGAGCTGGTGCGCTCGTCGTCGGAAGCCCTGCTCACGATTCTGAACGATGTGCTCGACTACTCGAAAATCGAAGCTGAGCACCTGGAGCTCGAGTCGATTCCGTTCGACTTCCCGAAGCTCGTGCATTCCACCGCGAGCCTCCTGGCGGTGCGGGCGCGCGAGAAGCATCTCGAGCTGCTGGCAGAGGTGCCGCACGACATGCCCCGGCTCGTGCGGGGCGATCCCACCCGGTTGCGCCAGGTGCTGACCAATCTCATCGGGAACGCGATCAAGTTCACCGACGAAGGCGAAGTGGTAGTCGCACTCCGGACCATCGCCGTATCGCCGGATCGCATGACGATTTCCTGCACCGTTCGGGATACGGGGATCGGGATCGCGCCCGAGCAGCAGCGGGCGATTTTCGAGGAGTTCACGCAGGGCGACGCGTCGATGACGCGTCGCTTCGGAGGCACGGGGCTCGGTCTCGCGATCTCGCGCCGCCTCGTGAATCTGATGGGCGGGAAGTTGTCCGTCACGAGCGAGCCCGGGAAGGGGAGCGAATTCCGGTTTGCGCTCGAGCTCCCGGTCGAGGCCGAGCCGGTCGTCGTCCCCGGTCGCGCGGAGCTCGGTGGCCGCCGGGTGCTCGTGGTGGACGACAATCAGACCAACCGTCGCATCGTGCGTGACATGCTCGGGGTCGAAGGTGTCGCGGTGCACGAGGCGGCGAGTGCCGCGGCCGGGCTCGAGATGCTGCAGCGCGCCGCGGCGGCGCGAACTCCTTACGACGTGGCGATCCTCGACGTGCAGATGCCCGAGCGCGACGGGTTTCAGCTGGCCATCGACATCCGCGCCGATCCCCTGCTCACCCATACCCGGCTCTTGATGCTGACCTCGGCCGGGCAGCGGGGCGACGGCGAACGCTGTCGCCAGCTCGGCATCCAGGGCTACCTCACAAAGCCGGCCTCGCGGGCGGATCTGATCGACGCGCTCGGGGCATTGCTCCCCGACCCGAGCGGCCACGTATCCGAGCTCATTACCCGCCATACCATCGCCGAGTCGCGGCGCGCGGTCAGAATTCTCCTGGCGGAAGACAACGTGGTAAACCAGCAGGTGGCCGTGGCGATGCTGATCAAGCGTGGCCATCAAGTCGATGTCGTTTCGAACGGCCGCGAGGCAGTGCAGGCGGTCGAGCGGCACGACTATGATGTGGTGCTCATGGACTTGCAGATGCCCGAGATGGACGGCTTCGCCGCCACGGCGGCCATTCGCGCGCTGCCGTCGGGAGCGATGCTTCCAATCATCGCGCTCACCGCGCACGCGCTTTCGGGAGAGCGGGAGCGCTGTCTGGCGCGAGGGATGACCGACTATGTCGCGAAGCCGTTTCGCGCACCGGAATTGTTCGGCGCGATCGAACGGCGAGCGGCCCCGGGAACACGACCAGCCGGTGCCACGGAGCCCGCGGGCGCGCCGCACGAGGCGCCCGTGGTGGACCTGACCGAGTTTCGCCGCACCATGGAAGAAGCGGGCGCCGGGAGCGCGGTTCAGGGCATCGTGACGACGTTCGTCGCCACCGCAGCCGAGCGGCTTGCGGCGCTGGAGGCGGCGCTTGCCGCCGGAGCGTCCGATCCGGTCGCGCGCGCGGCGCACGTGTGGCGGTCCGCCGCGGCGACGATCGGCGCCCGCGCTCTGGCGGGAGCGCTCAACGATGTCGAGACGGCCGCGCGTGACGGCGACGTCTTGGCCGCGCGCGAGCATGTGGCGCGTGTGCGACGCGAGTCGGCGAGCGCCCTCGCGTATCTGCGGCATGCCGGCAACGATGGCTCCGGACAGGGAGGGGGAGAGGCGTAGCATGAGCAATGTCACCGTACTCGTGATCGACGACGACCCCGTGTCGCGTGCTCAGCTAGGCGCACTGGCCCAGGCGGCGGGATACAGCGTAAGCACCGCGCAGAACGGCGCCGAGGCATGGGATTTTCTCCAGCTCGCTCGCATCCCCGTCGTGATCTCAGATTGGTACATGCCGGAGCTCGACGGGCCGGAATTATGTCGCCGGATTCGCGCGCGCCGGACGGGGTCGTACGTTTACTTTATCCTTGTTACCTCCCGCGGTGGAAAGCAACAGTACTTGGCGGGCATGGACGCGGGTGCCGATGACTTTATTGCCAAGCCGGTCGACCCGGACGAGCTGCGAGCGCGACTCACGGTAGCCGAACGGATCCTGGGCCTCCGCCGCGAGCTGCAGCAGCTCGAGGTGCTGCTCCCGATCTGCTCATACTGCAAGCGTATCCGAAACGATCATGAGGAATGGGAACAACTCGAGACCTATATCGAGCGGCGCTTTGAAGCGCAGCTCAGCCACGGCATTTGCCCCGAGTGCTACGTCAAGCACATCCAGCCGCAGCTCGACCGCGGCGATGAGCCCTGAGAGCCCCGCGCTTTTCGTAGCATGACAACTCTGCGAAGCACGCCGCAGCTGCCGCCACGGATCGCCGGTCTCTGGTCCATCGCGACCAACCTGTCCTGGAGCTGGAGCCGCACCGCGCGTGCGCTGTTCCGGGCCATCGACTATCCCCTGTGGAGCCTGCTCCGCCACAATCCCATCGAGCTGCTGCGCCGCGTAGCGCCCGAGCGCCTCGCGATCGTGTCCCAGGATCCCGAGTTCCTCGCGCTCTACGACACCGCGATGGCGGCGGCCGCACGCGAGACGTCCGCGGGCGACACCTGGTTCACCCAGGAGTACCCGGGTCTGACGGGAAAATCGGCGGCGTACTTTTGCGCGGAGTTCGGGTTGCACAATTCCGTGCCGATCTACTCCGGCGGTCTGGGCGTGCTCGCCGGCGATCACTGCAAGACGGCATCGGATCTCGGCGTGCCACTCGTCGCGGTCGGACTGTTGTATACGCATGGCTACTTCGATCAGCGGTTACGGCTCGATGGCTGGCAGGAGGACGCGGCCGAGCGGTTTCACCCTGAGCTCACGCCGCTGCAGCAAGTCACCGGACCGACCGGCGATACGTGTATCGCCAGGGTCCGGGCGTTCGGGCGTACGGTGTGCATCGCGGCCTGGAAGATGATGGTGGGACGGGTTCCGATCTATCTGCTCGACACCGACGTCGAGCAGAACGATCCCGCGGACCGCGCCCTGTCGCATCGGCTGTATACCGGCAGCCCGGACCTGCGACTGCGCCAGGAATGGATTCTCGGCGCCGGCGGCGTGAAAGTACTGCGAGCGCTCGGTCACGAGCCGGCGGCATGGCACTGCAACGAAGGCCATCCGGCCTTCATGCTGATCGAGCGCCTGCGGGAGCTGACCACGACCGGCGTGCCGTTCGCCGACGCCGTTCACGAGGTTCGGAAGACCAGCATTTTCACGACGCATACACCCGTTCCCGCCGGTCACGACGCGTTCTCCCGCGACCAGGTGGGGGAATGCCTCGGGTCGGTGTGCGACGAAATGGGCGTATCACGCGACGACGTGCTCCGCCTCGGCTACCATCCCGTGGAGGATCACGGCCAGTTTCACATGGCCGCGACGGCGATCCGCCTCTCGGGGCGGGTGAATGGCGTGTCACAGCGCCATGGCGAAGTGTCCCGCCAGCTGTGGGTGAGCCTGTGGCCGGGCACGGATGTCAGCGCGGTGCCCATCGGGCACGTGACCAACGGCGTGCACTTGGCCACGTGGATGTCCCATCGGATGACCGAACTTCTCTCTACCCAACTCGGGGATGACTGGCAGGCGCGTGCGGGAAACCCTGAGCTATGGGAAAAGGTCATGTCGCTCGATGACGCCCGGCTCTGGAACCTGCATCTCGAGCTCAAGACCGCGATGCTCCGGGCGGTGCGTGAGGAGGCCCGGCGGCGCTGGGCCGATCAGTGGAAAGAAGCCCTGCACCTCGTGGGCGCCGGGACCCTGCTGGACGAACGCGCGCTTACCATCGGGTTCGCCCGCCGGTTTGCGACCTATAAACGGGCCGACCTCCTGTTCCGCGACATGGACCGGCTGCAGCGATTGCTCGTGAACCCGTGGCGCCCGGTGCAGATCATCTTCGCCGGGAAGGCCCATCCGGCGGATGACCCGGGAAAGCAGGTTTTACAACGGGTGTACCACATGACCCGGGATCCCCGCTGCGAGGGCCGGATCGCCTTTGTCGAGGATTACGAGATGCACCTCGCGCACCGCCTCGTGCAGGGGGTCGATCTGTGGCTCAACCTGCCCCGGGCCCCGCTCGAGGCCTGCGGAACGAGCGGGATGAAGGCTGCGTTGAACGGCGTTCCGCAACTGTCGGTGCTCGACGGATGGTGGGCCGAAGGGTACGATGCGTTGAACGGTTGGGGCATTCCGCTGCCGGGCTCCGATGAGGACCCCGATGCCGCGGATGCCGAGCGGCTGTATTGCCTGTTGGAAGAGCAGGTGGTCCCCCTCTACTATTCACGGGACGCGCGCGGTGTGCCGCTGGGCTGGACCGATAAGATGAAGCATGCATTGCGCGTGGCCGGCGGGCGGTTTACGGCGGACCGGATGCTCAGGGAGTACGTCGCCGGCTACTACGCCCCGGCAATGCGGGGTGAGCCGTCTCGCGACGCAGCGCCTACAGCGTAGAGAATCACGGGGGCAGGGGGCAGGGGGCAGACACTCGCTTCATGGACGTACAACGGAAGTCCGCGGTTTCGAGCAAGGCGAAGGGGCGGCAGCGCAGCAGCTCGCCCAACGCGCTCGCCGAGCGCGCCCCTGCCCCGAACGGCGCGCAGACGGGTGTCGTTCACCTCACCGCCGAATACTGGCCCCTGGCGCGCACGGGGGGCCTGGGAGAAGCGGTCCAGGGCCTCGCCACCTATCAGGCCGCGGCGGGGCGGCAGGTCAGTGTGTTCCTTCCTTTATATCGCACGGTGCGAAGCACCGCGCCCGATCTCGAGCGGCTTGGCCCGCCATTCACGGTGCCAATCGGGCCGCGAATCGAGCGGGGGTGGTTGTATCGGATTCCGCCCGCCGCCTCGGGCGAGCATGCGCCCCAGGTCTTCCTGATCGATAACCCGGAATATTTCGACCGCGACGGGATTTACGGCGCCGACGGGTCGGACTACGCGGACAATGCCCGCCGCTTTGCGTTCTTCTGCATGGCCGCCCTCACGCTCATGCCGCAGATCGCCCCGACGGCGGCGGTCTTGCATGCGCACGATTGGCATGCCGCGCTCGCTCCCGTCTACCTGCGCAATTTCTTCTCCGGGCCCTACCACGCGCAGCTCGCGACCGTGATCTCCGCGCACAACGCCGGATTCCAGGGGCACTTTCCACCCGAAACGCTCGTGGATCTTGGGCTGTCGCCCACGCTCTACAACCCCCATGTATTCGAGTGGTACGACCGCGTGAACTTCTTGAAGGGTGGGCTCGCGTTCTCGGACATGGCCGTAACGGTCTCGCCCACGCATGCCCGCGAGTTGTGCACTGCCGAGGGCGGATTCGGCCTGCACGATACGTTTACGGCCATGGGCGATCGCCTGGTGGGAATTCTGAACGGGATCGATCCAGTCATGTGGGATCCCGAACACGATTCGTTGATCGCCGCTCCGTACGCCGTGGACGACACGGAGGGGAAGGCTGCCTGTAAGGCGGCGTTGCAGCGGAAGTGGGGGTTGCCCGAAAAGCCTCGCGCTCCGCTGTTCGGGATGAGCGCGCGGCTCGTATCCCAGAAGGGGCTCGATCTCGTGATCGGCGCCGATCTCCTGTCGCTCCCCGAAGCGCAGTTCGTGTTTCTTGGTGCGGGAGAGCTGCGCTACGAGCGGGTGCTGGCTCAGCTCGCGCTGTCGGCGCCCGACCGTATCGCCGTGGAGTTCAACTTTACGGACAAACAGGAGCACCGGTTGCTCGCCGGCGCGGACGCCCTGCTGATGCCCTCGTTGTACGAGCCCTGCGGACTCACGCAGATGCGCGCCCTACGCTACGGAACGGTGCCGGTGGCACGGCGCGTGGGCGGCCTGGCCGACAGTATCACCGATGAGGTCACCGGCATTCTCTTCAACGAATACACGGGTGACGCGCTGCGCACTGCACTGCTCAAGACCATCCGGCTGTATCACAACTCGGCGACCTGGGCCAAGCTGATGCGCCACGGCATGCGACAGCAATTCGGCTGGGACATTTCCGCCGCGCGATATCTCGATGTCTACCGGCGCGCGCAGGCGCTCGCCGCCGCGCGCTAAGAGGCGAACCGTGGACTTCGTTCTTGCCCTGCATAGTCATCTCCCCTATGTCCTGAACCACGGCCGCTGGCCGCATGGAAGCGACTGGTTGTGCGAAGCGGCGCTCGATACCTACCTGCCGCTGATAGACGTGCTCCAGGGACTCGCGCGTGACGACATCGCGGCGCCGATCACGATTGGCTTCACGCCGGTCCTCGCGAATCAGCTGACCAGCTCGACCTTTGCCGACGAGATGGAGGCATTTTTCGGCCAGCGCCTCGCGGCGTGCGAGGAGGCGCCAGCCTCGCTCGCGGGAACCGGGGACTCGCATTTGCTGCCGCTCGTGGGATACTGGCGGTCGCGGTTTTGCCGGTTGCAGACGCTGTTTCATGACCTGGACCGGGATATCACGGCGGCGTTTCGCAGTCTCGAGCAGCAGGGTCGGCTCGAGATCATCGGGTCAGCCGCGACGCACGGGTATACGCCGCTGCTCGGCCGCGACGAGAGCATCCGCCTGCAGTTCGCGGTTGGCGCGCGGGAACACCGCCGGATCTTCGGGCGTGCGCCCGTCGGATGCTGGCTCCCCGAGTGCGCGTACCGCCCGCACGGGCGCTGGACCGCTGGTGGTCCCGAACGGGCCCGCCCCCGTCCGGGTACCGAGGAATTCCTGCAAGCGGCCGGATTCCGGTATTTCTTCACCGACGCGCACCTGGCGCATGCCGGGAGCGCGCTCGGGACCTACGCTGAGGTCCCGCTCGGTGCCGAGCGCTTCGACGCCGAGCGTCACGAGGAGCCTGCCTCCCCCGGGGGGAGCGCCGAGCGCTCGCCGTACCGGCCGTACCGGATCGCCTCTACGCGCAAGCCCAGCTCGGTCGCGGCGCTGGTGCGCGATCCGCTCTCGTCGATGCGCATCTGGAGCCGTCATCATGGCTACCCGGGCGACGAGTGGTATCTCGAGTTTCACAAGATCCGCTGGCCTGGCGGCCTGCGGTTCTGGCGAGTCAGCACGGCGAACTCGGATCTTGGCGCAAAGCAGCAATACGATCCGGGCCAGGCGGAGCGGAAGGCCATCGATCATGCCGCGCACTTCGCGCATCTCGTGAGCACGCTGCCTGTAACCCGGGCGGATGGGGTGGGGGTGGTGACGGCTCCCTTCGACACGGAGCTGTTTGGGCATTGGTGGTTCGAAGGCGTGGATTTCCTCGGAGCCGTTTATCGCAGCCTTGCCGCGCAGCGTGGGACGGGCGTCAAGCCCGTGACTGGAAGCACCGCGTTGCGGGACGATCCCGCCACCACCCGGCTGCGCCTCGCGGAAGGGTCCTGGGGCGCGAACGGCGACCACAGTATGTGGATGAACGATCGCACCGCCTGGACGTGGCAGCGGCTCTGGCCGCTGGAGGATGCGTTCTGGAGCACGGCGCGTGAACTGCTCAACGTTGCCGCCGCCCGGCCCGCGCTCGCGCAGGCGGCGCGCGAGCTGTTGCTCGCGCAGGCCTCCGACTGGCAATTCATCATCTCGACTGGCGTCGTGGCGGATTACGGGGAGCGCCGGTTCCGCGGCCACTGTCACGATGCCGAGCAGCTGATCGCCCTGCTCGCCGGCTCGACGCGCGATCCCTCCGCGCTCGAGACCGCGAACGCGCGCGCAGAAGAGCTGGCGCGGCGCGACAACGTGTTCCCCGACATTCTCGAGAGCGTCGCGGCGGTTTTGCACGACTGATCATGAAGTCGCGGTCGATCGTGATCCACGGCCACTTCTACCAGCCGCCGCGAGAGGACCCGTGGCTCGAAGAGCTGGAGCGCGAGGCCAGCGCCGCACCGTTCCACGACTGGAACGAGCGCATCGAGCAGGAATGTTATCGCGCCGTCGTGGCCGCGCGCACGTATGACGCGGACGGGCGCATCCGCGGGATCCTCAACACGCTCGAGCGAATCAGCTTCGACTACGGCCCGACGCTGCTCGAGTGGATGGAGCGCGAAGCGCCAGGCACCTACGCGAGCGTGCTCGCGGCGGATCGGGCCAGTCGCGCGCGGAGCCCGGGCGGTCATGGCAACGCGATCGCCTCACCGTACCATCACATCATTCTCCCGTTGAGTCCGCGACGGGAGAAGGTCACCGAAGTGCGCTGGGGGATCGCCGATTTTCGCCGTCGCTTCGGCCGCGAGCCCGTTGGATTCTGGCTGCCCGAGACGGCAGTAGACGATGAGACGCTCGACGTCGTGGCGAGCGAGGGCATTCGCTACACCATTGTCGCGCCGCACCAGGTAAAGGGTGCGCCGCACGGCGGACGGGCGGGTCGCTATCGCACGCGCGCTGGCCACGAGATTGCCTTGTTCGCGTATGACGGCGGGATTTCACACGACGTGGCGTTCGGGCCGCTGCTGCGGGACAGCCGGCAATGGCTCGCCCGGCTCACCGCGGCCGATCCGGCGATCGAGGTCCTGTCGCTCGCCACGGACGGCGAGACCTTTGGCCACCATCATCGCTTCGGCGAAATCGCGCTCGCCTGGCTCTTGACGGAGATCGAGCGTCATCCGGGATACGCGGTCGAGAATTTTTCGGCTGCGCTCGAGCGCTATCCGGCCACGAAGGACGTGCAGCTCGTGGAGCCCAGCTCCTGGAGCTGCGTGCACGGGATCGAGCGGTGGCGGTCGGATTGCGGCTGCAGAATCGCGCCGCAGCGCCCGACGCAGCAAGCGTGGCGGGCGCCGTTGCGTCAGGGACTCGACTCCCTCGCCGCCGAGCTGCACGCCCAATTCGAACGCGAGGGCGCGCGGCTGTTTCGCGACTGCTGGGCCGCTCGCGAGGCGTACGGGACGGTGGTCGCGAGTGCGCCCGATGCGATTGCCGGGTTCGTGGCGACACAGCTCGAAGGCACGCTCGACGCGCGGCAAACAGTGCGTGCCCGAGAACTGCTCGAGATGGAGCGCAACACGCTGCGCATGTTCACCTCTTGCGGCTGGTTCTTCGATGACCTGGCCGGCCTCGAGCCGTTGCAGGTGCTGCGCTATGCCGCCCGCGCAATCGAGCTTGCCGGTCCCGATGCGGCCCCAGGGCTCGAGGCGGGTCTGCTGCGCCACCTCGCGGACGCGCAGAGCAACGACCCGGACGCCGGGACGGGAGACCGCGTATATCGCGAGCGCATCAAGCCGCGCATCGCACCGGTGCTGCGCATCGCGGCGGGCAGCGTTGCCGCCGCGCGCCTCGCGCCCGCCGACCCGAGCGCAGCGACTCGTTGCTACGACGTGCGGGATCAGGACGGCACGGTGCACGTTCTCCATTGCCGGACGGGGCGCGAAGCGCTGTGTCACGTTGAGGGACCGAGCGAGGCCACGATCCGCCTCACGCTCAGGGCCGCGCTCGCGAATGGAGGTCCCCCATCGACGCTTGGACTCTCCCAACTTCCGGAGCGGGCGCGTAACGCCGTGAAGGCCGCGCTTCGGCGCGCGCTGGTCGAGCGCAGGCTTCCCGCGGACCTCCGTGAGGGGGTGGACGAGGGCCGGATTGATCTGCCAAACGCCACCGCCCGGGCGCTCGAGCACGCCGTCGCGGCGCTGGCGGCGGATCAGTCGGTGGCGGCGGTCGAAGCCGTGATCGATCTTGCGGACCTGCTCGAACTCGAGGGAGAGTCGGTGCCGTTCGACGCACAGACGCGGCTGTATCACGTGCGATCATCGCTGGGCCCGGAGCTTGGGGGGCGTCTCGACGCGGCGGCCTGGCGATTGGGATTCGCGAAGCACCTCGGAGGGGACGACTAGCCTGGATCCGCTGCGATTCGTGTTTGGCGTCCACTTTCACCAGCCGGTGGGCAACTTCGATCACGTGTTCGAGCAGCACGTCCGTGACGTGTACCGGCCGTTTCTCGAGCGCCTGCGCGAACGCCATTTCTTCCCGATCTCACTCCACATTTCCGGCCCGCTGATCGAGTGGCTCGAGTCGCACGACCCGGCATATCTGGATTCCCTGGCCGAGCTCGCTCGAGCCGGGCATCTCGAGATGCTGCTTTCGGGTTTTTACGAGCCCGTGTTGGCGTCGCTGCCGCGCGCCGACAGGAGCGAGCAGATCGGGTGGATGCGCGAGAAGCTGGAGCAGCGGTTTGGCGTCAGGCCACGCGGCCTGTGGCTCACCGAGCGCGTGTGGGAGCCGGAACTGGCAGCAGATTTGGCGCAGTCAGGTGTCGGGTTTGTGCTGGTCGATGACCGGCACTTCCTCGTGAACGGGTTCGAACGCCGCAAGCTGCACCAGCCGTTCTGGACGGAAAGCGACGACCAGCGCGTCGCCTTGTTCCCGATCGACGAGCGGCTGCGCTACCTCGTGCCGTTCCAGCCACCGGAAGCCACCGCGCAGTACCTGCGGGAGCTGCGCGGCGCCGGTCAACGGCTTGCGGTACTCGTGGATGATGGCGAGAAGTTCGGCGGCTGGCCCGGAACCAAGGAATGGGTGTACGAGCGCAACTGGATCGGGCGGTTTCTCGACACGATGCGCGAGCTGTTCGAGTCCGGAGAAGTGCGTCTCTCGACCCTGGGTGACGCGCTCGAGCACGTGCCGAGCGGCGGCATCGCCTATCTGCCCACCGCATCCTACCGCGAAATGGAAGCCTGGGCGCTGTTTCCCGGGGCAGCGACGCGGTTGGCCAGGCTCGAGCGCGATCTCGGCCCGGAGCGATCGAGCGGCCCCGATTCCGCGCTGCTCCGCGGCGCGCATTGGCGCAACTTTCTGGTCAAGTACTCCGAGTCGAATCGCCTGCACAAGAAAATGCAGGCGTTGTCGCTTCTGTCACGCAGCCGCGGCGATCCCGCGCCGGCGCGCCGCGCCATCGGTCGAGCGCAATGCAACGACGCCTACTGGCACGGAGTGTTCGGCGGGCTGTACCTGCCGCACCTCCGTTCGGCGCTGTGGCGGCAGCTCGCGATCGCCGAGCGGGCGCTGCGCGTGGATGAGCCGCTCGCCATCGAACGGCGCGATATCGACGCCGATGGCGCCGAGGAGCTGTGGATTCATTCCCCACGATTCTCGGCGATCGTGAGCCCCGAACGGGGCCTCGGGATCGAGGAATACACGCGCTTCGAGTCAGGCTTGAATTATGCCGACGTGCTCACGCGCAGACGCGAGGCGTATCACGAGCTTGCCGTCGCGGACGCGAATGGCACGGCGCACCCCGGAGGAACGGAGGGAGATCAGGCGCCGAGCATCCACGATATCGAAAAGGGCGTGCGGCTCGATCGGCTGCCGGCGGTGGATTTGAATGTGCGCGCGCTCGTCGTGCCTCGGATTATCCCGGCCGCGCTCGATGTCGAAGCGTACGCGCGGGCCGAGTACGTTCCCCTCGCGTCGTGGGCCGATGTGCGCTTCGCGCTCGAGGTCAGCAGTGAACGGAAGGTGATTACCATTGTCGGTCGCGCGACCACGCCCGTGCCGCTCGAGGTCAAGCTGCAGTTTACGGCGGACGGCCTCACCCAAATTTCGTATCGCTGGGACTCCCGCGATCTCGATGCCGACGCGGTATTTGCACCCGAGCTGTCGCTGGCGCACCCGCTCGATGTCCAGCACCCGGGAACGAACGACGTGTGGGCGTACGACATCGCGACCGTCGCCAAGTCGGAGCGGGGGTTGGATGAAACGATACAGGGCCGTTCGCTCACACCGCGCTGGGCGTGCAGTGGCGGTACTGCGATGCTCGTGTGGAAAGTGTGATGCGATCTAGCGGCGCACGGCGCCGTCACCTAAGTTAACGCGGTTGGAACGTTCCCCGAGAATCGGGTATACAGATCTTGCGTTGACGGTGCTTTGAGGTCGTCTTCAGTCGAGGGGAAAGGGGCAAAGAGATGCGCAACGTATCCACGCTTGGGGTGCGGCGTCTTTCCGCGGTGCTCGTTCTGCTTGGCGCGGCCGCATGCACGTCGGTTGGACCGGTGGACCACCCTGGCAGTTACATCAGTTCCAAGCAGCCGCACTCGATTTGGCTCACCAAGAACAACCGCTCGGTGGTCAAGGTCGACGGCCCGCGCATGCTCGGCGATACGGTCATCGGCTCCGTCGGCGGTGAGTACACGGAAATTCCGCTGACGGAGGTCACGCGCGCCGCGGTCGAGCAACAGGACAAGGGCAAGACCATCATCGCGGCCACCCTGGGCGGTGCGGCGCTTGTGGGCGCGATGGTCGTCATCTTCTCGCATTCGGGGAGCGGTTCCAACAGCGTAACCCAGACGCAAGAAGACACGATGACGCTGGCGCATCAGTTCTAGGCGACTCTTCCGCAGCTATGTTCCGGCCCCGGTGATGTCACCGGGGCTTTGTTTTTTTGTTAACCGGTCAGCCACGAGGAAGAATGGAATAGCGGCCAGCTCGAGCGCCACGGCCGCCGCAACGGTCGCGCCGATCGAGTGGTCGTATAGCCACCCCAAGAGCGCGCTGCCCAAAAACCAGAACACCACGTACCCGGCCGTAAACACGCCATACGCTGTCGCTCGCCGGTTGGACGCGACCAGCGGCGCGATCGCCGCCGCCATGATCGATTCGTGGACTCCCATGCCGAGTCCCCAGATCGCCACTCCCCAGAGCGCAATCCAGCGGCCGCCGAGCAGTGCGAGCGGCGCGTACGCGGCTGACACGAGGGTGAGTGGCGCGAGCACCTTGATTCCCCCGCGGTCGAACATCCGGCCGAACACCAGGGATCCCGCGCCGCCCGTTCCCATGGCGACCGCGTAGAACACCGGGATCGTGGCGTCGCCGATGAACGCCGCTTGATGGAAATGGAACGCGATCAGCGGAAAATCCGCAAAACCGGCCGCGACCAACGCCGCGCCCGCGAAGTACACCCAGAACGTCCGGGGGAGTGCACCCTGAGCGTTCACGTGGCGTTGCGATTCCATCTGCTCGGGACGCGGGTACAGCACGCGCGCGATCACGAGCAGAGTCAGCGTGCAGAGCGCGGGTATCGCGAGGACCGAGAACGCGAGTCGATAATCCGCGCTCCCCGTCAGCACGAGTGCCATGATGAGCGGTCCGACCAATGCTCCGAACTGATCGAGCCCTTCGTGCAGGCCGAACGCCCAACCGTAGCCGCCCATTTCCCCGCCCGCGTGTGACAGCATCACATCTCGCGGTGGATTGCGCGTCGCCCTTCCGATCCGCTCGAGCACGAGCAACGCCACGGCGGCGGGCCAGCTGCGCGCCAGCGCGAGGGCGGGAACGGCGAGCATCTGGATCACATATCCCGTGATCGTGATGGGCCAGTACGCTTTGGTGCGGTCGGCCAGCGGGCCTGAAAACAGCCGGAAGCCGTACCCGGCCAGCTCGCCGAACCCGCTCGCGGTGCCGACGATCGCGCCGCTCGCCCCAAGCACGGCCAGAAACGGTCCTGCAATCCCTCGGGCTCCCTCGTACACAAAGTCGGCGAAGAAGCTCATGATGCCCACAAGCAAAACGAACTGGAGGGCCTGGCGTCTCTTGTCGCGCATCGGGTGGCAAAAAACTAAGGCTCCGGCTGGTTCACCGGAGCCTGTGTGTCGCCAAAATGGACGGACGCTCAGTCACACGGGATGCCCGCCCCGTAGAGCCCGTCGCGACAGAATTGTGACGTGCCCTGATGTTCGGCCTGATTGTACAGCGCGAACCACGCTCCAGCGAACCCGAGAACTCCAACGCCGATGGCAAGCCCCGTCTTCGTGGCCGAGTGCTGTTGCGCCTCGAGCTTCGAGACATCTTCCAAGGACAGCTCCTCGAATTGATGGATACCGTTCCACTGTTGCACGAAGCCCATCAACGTGTCGTCTTCGACGCGAGCACCGACCATGATGAAGCTCGTGCCGTCGGGTCGCGTGACGCGCACGTTCTTGGGGTGCGCGTCGTCGAGGTACGAGGCTGGCTCCTTGACCCGAACCATCCCCGTGCATCCGGCGGCGGCGAGTACGAGCAAGACCGCGACGCTGTGCCAGTAATGTCGTGAGCTCAAGTATTGAGGAGGCATTCCTGATCCATTTCGATAGGCGTCGAACTCTCCGGAGACTCGTGCGGGCGGTGCGAGGCGCTCACGGGTGTGCATGCGATCCCTCGGGCTGGGCGGTCTTCGTCATATTGTTATTCGTTATCGCCATGCGAGACATATCTCAGGATTCAACCGCAGTCAATGCGCGGCGACTGCCTCCAGTAGCCCGAACGCGGCTGCTGTGCGATCGCGTTAGACGAGCGCTACGGAACGTTAGTGGTATGCGTGCAGACGCACACGTCGTCGAAGTCGCAGTCGCAATAGTTGACTCCCCCGAGGTGATTGCCGTTGCTCGCGCCGCTTGCGGTACCGACGATCGCGCCGGTGGCACCGAGTACCGCGAGAAAGGGACCGGCGATCGCACGGCCCCCCTCGTACACGAAATCAGCGAAGAAGCTCAGGATCCCGATGAGCAGGACGAAATGGAGGGCGCGACGTTTGGTGGCGTTCATGACCCTCAAAAAAAACTCAGCCCCGGTGCGAAGCCGGGGCTGAGAATGTCAATGCTGCTAGCGGCAGGTCAGCAGGCGCAGACCTCGTCGAAGTCGCAGTCGCAGGGGATTTGCCCGGGTCCCTGCTTCGGGCCGTTCCCGCCCCCACCCACCAGCTGCGAGTAGACCACATAGGACACGGTTCCGAGACCGACGAGAACGGCGGCCGTCCGGACCGGCGCGGATTGCTTGGCCCGCATTTGTCGAACGTCGGTGAGCGGAATTTCCTGGTACAGGGCCATCGGAGAAGTTTCGGTCGGGAGGCTGAAGCCGATGAGCGTGTCACCCTGCAGCCGGGGTTGTGAAATGCGGTAGGTCGTGTCGTTGTGCTTGCGAATCACCCAAACCTCGGTCGGCTGCTGTACCTCGAGGTAGCTCAGTGGCTTTGGTACGGACGAAACGGCGGTACAGGCCGCGGTCAGGCTTGCCAGCACGACTCCCGATGCGAGTCCATACGCCCAAATCTGTTGTGCCTTTACGCTTCTCATACGCACCTCGTTTTTCGCGCCTGGGGTCAGTCATTGACTGTCCCACTTGCCTACCCCACAGACTGGAAGTTGGCACTTGCGGCAACGTCCTGCAAGGGCAGAACCGCCCGTGACAACCCTCCAGAATGCCCGCATATTGGCCACCCTGCATCAAATGGAAGGGCCGCGGCGTAGTCAGAAGCAGTCCCGCGACTGAACACACGCTTTGTGAGGACGGATGCCGGTGATGACAACAGCCAGGCAGCGGCTGGGCGCGTCCGTGCGGACCCGTCGCGATCTTCATGTCCTGTTTGCCCTTGCCGTACTGATCGCGGCCCGACCCGCGCGTGTCTTGGCGCAAGACAGTGTGAGTAATGTATCGGGCGATACGCTCCATCTAACGCTGTCCGACCTGCTCGACAGCATTCAGTCGTCTCACCCCGTCGTAGCACAGGGCTCGGCTATGGTGCTCGCCGCGCACCAACGCCGCAACGCCGCGGGTCGCCTGCTCGACAATCCAAACCTCGAATGGCAGCACTCGGGTGCGACGTCGTATCTCATGATCCTGCGGCAGCCGATCTTCTGGCCCTGGGACGTCACGGCCCGGCGTCACCTGGGCGACGCGGAAGTGGCGGTCGCGCACTCCGAATCGCAGCTGCTAACCGACAGCGTCGCACTTGCGGCGGCGCAGCGCTTCGCGGATGTCCTGCGGGACCGGGCGCAGGTGGCGCTCGCGACCGAAGCAGAGAGCCTCGCCTCGGTGGTGTACGACCGATCCGTCGCCGCGCGACAGCTCGGCGAGGTGGGAGATCTCACCGTGCTCCAGGCGCGCGTCGCCCTCGATGCCGCCCGCCGCGACCGCGCGACAGCCGGCGATGAACATCGCGTGTCGATGACAAACCTCGCACTCATGATCGGTGTGCCGCCTGACGCTCCGATTGTTCCGGAGGGTGACCTCGCAACGCTGGCCGCGGTTTCCGAGCCCGATTCGGGGTATCTCGCGTTGGCGCTCGGCACGGACCCCGAGCTGCAGCGCTTTACGGCCGCGAAGATTCGGGCAGATCGTGAGGCGAGCCTGTGGCGCTCCCAGGGCCGAATTCCGCAACTTACGTTTGGGCCGAGCTTTGGTTGGTCGATCAACGCAGTGGCTACGATCCCGCCCGTCCCGCCCAGCACCACGCCGACGTACAAGAACGCGGACATTCACTACCTCGGATTCGACGTCGAGCTCGATATTCCCATCTGGCACGGTCACGCGGCGGAGACCGAGGCCGCCAATCAGGATCGGGCTGCCGCGGAAGCCGGCCATCAGGCACGGCAGCGTGAGCTGCAATTCGAAGTGCTCGACGCTACTACGACCATGTCGCGCGCCTCCCGGCAGCTTCAGGTGTTGCGCACCGGCGATCTCGCGCGCGCCCGGTTGGCCGACAGCTTGGCGGCCAACGCTCTCCGCGCTGGCGGCCCATATCTGACCACGTGGGTGAGTGCCCGAGAGGGGTATCTCGACGCGCGCCGCGCCGAGCTGGACCTATTGTGGCAGGCCGCCCGGGCGCGACTGATCCTTCAGTACCTCACCGGCACACTCCTCGCACCACCATCCGAAGGTCAATGAAAGGGAAATGGTCCATGCGCTGGGCTCGCCGGCAGGGCCTCACACTGCTCATCGTGTCCCTAACGGTGGGTGCGTGTCACAGGGGCAAGTCTCGTCATAGCGCCGATGCTGGGAATGCCACCGTCACGCTCACGCCCCGCGCGCTCGCCGTGACCGGTGTCGCGACCGAAACGGCCACGGCCAGCAGCGTACCGGAATCGTTCTCGACTACGGGTGAGATCGGGTTCGATCCTTCGCGAGTGGTCGCGGTCAACGCGCCCGTGACCGGTCGAGTGCAGCGACTGCTCGTGGGCGTCGGTGACCGGGTCAACGCGGGTGACACGCTCGCGACCGTACAGAGTCCCGAATTTCTGTCCGGCGCCGCCGTGGTGACGGCCCCCCGTGCGGGCGTAATCACAGTGCTCGCGGCGGGTCCGCAGCAGCTCGTGACCGCCGGGACCGAGCTGATGCGGGTCGCGGGTATCGATCGGGTGTGGCTGAGGGTGGATCTGTACGCGCAGTACGCATCGCTGGCGCGCTCCGATCTCCCCGTGGAAGCACGCGTGGCGGCCTTCCCCGGCCAGGTTTGGAAAGGTCGGCTCGCGGGGGTCGCGCCGAACGTCGACAGTGTGACGCAGGCGGTCGCTGCCCGTGTGGTGCTCGACAACAGCGACCACCGCCTGCTCCCGGGCATGTACGCGGACGTGCAGGTGCAAACCGGAGGCTCGATCCGTGGCATCCTGATTCCCCGGGAAGCCGTCATTCATGACGGCGGCCGGCAGCTGGTGATGATCCGCCAGGGGACCGCCGAAAGTCCGAATTTCTTTCCCAGTGTCGTGCAGCTCGGTCCGGTGGTCGATACGCGCGTGGCGGTGCTCCGGGGCGTGAACCCCGGTGAGCAGGTCGTCGTGAAGGGTGGCTACGAGCTCTACAGCGCGGGGTATGCGTTCGCCCGCGGCGCCGAGGAGGAATAGCGGGAATGCTGCGGCGCATCATTCTTTTTTCGCTCACACATCGGTTCCTCGTGTTTGCGCTGGCATTAGGCGCGGCGGCCGCGGGTGTCATCGCCCTCAATCGCATGCCCGCCGATGTGCTCCCGCCGCTCAATGCTCCGGTGGTCCTTGTGGTTGTGGCCAACGAGGGCCTGGCGCCTCAGGAAATGGAAGCGCTCGCCGCGCGGCCGCTCGAAGCGGCGGTACGCGCGCTTCCGGGTGTGCAGTTCGTCCGGACCAAGAGCAGCCAGGGGCTCACGATTCTCTGGGTGCAGTTCGCCTGGGGCAGCGATTTCTACCGCATTCTGCAGCAAGTGGCGGGGGCAGTTGCCCAGGTCCAGGGCCAGTTCCCTCCGGGCACCCAGCCGCCGGTGCTGTCCTCCGCCACGAGCCGGCTCCAGCAGGTCGTGGAGTTCTATCTCGCCGGCGACCTTCCGCCCCGCGACCTGCGCGAGCTGGCAGATTACGACGTCCGGTTCGCCCTGCTGGGAATTCCCGGCGTGATGCGCGTGCTCGATATGGGGGGCGAGGTGCGGCAATACCACGTCGCCGTTCACCTCAACGCCCTTGCCGCATATCGTGTCGGCCTGGACGACATCGCCAATGCGATCCGTCGATCCAACGTGAGCTTCGCGGGCGGATTTCTCGTCACCGGACCCCAGGAAGTCACGGTCCGCGGCCTGGGCCGCCTCCGGACGCTCGACGACCTGGCCAACGTTCGGGTGACCTCGGTGGGGGGACGGCCGCTCCTGCTCAAGGACGTCGCGACCGTCGAGGAGGGGAGTGCGATCCGCCGCAGCGCGGCCTCGCTCGGTGGGCGGGTGGTCGTCACCGGAACGGTGAGTAAGCAGTACGGCTCAGACACCCGTCCCATCGCGACCGCGGTCGAGAGCACATTCGCCACGCTTCGCACGCAGCTGCCGCATACAGTGACGCTGCGTACGTTCTACTCACAGGCGCAGTTGATCGATTACTCGCTGGCCGGGCTGCGTGACGCGCTGCTCATCGGCGGTGCGGCGGTAGTTCTCGTGATCTGGCTGCTTGTGGGCGACTGGGTCCTGACGCTCGTGATTGCGGCCATCATGCCGCTGTCGCTGCTCGCCACCTTTGCCGCGATGGGGCTCGCCGGCATCGGTTTGGACACGATGTCGCTGGGCGGCATCGCGGTCGGCCTCGGGATCATGATCGATGCTGCGATCGTGGACACGGAGAACATCTACCGCCACCTCCGCGAGCGGCCCGATGACAAGGTGAATGCCGCGCTCGAAGGCTCGCTCGAGGTCCGCCGCCCGGTGCTGTTCTCGACGTTGATCATCGCGGGGATGTTCGTTCCGGTGTTCTTCCTGGGCGGAATTGCCGGCCGCATCTTCACGCCATTCGCATTTGCGGTGCTCTCCACGGTGATCATCGGGTACGTGCTGAGCCTGACCGTGACGCCGGCGCTTGCGGCGACATTTCTGCGACCCGAGCGCAAGAGTGCGCGGGCCGGCTTTCTCATTCCCACGCTGCGGCAGCGTTACGAAGCTGCCATCGACGATGTGATCCGGCACCCCGCACGCGTCGGGGTGGTCACGCTGGCCGTCGTCATCGTCACGGCAGTGATCGCATCCGCGGTGGGGTTCGATTTTCTGCCCGAGCTCGACGAGGGAGCGATGATGGTGAAGGTCCAGTCGCCTCCCGGGACGAGCCTTGATCTTACGGATCTGCAGGCGCGGCGCGCCGCCGAGATCATCGCCCGCGGCCCGGACGTGCGCGAGGTAATCGTGCGCGCGGGGCAGCCGGAAGGCTCGGAAGAACCTGAAGGCGTCAACAACACCGAGATCTGGGTGCGCCTCGCGCCGTTCGGCCATCGAAAAGACAACATCGAGACGATCCGTCGCTGGATGCGCGACAGCCTGGCGGCGATTACCGGCGCGCGCGTGATCGTGACCGCTCCGCTGATCGAGCGCATTCAGGAAAGCCTGGGCCAGTCCACCGCTCCGCTCGTGGTGAGCATTGTCGGCGACAACCTCGACACGCTCTCGTCGCTGTCCGACCGGCTCGCACGCACGATGAGCGAAATCAAAGGAATCGTGGACGTGAACCCGGAAGCCGCGGAAGCGGTCACCCAGATTGCCGTCCGGCCCGACCGGCTGCGCGCAGCGCGATATGGGCTCGATCCGGAGGATATCGCGGGGGCGGTCGAGCTGGCGTACGAAGGCAGGGTGGTGACCACGGTATTGCGGGGCCAGCGCAAGGAATATGGTGTCTTCATGCGGCTCCAGAAGCAGGACCGCGCGGGAATCGAGGACTTGGGGCGGCTGCCGATTGCGACTCGAGCGGGAGGCAACGTCCGGCTCGATCAGGTGGCCGACGTATCGCTGTCACGGGGGCCATCGGCGATCCGGCGCGACAACGGCGAGCGCCGCATCCAGGTAGATGGAAATCTCGCCGGCATTGATCTCTCCTCCGCGGTAGCGGCGCTGCGGGCGCGAATTCCGGATCTCCAGCTACCTCCGGGCTACCAGATTCGGTTCGCGGGGAGTTACGAGGAGCAGCGCCGCGTGGAGCAGGCGATCAGTATCGCCATTGTCGCGGCGATCTTCGTGATCTTCGTCATCCTGGAAGCGGCGTTCGGGTCGGCCAAGCAGGCGGCGCTTATGATTCTCACGATTCCGTTGGCGCTGTCGGGCGGCGTGGTGGCGCTGTGGATCACCCGCAGCACCTTCAACGTGTCGTCGTTGATCGGCATCCTGGCTCTGTTCGGGCTGGCGATTCAAAAAGCCGTGCTGCTGCTCCAGCACGCGAACGATGACATGGCACGGGGACTCGGACCCGATGAGGCCGCCAAGGCGGCGGCCATCATCCGATTCCGCCCGGTGTTCCTGACGACGGCGGCCGCCGCCCTCGCGGTACTCCCGCTCGCCATCGGCCTGGGCGCCGGCGCCCAGCTGCAGCAGCCCATGGCGATCGTGATTGTCGGTGGTGTGACGAGCGATATGCTGCTCGCCCTGGGCGTGCTTCCGGCTCTATACAAGTACACGGTGAGACGGCGTCAAGAGAGAACCGTCTAGGGGTGGTGCGCCAGCGTCATGGTATCGGCAATTTGATCGTTGACACTGTTCGAGCCTGACCCCGAGTGTTTGAAGATCACGATCAGCGCACCCGCTAGCGCCGCCCCACCCAGGGCTGCGGCCGCGATCGTCTTGCCCTTGTCTTCCTGCTGCACCGCGGCATGGCTGACCTCACTCAGCGGAATCTCAGTGTACTCACCGTTCACCGAGCCGATGACCGTGTCGGCGAGCATGCGTGGGCCATCGAGCTTGACGACCGAGTTGTTGTGCTTCGTGAGCCAGATAGTGCGCGGCTGCTTTGAGACAATGTAGCTGCCGGGCGAATCGACCGGCCCGACGGAGGTGCACGCGGACGCGGCGACCAGCAGAGCTATCACGGAAACTGTGTTGCGCATGCGTTTCTCCTTTCGTGCGCCGTGTGATATGAGACTGAGCACAAAGGCGGTGTCGGATGGCTAGCCGAGGGGTGCTGGCTCGTCCGACCCCGCCTTTATGCTCTCTACAGTCTCGCCGACAGCGACAAGAAGAAGCGGCGCGGCATGCCCGGTGTGAGGAACCGGTCAGGTGCCGAATTGAAATCGTCCAGCGCGATCTGTGACCCCGGTGGGAACAGGCCGTTTGTGGCCTCGATCCCGTATGCCATGTACGAAGCGTTGAAGATGTTCTCCAACTGGAAGTTGATGGAGAAGCGATTGAAGCCCAGCTTGCCGCGAATTCCGCTCACTGCGTACCCCGGCTCCTGCGGGCGCTGGTTCGATTCGTCTCCCTGCACATAGAACGACGAATACGCTCGCACGTCCCACTCGGCGTTGAGCGTCACCTTACCAAAGGCACGGTCAATCCCGAGTCCGGCGCGCAAGCGATGCAACGGCGAGTTCGGGAAGATGTCGCCGGGCTCGGTAGGGGCCGGCGCTGTGTCGGCGGTTTGCAGCTGGATTACGCTCTGATACGTCGCTCGGACGAAGCTGTAGGACCCGAAGATGCGAAAGCCGTCTGGAAGTCCCACCTGTAGCGAGGCCTCGAAGCCCGCACGCCGCGTCTGTGGCACGTTGACGAAGTACACGTGCGTCAGATCGGGCGAGGCAAACAGAATATCGTTCGAGACATTCGTGAAGTACCCGTTCAAATCGAGCGACGACCGGTGTCCCAGGTCAAGATCGACTCCACCTTCGAAGTCCTGCGAGGTGACTGGCGCGAGCGGTGGATCGGCGCCGAGCGCCGAAGGCAGAGAACAGGGCGCGTCCGGGTTGGCGCACGCGAGCTCAAGCGGCGCCGGCGCGCGGAAGCCGCTGCGGTATGCGATGAATCCTTTTACGTCCGGCGTGAATTCGTAGGTGAGCCCCGCCTCGGGCGAGAGGCGGTCATATGAGTTTGTGGCGCTGTTCGAGTCATTGAGTTGATCCACGTACGGAATGTCGACGTGGTCGAATCGCGCCCCGGCCGTCAACGTCAACTTGGGCGTGAGGGAGATGGCGGCTTGGGCGTAGCCGGCCAGATTCGCTTGAGGCGAAATCTGTGCGAGCGTCGTGGTCGAGTCGGGCTGGCTTCCCGGGCCTGCGGGAACGTTGAGCAGATGGAAGTTTACGTCGTCCCACTGGAAATCAGCGCCGAAGGTCAGGCTGATGGGCATGTTGCCCGCAATGGGTCGCGACCATTCGAGCGTCCCGCCACGCGAGAGGTTGTGAATGAACCCGTCGGTGTTCGGTGGCGGCACGTTGCCGTTGAACTGCTCATAGTAGTTGCGGCGCCAGAACACCGTACCGCGAAACAAGCCGCCGCCGAGCGGCTGATTGCCCCGTAGATCAACGGTATAGGCTTCTGGTCCGAAGAAGTCGCCTCCCGTGTAGTTGAGGCGTGGATAGAGCGTTGCGTAGGAGGAGGGCAGCGAACCGGCTTCCTCGATCCGATCCTTGTTGTACATGAAATCGATTGCAACGTCGCCCGAATCGTGGGTGGCACCCCACTGGTGTCCAAGGGTCATGAACACGTTCCGCGTGCGACCCTCGGTGACCTGGCGCCACCCGGTGAGATTGTTGCCGGTGCCGGCGACGAAGGCGTCAACGCCGCCAGCCTTTCCGCTCGCGTTAAAGCTCAACATCTGCCCGCCGAACGATCCACCTCCCCCCTCGAACTCCGCCTGTGGGGTGTCGGTCCCGCGCGGGGTCGAGAGCAGCACGGTGCCGCCGAGCGAGTTACGGCCGAAGAGCACGTTGGACCCTCGAACCACCGATGTCGCCGAGATGGCCTCCATCGGCAACATGTCGAAGTTTACTTCCTGTGCGTCTGGCTCGTTCATGCGCACGCCATTGAGAAAGACGCTCACGCCCTGCGGCTGCCCCACGACCCCGGAGACGGTAAAGCCGCGGATCTGGATCTCGGGCTGAAGCGGCGTTCCCTGATCGTCGAACACGTTCACGCCAGGGAGTTGCAGCAGCGCGTTCGGCAGTGCGTTCGGGATCGGGACTGGTACTGCGACAGCCATGTTCAACTGTTCGACCTGGGCGGGCGACCGCTCATCGATCGGGGATAGACGGGTGGCGGTCACCACAACCGCTGCCAGCCGGTACCTGCGCAGCGAATCTTGACGGGCTTTTTCCACGCTATCGACGCGTGCCTGGAGCGCCGCCTGGCGCGCCCGATTGATGGAATCAGCACGCGCGCGCGCCGCCGAATCCGAGGGTTGCTGGGCTGCCAGAGGACGCGCCACGGCGAGAGCGGCGATCGCCAGCGGAGCGATGAGCAGAGTGAGCTTGGTCATGGAATTGTGCACCCCGTGGGAACCCAGGCGACAGCGTAGAGAACCGTTGCGCTTGGTGCCTTGCTAGCGGAGCCGAACACCACTCCACAGTTATTGATGGCGTTGTCCTGCGGGCTGGCACGCAGCCCGCCGAGTGTTGGCAGGACGGTCCAGGTCGAGGCGGTGTCGACGATGCTACCGACGACCGCGCGAGTAATCGTGTTGTTGGCGGAATCAGTTCCGGTGAGCGTGGCGCTGACCACCCCGCTGTCGTTCACAGCGTTCGCTCCAACCGCGGTGTACCCGGTGGGCGGCTCACTCAGCTGTATCGAGCCCGCGGCACCAGTGTAGATGAAGGAACGGATCAGGCCGCTCGCCGCGGTGAAGCTGCCGGCGATGACACCGAGATTGCTCATCCCGTTGACATCGGGGTCGGTCCCGCCCTCGGGTGCGTCCACATCATCTGACTCCAACCCACTATCGCCCGGGGTATAGATGAACCCATCGTCATCGGCATTGCCGCTGATCTGACCGGGGTTGTTGATCGCGGTCGCGTCGAGGTCAACACCCGCTCCCGACGTATCGACCGGCGCCACGTCGTAGCCGCCAGAGCCGTCCGGCGTCCAGGTGACGAGCACGCTGTCGCCGGTCGTATCCTGGGCTGAACCCAGAATCACGCCGGCATCGTTGATGCTACGCGCGAACCCATACAGGAAGCCGGAAGAGTCGCCCAACGTAGGGAGGATGAGCGGTGGCGCGGTCGCGCTCGCCCAGTATATCGCTTGCCGGACACCTCCGAGCGTGGCAAATCCCACAATGGTCCCCGGGTTGTTCACTCCCCGAGCTTCGCTGTTGGCGGCGCCCGCGGGCTCCGTCAACGCGTGCGCCTGGCCACCGGAGAACGTCACGGCATGGTGCGCGGTGCCGGAAACAATGCCCCATCCGACGATCGTGCTCATGGAGCCCGCCCGAGCCTGGCTCTGTGTACCGCCGGGCAACAGGCCGAGCTCATGGATGACGTAGTCTTTTGGGAGCGGGGGTGGCAGCACAAAAGACTCATAGTTGCAGCTGCCCAGTGCCGCCGCCGCTACCCCGATCAGGAAGAGCAGCTTTGGGATTCGGCGATTCAGGCGTGGTCGCGCCACATGATCCTCATCGAATGGGGTGATTTTCGGTGGTGGTAGGCTCATCGTACAGTGCCGCCAACAGCACCTCGCCCGCAGGCGAGCTAACAATGAGCAGTCCATCGTCCGCCGCGCCCCCATTGTCAAAGTCGCGGCAGCAGATTTCCCGCGTCACGAGGGGGGTCTGGTAAGAGTGCGGCTCGCTCAGTGCCGGCTTGCCATCGCGCTGGAAGCGCACGAGCTCGCCATCGGACCAGGTCCTGTCGGAATCGCGTTCTTCGTAAACCATCATCCGCCGCACGCGGCGGTGCCCGACCGTTTCAATGATGATGCCATCATCCTGTCCCCCCACGCCGTCGAGATCGCCGCAGCACACCTCGATGCGCTGCGTGGAGGCAAATCGATCGAGCATGGGGATGTACCCGGACCGCGCAATCGCAACGATTGCCCCAATCACCCCCGCGGCCACGGCTCCAAACCAAACGGCGGCCCGCGGCCCGGCGAAACGGCGAGGGGGGCGATAGGAGGATTCGCCGCGGGCGGCCCGACCGGTGATCTCCGGGCCGAGCGAGGCGCGTGGCTCGATACGGACGCCGCGCAGTGCGGCGTCGAGTGCCGCCAGCTCTGGTGGTGTCTTGTGTTCCATAGTGTTTCTCCTTCTCTCCGCGCGGTCGGCGCGCGCAAGTCATGAAGTACGCGTGAGGCAGCGCCACGTCACGGCAACGTGACGCGTACGGCTATTCCTTATATGTGCGAGAGATTGCTACGCGGGGTCTGCCTCGAGATGCTTCCGCAGCCGCGCGAGCGCGCGCCACAGTCGGGTGCGTACGGTGCCTTCCCGCATCCCGAGAACTTCGCCGATCTTCGCAAACCCGAGCTCGCTACCGTAGCGCAAACTGATCAGCTCGCGATCCGAGTCGTTGAGGCGGCGTACGCCGTGTAGCAGGCGCTCGATTTGCTCTTCGCGCACCAGCCGCTCTTCCGGTGACGGGGCGCCAGTGGCCAGATCGCGCATGGCCGACAACGTGACGTGCTTGCGAACTTTGGCGCGCCGGAAGTGATCGCGCAGGACGTTGCGGGCGATCGTGAACACCCATACCCGCGCCTCCGCGCGCTCGGGATCATAGCGATCGCCAGACTCGAGCACTCGCAGGAACGTGTCCGCGGTCACGTCCTCGGCCTCGTCGGCGGAATCGACGTGAAATCGGATATAGCGATACACGGCGGTGCCGAAGGCGGTATACCATGCGTTGCAGCGAGCCGCCGCACTCGACGCGATTTCGGTCGACACCGGCTGTGGCGCAGGGTGGACGCGGTCGGACATGGTGGGTGGAAGATACAGCGTCCCCCCCAAAAAAAGAGACCCGGAATGATCCGGGTCTCTTTCGGCGTTCCTAGTACGCTAGTACACCGGCGCTATTGTCCCGCGGTCTTGGCAGCCTGGGCGGACGGTGTCACGATCACCTGCGCCTTCATCCCCGGATGATAGAAGCAGATGTAGTCGTACGTGCCTGGCGTATTGAAGGTGTGCGAGAACGCGCGATTGTACGACAGGTTGCCGGACTCGAACTGATCGTCGCCGCCGTTGCGCGTTGCCGTATGCGCGGCGATGTCATGATTGACCCAAGTGACCGTCGTGCCGACCGGGACCCGGATGATTTTTGGCTTGAAGATGAACTGATAAATGACCACTTCGTTGGGCTTCGAGGGCACGCTCGGGTCGTTGGCCATGCCGCTGCTGGTGCTCATGCCACGATTATCACTGCTGGGCTTGGCACCGGGGTTTCCGGCTGATGCGCACGACGCGAGTACGACGACTGCTGCGGCACTTGCCGCGATGGACACCAGACGCACAAAACCTCCCGCCTCGAGGGGCCCTCTAAAGTCGGACAACAGTGTATAAAAGTTTGTGAAAGATATCACAAGATTCAAGGGGTAGCTACCCGTTCGAGTACCGCGGCGGCCGAATCGATCACCGTTGCACTACGCAGCAGTGCAGCGGCTACTCGCATGATTTCGTGCTGCGCTTCATCGCCGTTGCGTCGCTCCAGCGCCTCCCGCACCCCCGGAACGGTTTTGACCCCGTACCCTGTATAGCGTCCGGGCGCGTACAGCAGGTGGCGAAACCAGGGCCGGCCGGGAAGTCCCGCCGTGTCAGTCAAGCTGCGCTCGAAACGGATCAGTAACGGGTTTGTTGCTCGCGCGCCGGTGCTGTCGAGCCCGGCGCCGCCGTTCGCTGCTAGTGCGTCGAGTGCCCGCTCGTAGCGCTCCGCACTGCGCGCCAACGCCATGCGGGCGCTGTCGAGCCGAGCCAGATTGGGCTCCCGCGGAATCTCCTGGCGCTCGGGCGCCACGAGCGCGGCGCGTGGATCGGTGATCGCGGCGTACATTCCCTCATCGAGCTCACGATTCCGTTCGCGCGCGTTCTCTGCCTCCCGCTTCCCCAGGTTCCGGAGCTCGTCGACGTAGCGCGCGACGGTTTCAGCAAGATTGCCGAATTCAAACGGCAGCACGGGCGCGTCGGCGAGGCGCATGACCGCTGTACCGGCGGTTTGCGCCAGCGCCCGTTCGTACACGAACGCGCTGTCATCGAAGCGCATATACCAGAAGAAATCGTCGTATACGGAATGATAGATGCCGCCGCCATCCTCACCACCGTAGGCGAGGTTCAGTGACGCAATCCCGGCATGTTGCAGAAACGGCGTGTAGTCCGATCCCGACCCAAGGGCGTCGAGTCGCAGGTCGGCGCGCCCTCTCACTTCGCGGCGTTCGGCCGCGGAGTCGGCCTCGGCGATGCGATGCAGTCGCTCGCGCGACCACACCGAAAGCCCGGTTTCGGGGTCGCGGATGTCCTTCGCGACTTCGTTCATGAATCGCTCGAGCGAGTGCGATCCGCCGATCGAGATAAATCCGCGCCCGTTGAGATCCGTGTTGACGTATGCCGCCGCATGACGCTCGAGCTCGGCGGCATGGGCTTCCACCCACTCGGTCGACCCGATCAGCCCCGGCTCCTCACCATCCCAGGCCGCGTAGATGATTGTCCGCCGGGGCTTCCATCCCGCCTGCGCTAAAGCTCCGAGTATGCGTGCCTCCTCGAGCAATGCAGACTGGCCCGAGAGAGGGTCCCACGCGCCGTTGACCCAGGCATCGTAGTGATTGCCGCGCACGATCCACTGATCCGGCTCCGTGGCGCCGGGAAGCCGTGCCACCACATCCGAGATCGTGCGCGTGCTCCAGTCGAACCGCGCACGCAGGTGCACGCGCGCTGGCCCCGGGCCGACGTGATACGTGATCGCCAGGCCGCCGCGCCATGCCGCCGGTGCCACTGGCCCTGCGAGTGCGGCAAGCAATGGCTGGGCGTCCCCATACGACAGCGGCAACACGGGAATCCGCGTGAGCGTCTGCGCGTCACCGAGCGCCAGGCGCTTGGTTCCCGGCACGGAGGGTTCTCCCGGCGTGAGCGGATCGCCGGGATAGATCGGCATATCCATGACGCTGCCGCGCTGCACGCCGTACGCCGGGCGCCACGGCCCGGTGGGAAACACATCCCCGGCCTGATAGCCGTCGTCGCGTGGATCGGAGTAGATGAGGCAGCCCACGGCGCCATGTTCCGCCGCCACTTTCGGCTTGATGCCGCGCCAGGACGCGCCGTAGCGCGCAATGACGATCGCCCCGCGCACCGACACGCCCATCTGCTCGAGCCGCTCGTAGTCCGCCGGAATGCCATAGTTCACGTAGACGAGCGGCGCCGTCACATCGCCGTCGATGGAATACGCGTTGTACGGGGGCAGCTGCTCGGACTGCTGCGCCGATGTGGGATCTCCCGGCACAGGAGGCTCGACCAGACGCGCCGTAAATTTGCGCGGGGCCACGAGCTCCACCAGGCGGTCACGTGGCGTGGGGAACAGAACGTCGAAGTGCTCGAGCGCGGCGTCCCATCCCCACGCACGAAACCGAGCGAGAATCCATTCGGCATTGGCGCGGTCGTACGGAGAACCCAGATGATGGGGACGGGCGGACAGGTGACGCATCGTCTCGCGCATCGTGTCGGGCACGATCCGGTCGCGGAACCTGGTTTCCCACTCGGCCTCGGCGCGAGCGGTGCCGGACGAGTACCCGCGAAACGCCGCAGGCGCTGGTGTCTGCGCGAGTGGCGTGACACAGAGTCCCAGGACCAGCGCGCCCGGGAGAGTCCCATGGTTAACAATCGCGCGATAGCGCACTCTCATGGCATTGCCTCCGGGGGGGAACTCATGAAAACAACGCTGTGTGTCCTGGTCTCGGTACTGGCGCTTGGAGTAGCGGCGGTGTCAGCGGGCGCCCAGGAGCCGGCCGCCTCCACGGCCGAGATGGAAGCCATGGATTCAAGCGTCGCCATGTCGAGCGAGATGGCTCACGATGCCCACATGCGCATGACGGCCACGCGGCCGCCGAGTCGGGGCGATTCAGCTCGGGTGCGCGGACTGCTCGAGGAAATGCACCGAGCGCTCGGCAAGTACGAGGACGTGAGCGTGGCCGAAGCGGACGGGTTCCGGAGATTTCTCCCGGGTCTCAAGCAGCCGCTGTATCACTATACCAGCTGGCGGTGGGCACTCGAGGCGGCGTTCACGTTCAACCCCGACAAGCCAACGTCGCTGTTGTACCGCGAGCGCGCGGACGGCAGTCTCGAGCTCGTCGGGGCGATGTATACGGCGCCCGCGCGGGCGTCGGAAGACGAGCTCGACGCTCGCGTCCCACTGAGCCTGTTCCCCTGGCACCAGCACGTCAATTGGTGTCTACCGCCGCGCGCCGAGCCGGCGCGCTGGCGCGAGGTGCGCGACGGTATGCCCGTGTTCGGCCCCCGCTCCCCGATTGCGACGCGTGAGGCCTGCGAAGCGGTCGGCGGGCGGTTCGAACCGCGCGTGTTCGGCTGGATGGTGCATGTGTCGTGGGCGGCCGAGAGCGGTCACCCAACGACCGCCCTCGACCGCCGGTGACCGCCTTCGAGCGGCCGTTCAATGCACCCCCGCCGGCACCGGTGCCTCGACGCCTTCCTTATAGACTGCGGCGCCGCTCACCGTGGCAATCGGCAGCTCGAAGAGTCCCACGAGGGTTCCCAACATGTAGAGGCGCTGCGGAAGCAATCCCATCGGCGCTTCGCCCAGGGCATGCAGCAATCCGATGAACAGCCACATGGCGAATCCGGCAATAACGGCGGTGCGGACGCCGGCGCCGTAGCGCGGGCGGATCGCTGCATACAGCCAGACGAGCGAGACGCCATAGAGAAAGTCCGTCACGACGAACCACGGCATCATCGTGTTCATGGGCGTGTGATTTCCGGCGGCGGCCATCGCCGCCTGGAAATCGCGCCCCAGCCACATGCCGAACACCACCATGTCCAGGAGATTCAACACTACGCCGGCCAAGAGCCCACCCAGCAGCACACGACCCCAATTCATTCGGCTCATAAGGCACCTCATCGTGGAGGGGAAAGCATGAGCGAACCAGGATCCAGCTCTTCGGCGTCCAAACATACCTCTCCCGGGCCTTCCTGCTCGGACTAGATTCACTGCCATGTCACTCTCACATACTCTCGGATTTCCGCCGCTCGGACCAGCGCGCGAATTGAAGCGCGCCACCGAAGGGTTTTGGTCCGGCAAGCTCGGACAGGCAGAATTGATGCACGCCGGTGTCGAGCTTCGCGGCGCGCACTGGCGGCTGCAGCGCGACGCCGGAATCGGGCTCGTGCCGTCCAACGACTTCTCCTTCTACGATCGCATGCTCGATACCGCGGCCATGGTGGGCGCGGTGCCCGAGCGCTACGGCTGGACGGGCGATCAGGTGGACCTCGCCACGTACTTCGCCATGGCGCGAGGCGTGCAGAAGCCGGGTCGCGACGTGACGGCGATGGAAATGACCAAGTGGTTCGATACCAACTACCACTACATCGTTCCCGAATTCGAGCGCGGCCAGGAGTTCCGCGTCGCGTCGAACAAGGCAGTCCTGGAGTTCCAGGAAGCGAAAGCGCTCGGGATGATCACCAAGCCCGTGCTGATCGGGCCGCTCACCTTCGTGCTGCTTGGCAAGACCCGCTCCGACCGCTTCGACCGGCTCGAGCTGCTCGATGGCCTGCTGCCGGTGTACGCGCAGGTGCTGAACGAGCTCGTGTCCGCGGGGGCGCAATGGATCCAGATCGATGAGCCGTGCCTTGCCCTTGACCGGACCGACGCGGAGCGGGCGGCCTACGCGAAGGCGTATCGATTCCTGTCCGACCGCGTGCCGCGGGCCAAGCTCCTGCTCGCGACCTACTTCGCCGGTCTCGACGACAACCTGCGGGCGGCGCTCGCGCTGCCGGTGCAGGGCATCCACATCGATTGCGTCCGCGCACCCGCGCAGCTCGATTCGGTGCTCAAGGCGTGGCCCAAGGGACGCATCCTCTCCCTGGGAGTGGTCGATGGGCGAAACATCTGGAAGGCCGATCTCAATGCGGCGCTCGAGAAACTCGAGCGCGCGCAGGCGGCGGTGGGCAAAGACGCGTTGTGGGTCGCCCCCTCGTGCTCGCTGCTGCACACGCCGGTCGACCTCGATCTCGAAACGAAGCTCGATCCCGAGCTCAAGGGCTGGCTCGCGTTTGCCAAGCAGAAGCTTGGGGAGGTCGTGACGCTCACCCGCGCGCTGAACAACGGACGCCAGAGTGTGGCGGCGGAGCTCGAGTCCAATGGCCGCGCGGTCGCCAGCCGGCGCACGTCCAAGCGCATTCATAATCCCGCCGTCGAACGGAGGGTCAGGGCGGTCTCCGAGGGCGATTACCGGCGCGCGTCGGCATTCGCCGAGCGGCGCAAGAGCCAGGTCAAGCTCCCGCTGTATCCCACGACGACGATCGGCTCGTTCCCTCAGACCGCCGAGGTGCGCGCCGCGCGCAAGAAGCTGCACGATGGAAAGCTGACGCCGGCCGAATATGACGCGTTCATCGGCGAGCAGATCGTAAAGACGATCAAGTTGCAGGAGGAGCTGGGGCTCGACGTCCTGGTACACGGCGAATTCGAGCGCAACGACATGGTGGAGTACTTCGGTGAGCAGCTCGAGGGATTCGCGTTCACCGAGCACGGCTGGGTGCAGTCGTACGGGACGCGCTACGTGAAGCCACCCATCATCTTCGGCGACGTCTCCCGTCCCAAGCCGATGACGGTGCGCTGGAGCACCTTCGCACAGTCCAAGACAAAGAAGCCGGTGAAGGGGATGCTCACGGGTCCCGTGACCATTCTGCAGTGGTCGTTCGTCCGCGACGATCAGCCGCGCGCGGAAACGGCCAAGCAGATCGCCCTGGCGATTCGGGACGAGGTGCGGGATCTCGAGACTGCGGGCATCCGCGTCATCCAGATCGACGAGCCGGCCTTGCGGGAAGGCCTGCCGCTGCGCCGCTCCGACTGGGCCGCGTATCTCGACTGGGCGGTGAACGCATTCCGGCTCGCGACCGCCGGCGTCAAGAACGAGACCCAGATTCACACGCACATGTGTTACAGCGAATTCAACGACGTCATTCAGGTGATCGAGCGGATGGATGCCGACGCGATATCGATCGAGAGTGCGCGTTCGGGGTCGGAGCTGCTCGAGGCGTTCCGCGAATACAGCTATCCCAACGAGATCGGCCCCGGGGTCTACGACATCCATTCGCCGCGGGTGCCGAGTACCGCCGAGATCGTTGCCGCGCTGAACACCATGAAGGAAGTGCTCGAAGACGGGCAGATTTGGGTCAATCCCGATTGCGGGTTGAAGACCCGAGGCTGGGACGAAACGCTCGCGGCACTCCGGAACATGGTGCAGGCGGCCCGGCAGATGCGCACCGAGACAGGTGCGGCCCTGACCCACTGAAGGGGTTATAATACAGCATGGCAAACGCGGAAATCCGGATCACGGCGGAGCCGATCGACAACACCCGCTGCAAGTTCGTCGTGAGCCAGCCGGTGTACGCCGGGATCCGGCGGTTTCAATCCCCCGCGGAGGCGAACGGCTCGCCGCTCGCCGAGGCGATTTTCGGGATTCCGGGCGCCGGAGTCACCGAAGTCATCGTGTCCTCCAATATCGTCACCGTGGCGAAGGAGAGTCCCACGCCCTGGACGGCGCTGGGACGCTCGGTCGGGTCGGCGATCCGCGGCGCGATCGGGGCGGACGCGGTCCGGCCCAAGGCGTCGCGAGCGGCCACGACCGGCGATGATGACGTCGATGATGACGTACTGTACGAGAAGGTGGCGCAGCTGTTCGAGTCGCGGGTCAACCCGATGGTGGCGCGGCACGGGGGCTCCGTCGAGCTGATCGACGTCCAGGACCGGACCGTCATGCTCCGTATGGGCGGCGGATGCCAGGGATGCGGAATGGCCGATGTCACCCTGCGCCAGGGCATCGAAGCGATGCTGCACGAGCACGTGCCCGGCGTGGAAGGCATCGTGGACGTGACGGATCACTCCGCGGGGTCGAACCCCTACTTCTCCGCCGCAAAGAAATAAGCAGGCTCCTCCTTCTCCTGCCGTCCGCGACCTACCGCGCCACGGCATTCGTCGAAGCGGCGCGACGGCTCGGCATCCAGCTCAGCGTGGCCTCGGAACGACCCAGCACGTTCGAGCGCGCGCAACCCAGCGGTCTCCTCACCCTTGATTTCTCGGACCCGGAACGCGCGGCCAGCCAGGCCGTGACCTTCGCGCGCGAATATCCCATCGATGGTGTGCTCGGGGTGGATGATGATACCTCGGTGTTGGCGGCGGCGATCGCGGCTCGGCTCGGGCTTCGGGGAAACAGCGTACCGGCCGCGGTACGAGCGCGCGACAAACTCGAACAACGGATTTGGCTCGAGCGTGCGGGCGTTCGGGTGCCCGGCTTTGCGGCGCACCCGGTCGCTGCGGATGCGGAGCAACTGGGCGCGATGGTTCGCTATCCCGTCGTATTGAAGCCGCTCCGGCTGGCCGCCTCGCGTGGCGTGATCCGCGCCAATGCACCCGGTGACTTCGTCGCCGCCTGGGACCGCGTGCGCGCCATCCTGGCGGAGCCCGACGTCGCCGCGTGCGGTGCGGCAGCCCGTCAAATTCTGGTCGAAGATTTCATCTCGGGTCGCGAGACCGCCGTCGAGGGCCTGCTGCGGGGCGGCCTGCTCCAGGTGTTCGCGATTTTCGACAAACCGGACCCGCTCGAGGGGCCGTTCTTCGAAGAAACGATCTACGTCACCCCGTCGCGGCTCGAGCACGACGTGCAGCGCGAAATCGAACGCACCGTGCAGGCGGCCGCGCGTGCGCTCGAGCTGACGGAGGGAGCGGTCCACGCCGAGCTGCGCTGCAATGACGCAGGCGTGTGGCTGATCGAGCTCGCCGCGCGTCCGATCGGCGGGCGGTGCAGCTCGGCATTACGGTTCGACGTCGGGGGGAACGGGGAGGCGACGCTCGAGGAGATCTTGATTCGTCATGCCGTGGGCGAATCACTCCCAGCCGTTCGAAGGGAAGATCAGGCGTCAGGCGTGATGATGATTCCCGTTCCTGGGAGCGGAGTGCTGCGGGAGGTGCGCGGCATCGACGCCGCGCGTGGGGTGCCGCTCGTGTCGGCGCTCGAAATCACGGCCCACAAGGGCGAGCGGCTGGTGCCGTGGCCCGAAGGCGCTCGCTATCCCGGGTTCATTTTCGCGCGCGGCGCCCAGCCCGCGGCGGTTGAGGCGGCGCTGCGCGCCGCGCACGCCCGCCTCGACTTCATTCTGGAGTAGTTAGGACGCGACGGCCAAGCACTCGAGCCAGTTGCGTGGCACCGTCTCGAATCCGGTCTCGTCGAGTGCACGCCGCAACCCTTCTTTCAACGCCTCCGCGCCCTGCTCGAGCGGCACGCCGGGCAGCGCGCCTTCGATGAACAGGGAGAAACGGCCGATGTCCTCGAGGCTCTGCGGCGTCATCTGCACGCGGACCAGCTCGATGGTCGGCCGGCGAAATCCCTCCTGCACGCACAGCGTCGCGTACTCCTCGGCCGTGAGGAACGTGCGGGCGGTTGCCTTTGACTCGTGCTGGACGTCGATCCCGCGTTCGCGAAGCACCTGCACCGCACGGACGACCCAGCGGCGCCAGAACCCGGTTGTGCCCTCGACGTAAGCCCCGTTGAAAAACGTGGTATTGAAGGCGAGCACGCCTCCGCGCCTGAGCACTTTGCGGACTTCGCTCACCACCCGTGCCTTGTCGGGCACGAGATGGATGGCGTTGCAGAAGATCACCGCATCCGCCGACGGCACGAGCCGCGACAGCCACTCGGCTGAGCCCTCCACGAACTCCGCCACGCGGGACTTGATGGCCCCACGCGCTCGCTCGAGCGCCGAGGGCGACGGATCGACCCCGATCACCCGCACGTCGGAACGGCGCTCCAGCCGGTCGACGATCAGCTGCGTGACCGCTCCGGGGCCGCAACCCAGATCGACGAACGTCCGCCGCGTGGGCGAGATGACTCGTTCTACGATCCAGCGGTTGACGTCGGTGAAGAAGGGATGGCGGGTAAACGGAGTGAAGGAAAAGCGATCTGCTTCGGCGTCGATGTGCCCTGCTGTCATTCGGACCTCGGGTTCAAGTCGGCCGGCCGGAGCATAGACTTACAAGTGACAGCGGGATGGACGGTTCGTCAAGGACCACCGCTGGTCAGGTCGTGGACCGTGACGACCTGCATGATCTTCACCCGGCGCTTGCCCATGGGGAGCGCCAGGTTAACGGTATCGCCGGTGCGGCCACCGAGCAGCGCTTTGCCGAGGGGCGAGGCCATCGAGACCGGCATTTCGTCATTATCCTCGCTGCCTTCGATGAACTCGCCCAGGGTCAGCGCGTAGATCTCCTGTTTCTTCGTCTCGAGATCCTGCACGGTCACCCGCGAGCCGAATCCGACGCGATCCCGTGGGATGTCCTTCTCGGAGACCCCCGACAGCTTCGCGAGCCGGGCGCGCAGGTGCGAAGCCCGTGCCTGCGCGAACTGCTGGCGTTCGAGCGCCGCCTTGTACTCTGAGTTCTCCCGCAGGTCGCCGTGCGCGCGCGCTTTCTCGATCTCCTTCGGAAGAACGAAGTTGATCTCGTGATTCAGCCGCTCGACTTCCGCCTGCAACTTGGTCTTGAGCTCGTCAATCATAGCGAGAACGTGGGAACCTAGGCATTATACGGCGATTATGCCACTCGATATCAGGACTTATCACGATCTGACGGAGCCGGATCGCTCCGGCTTGGCCGAACAGATCGGCGTCCAGCGGCGCCGTCTAGCTCAAAGGATGGAGTCGGTGCGCCGCGTCGTGGCGGTCATGAGTGGCAAGGGAGGCGTAGGGAAGAGCTTCGTGACCGCCCTCGTGGCGCGCGCCATCGCGCGAGGCGGCCGCACCGCCGGGGTGCTGGACGCGGACCTGAACGGGCCCACCCAGGCGCGGCTCCTGTGGCGCGAAGCCGGGGACGGTCCGCGCCCGCCGCTCACGATACGCGAGGGAGCGGTAATCCCTGCCGTGGGGATCGACGGCGTGCGGTTCGTGTCCACCGATCTGTTGCTCGCGGACGGGCAGCCGCTCGCGTTTCGCGGCCCGGACGCCGACCGGTTCGTGTGGCGCGGAGCCATGGAGGCCGCCGCGCTACGCGAGCTGCTCGCCGACGTGGCGTGGGGAACGACCGACGTCCTCCTGATCGACCTCCCACCCGGACTCGGGCGGTTTGAAGAACTCTCCGATCTGCTCGGCGCGCCGCCCGCTGTCCTCACGGTCACGATCCCAACGATCGAGTCGCGCGACGCCGTGCGGCGGGCGCTGCGAGCGGCGACGGCGCGCGGCGCCCAGCTGCTGGGCATCATCGAGAACATGACCGGTGGAAAATTCGAGGGGACCGCGGGAGAGGACCTCGCCCGGGAATTCGGGCTCGAGCTCCTGGCCCGGGTGCCATGGCAGCCATCCCAGGAAATCTGGGACACGCTGGGGAGTCGTCTGTGAAGTTCCTGTGCGTGGAGTGCGATCGGCAGATGAGCTTCGAGGAGCGTGCGCTTCCGGGCGACGGGACGCTCGCGGCCGTATTTCGCTGCCCCGCCTGCGGCCGCGTGGTCGCGATGCTGACGAATCCGATGGAGACTCAGCTGGTCGCGTCTCTGGGTGTGAAAATCGGCGGATCGACGATCGAGAGCCAGCCGCTCGAGATGATCCGTTCGAGCGTCGCGACCGGCCGCGAAACCGCGTTCGAAGAGCGCGAGCCGCCGAGCCGCAGCTCCGCCGCTCCGACCTGGTCACCAGAGGCTCAGGATCGCTTGACCCGCGTTCCCAGCTTCGTTCGCGGCATGGTGAAGAAGATCTACACGGAGTACGCGCGCGACCGCGGCATAGAGGAGATCACGCCGGCGCTGATGGACACCGCGCGAACGGAGCTCGGCCTCGAGGGGATGTGAGCGCCGCGGAAGAACGCGTGGTGCACGGGCTCAGGATTGTGATCGACCGTGATCAGTGCGTGGGATTCGGCGATTGCGTGAAGGAAGCGCCTGAGGGTTTCAGATTGGACGACGCGACGATCGTCGTGTTCACCGAGCCCGAGGGCGTGGAGCGCGAGCGGCTGCTCCGCGCCTGCGACATTTGCCCCGTGGATGCCATCACCGTATGGGACGAAACCGGTCGGCAAATCGTCCCTCCCCCCAGTTTTCGCGAGCCTTGACAGCGCTCGTATCAGGGGCCATAATCGCCCAGCAGTTTGTGTTTTTTTTCACAAGCAAACAGTAATCTAGACGCGACGGCCCCACGCCGTCGCCGCCGTGCGCCCGCGATTCCCCCCTTCGGACTACCGCCCCCGTGCGTCCGGGCGGGCCGGAGTTCGTGCGCGCCGGCACTGGACCCCAAATCGCCCGAGGTGCCGGTGTACCGAGAGATCTTCGCGCCCGTCGATAATTCCCAGCACTCTGATTGGACTGTCGACCGCGCGATTGAACTGTGCCGCAAATCGGGCGGCAGGATTACCGGGAATCATGTGTACGCCGCGCGGCTGCACGATGTCCGATTCCGCCAGCTCGAGACCGGTCTTCCCGCGCAGTTCCAGACTCCCGAAGAGATCAAAAAGCAGCGCAAAATCCACGACAAGCTGATCGAAAAAGGGCTGCAGCTCATCGCCGACAGCTTTCTCGACCAGATGGGCAAGCGGTGTGATGGTGCCGGGGTGCCGCTCACGCGGCAGCTGCTCGAAGGAATCAATTACGAGGAGATCGTCAACGAGGTGAACCGCGGCGCGGGACGGCTGCCGGGACTCATCGGCTTCGATCCCAATCGCGCCGCGGGGTACGATGGCGGCGACAAGGTGCGCAGCGACGTCCAGCTGGGCGCGAACGGGCGCATCGTCGCCGAGGAGGAAGACGCGGCGGCGCGGCTCGTCGGCTCGTCGGGACGGCAGTACGATCTGCTCGCGATCGGCGCGCACGGCCTCGGCCGGCAGCCTCATTCCCAGCTCGGCGGCGTCGTGGCGCGGGTGCTGAGAAACGTCGAAAAGGACGTCCTCATCACTCGCGATGACAAGGCGTTCGAGGGCGGCCGCCTGCTGGTGTGCATCGACGGATCGTCGTACAGCTACAAGGCCATGCGCACGGCGCTCGAGCTGGCGCAGGCGTACGGCTGCTCGCTCTACGTCTGTAGCGCCTTCGACGTGGAGTATCACCACGTCGTGTTCCACAACATCAAGGACGTGCTGTCGTATCAGGCCTCGAAGGTGTTCAAGTTCGAAGAGCAGGAAGAGCTGCACAACAACATCATCGACAAAGGCCTGCTGAAGCTGTGCCAGGCGAACCTCAAGCGGGCCGAGGTGATGGCGCAGGAGTTCCCCGACGTACCCATCAAGACACAGATCCTGATCGGCAAGCCATTCCAGGTCATCATGCAGTGGGCCGAGGAAGTGAAGCCGTCGCTGCTGGTGCTGGCGCGCCACGGGGCGCATCGCATCGAGGGCACGGACTTGGGGTCACAGGCCGAGAACCTGGTGCGCCTCGCGCCCTGCAACACGCTGCTCGTCGGCACGGTGGGCATCCGCCCCGAAGACATTCCATGGATCGAAGAGGACGGCCAGGCCGGTCTTCCCTGGGCGCCCGACGCCGAGGTGCGGATTCTCCGCGTGCCACCGTTCGCCCAGGGGATCGCGCGCCGAGCGGTCGAGGAGTACCTGCTCGAGCAGACAGGGGGTGCGCCCGCGACGGTGACCAACCGCTGGCTCGATGAGGCCATCAAGAAGCTGCTTCCCACACACATGCAGCTCATCATGGGCATCGGGACCGCAGAAGAACTCGCCCTCGCCGAAGTGAAGGCCACTGAGCAGCTCAAGGTCACGAAGGTCCAGGGGCACGACGAGGACGACGTATCGGACGTGGCGCTGGTCGAGACGCGCTGCCCCGTGACGGGCGTCGTGAGCACGCGCCCGCGCGTGGCCACCGATCCGATCGTGTGGACCGAGGAAGCCTGGGCGCGGCTCGGGCTCGTACCGCTGATCGCGCGGCCGCTGGCGCGCAACACGGTCGAGCGGTTCGCGCGCAGCCACGAGATCTGGCGCATTACGACGCGCGTGATGGATGACAACAAGCAGCAGATGATCGAGGCCGACGAGTTCGACGTCGAAACGATGATGGTGATGTTCACCGAGCTGCGCGCCAAGCAGATTCGCGCCGAAGCCGAAGGACGCGACGCGCTCTCGCCGGAGATGCGGGCGTTCATCGAGACGGCCAAAGCGCAGGGAATCACCCGCTGTCCGATCAAGGATATCGAAGACAAGATGGGCAAGTGTCCCGTCGACTTTAAAGGCGTCAAGCCGGAAGACGCGAAGCAGGCCGTCGAGCGCCTGCTGCAGGAGCAAGCGGGCGACTGATGGATTTCGTGCCGCACGTGGTGGCCTGGAACCTCACCCGGCGCTGCAATCTCGAGTGCGCGCACTGTTACATCTCGGCCGGACCGGCCGAGAGTGCGACGGACGAGCTCGACACGGCGGCGTGTCTCCGGGTGGTGGACGAGCTGCTCGAGATCAACCCGGCGCCCCTCGTGATTCTCTCCGGAGGCGAGCCGCTATTGCGCGAGGATCTGGCCACGATCGCGCGCTATGCCGTGAAGCGCGGCGCCACCGTAGTCATCGGCACGAACGGCACGCTGCTCACACAGGCGCGGATCGGACAGCTGAAAGAGGCGGGAGTTCGCGGCTTCGCGGTGAGCGTGGACTCGTTGCGCCCCTCCTACCACGACAACTTCCGCCACGGGCGCGGAGCGCTCGTCGATACGCAGGCCGCGATCGAGCGGCTGCGGCGGGAACGGCTCGACTTCATCGTCCAGACGACCGTCACGACGGGGAATCGCACCGAGCTCGAGCGGATCGTCGCCTGGTCGGCTGAGCAGGGCGCGGTGTCGTTCAACTGCTACTTCCTCGTTCCCACCGGTCGCGGTACCCGGCTGTCCGACCTTCCCCCAACGGAGTATGAGGCCGTGCTCGCCGATCTGGCGCGGTGGCAGGGGGAGTACCGCGGCACGATGCTGGTGCGCGCCAAGTGCGCGCCGCACTTCATGCGCCACGTGCATGCCCGGGACCCCGAGTCGCCGATCCTGAATTACGAGACGCGCTGCCCGTGCGGCACGCAGTACTGCCGCATCACGCCCGACGGCAAGCTGACACCCTGTCCCTACCTCCCTGAAGTTGCGGGAGACCTGCGGGCCGAGTCGTTCGGCGCGATCTGGCGGGAGTCGCCCCTGTTCCGGCAGTTGCGCGAAGGCCAGCTGGGCGGGAAGTGCGGTGCGTGCGAGTACCGCGGCGTGTGCGGGGGGTGCCGCGCGCGCGCGTTTGCGACGAGCGGCGACGTGCTCGCCGAGGACCCGTCGTGCACCTACGAGCCCGACCCGGGCGCGTCTGTGGTCGTGCCCGCGCGGGACATCACATACGGCTCGGAGTTCGAGTCCGTGCTGGCGTGGAGTCCCGCGGCGCGCGAGCGAATCGAGCGCATTCCCTCGTTCGTGCGTGGCGTGGTCATGAAGCGAGTGGAGGATTTCGCGCGGCGCCAGGGCGCGCGCGAGATCACGCTTGACATGCTGTCCGAAATTCGCAGCGCGATGCCCATCGATTTTTCCAAACGACGGCCGTTCTTCACGGAGGCGCGTGGTTGATGGCTGACGGCATGTACATGCTTGCGGCGGCTGCCGCCGACAGCGTGCGCTCGTACGGGGAATTCCCCGTCATCGGCGCCCGGGCGGCGGTGTGGATCGCGGCCGAGGTGCACCTCATGTTCGCCGCGTTCGTGCTCGGGGTTCCGATGTTCGCCGTGGTCGCGGAGGCGATCGGGATTTTCGGCGGCGAGGCCCGCTACGACCGGCTGGCGAAGGAATTCACGCGGCTCCTGCTCGTCGCCTACAGCGCGACCGCAATCTGGGGCGCGATCCTCGTGTTCCTGCTCTCCACCCTGTATCCCCGGTTCTGGGCGTACCTGACGGCCGTGTTCGGACCGTCCATGTGGTTGTACGCCGGCCTGTTCTTTCTCGAGTCCTTCACCCTGTACCTGTACTACTACGGGTGGGACCGATGGAAATACGGCGGCAGCAAGAAGGTGCATCTGGGGCTCGGCGTCCTGCTCAACGTCTGGGGCACGGTGGTGATGCTCATCGCCAACTCGTGGCTCACCTACATGATGTCCCCGCCGCGAGACATCACCTCCACAACGGACCCGTACTCCATCCGTCTGTGGCACGCGATCGCCAATGCGACGTGGATGCCGATCAACATCCACCGAATCATCGCCAACGTCGTGTTCGGCGGCGCGATCGTGGGCGCGTACGCAAGCTACCGGTTCCTCGCCGCGCGGACCGACGAGGAGCGCGCGCACTACGACTGGATGGGGTACATCGGGAATTTCATCGCGATGTCGGCGCTAATCGTTCTGCCGTTCGCCGGCTACTACCTGGGCCGCGAGATTTATCAGTACGACCAGTCGATGGGCATCACGATGATGGGCGGGTTCATGAGCTGGCTGTGGGTGATCCAGGCGTTCCTGATCGCCGTGCTGTTCCTCGCCGGGAACTACTATCTCTGGATCGGCATGGGCCGCATCCCCGGCGCCGAGCGGTATCAGGGCTACATCAAGTATCTCCTGATCGTGCTCGTGCTCGGCGCGATCGTCTGGGGCACGCCGCACACCATGATCGCCGACTCGAAGGAACTCGCCGCCATGGGTGGCTCGCACCACCCGCTGCTCGGCGCACTCGGCGTGATGAGCGCCAAGAATACCGCCGTGAACCTGATGATTCTCGCGACGTTCCTCTCGTTCCTCCTGTACCGGCGCGGGAACAAACAGATCACCGTGCCCTGGGCGCAGACCGGGACGATGATCCAGGCGGCGATGTTCGCGATCGCCGCGGCGATCGTGCTGTTCTACGGGATCCGGGGCTATTTCGTCGAAGCGATCGTCCGCATCGGATTCAGCGTCTATCAGGTGCTGGCGGTGCTCGCGTGCATCATCGGCGTGACGATCATCGACACGATGATGGGCCGCGGGGCGAAGACGATGGGTGAGATCCAGTGGGGCAAAATGCCGGCGCGCTCGCAGTACGCGCTGTTCATTCTCGCCGTGACGTTCACCTGGCTCATGGGCCTGATGGGGTTCGCCCGCTCGGGCATTCGGCAGTACTGGCACGTGTGGCAGGTGATGGAAGACACGAGCAAGTACGCGGCGACCCCGGCGCTCGGTTACGCCTCGATCGTGATCAGCGTCTGCGTCCTCATCTTCCTCAGTCTCGTGGGATTCGTGTTCTGGCTCGGCGGGCTCGCCGAGAAATCCACGTACGTGCCGGCCGGGAAGGAGGCTCAGCATGTGGGCCACTAACCTGAAGGTGTTCGGCGTCGTGATCGGCACACTGCTCGTGTATACGCTCGTGTGCAACAAGATCCCGCAGATGCAGTCCGAGGTGCCCGTGAAGCTCGCGCTCGGCCCGAACTCGACGTCGGACGAGTTGGTGGCGGCGGGCGAGAAGGTGTTCAACGGCATCGGCGGGTGCACGGCCTGTCACGGTTTGGGCACCCGCGCGCCGAACCTGCTCACCGATGAAAAGGGCGCGGGCCCGATCGGCGCGCGCTGCGGGAAGCGCGAGGCCGGCAAGGACTGCAAGGCGTATCTGTACGAGTCGCTCGACGAGCCCGCGAAATTCGTCGTCTCGGGCTACCAGCCCATCATGCCGAAGATTACGGCCATGGTGCCGCCGGAGCAGGCGTGGGCGCTGGTCGCGTTCCTCGAGTCGCAGGGCGGTACGGTGGACGTGACCGGCGCCGACATCGCGAAGGCCGCCCCCGGAGCGGCGGCACCAGCCGCCACGGGCGGTGGTGGTGGGGGGGGTGGTGGCGCTGGCGGAGGGTTTGCCGGCGGCAGCACGGATCCGAAGGCGATCATCAAGGAAGCGGGCTGCACCAATTGCCATAAGATCGCGGGCAACGGAGGCGCCATCGGCCCGGATCTGACCCATGTCGGCTCGCGCCGCGATGCGGCCGCGATCAAAAAGAAGGTCAGTGATCCGGCGTCCGATGTGACCAAAGGATTCGAGAATTTCGCCGGTGTGATGCCCAAGAACTTCGCGACCATGATGAGCCCGGCGCAGCTCGATGCGCTGGCCAATTACCTCGCGAGCCAAAAATGACCTCCAGGAACCCCAAGAGTCGTGGCTTCTTGAGCCATCCATTCTGGCAAGCGGTACTGCTGCTCGTGGGCGCGTTTGTGTTCATCGAATGGATTATCCCGGTGTTCCCCGGAAGCGCGATCGTCCCGAAGAGTGTGGTGCTGCAGTACATGCTCACCGTGCTCGTGGGCGTGCTCATTTACGTGAGCGACACCGAAGCGCGCTGGGAAGAGTTCAAGGAGCCGATCAATGCCGCACTGGTCCAGCCGCGGCTCCGGCCCGTGCGGGTGGTGGGCGTGGCCCTCGTGACCCTGCTCGTCGGCTGGATCACGTTCGGTGAGGTGCGCACCTCGGTGGCGGCGCCGCCGAACCTGCGCTCGATTCACCCCGCGCCCCCCGGGGAGATCACGTTCCGGGGCAAGACCATAAGCCTTACCGGACTGAACAACCCGCTGCGCCAGCACGCGGAGTCGCTCCAGGCGTATCTCGCGGAAGGCAAGGAGGTCTACTACCAGAATTGCCTGCCGTGCCACGGCGACCATCTCGACGGTCTCGGTCATTTTGCCGAGGGATTCAATCCGCTCCCGGCGAACTTCCAGGACAACGGCACCATCGCCCAGCTCACGGAGAGCTTCGTGTTCTGGCGCGTCGCGAAGGGCGGTCCCGGGCTGCCGCGGGAAGGCACGCCCTGGAACTCGGCGATGCCCGTGTGGGAGAACTTCCTGACGGAGCATCAGATCTGGACCGTCGTGCTGTTCCTGTACAATCAGACAGGCTGGAAACCGCGGACGTGGGAAAAGACGGGAGGGGAAAAGTGAAAACCGCCTTCCTGTTGACCGCTGTCTTATCGACCGCCGTTTCATCGGCCGCCGTTGTATCGGCCGCCGCTCAGGACACCACCGCCGGTCACGTCGTCTACACCAAGTGGTGCGCCGGGTGTCACGGCGATCAAGGCGATGGAAAGGGACCGGGGGGGGCGTACATGCTGCCCCGTCCCCGTGACTTCACGGGGGCGGTCTACAAGATTCGCACGACGGCCTCGGGACAGCTTCCCACCGACGCCGATCTGATGCACGCGATCGATGAAGGCCTGCCGGGCTCGGCGATGCCGGCCTGGAAGGCGCGGCTGTCCGAGACCGATCGCAAGAACGTCATGGCGTACATCAAGACATTCTCGGCGTTCTTCTCGGACACTTCGCAGCACGTGGTGGCGCTCAAGTTCTCGAGTCCGCCTTCGGGCGGCGGCGATGCCGTGAAGATCGGTCGTCAGTTCTATGATTCGATCCACTGCAACAAGTGCCACGGGGCCGAGGGTCGGGGCGATGGCCCGTCGGCCTGGGACCTGAAGGACGACCCCGGGGCGCCGATCTTCGCCGCCGACCTCCACCAGAGCTGGCGCTTCCGTGGAGGACCGAGCGTCGAGGAGATCTACCGTCGGCTGCGGACCGGACTCGATGGTACGCCGATGCCGTCGTTCTCGGACCTGATCGACCAAAAGTTTCTGACGGACGAGCAGCTGTGGCACCTGGCCCAGTATGTCCGCTCGCTGTCACCGGAGAAGCCACCGGAGGTGCGCGACGTGATTCACGCGCACCAGGTCACGGGCGAGCTTCCCACGAACCCGAACGACTCGGCGTGGAACAAGGCCGACAGCTATTACTTCCCGCTGGTCGGCCAGGTCATTCGCAAGGTGCGCTGGTTCGATCCGGCGGTGAGCGCGGTGTGGGTCCAGGCGCTCCACAACGGCAAGTCCATCGCGGTCCGGCTCGTGTGGGACGATCGGACGCAGAGCCCCGACACGCTCTGGCTCAAGTTCATGCGGCGCCAGAATCAGGTGCTGGCGACCGACGACACCGTGACACCGGCGCTCTGGCCCGATCAGATCGCGATGCAGTTTCCCGTGAAGATTCCCACGGGCACGGACCGGCCGTACTTCCTGATGGGTACGGGGTCGGATCCGGTATATCAATGGCGCTGGACGAGCCAGCCGCGCCGCGCGATTTCGGGGACTGCGCGAGGCATCGACCGGTTCGACACGCTCGCGACCGGACCCGGGGGCAAGGACGCCCCGGTCAGCTCGCAGGCGGTCTACGATCACGGCCAGTGGCGCGTTGTACTGTCGCGCTCACTTGCGACCAGCGATTCCACGCACGAACTTCAGTTTTCGATCGGCCGCGCCATTCCAGTAGCGTTCTTTGCGTGGGACGGCTCGAATGGAGAGCACGACTCGCGAATGGCGGTCAGCACCTGGTATTTCCTCGCGCTCGATCAACCGACACCTCCGGGAACGTTCATTTCTCCGGTGATTGCGATGGCGGTGACCTTGGGGCTGGGCATGCTGGTGATCGCGCGCGCCCAGCGTCGAAAAAATTCTGCGAATGCGTAAACTTTGAACCAGATCGGAATTCATTAAGGGGGGAATGATGCGTACTCTTGGGTCGGTGGCGGCGGTGGGAGGAGCAGCGGGGCTTCTCGTGTTGTTGGCCTGGGCGCCGAATACGACGCCTGCGCCGCATCGTGCTGCCGGGGCGACGATTTCCGGCAAGATCAAGCTGACCGGAAAGCCGGCGGCGTCGGTCAATCCCGAAATCGACATGAGCGAGGAATCCAAGTGCGCGGCGCAATACAAGTCCACGCCGCACGAGCAGATCGTCATGGCGAACCCCAACGGCACGCTCGGCAACGTGTTCGTGTACGTAAAGTCCGGCCTGCCGGCGGGCGCGAAGTACCCAACGCCCACGACACCCGTGACGATCGACCAGCAGGGTTGCCTCTACCATCCCCGGGTGTTCGGGATCATGGTCAACCAGCCGCTCGCCATCAAGAATTCCGACGGTCTCTTGCACAACATCAAGGCGATGGCGAAGAAGAACCGGCCGTTCAACATCAGCCAGCCCACGAACATGACCACCGACCGCTCGTTCTCGGTGGAAGAAGTCATGCTCCCCTTCGAGTGCAACGTCCATGGTTGGATGCACGCGTTCGCGGGCGTGCTGCCGCATCCGTTCTTCTCGGTGTCCGGAGCCGACGGCAGCTTCTCGATCTCCGGCCTGCCAGCGGGCACCTACACGATCGAAGCCTGGCACGAGAAGTACGGGACCCAGACGGCGACGGTGACTGTCGCCGCTACGGGGACGAAGACGCAGGACTTCACCTTTACGGCGAAATAAGGGGAGACGCGCAATGAACTGGTGGCTTCCACCTCAAGCCTCGAATTTTGCGCCGCGGATCGACGGGATGTTCACGGCGATTCTGATCATCACCGCGATCCCGTTCTTCCTGGTGGAGATCGGCGTGATCTGGTTCGTGTTCAAGTACAGGGGCCGCCCCGGGCAGAAGGGGCACTACACGCACGGCAACACGCGGCTCGAGATGATCTGGACGGCCATTCCCGCCGTGACCATGGTCGCGCTCGGCCTCATCTCGAACAGCTTCTGGGTGCAGATCAAGGGACGCAACAGCGTCCCGGCCGACGCCTATCCCGTCGGCGTCCATGCCAAGCAGTTCGAGTGGTGGGTCACCCTGCCCGGTCCCGATGGCAAGCTCGGGCGCACGGTGGATTCACTCATTTCCAAGGCGAACCCGACGGGCCTCGATACCACCGACGCGGACGCCAAAGACGACATCGTCATCCGCAATCAGCTGCATCTGCCGGCGGGACGCCCCATCGTGGCGTACCTCACCGCCGAGGATGTGATTCACTCGTTTTACGTTCCGGAGTTCCGGGTGCGTCAGGACATCGTGCCCGGGTTGCACATCAAGGCGTGGTTCGTGGCTACCGTGCCGGGGAAGTATGAAATCGGTTGCTCGCAGCTGTGCGGCCTCGGCCATTACAAGATGCGGGCCCAAGTGACCGTCCACACTCAAGCGGATTTCGATGCCTGGGCGAAAGAGCACGCGCCTCAGCCGCAGGCAGGGGGGGAATAGGAGTCATGACGACCGTAGCCGCGTCACCGCATACCGGTCACGCCCATCACGACGACCGGAGCTTCGTCAGCAAGTACATCTTCTCGACCGACCACAAGATCATCGGGATTCAGTTCCTGTTCCTGAGTCTCTTCTTCTTGCTGGTCGGTGGCATCCTCGCGATGCAGATCCGCTGGCAGTTGGGTTTCCCCGGGAAGCCGATGCCGGGCGGCGGGATCCTGCCCCAGACGATGGCCCCGGGCGGCGTGATCCTGCCCGAGTACTACCTGCAGCTCGTGACAATGCACGGCACGTTCATGGTGTTCTTCGCCATCATGCTGCTGCTCGTCGGCGTGTACGCCAACTTCATCATTCCGTTGAAGCTCGGCGCGCACGACATGGCCTTCCCGCGCATCAATATGGCGTCGTTCTGGTCGGCGTTCGTCTCGGGCATTCTGATGCTCTCGAGTCTGTTCGTCGCCGACGGCGCGCCCCGCGCCGGATGGACGATGTACGTCCCGTTGTCGGCGCGGCATGACTACTCCGGCGTGGGATTCGGCCAGGAGCTGTGGTCGATCTCGATCATCTTCTTCGGCCTGTCGTCCGTGCTCGGCTCGCTCAACTACATCACGACGGTGATCAACAACCGGGCGCCGGGAATGACCTGGTTCCGCATGCCGCTCTCGGTATGGGCGCTGTTCATCACGGCGGTGCTGGGCCTGCTCGCGGTCCCAGTGCTCGCCGGTGCCGCGATCATGTTGTTGTTCGAGCAGGTCCTGGGTACGCACTTCTTCGATCCGTCGGCCGGCGGCCAGGTGCTCCTGTGGCAGCATCTGTTCTGGTTCTTCGGGCATCCCGAGGTGTACATCCTGATTCTCCCCGCGATGGGTCTCGTGTCCGAGCTCATCGCCAACGGGAGCCGCAAGCCGATCTTCGGCTATCACTCGATGGTGTTCGCCATCGTGGGTATCGCGTTCCTGTCGTGGATCGTGTGGGGCCACCACATGTTCGTCTCCGGCATGAACCCGACGCTGGGCTCGTCGTTCATGGTGACCACGCTGCTCATCGCGGTGCCGACGGCCATCAAGGTGTTCAACTGGCTGTCGACCATGTGGCGCGGCAATCTGCGGTTCCATACGCCCATGCTCCACGCCATCGGGTTCGTGACCATGTTCACGATCGGCGGCCTGTCTGGCATCTTCATGGCCGCGACGCCGCTGGACATGTTCATCCACGACACGTACTTCATCGTGGCGCATATCCATTACGTGCTGTTCGGCGGGTCGCTGTTCGCGATTTTCGGGTCGATCGTCTTCTGGTTCCCGAAGATGTTCGGCCGCATGATGAACGAAGCGTGGGGCAAGGTGCACTTCTGGCTCACGTTCATCTTTTTCAACACAACCTTCTTCCCGATGCACATGATCGGGATGGCCGGCCACATGCGGCGGCTGTACGATCCGACCATCTACGAATTCCTCAGGCCCGTGCAGCCCCTGAACGTGTTCATCTCGGTGAACGCATTCCTGTTGTTCGCGGTGCAGATCATCTTCTTCGTCAACTTCTGGTGGAGCCTGTTCAAGGGCGAGAAGGCGTCGCAGAACCCGTGGGAGGACAACGGGCTCGAGTGGACGCTCCCGAACCCCGCACCGCACGGCAATTGGGAGACGCCGCCCACCGTGTACCGCGGCCCCTACGAGTTCAGCGCGCCGGGCGTAACGGAAGACTACCTGCCGCAGAACCGCAAACTGCCTACGGACCGCGAGCCGGCGCTGTCGCCGGCCGGCCACTGACCGGGAAAGGGACGAACTGATGAGTCACTCAATGGCAGTGGGGCACGGCGGGCCGATGGACCCGCCGTTCCCGGCGGAACGCGGGGTCGATGTCTACAACAAGAAGCTCGGGATGTGGGTGTTCCTGGCGTCGGAAGTGATGTTCTTCGCCGCCTTGATCGGCTCCTACGTCATCCTGCGCTTCGGAGCCCCGGGCGAATGGGCGAAACCCGGAGTCGTGCTGAACATCAAGATCACGGCGTTCAACACGTTCCTGCTGATCTGCTCGTCGGTGTCGATGGTGAAAGCGTATGCCGCGGTCTCGGACGGCGACATCGGGAAAATGCGGTTTTGGCTCCTGATGACCATTCTCGGCGGCGCCTGTTTCGTGGGCATTCAGGTGTTCGAATACATCCACCTGGTCGAGCGTGGGTTCGTCCCCGCGGGCGTCCGGGAAGGCAGCGAGCTCGCCGAAATGGTGGCTAAGGGGGAGCTCCCCGGCGCCACGATGGGCCTGTACGGCTCGACGTTCTTTACGATGACGGGATTCCACGGATTCCACGTGACGTGCGGCGTGATCTCAATGCTGTTTCTGTATCTGACGAAAGCGCTGCCCGGGAAGTACACGCAGCAGGATCACGCCGGGATCGAAGTGGTCGGTCTCTACTGGCACTTCGTCGACCTGGTGTGGATCATCCTGTTCACTATCGTCTACCTGATCTGAGGGGCTCATGGCGACGACCACGCACAAGCATCCGCCGTATATCATGATCTGGATCTACCTCGCCGTGCTCACCGCGCTCGAGCTCGGGCTCGCCTTTGAGTTCGCCCGGAACTGGACCTTTGGGTTGAAGCTGACGCTGCTCATGATCCTCGCGATCTGGAAAGCGCTGCTCGTGGCGCTGTACTTCATGCATCTCAAGTTCGAGAAGTGGAATTTGCGGCTCGTCGCGCTCTTCCCGCTTCCGTTGGTGCTGATTCTCCTGGCGGCCGGCATGTCGGAGCACATCTGGTAGCGTTTCTCGAGCTGACCAAGCCTCGCATCACGCAGCTGGTGCTGCTGACCGCCGCCGCCGGGTTCTACCTGGGCGGCGGCGGCACGGTCGACCTCCGCCTTCTGTTCGCGACGCTCCTCGGGACGGCCTTGGTGGCGGCCGGCACGAATGCGTTCAACCAGGTACGGGAACGCGACGCCGACGCCCGCATGCATCGGACGCGTAAACGGCCGCTCCCATCGGGCCGCATTTCCCCGCGGGCGGCGGCGCTGTTTGCCGGGCTGATCTCGACTGCCGGCGTGGTGTACCTGGCGCTGGCGGTGAACTACCTGACGGCGGGGCTCGCGGCGCTGACGCTCGCGAGCTACGTGCTGTTGTATACGCCGCTCAAGCGTACCACTACGCTCAATACCCTGATCGGCGCGGTTCCCGGAGCGTTGCCGATCGTGGGCGGCTGGACCGCCGCCGGCGGCCAGCTCGGCGTTGCGGTGTGGGCGCTGTTCTGGATCCTGTTCCTGTGGCAGCTACCGCACTTCCTCGCGCTGTCGTGGATCTACCGCGAGGACTACCGGCGCGGCGGCTTCGCAATGCTGGCGGTGCGGGATACGGACGGCTCGCGCACGGGCTGGGTGGCGTTGCTGTACGCGCTCACCCTCCTGCCGGTGAGCCTGCTCCCCACGCTGCTCGGGATCACGGGGAAGATGTATTTCTATGGCGCCCTCGCGCTCGGCCTCGCATACGTCGCCGCCTCGGCGCTGATGACGCTCGCGGCCACGACGCCACGGGCCTGGCGCGTGTTTCTGGCCTCGGTCATTTACCTGCCGGCACTGCTCACACTGATGGTGCTCGACAAAGTCCACGTGTAAGGATTCTCGTGATTCCGTTTCACCGGCTTCTGATTTCCACCGCGATTGTGTTCTGCGCTGTCTTTGCCATCTGGTGCGGGTTTGATTACCAGCAGAGTCGGAGTGGGGGAACGCTCGCGGTGGGGATCGTCTTCGCCGCCGCCGCCGCCGCTCTGGGGTACTATCTGCGCCACCTCAACCGGTTCCTGGGCCGATGATCGCAACGCTGCTACAGGGGATGGACATGGGCGGTCCAGCCGGCAGGCTCGAGCATGCCTACTTCTGGGTGGCGGTCATGATCGCCATTGTGCCGGTGATCGTGTTCGGTACGATCGGGTATCTCGTTGCCCGCGGGTACTTTCGCGCGCAGCGCCAGGCTCGCGGCGCCGCTCCCCGAGAGCGGATCCGCATTAAATTGGCTCCATGACACACGCTCCCGAACGCCGGCAAGTCGTCCGGTTTGCCTTCTTCAAGCTCGATCCGGCCTGGCGCCGGCTCTCGAGTGAACGGCAGTCGTCCGCGAAAATCGAGTTCGGTGAAACCATCGAGGGGTACAACGGCAAGCTCTTGCTCCGGCCGTACGGACTCGTCGGCATCCGCGGTGACTGCGACTTCCTCTTGTGGCAGGTCGCGGAGAATCTCGACGCGCTGGTCGATTTGCAGACGGCCTTGAACCGCACCGATCTGGGCGCGTATCTCTCCGCGCCGTATAGCTATCTCGCGATGACGCGGCGTTCGATCTACGAGTTTCCCGAGGATCCGAGCCAGCCCTCGCGCCTCGTGATCCGTCCGAGCGACGCGCGCTACCTGTTCGTCTATCCGTTCATCAAGACCCGGCCCTGGTACATGCTGCCCAAGCCCGAGCGACAGGTGATGATGGACGAGCACGTGCGGATCGGCCGCAAGTACCCCACGATCCGGCTCAACACCACCTACTCGTACGGACTCGACGACCAGGAATTCATCGTGGCGTTCGAGGGCGACAGCCCCGGCGATTTCCTCGATCTGGTGATGGAGCTGCGCGAGAGCAAGGCGTCATCCTACACGCTCAAGGACACCCCCACGTTCACCTGCGTGCAGATGTCGCTGTGGGACATGCTCGATACGCTTGGTGGCGCTGGATCCGCTCAGGCCATTTCCCGGCGACCCGCGCGTGCGGACGGATTTACCCCGGCCGCGTCGCTCGCCGATCTGCCGCCGGGCTCGAGCAAACGGGTGTACGCCGCGGGCGAAGCCGTGGCGCTGTTCAACGTGAACGGAAGCATCTACGCCATCACGAACCGCTGCAGCCATGCCCGCGCTTCGCTCTCCGAGGGCAGCGTCGATCCCGCGCGCTGCGCGGTGACGTGCCCGTGGCATGCCGGCATTTTCTCTCTCGAAACGGGGCAGGTTCTGGGCGGCCCGCCTGTACTCCCGGTGAACACCTACCGGGTGAAGCTCGAAGGCGACACGATCCTCATCGCTCCCGCCGAGGCCCGCGAAGCATCGGTTGCCGGCTGACAATCGCTTTCTGAAGGCGTGCCGCCGCGAGCCGACCGACACCACGCCGGTCTGGTTCATGCGGCAAGCCGGCCGTTACATGCCCGAATACCGGGCGCTCAGGCAGCAGCATTCGATTCTCGAGCTGTGCCACACCCCCGAGCTCGCCGCGGAAGTCACCCTCCAGCCCATCAAGCGGCTGGGCGTAGACGCGGCGATTCTCTTCGCGGACATTCTCTTGCCGTTCGAGCCCTTGGGACTGGGCCTGTCGTTTCAGGCCGGCGAAGGTCCCCACATCGCGAAACCGATTCGGAGCGCGTCCGACGTGAGCGCGCTGCCGCCCGTCGACCCCGAGGATGCCCTCGGCTACGTGCTCGAGTCGGTTCGGCTCGCGGTCCGGGCGCTGCCCGCCAGCATTCCGCTGATCGGTTTCGCGGGCGCCCCGTTCACACTCGCGAGCTATGCCATCGAGGGTGGGGCGACGCGGAGCTTCATGGTCACGAAACAGTTCATGTACACCGAGCCCGATGCCTGGCACGGGCTCATGGGGCGCCTGGCGGAGCTGGTCGGGGCCTATCTGGCCGCCCAGGCCCGCGCGGGCGCAAGCGCGCTGCAGCTGTTCGACAGCTGGGTTGGCTGCCTCGCGCCGGACGATTACCGCGAGTACGTCGAGCCACACAGCCGCCGCGCGCTCGCGCTGGCGCGCGACGCTCGAGTCCCCGTGATCCATTTCGGCACCGACACGGCGGGATTTCTCGAGGATTTCGCGGCTGCGGGAGGTGACGTGATCGGGGTGGACTGGCGCGTGCCCCTCGATCGCGCCTGGGATCGCATCGGCGCGGACCGCGCGATCCAGGGAAATCTCGATCCCACGCTGCTGCTCGCGCCTCTCGATACCCTTGAAGCACGCGTCAAAGACGTGCTGGTGCGCGCCGGCGGCAGGCCGGGACACATTTTCAACCTGGGGCACGGCGTGCTGCAGCAGACGCCCGTCGAAGCGCTCCAGCGCGTGGTGGAGGTGGTGCATGGCTGCTAAACCAATTGCGGTGCTGCTGATGGCGTACGGCGGCCCGAACAACCTCGACGAGGTCGAGCCATATTTGCTCGACGTACGCGGAGGGCGACCGACGCGCCCCGAGCTCGTTGCCGAAATCCGGGAGCGCTACGCGTTGATCGGCGGCAAGTCGCCGTTGAAAGAGCTGACGGAGGCCCAGGCGAAGGGCCTGGGGAGCGCGCTCGGTCCCGACTTCCGCACGTATGTGGGGATGCGCCACTGGCATCCATACATCAAGGAAACGGTCGATCGCGTCGCCCGTGAGGGACTGACCCGCATCCTCGGCATCGTGATGGCACCACACTTTTCCGAGATGTCGGTTGGCGCGTACGAGAAAAAGCTGCTGGATGCGACGGAAGGTCGTGTCGAAACCCTGATCGTGCGTCGCTGGGGCGATCACCCGAAATTCATCGCGGCCGTCACGATGCGGGTGCGCCAGGCGCTCACGCAGTTCCGCCCCGACGAGAAGGTCCAGGTGTTGTTCACCGCGCACAGTCTCCCCGAACGCATCCTCAAGAACGGCGACCCCTATCCCGATGAGCTGAAGCAGAGCGCCGCCGCGGTCGCGAACAGCGTGGGGTTGAAGGAATGGCATTTCGCGTTTCAGAGCGCGGGTGCCACGCCCGAGCCATGGCTCGGCCCCGAGGCCGGCGAAACGATGAAGCGCCTCGCCGGCGCGGGGCACCGAGCATTTCTCATCGTCCCGATCGGCTTCGTGTGCGATCACGTCGAGATTCTCTACGACGTGGACGTGGTGTATCAGGGGCTCGCCAGGGAGCTGGGCGTTCACCTCGAGCGCACCGTGTCCTTGAACGCCGACCCGTCGCTGATCGCCGTGCTCGAAGATCTCGTCCGCACGAGTGTGGCAGAGCGAGGCTGGGTCCAAGCGTGAGCCGAGTGGCCGTGATCGGCGCCGGCCTCACGGGGCTGGCGGCAGGGTGGGAACTGGTGCGTGCGGGCGTCGAGACGTTCGTGCTCGAGAGCGAGCAGCGCGCCGGTGGCGTGATCGTCACCGAACGGCGCGGCGGCTACATCGTCGAGGGTGGGCCCGACGGATTTCTCGCGGCGGAAACGGATCTGCCGGAGTTGGCAGGTGAGCTCGGGATCGAGCACAAGCTGGTGAGCCAGCTCGCAAAGGGCTCGTCGCTGTGGACCGGTGTGTGCCTCGAGCCGCTCGAGGAAGGTCGGGCGGCAACATTGCTCGGCATCCAGGAGCCGCTTCAGGAAGACCTGAGCAAAGGCTTCAAGAGTTTCGCCGGCGGTATGGCCGATTTGGTCGAGGCGCTCGCGGAGCGCCTCGGGTCGCGTGTCGCCCTCGCGACGAGCGTGGCCGGACTTTCGCGAACCAGTCGCGGCTACCGGCTCTCCCTGGCCGGTGGCAATACGCTGGAAGTCGACGGCGTCGTCGCGGCGGTGCCGGCCTGGGTGACTGCGCATTTGCTCGCCGAGCTCGGCGTGTCGGCGGCGCGTGAGCTGGAAGACGTGCTGTACTATCCCAGCCTCACGGTGTCGTTGGCGTATCGTGCGGAGCAGGTCACGGCCGAGCTCAAGGGGACGGGATTTGTCGTCAGCGGCGCGGCCGAAGGGCTCGGGCTCCGGGCGTGCACCTACGCCTCACTCAAGTATCCCGGCCGCTCTCCCAAGGGCCACCTGCTGTTTCGCGCGTTTCTCGCCCCGGCGTCGGAGGACCCGCCAACGGTCGCACACGCGGAGCTGGCGCGCATTCTCGGCATCAACGGCGCGCCGCTCTGGCATCGCGTGTTTCACTGGGTGCGCGGTTTGCCGCGCTACCGCCCGCAGCACGCGGCGCGAGTGGCGGAGATCAGGGAACGGCTCTCGCGCATGGCGCCGCTCGCGGTTTCCGGCGCCGGCATCGATCGGGCCGGGGTCTCTGCATGCGGGAGATCCGGCCGGGCTGCAGCCCGCACCGTTCTCGAGCGGCTCTAAGCGGACCGATCGGACGCTTCTGAAAGAACAGCGGGAAGCGTCAGAGCACCAACGCTTCCCGCTTCCCGCTTCCCGCTTCCCGCTTCCCGCTCCTGCCTTACCGCTTCAGCACCTCTTTCGCCCGCTTCACCACGTTCTCCACGGTAAAGCCAAACTCCTGGAACAGCTTGGGCGCCGGCGCCGAAGCGCCGAAGTGATCGAGTCCGATCACCGCACCCTGATCGCCCACCCAGCGATACCACGACTGGGGTGACGCGGCTTCGACGGCCACGCGCGCTTTGACCGCGGGCGGCAGAACCAAGTCACGATATGCCTGCGGCTGCTTCACGAAGAACTCCATGCACGGCATGCTCACGATCCGCGAGGCGATTCCCTCGGCGAGCAGCTTTTCGTGCGCGGTGAGCGCCAGCTCGACCTCCGAACCGGTCGCGATGAGAATGACGGCGGGCTTTCCGCCGGGCGCGTCACCGAGAATGTAGGCGCCCTGCCGCAAGCCGGCCGCGGGACCGTACTTGGCCCGATCGATCACCGACATCTTCTGCCGGGTGAACACGAGCGCGACTGGTCCATCCTTGTGCTCCATCGCGGCTCGCCAGGCTTCGACCACTTCCGTCGGATCGGCCGGGCGAATACAGGTCACGTTGGGCGTGGCGCGCAGCATGGAAAGCTGCTCGACCGGCTGGTGCGTCGGGCCGTCTTCGCCCAGTCCAATCGAGTCGTGCGTGTACACGTACAACGCCGGGATGTGCTGGAGCCCCGCGAGACGGACGGCGGGTTTCATGTAATCGAGGAAGATCAAGAACGTCGACCCCACGGGCCGGATGCCGCCGTGCAGCGACATACCGTTCATGATCGCGCCCATGCCGTGCTCGCGGATGCCGTAGTGCATGTTGCGTCCGCCGAGGTTGCCAGGCTCGAGCTCACCCGCCTTCGGAAACACGAGATTGGTTGACTCGGCCAAGTCCGCCGAGCCGCCGACCACCTCGGGCACCTTCGCGGCGAATGCGGCGATTACCTTGCCCGATGCCGCCCGCGTGGCCTGCGCGTCTTTCGCGGTGAAGACAGGCAGCTCGGCATCCCAACCGGCGGGCAGCTTGCCCTGGAGCCGGCGCTCGAGCTCGGTGGCAAGATCCGGATGTGCCTGCTTGTATGCCGTCCATTTCTTCTGCCACTCGGATTCGAGCTTGACGCCACGATCCTTCGCTTTCCGCCAGTGTGCCAGCGCTTCGTCGGGCACGTAAAACGGCTCCTGGCTGGGCCAGCCGAGGTTCTCTTTCGTGAGCTTGACCTCTTCTTCGCCGAGCGGCGCCCCGTGGGCGGCGGCCTTGTCCTGCTTGTTCGGGCTGCCGAACCCGATGTGGGTCCGGACGATGATCAGCGACGGCTTGTCGGACACGCGCCTTGCGGCCGCGAACGCGCTATCCAACGCATCGAGATCGTTGCCGTCCGCCACTCGCTGCACGTGCCAGCCGTACGCCTCGAACCGTTTCCCGGTCTCGTCGGAGAACGTGAGATCGGTATTGCCGTCGATCGTGATGTGATTGTCGTCGTACAGGCCGATCAGCTTGCCGAGCTTCAGGTGCCCCGCGAACGAGGCGGCTTCATGGGAGATGCCTTCCATGATGTCGCCGTCGGAGCAGAAGAAGTAGGTGGCATGATCGATGATCTGGTGCCCGGGGCGATTGAACGTCGCCGCGAGGTGCGCCTCGGCGAGCGCCATGCCGACCGCGTTCCCGATTCCCTGTCCCAGTGGACCGGTGGTAACTTCGACGCCCGGAGTATGACCGAACTCCGTGTGACCGGGCGTCCTCGAGCCCCACTGCCGAAAGTTCTTGATGTCGTCGAGCGTGAGGTCGTAGCCCGTGAGATACAGGGCGGCGTACTGCAGCATGCAGGCGTGCCCGCACGAGAGCACGAAGCGATCGCGGCCGCTCCACGCCGGGTCGGCCGGGTTGTAGCGAAGATGACGCTGCCACAGGACGTAGGCGGCCGGGGCGAGGGCCATCGGGGTGCCGGGGTGGCCGGAATTCGCCTTCTGAACCGCGTCCATGGCGAGGGTGCGAACGGTGTTGATGCAAAGCAGGTCGAGGCTCGTGCCACGAGGAGCGACGGCTTGCGTCATCTCGAGATCTCCGGTCTGTCTGAGGGTACGGGGTCGGATTTACAGCAGGCCGGACTTGGCGGCCTGCCACAGTTGAAACAGTCGATCGAAACCGTTGACGAGTACGTCTACCTGTTGCGGGCTGGGACTGGCCTTGGCGGCGGCCTTCAACTCCTCGCAAATGCGCGGCATCTCATGACGTCCTTGCTTGTTGCTCTCGACGCCGATCTGCTCGAGCAGCGTGAGAATGCTCTCGCGGGCGCCCGCGTCATCCGGGACCTGCCAGAGATAATTCGACAGCTCGCGGCCCTGCGTACACAGCTTCCCGAGGGCGTCGAGCGTCGGTGCGAGGTGCTTTCGAGGGTTTGGGCTGCTCATGAACTTTCAATTATAACCGTTGCCCATTCCGTTCGCTCCGTCTAGCTTCTCACGCCTATGATCGCCTTCCACGCTGCGTTGGCTCTCCTCATCCAGGTCGCGGTGCAACCCGAATCAGGTGAAGCACACCTCAAGAACATTCGCCAGCTCACCTTCGGGGGTCAGAACGCGGAGGCGTATTTCTCGGCTTCAGGGAAACTCCTGATTTTCCAGCGGACCGGAACTCAGGAAAAATGCGATCAGATGTACGTGATTGGGACTGATGGCAAGGGCCTGAAGCGGGTTTCGGACGGCAAGGGGCGCACCACGTGCGGCTACTTCTACGATCGCGACCGGCGGATCTTCTACGCCAGTACCGAGGCCGTCGATACCTCCTGCCCGCCCCGCCCCGACTACTCCCAGGGATATGTCTGGGCGTTGTATCCGTACGACATCTACACGGCGAAGCCCGACGGATCGGATAAGCGCCCGCTGACGCAAAACCGGGTGTATACGGCCGAGGGGACGCTGTCGTACGACCAGAAACGCATCGTGTTCACGTCGCTCAAGGGCGGCGATCTCGACATCTACACGATGAACGTCGATGGCTCGGACAGTCGTCAGCTCACGCACACCCTGGGATACGACGGCGGTCCGTATTTCTCGCCCGACGGAAAAATGATCGTCTACCGCGCGTTCCATCCCGAGACCGCGGCCGACACGGCGGAATACGAGTCGCTCTTGAAGCAGAATCTGGTGCGCCCGTCGCGCATGGACATCTGGGTGATGAACTCGGACGGCTCGAACCAGCGCATGGTCATTCACGTTCCCGGCCCGAGTTTCGCGCCGTACTTCCACCCCGACGGGAAGCGCATCATCTTCGCGTCGAACTTCAAGCATCCCGAGGGGCTGAACTTCGACCTGTATCTCGTCAACGTAGACGGAACGGGTCTCGAGCAGATCACCACCTCGAGCGGATTCGACGCGTTCCCGATGTTCTCACCGAACGGCAAGCAGCTCGTGTGGATCTCCGGCCGCGGCCGTAAAGTCGAGCACGAGTCCAACGTCTTCATCGCGGATTGGGTGGAACACCCCTGAGTCAGGAACCGCAGAGTTTCCAGGCGTGGCTGGTTGGATGGATCAAGTCGATTGCCGCCGCGCTCGCCATCTGGATCTTCCTGCGCTCGTATGTCATCGAAGCCTTCCGCATTCCGTCCGGGAGCATGGAAAACACCCTGCTCGTGGGCGACTTCCTGTTCGTCAACAAGGCCGTCTACGGGGGGCAGCTCGAGATTCCGCTCACCCCGCTGCGGATGCTGCGCGTTCCGGGGTATGCCAACCCCGAGCGCGGCAGCATCGTGGTATTCCGGTCGGTCGAGGACTCGAGCCCGAACCTCGACATCGTGAAACGAGTGATTGGCGCGGCGGGCGATACAGTGCAGATGATCGGCGACACCCTGATCCGAAATGGCCGCCGGCTCGATGAACCCTACGCGCTGCACCTGGGGCAATCGGACCCCGATCAGCCGTTCCGGCTGATCCAGTTCCGCGCGTGGCAGGCGACGCGTTACATCGGGCGGAATCCCGACAAGTACCACCCGACCCGCCACGACTGGGGCCCGTTCGTGGTTCCACCCGACAGCTTCTTTGTCATGGGGGACAACCGCGACGAATCCTACGACAGCCGCTACTGGGGCTTCCTGCCTCGCTCGCATGTGGTGGGACAGCCGCTGTTCATCTATATGAGCGTGGCCACCGACCCGTTCCGCATTCGCTGGAATCGACTACTCAAACATCCGAGCTGATCACGGAGTTTGGTTCGCGCGCGTGGCTGCGAGCATCGCCTTCACGCGCGCCGTGTTGGCCGACGGCGGCGCAACGGCCAGATACCGCTCGAACATGGCCTGGGCTTCCTTCATATCGCGCCGGCCCGCGAACTCGATAATTCCCCGGTAGAGCAATGCCTCGGGCAGATCGGGGTGCAGGTAGAGCGCCTTGTCGAGTGATCTGAGCGCGCCGTCCATTTCCCCCGTGCTCCACAAAATCATTCCCATGTGCGCAAATGCTTCCGCGGTGCCTTCGGCGTCGGGCGCGAGCTGAACCGCCTTCATGTTCACCTGAGCCGATTCCCGGAGCCGCCCCTCCGTGAGATACAGATGGCCCAGCTCGATCAGGGCTGGCTCGTCCGTCGAGTCGCGGCGTACCCGTGCTTCGAGTTGTGCAATCCGTAATGAATCGAGCGGACCGATTTCGCCGAACGTTGCGCCTCCGCCCCCGCCACCCCCGCCCCCCGAAGTTGGGCGCGGCGCTTCTCCCGCCTGGGTTCCGGTGATACTGCCCCCCGGTTCCCGTTTGACGATAGAGCCTTTGAGGGAAAGGGCGGCCACCACGCCGAAGAGAGCAACGCCGGCACCCCACCCGACCGCCGCCGGCACGTGCCGCCCGCTGGCTGGTGCCGGCGCAGATGGCGGTGTTGGGGCCGGCGGTTCGGGGGCAGCCTTTTTGTGTTGCTTGAGCGCTTCGTTGATCGCCGTCAGCTCGGCCTGGTCGCGCTGGCGCAGGTAATCGCGATCAGCGGCGGTGAGCCGTCCCGCCTCGAATTCGGCCTCGAGCTCCTTGAGCGATGCCTGTAAAGCCGATCGACGGGAGCGAAGCTCGCCCACGTCCCGCATTGCGCCGGCAGCTCCCGGCGCGGGCAGCGCGCCGCTCGTTCCGCGCGCGACCCAACGTTGGACCGCCACCCAGATCACCGTACCGCCGAGCAGCAACATGACGAGCGGCAGCAGCCAGACGGACAGATTCACGCCCGACGCCTTGGGCTTGAGCAGCACCCATTCGCCGTAGCGCGACACGAAATAGCGACGCACCTGATCCGGGGTCTCACCGGCGGCCAGGCGTTCGCGCACTACCTTGCGCATGTCCTGGGCGAGCTGGGACGGAGAGTCCTGGATCGAGAGGTTTTGGCACACCGGGCAGCGCAGCGTCGCCGCGACTTCGCGAACGCGAGACTCGAGGGCGGTGTCGGTTTGGGATGCGGTGCCTTGGAGAACGGGGAACGCGGAATGCGGAACGCGGAACGGGAGTGCCGAGGTCGAACCGGGCAACGCGAGTATTGCAGTGACTGCGAGAGTCCAGCGCATCTAGCGTGGCGGTGTCGTGCCGCGGGTTGCGGGGAAGTCCGGGGACGTGCGCACGTAACCCTCGCTCTTACCCTGTGCGAACGGCTGTTCCGGCACGTTCGGGCCGATTGCCGCCGAGCTCGCCAGCAGCTTCGGCACCCACTGGTCGATCACCGCGGGATCGAGCGGCCCGATCTGCTTGTAGACAATCCGGCCGTCGCGCGCGATGAAGAACGTTTCGGGAACGCCGAACAGGCCGTACTGGATCGCGGTATGGCTGCCGATGTCGAGTACGTTGGGCCACGTGCCGCCCCGCTCCGTAATCCACTGCTGCGCGTTGTCGCGCGTGTCTTCGTACACCACCCCCACGACGCGCAATCCCTTCGGCCCGTAGCGCTGCGCCGCATCGACCAGCACCTGATGTTCCCCGCGGCACGCGAGACACCAGGACGCCCAGAAGTTCACCAGCACCGGCTGTCCTGTGAGGTCGTGCAGATGGAGCGAATCACCCGAAAGGGTTTGCAGCGCGAAGTCGGGCGCCGCTTTACCGGGAAGTGGTGAGGGAATGGTGTGCGCGTCGCGGGTCAGTCCCCATGCGAGCAGCGCCAGTACGGGGAGCGCGGAAAGCGGGACGAGCCATCTCCTCCAGTGCATTAGTGCACCGGCGCGGCGTGACGCGCGGCCTCTCCACCCCGTTCAATCGCCCGCGCCTGCCGCTCCGATTCGGCGCGGGTGCGCCACAAGGCCAGGAGCGCTCCCAGCGCCACGATGCCACCGCCGAGCCAGATCCACCCCACGAGCGGGCTCGCGATGGCTTTGAGCGTGGCCTGCTGCCCGTCCTGGGTATACGCCATGAGCACGAGGTAGAGATCCTCCCGCAGGCTCTCGCGCACGGCGGGCGTCCCGATCGGCTCGACGGCGGTGGGATAATAGTTCAGCCGGGGATAGAGCTTCGCGAACGGTTGCGCGGCGGTGGTAATGGTTGTCGCCGCGATGACCCCGTCGCGGTTCGGCTCCTTTACCGCCCACACCGAATCGAACTGCACGCGATAACGTCCGATGTCGGCTGCGCTACCGCGCCGCAACGTCCACTCGGCTTCCTTTCGGAATGTGGCGGACGCGGCGATTCCAACCGCGATCACGAGAATCCCCGAATGTACGATGTATCCACCATATCGCCTGCGGTTGCTCGCGATCACGCGCCACAGCGCGACGGGCAGCGACTCTCCCGTATTGCGCCGCCGCGCGCGGGTGGGCGTCGCGAATTCCTCGATCAGCAGGCCGAACGCGAACACCGCGAGCCCGAACGTAAGCAGCGCCAGCGATTGCCGGACCCCAAACACGAAGAGCACGGCCGCGACTGCCAGCGCGGCAGCGAACGGCCAGCGAAACTTGCCACGCACCAGCTCGAGCGATCCTTTGCGCCATGGGAGCGCGGGCCCGACGCCCGCCAGGAATACGAGCAGCAGCGCGATCGGAACCGAGAGCTCATTGAAGTACGGTCCACCCACGCTCACCTTGGCTCCCCGCACTGCTTCGGCGATCAGGGGGAACATGGTGCCGAGCAGGACCACGAACGCGAACGCGGCGAACAGCAGGTTGTTGATCATGAACGCGGTTTCACGCGACAGCACCGCGTCGAATTGCCCTTCGCTTTCGAGCGTTTCCGAGCGCCACGCGAGCAGTGCGAGCGAGCCCAGCAGGACGATGGCCAGATACACGAGGAAGAACGGACCAATCGGGCTTTGCGTGAACGCGTGCACGCTGGCGAGCACGCCACTGCGCGTCAGGAAGGTGCCCAGAACCGTGAGCAGGAACGTCGAGACGATCAGCGTGATCGTCCACATTTTCAGCATTCCGCGGCGCTCCTGCACCATCAGGGAATGCAGAAATGCGGTAGCCGTGAGCCACGGCATGAATGACGCGTTCTCGACCGGATCCCAGGCCCAGTAGCCGCCCCACCCGAGCACCTCATACGACCACCATGCTCCCGCCAGGATCCCGAGGGAGAGGAAGGTCCAGGGCACCATGGTCCAGCGCCGGATCCGTTTGGGCCACTCGGGGCCCAGCCGCCCCGCGAACAACGCGCCCATCGCGAGACTGAACGGCACCGACATGCCGACGTACCCCGTGTACAGCAGCGGCGGGTGCACGCCCATGAAGGGGCTGTTCTGCAACAGCGCGTTCGGCCCTGGGCCGTCGAGCGGCGCCGGCGACAGAATGTGGAACGGATTGGCGGGCCACGAAATGAGCAGCAGGAAGAACACGTTCACCGACAGCAGCGTCCCGAGCGCATACGGGACCTGCGAGTCGCCGTTCGGCTCCTCGTAGTAGCGCCGCGTCCAGCGCACCAGCAGGGCGGTGTAGCCCGACAGGATCAACGCCCACAGGAGGATCGAGCCCTCGAGCGCGCTCCACAGCGAAATGATCGTGTAGAACAGCGGGGTCGTGCGGCTGCCGACTTGCGCGACATAGCTGACGCTGAAGTCGTGCGTGATCAGGGCGCGCTCCATCGTGGCGAAGGCGATGAGCACGAGCACGAACACGGCGACGCCGGCCCGACGCGCCGCCCGCATGTAGCGCAGGTCGCTTCCGCCGGTCCGACCGGCGAGAAATGCCGCCGCGGCCCCTCCCCCGGCAACGAATAGCGCCGTGAGCGTGGCGATGTGTCCGATCCAGGCGTTCATGACTGCTGGTTCCTGAACAGCTCGCGGTAGTATTCCGCCGGTTTGGCTCCCGGTGGCGGCGCGCGGTATTCGTTCGAGTGCTTGACCATCAGATTGTGCGAGTGGAACACACTGTCAGGCGACCAGACGCCTTCGACCACTGCGCCGATCCCTTCGCTGAACATCTGCGGCGGCAGCCCGCTGCTCTCGACTTCCACGGGGCGCGTGGCCCCGCTCGGATCGACGAGACGAAACCGCAGCTCGTGCCTGTCCGCGTTCCAGCGAATGCTCCCGGCCTGGACGACGCCACCGAGCCGGATGCTGGCGCCATACGCCTTCGGCCCCTTGGCCCACAACTCGCTGGGTGTGAGGAAATACACGAGGTTGTTGCCGATCCCGCCCCAGATCAGGTAGGCAAAGACGAGGAGGACGACGACTCCACCGATCGCCACGCTCATCTTGCGGCTGCTCAGCGCCATCTCAGGACACTCCTTCGGAATGGCGAGCCTCGAGGACCGCGGTGCGCGCCCGCCGCAGCCGCCGCTCGAGCGACCACGTGTAGACGGTCACGAACACCGCCGTCACGCTGTACGCGGCGATCACATACGAGAAGCTATCCACGGGTTCCTCCTGCTCCGGTGTCTGGCTCGTACTCGATCTGCTCCACCACGGCCTCGAGCCGCGCGACCTCATAGCGCCGGGACATGAGGTAACACGCGCCGGCGGCGAAGGCGACCATCATCACGCGCAGCGCCACGACCATCTTGTGATCCACGGTGTTCGGGCTCGACTGGATCTGGTGCAGCGTGCGCCACCAGCGTACGGAGAAGTACACGATCGGGACGGTGACAAATCCCATGATCGCCACCAACGCTCCCACGCGACCCCGCGCATCGGGATCGTCGAGAAATGCCCTGACCAGGAGATACCCGACGAAGATCACCAGCATGATTGCCGTGGTCGTGAGCCTGGGGTCCCAGGTCCACCACACGCCCCAGGTCGGGCGGCCCCAGATGGAGCCGGTGACGAGTCCGGTGGCGTTGAACAGGACCCCCACCTCGACACCAGCCTGCGCCATATAATCGAACCTGGGATTGCGCCGAACGAGGTACACCACGCTGCACACGAATCCCACGAGATAGGAGAGCCCAACCGCAATCCAGCTGGGGAAATGCACGTACATGATGCGTTGCACCTGCCCCATCATGGCATCTTCGGGCGCCCAAAAGAGCCCGAGATACAGACCGACGGCCAGCAACGGGACTGCGACGACTCCCGCCATCCGGCCCAGGCGTATGACAGTCATAGCATCATTCCTCGACCACGTATTCAAACGTCAGGGCCGCTACCACCAGGAACAGTACATCGGCCGCTCCCAATAACTTAACCCAGGAACCAAGCTCATTCATCGGATCGCCGCGCAGCACGAGCCCGGTCGCTTTGACGGCTGCCAGGAGCACGGGGATCAACACTGGGAACAAGAGCAGCGGTAACAGGACCTGCCGGGCACGCAGATTGGCGGTGAGCGCCGCGTAGAATGTCCCGGTTGCGGACAGGGCGATGGTTGTCAGGACGGCAACACCGGCGAGCGCGGGCAGGCGTGCCCACAGGTCCAAGCTATAAAGGATTGCGGCGAACGGGAGCAGCACGGCTTCCATGAGCAAGAGGATCGCCAGGTTCGCGAGCAGCTTTCCGAAGTACAGCGCCTTGCGGTCGCCGGGGTACACCCGCAGCGCGTCGAGTCCGCCGCGCTCGAGCTCGAGCTGGAAGGAGCGGTCAGCCGCCAGCTGACTCGTGAACAGGATCGCCACCCACACCAGTCCGGGGGAGAGGTGCTGTAGCAGCGTCTCGACCCCGGTTTCGACCCCGGGCGCCTCGGGGCCGACCGCGAATCCGAACGTCAGCAACACGATGCCCGCGAAAAACGCCATGGCATTGAACGCGGCCTTGGCGCGGCGTTCGATCAGGAGGTCCTTCCAGAGCAGAATCCAGGAGCGCCGCAGCTCGGCACCGATCACGCCACTCCCTCCATTTCCGATGGCAGCACGGAGCTCGGGACATTGGCCACCGATCCGTCGTATGCGATCGCCCCGTCGGCAAGAACAATTGCCCGGTCGCACAGCCTCAGGCTGCGTTCGACGAGGTGCGTGGCCATGAGCGCCGATTTGCCGGCGGCCCGCACGTCAGTGAGTACACGATCCACAATACCCAGCCCGTTCACATCGAGCGCCGTATAGGGTTCGTCGAGCAACAGCAGCTCGGGATCGTGCAGGGTCGACCGCAGCAACGAGAGTCGCTGCACCATGCCCTGCGAGTACGTGCGCACCCTTGCCCCTGCCGCGTGTGCGAGGCCGACCGCGTTGAGCCGGGCCTCGCACGCCTCGGGCGAGAGGGTGGTCCCGTACATCGTGGCGGCAAAGTGCAGGTTTTCGCGCGCCGTGAGCTCCCCATACAGCCCCGAGGCATGCCCCAGCACACCGATCCGGGCGCGGATCGTGTCCGCTCGGGCGCGCGGGTCCTGGCCGAACAGCGACAACTCTCCGCTGCTCGGCCGGGCGGCGGTCGCGAGCAGGCGGAGCAGGGTGCTCTTGCCGGACCCGTTGGCGCCGAGCAACGCGATGATCTCGCCAGGTTGCACAGTGAACGACACCCCACGAAGCGCCCAGGTACGGGCGAACCGTTTTCGCAGTCCCGTTGCGACCACCATGGGACTGGCGGGACGCGGGCGTGCCGGCATCATCGTGGGAAACGGTGGACGAACGCGCGGGCAGAGACGCGATGCACGAGAGGAGGTTATCACACACGCAAACGGGCCCACAAGAGGCCTGCCGGTGGTCGAACCGGCAGCGCCGGCTACCACACAATCTAGGGAGGCCTCCGGCCCACCCGAAAGGGTGGTTGACGGTGGGCTGATTTTGGCGTCTTCTCAGTGGCCGGTACGGCTGGATAATGCAGGCACGGCGGGCTCATCTTGTGTGCGGCGCTATTGACGCGGGGTCTACACCCCATCATTATCTAGTGTCCTCTGGGCCGTCTGCTCATGGGTTGTACGCGATGCCGTCGATCGGGCGGTGCGCTCCACACCGCTATTGACGGGTACTGAGTCGAGCGTCATGATTGTGACGGATCGAGCGTAAACGAGCTTCCGCGCGAAGCATTCCGACGTTACAAGACGAAGACGGTGTCGCGGGTGAGCGTTGATGCAGAACCCGGTGGACGGGATGATTGATGAATCCACCGTCGCTCCAACAGCGGAGCAGCAGTTCGAGCGAAACATTGGTACAGGAGGTGGCCGCACACATCAATTTTCTCGCGCAGCACCGCGTTTGAAGTACCGTGCCGGCAGCTAGGCGGCGCGGCCTTTTCTCAAAGCGCTCCTCTGAAAACGGGGAGACATGAAGTCAAGGGAGGATTAACGATGCGCTGGCTAAGAGTGATGGGAGCAGTTGGCGCGCTCGCGGTTGTGGCGTCGGTTGCCCAGGCCCGTGTTCCGTCGTTCGTGCGTATGACGGGATACACCTGCAACCAGTGTCACATGACGTGGACGCCCACCCCCGACTTCACGTTCACCGGCCAGAAGTTCCGGATGAAC
>DATIYM010000061.1:0-14967 GCA_035517615.1 Gemmatimonadales bacterium
TCAGGTTTCTCACCGGACGAAGCAGGCTCGCGAACGAGCGGGTCGAGGCCTTGCTTCAGTACGCGTAACGCCGCTAGCTTCTAGCGTTTACACGACTGCACGCCCCTGTAGCTCAGGTGGATAGAGCAGCGGTTTCCTAAACCGTTGGCCGGGTGTTCGAGTCACCCCAGGGGCACTGGGGTGCGGCGAGGCTCCCTCTAGGATATCACACGAGATGGCGACATCGGTTGAAGCCGGGCGGACTCCATCCCACGACGCTCGATCAGGAGGCGACCTCGCCGCGCTCCACGCGATCCAGCGGTGGATCAACGGGCACCGTCAACTTAGCGGAGCCATCGTTGCGGTTCTCCTCGTCGGCGGCGGCCTGGCGTGGTGGAGTATCGTCTCCAGGAATCGCGTCGAGGCGGCGGCAGACCAGAAACTCGGGCAGGCACGGCTCGCATTCGAATCGCGCAACTATCCGCTCGCGGCGAGCGAGTTGGCGCAGATCGTCGAGAACTATTCCGGCTCGCGCGCGGCCGATCAGGCGAATCTGCTCCTGGCCCAGGTACGCCTCTATCAGGGCCAGCCACAGCAGGCCATCGATGTTCTGAAGCGGATTGCTCCTTCCATGCGGCGCGATACGCGCGCCCAGGCATATGGCCTGCTCGGCGCCGCTTCAGAGAACGCGGGCCACTGGAGCGACGCGGCAGGGGCCTACGAGCAGGCCGCGCAACGCGCTCCTTATCCGTTCCTCAAGGCGCAGTACCTGTCTGATGCCGCGCGCAGCTGGCTCGCGGTCAAAGACACGGCGAAAGCGCTGGCCGACTATCGCACGATCATCTCGGGCATGGATTCCACGACCAACCGGATCGAAGCCGAAGTGCGGGTGGGCGAATTGACCGGGGGGGCTGGGCTACACTAGATCGTTTTGTTGCCTGCAACTTCGTATAATAGATGTTATGTTAAGTTGACATCGCCGACGATGTGGACAACTCCTTAGATAATCACACCCCGAAATACGAGCCGGGCTTCCCCCACTAGCCACAAATCTTCATACATGCCACCAGGCGACTTCTGCCCCCGCACATCAAGGCCACGGCCGCTCCTGGTCCAGAGCGTGACCGGCAAGGTACCCGCGCCCCATTCCGCCAGCGCACACGCGACGGCCACCGCACCGGTCCCACATGCCAGCGTTTCACCTTCCACGCCACGCTCGAAGGTCCGCATCCGCCACTCCGAGCGTGAACCCGCCGGCGCCACGAAATTGACATTCGCACCGTCCGTGCCGAGGCTCGGATCCGCGCGCAGCACGCGGCCGCGATTCTCGACGTCGATCTTCTCGACATCGTCGACCAGCACGATGACATGCGGCACGCCGACGACCGCATAGGCCGCTTTCTGCTCACCCGCTTCGAGCGGCAGCTCCCCGCGCGCCTTTGGAGCCTGGACGGGCGCCAGATGCAGCTCGGCACGACCATCTTCCCGCGCCGCGCGTGTTTCGAAGGTGCCCGCGTCGGTTTCGAGCCGCATGGCGAGCGAGTTGGCGAGCCCGAGATGGCTCGCAAGCCGGGTGCTGCACAGCGCGGCATTCCCGCATAGTGCGGCCCGCGATCCGTCGCTGTTGAAGTAGATCATGCGGACCGCGCCGTCGGCCGATCCGGGCGCGAGGAATACGACGCCGTCGGCGCCCAGTCCCGTGCCGCGGGCACAGACAGCCTGTATGTCCGCGGCGGTCCAGTCTTCCGGTGCCGACACGCGCGCGTCGAGCATGACGAAGTCGTTGCCCGACCCCGTCATTTTGTAGACCGGGAGTCCCCTCAGATGCGGCCGGACCAGGCCATCAGTCGCAGGCGCGGGACCACCCAGATCGCTTCGCGAACGATGGCCCCGTTCATCTTGCTGTCCCCCTCGGTCCGATCGACGAACACGATCGGGATTTCTTTGAAGCGAAAGCCTTTCCGCCATGCCCGCACACTCATTTCGATCTGGAAGGCGTAGCCGTTCGACCGAACTCTAGCGAGGTCGATCGATTCGAGCACCCGCCTGCGAAAACACTTGAACCCGCCCGTGAGGTCCCACAACCTGACCCCGGTCAGCCACCGGGCGTAAATATTGGCTGTGTACGATAATACCAGCCGCCCAATGGGCCAGTTGACCACCGTCACCCTGCCTCCAAGATACCGCGAGCCGATTACTAAGTCCGCTTCCTCTATGGCTTTGAGAAAGTCCTTTAAGTGGTTCGGATCGTGGGAAAAGTCCGCATCCATCTCGAAGATGTAGTCGTACTGACGCTCGAGCGCCCAGCGGAAACCGGTAAGGTATGCGGTGCCGAGCCCGCGCTTCCCTTCCCCATGCACCACGTGCACGCGCGGGTTCTCGCGCGCCAGAGCGTCGGCGAGCTCGCCCGTGCCATCCGGAGAGTTGTCGTCGACGATCAGGACCTCGAGCCGCGGATCCTGCGACAGCACGAGCGGAACGAGGCTACCGATGTTCGGGGCCTCGTTGTAGGTCGGGATGATCGTCAGCGCGCGTTCAGGCAACGGATACGCGTTCCCTGCGAAACGTCGACGCCACGAGACCCGCCAGCACGAGCAGCGATGCAATGCTGAGCCAGCCGCCGACCCGGTCGGCGCGCGACTGGAACGCCAGCTGGACGGAATGCGCCCCGGCCGGGACAGGGATCGTCAGCAGCGTGTAATCCCCGCGTAAGACCTGAGCCGCGGCACCGTCGACCGTCGCGCGCCAGGATGGATGCCAGTTCTCGGCGACCAGCAAATAGCTCGGGAGCGGCGGCGGCGGCTCGAGCACGATTCGCATCGCCCCCGGGATCCAGTCGGCGACCGAGGCGCGGGATGGGCTGGGCGACGGCAGCTGCGGGACGGGCGCCGGGAACACCGCCTGGTCGGGTGTGAAGAGCACGAGCCGGCTGTAGTCCATGCGCGGGTTGAGTAGCGTCGGAATGATCTGGTTCGAGTCCGCCTTGATGGCCGCCGGGACCACCGTCGCGTATCGCACCGGAGCCGTCCGCTCGAACAGATTGACCGGCATGCCGCCCGTCACGGGAACACCGCTCAGCAGGCGGTGGAATCCCGGAAGCGAATCCCCGCCTCGCATGCCCGCCGGGACCACGACGTAATGCACGGCCAGCAAATCCCACAGCGGGAGCACGCCGAGGTTCCGCCACTCGTTCTTGCCGCCGAGCAGGTCATCATAGGTGCGGAGCTCGTTCCCGTGGTATCCAAGGACCTGTGGGACGTTGAACACCATGAGCGCGGATCCCGGATATGCCTCGGGAAGATTGAGGACTCGGTACGGGAGGCGGGTCTGGGCTACGCGCTCCGTCACCGCGTCCTTGCCATAGGGCTCGGTATAGCTCCAGAAGGGACGCGCGTTGATCCACAAGTCGAGGCCCACGATGAGCGCCACAGCGATACCCGCAAACCGCCGCATCTGGCCGCGTGCGCCAAGCTCGAGTGCGAGCCCCGTGCAAAACAGTGCCGCACCGCTCGTCAACGCGCCCGCGAGGATCGCGTTCTGTTGCGTGCTCGCGATCCCCGCGCGGTTCCCCAATTGCGCGCTCATCCCGGTGGCGAGCGCAATGGCCATCTGCCCAAACACGCCCAGCAGCGCGAGCGCCGCAACGACCGCTCCGGCGATCATGAACGAACGGTTCGTGGCGCGCCGTCCGCCCGCGAGCGCGCGGTCCGTGCCCAAGGCGGCGAATAGGGCCGTGACGAACGCGACGACGAAGAATGCCATTCCCGGTGCGCGTGTCTTCTTGACGAGCGGCATCAGCGCCCACCACAGCCGGTAGAATGGCGTCGCGCCGCCGAGGCTGACGAGCAGAAACAGGAGCGCGATCCCGCCGAGCCAGGCGACGAGCCGCCGCCGCTCTCGCACCTGGGCCCCGATGACCGCCAGCGCCACGACGGGAAGGCCGAGATACTCGGAATGGAGCTTCAGCGGATTGGAACCCCAATAGCCATCGCGCGCCCCCACGAAGTTCTTCAGGAAGAATTCGAGCACGTGCTCCCATGGGATCGCAAACGACACCGATCCTGCGAACCCCTGATAGCCTTGAGCGCGGGGGGACAGCGGGATGTATCCGAAAAATGGAAGGAGTTGGACGGCGGCAATGCCAAAGCCCAGCAGGACAGCGGCCATCGCTCCCGCGAGCCGCGCTATCAGGACATTGGTCGGAAGCCGCCGCTCGGGGTCGAATGCGAGGCACAAGGCAAACAGCGCTGCGGCGATCAGCGAGTAATAGGTCAGCTGAAAGTGGCCGAGAATGGACAACGCGACCGCTACGGCGAGCACGGCATGGCCGCTCCGCCGGCCGTCCCGCACCGCAAGCACCAGTCCGAGACATGCGAGCGGCAGCATCGTCGACGCGAACAGCTTGCCGTCGTGTCCGGGTGAGGGATACGACGCGATCAACCCGGACAGCTCGTACGCGATCCCGCCCACGACGGCGCCCGCCCACGATACCCCGAGCCGCCGGAGCAACAAATACATGAACAGCCCTGCCAGGATGTAATGCACGAAAAAGCTCACGTTCCCAGCGGCAGGCGTGGAGATCACGAGCCGGAGCAGCCAGGTCGGATAGAACACGTCGCCGGATCCGGAGCCCACGAACGGCATGCCGCCGAAGATCTCCGGATTCCACGTGGGCATGTGGCCTAGTCGCTTCCACCATTCGGCGCTCCAGGCCTGGAACGGGTAGCCCGCGGTGTATTGATCGCTCCACGGGCTCGCGAGCCAGAGCCCGCGCAGCATGGGAAGCGACAGCGCGATCGGCCAGACCGCGAACAGAGCGGCCGCGAGGAGCGCGGGGCGACGCGGCTCGAACACGGGATGCGGCGACCCGGCCGTCATCGATCGCTCTGATGCGGGCGCACGAAGGGCAATGAGAGGAGCGCGGTGGCCATTTCCATCAGGGTCAGGAGTACCCGCGAGGCGAGGCTCAACGCCACCGCCCCCCCCGGGCCGAGCGAGGGGGTGAGGAGGTCGACCAGCACGAGCTCACGAATGCCGACGCCACCGGGGGCGAACAGCGCCAGCAGGCCGAGCAGATAGCCGAGGGTGAACGCGCCGATGGCGCGCAGCATCGGCAGCTGCACGTCCGCCAAGAGTCCGTGGGCGAGCATCCATAGCGCGGCTCCGTACGATATCCACGTCAATACGGTCAACATCGAGCTCGCGAGAACGGACTCGGTCGGGAGCGGGTCGAGCGCAATCGCGGCTTGTGTCCAGCGCCCGACGATGCGCGGTGTCCGGTCCCAAATCAAGGCCCCGATGGTCGCGAGCGCCACTGCCCCCGCCACAATGAGACTCGGTGCCGACAGCGAATGCGGCACGGTCGCGGCCGACACCGCGATCGAGGTGCCGAGCGAGACCGCCTGCACCGCGACCGCGGACGCGGCCGCGGGCACGGCGGCCACGCCGGCTTCGCGGGCGAGCACCACGAGCCCCGCGACACTCCAGATTTTTCCGGGGACATAGCGTCCGAGGTTGGAAAGGCTCCAGGCGCGCCACGCGGGTCCGAAGCCGATCCGCTGGCGCCAGCCCGCGATGATCCAGCGCCACGACTCGATTTGCATCACATAGGTGACGAGTACGGTCGCGGCAGAAGCGAGAATCCACCCGGGCCGGATGGCGAGCGCGATGTGCGCCGCCTGGAACGCCGCCCAGTTGCGTGCGATCGAGCGGCCCGCGAACACGAACACCGCCAGCGTTACTAGGCCCTGGATCACGCGGATCCAGAGCCGGAACGGAGACGGGCGGCTCGCGCTCACCGCCCGGGATTCGCTCAGTTCTTTACGAACTTGTAGACGACGGAGCGGGCGAAGAGCCAGGGAGCGGGAACCGGCGGGTAGAAATACGTCCCGCCCCAGTCAGCCAACCGGAAGCCGTTCATTTCTCCAAGGCGTGAGATCGTCTGCCGGGTCCAGCTATAGATGTGTCCCTGTTGATCCGCCACGTGGAAGAGATTCCAGATGATTTCCTTCAGGTGATACGGGTTGGGGACCGACACCATCCAGACGCCACCGGGCTTGAGCACGCGATGAATCTCACCTGCCGTCGAGTAGGCCGTGGGAGTGTGCTCGAGGACCTCGACCATGAAGACATAGTCGAACGACTTGTCGGGAAAGGGCAATCCCGAAGTAATGTCGTGGATCAGAATATCCTTGGCGGCAAACTCAGGAGCGATGTCCAACCCCTGGTATTTCACGTCTTTCGGCAGGTACTTCCGGAGATCGCCATTGCGGGATCCGATGTCCAGCACCGCGCTCCCCGGCGGGACCTGCGCGAGCTTCATGTGCTTCTGAAACCGCATGCGTTCTTCGCCCGGATTGCGCCAGTTGTGGCGGTGGCTGTAGAACTCCTGCAGCTCGGGTGAAGAGATTGCGATCTTGACTGCCATTGGTGTGTGTGCCTCTCCCTGGTTCGCGGTGCAAAATACCCTGGCACGAGAATCGGGGAAAGCCGTACTTTGGATCTAGAGTCCCATGCGCATCCTTCACATCGTTACGGCGTTTCCCCGATCGCGGGACGATGTGATCGTGCCATGGCTCGTGGTGCTGCTCAAACGGCTACGCGCCGCCGGTCACGATGTCGAAGTGCTCACGTCCTCGTATCGCGGACTCTCCGATCAAGACTATGAAGGAATCCCGGTGCACCGGTTCCGCTATTTCCCGCGCCGCTGGGAGAGCCTCACGCACGACGAAGCCGCTCCGGATCGGATGAAGCGCTCGCTCATGTACCGCTTGATGCCTGGCGCGTTCGTCATTGGCGGGATGACGGCGGCGTGGCGGCTCTCGAGGCGCCGGCGGTACGACGTGATCCATGTCCACTGGCCCTTGCCGCTCGCGCTCCTGGGGTGGGCCGCGCAGCGTGCTCGACCCGCGAAGCTCGTGACCACGTTCTACGGGGCAGAGCTGCAGCTGGCCAAGCAGCGCGCCCCCTGGCGGCGATTCCTCGCCTGGGCGGCGAGGCGCTCCGACCGCGTGATCGCGATCTCGGACTACACGGCGCGTGAGGTGCGCGAGCTTGCTCCCGTGGCGCTCACGATCATCCCCTACACTACTGCGATTGCTGACCCCGGAGCGAGTGCGGTGCGTGCCCGAGCCACGCGGGATGGCGGATTCACCGTGCTATTCGTGGGGCGGCTCGTCGAGCGGAAGGGTGTGACACATCTCGTGCAGGCGATACGCGAGCTGCCGGGGGACTTGAACGCGCGCCTCGTCATCGTGGGTGACGGGCCGGAGCGTGAGCCGCTCGAGCGCCAGGTCGCAGCCGCGGGACTCGAGCGTCGGGTCGAGCTTCGCGGCCGGATTCCTCACGAGGAGCTGGAGCGCGCGTACGCGACCGCCGACGTGTTCGTGCTGCCGGCCATCGTCGACAGTCGGGGCGACACCGAAGGGTTGGGTGTCGTGCTGCTCGAGGCGATGAGTCATGGCGTGCCGGTGATTGCCAGTCGCGTGGGCGGGATTCCCGACATCGTGGTGGACGGCGAGGGAGGCATCCTCGTACCCCCGGCGGATGCCGCCGCGTTGGCCGCCGCCATCGAGCGTGTGGCTCGCGATGCGGCTCTGGCGGAACGGCTCGGCGCAGGCGGCGTGCGCCGGCTGCGCGAGCGGTTCAGCTGGGAAGCGGTGACGCGACGCTATCTCGACGTGTACGCGTCGCTCTTCGCTGCGTCCAGTTAACGCAGGAAATCCACCCAGCCGGCTTCATTCGCGACGATCATACGCTGGCGTGGGGCGTCCACCGCGATCTCGCGGGGTGTGCCGCCGGTGTTTATCGTCTTGAGCACGGTGCGGCCGGCTCGGTCGATGACCTGCACGCCTCCGTTGAACACCAGGCCCACGTAGAGTTTTGTGCCGTCGGCGTTCAGGGCCAGCCCTTCCCCTCCCCCGGCCAGCGGAACACTCGCCGCGACGGTTCCCGTCGTCAGGTTGATCACGTGCAGTACGCTGCTCAACTCGTTGGCGACGTACAACTCGTGCGTGTCCGGCGACAGCGCCATCCCCTGCGTGCGTCCGCCCAGCGTGAACGTCCGGGCCACCGCCATCGTGCGCCAGTTGACCTCGAGCACGCTGCCGCCGTCCCGCGTGGCGACGTACACCAGCGTGTCGTTGGGGTGCACGAGCAGATGATGTGACGTGGCGGGGAGCGCGAGGGAGTCGAGCACCGTACCCGACGCCAGGCCGATCTTCCAAAGATAGTTCGCGTTGGTGTTCGTGAACAGAATACTGTCGTGCACGCTGACCGCGACCGGCAGCGGGTCTCCGTGCACGGAAATAGCGGTGCTCTGCAGGTTGGTGCTCGCGTCAATCACTCCGACATTGTCGGCGTACTGATTGGCCACAAACGCCTTGGTCCCAGTGCTGTTGGTCGTGATGTACGATGGCAGGGACCCGACAGCGATCGTCGTCGCTAGCTGGGAGGTAACCAGATTGAACCGGGCGACCTGCGAGTTTTGGTCGAGCGTGACATACCCCACGCCCGCCGGCCCGACCGTCACTCCGAGCGGCCCTCCCGAAGCGGGCAGACGGATCAGGATTGACGAGTCGGTCACCGTCACGTTCGCCATGGCAGTCAGAACAATCGTGTCCGCACCAGCGAGTCGCTCGAGACTGGCGGTGACGATAGCGTTCCCGAGGTGGCTGCCTGTGTGGGCGGCGCCGGTCTGCGAAACCCGCACAACGGTGGTGTCGCTGGAAGTGAGCGTGGGCAAAATCGAGCTGATGGTCTTGCCGGAGCTATCCACGACGGCCGCGCGAAACTGAATGGCCCCGCCCTGGGGTAGCGCGGTGTCTCCAGGGGCGATTGTGACGCCAGCCGGGGTTGGGGTGTTCGGTCCGGTGGGGTTGTTGCTACTGCATCGGGTAACCAACGGCACTGTGAGCGATAATGCGACGGAGACGGCGACTAAACGGAAATGACGGAGGCAGTGAGCGGAATGCATGGTGTTCATCAATGCGCTCCTGTATTCGCGACTTGCGAACAGCGAAACCTGGATCGGGGAGCGGAGTCAAGCCACGATTAAGAGCTGCTGATAGGAGTGTTACGTTTGAGAACGCTCCCCTGTTGTTCCATTACGCAACCGATCAACGTCGCGCTCGAGCGCGCGGAGCTCGTCGCGCATTCCGGCTACGAGCTCGCCCACGAATCCAAAGCCGAACAGGATTAGTCCCGACAACACGAGCAGCATGATGAGGTTCAGGAGCGGCCTGAACCCCTGGCCGAACACGTAGCGCTCGATCAACGCATAGACGCCCACGAGCACGCCCAGCAGACAGAGAATCGCGCCCGAGAGGCCGAAAAACAGCATCGGCTTGCGCCCGAATCGGAGCTGGAACCACACGGAAAGCAGGTCGAGCACGCCGACTGGAATGCGGCTGATGCCGAACTTCGACTGTCCGGCCTGGCGGGGATACAGCGGGATCGGTCGCTCGGCCAGACGAAACCCTTGCGACGCGGCGATCACCACCATGAAGCGATGCCAGTCCGGCCGCTCGGGGATCGCGTCCATCACCTCGCGCCGGTATGCCTTGACCGAATTGAGGTCGCTCACTTTGACGCCGAACAGCCAGCGGGACAGGGTGTTGTAGACCCAGGAGACGAAGCGCTTCTCGTAGCGTCCCTGCTTCGTCCCGGTCACGATATCCGCCTGGCCGGACCGAATCGGCTCGACCAGATTCGGTAGATCGGCTGGGCGGTACTGCAGGTCGGCGGGATAGAAGACCAGGATGCGGCCGCGGGCGGCCTCGGAGGCTGATTTGAGGGCGTCGGCGATGCCGCGGCGGCTGCGATGGGTGACCACGCGGAGAAACGGGTTCTCCGCCGTGAGCCGCCGGAGGACGGCGGCCGAGTCGTCGATGCTGCCGTCGTCGACCACGATGACTTCGGAGCCGTACGGGAGCGGCTCGAGCGTCTCGCGCATCTGGCGCACGAATTCGGGCAGGTTCAGCGCTTCGTCCTTCGCGGGGACGAGCACGCTCACTTCGGGTGGAGTCGCGCTCGTCAGGGTCGCGAGGGTCATAGCCGCTTGCGCATGCGGGCGGGCAGAATGCCCAGCTGGTCACGGTACTTGGCGACCGTGCGCCGCGCGATCTTCACTCCTTTTTGATCGAACAATTCGACGATGTGCTGGTCGGTGAGCGGGTTCTTGGGATCCTCGTCGTCCACGAGTTTCTGGATCTGCGCCTTGATGGACCGCGCGCTCGCGTCTTCCCCGGTGGTGGTCGTGAGTCCGCTCGAGAAGAAAAACTTGAGCGGCAGGAGCCCGCGCGGGGTCTGCACGTACTTCTCGTTGGTCACGCGGCTCACGGTGCTCTCGTGCATGTTGATGACATCCGCCACCTCGCGCAGCGTGAGCGGCTTCAGGTACTCGACGCCCTTCTCGAAGAACTCGCGCTGCCGGTCGACGATGAAGTTCATCACCTTGAGCATGGTTTGCCGCCGCTGTTCGATGGCCTGAATCATCCAGTGCGCGCTGTTCAGGCGCTGATTGATGAACTCCTTGTTCTCGCCGTCGAACTTGCGTTTGTCGCGCGCGATGTCCTGGTACACCTTGGAGATCCGCAGCCGCGGCAACCCGCCGTCGTTCAGGAACACGTGGTACTGGCCGTCGATCTTGTCGACCACGAGATCGGGAATGATGTACGCCTCGCTGGCGGTCGAATGCTGCAATCCCGGTTTGGGGTCGAGCTTCGAGAGATCGTCCGCCACCCGCTGCACGTCCGACGGCTCGAGCCCGAACCGTTTGCCGAGCTCGCTCCAGCGGTGCCCCTTCAGGTCCTCCCACGCTTCCTTCACGAGCCGGTAGACCAGGGTGTCGGTTTTCTTCTGGTCCTCGAGCTGGAGCAAGAGGGATTCGCGCAGATCACGGGCGCCAACGCCCGGCGGATCGAGCTGCTGGATGATACGCAGCATCTCTTCCGCCTCGGCGATGGTGTAGCGGGGAATCTCGGGAGCCGCCACCGGCTCCGGTGGCCCGTCGCCGTTCTCGGACTCGGGCTGCGTCCGCGCCACGTGCTCTTCCAGGAGCTGGTTGGCGCCGACGACGATCTCCTCGAGCGTGGCTCCCAGGTAGCCGTCGTCCGCGATGTTGCCGAGAAACTCGCCGGCGAGCAGCTGCTGGCGCGGCGTGAGGTTCAGCATCTGCACCTGCTCGCGCAGGTAGTCCATCAGGTGCTTGGTCTCGACCGTGACGGGCTCGACGTATTCCATGGCCCCCGAGAGGTCACGCGCGGGGGCGCCCATATCGGTGCCGTCATCGAGGAGGATGTCTTCCCAGTTTGGCTCGTCGTCTTCGTTTTTCTTTTCTTCGGTCTTCTCGGGGGTGGCCGGGACCTCCGCCTCTTCTTCCGGCTCGACCAGCTCCAGGAACGGATTGCCCAAGAGCTCCTGCTTCAGGTGCTGCTGGAGATCGAGCAGCGGCATGTACAAGAGATCCATCGCCTGGTACAGGCGAGGATTGATGCGGAGCTCCTGCCGGAGCGCTGTATGCTGGTGCAGGCCGGGTTTCATGCCGCCTGCGTCAGCCGCGCCCGAAGACGGGCGGTGAGGGTGGGGCCGAGATAGAGATCGGCGACTCGGTCATTGAACACCAGCTCCTTCACTGTACCGGACACTTGCACCTTGCCTTCGAACATTATGTACGCGCGATCGACGATGTCCAGCGTCTGTTCGACTGAGTGATCGGTAATGAGAACGCCGATGCCGCGATGCCGGAGCCCCGCGACGATGGTCTGAATATCGTGTACCGCGATGGGATCTACTCCTGCGAACGGCTCATCCAAAAGCATGAATTTCGGATCAGTCACGAGCGCCCGGGTGATCTCGAGGCGGCGCCGTTCTCCTCCCGACAGCTGATATCCCTTCTGATGTCGCAAGTGTTTGATCCCCAGCTCATCGAGCATCTGCTCGAGTCGCGCCGCGCGCTCCTCCGCGGAGAGCGGCAGCATCTCGAGAATCGCCAGAATATTTTCTTCCACGGTCAGTTTGCGGAACACCGACGGCTCCTGCGCCAGATAGCCGACGCCCAAGCGGGCGCGCTCGTGCATCGGGGCGGTCGTGACATCACGGTCATCCAGCGTGATCGTCCCTTCGTCAGCACGAATCAGGCCGGTGATCATGTAAAACGTCGTGGTTTTCCCCGCCCCGTTGGGTCCGAGCAGGCCCACGATCTCGCCCTGCTCGAGCGCGAGGCTGACGTCGTTCACCACGCGCCGCTTCTTGTAGACCTTGACGAGCCGCCGCGCCTCCAGGCGGCTCGCGTCGCGCACGCGCGGGTGCGCGCCGGCCGCGGCGCGCGCCACGGCCTGCTCCGCGATCTCGACCAGCTGGCGAATGGCGGAGTCGCGATCGGCCGCGATTGCGCGCCACACAGGGGTGGCGAGCGCGATCGGCGCCTCGCTCCACAGCACGCCCGTCGGGAACGTCACGAGGTGAAGCACGGCGAGACGCGGCAGGACGGAGCTGCCGAGGTGCGTGCGGGCTTCATCCACCGAGAGGCTGCCCGCCTCGGGCGTCGTTGCTCCGCGCGCGTGCTCTCGGAGCCGGAGGAACTCCTCCCGGTAGGCCACCGCGAGATCGCTGAAGGCCGTGCGTCCCTCGGCGTCGCCGACGCGGACCAGGGCCGCGAGCACCAGCGCGAGCGAGGAATCGCGCGTGGCGAGCAAATCGTGCAGCGGGAAGGCCGACGGCGCCGAAGGAATCGTCATGGCTTTCGCGGCTTTCGCACGCCGGCCTTGGTGGTATCCCCTGCCGTCTTTTTCTTGGTCGTATCCACGGGCTCGGGCTCGAGCTGCAGTCCGTCGGCTCGTCCGGTGACGAGCACTTCGTCGATCCGGTCCGAGCCGGGCTTCAAGCGGATGTCGATCTTGTCGCCCCGGGAATAGTTGAGCGACGGGGTATGCGTGGTGGTGTCCCGATCGTTGTGCAAGTGCGTGAACGCGCGGGCATGTCCGCTCGCCACGATGCGCTCGAGCTTCGCCGCGGCTCCCGTGCCGGCCGAATCGGGCACGTGAGTCCAGTGCGCAACGATCGTATCGCCGACCATCCAATCGCGCTCGGTGGGCCGCGTCGTGTCGGCGATCGAGGTCGAGCGGGCGTGTCCGTACGACCGGGCTTCCGTCAGCACTTCATCCGGAACATCGAGGGCGAGCGAGTCGGCCTCGATCGTGTGCTGCCGCGACACTGCGCGCGGCTGCGCCGAGTCGGGTCGCGCGGCCGTATTCTTCCCGCCGGCCGCCGGCGTGGTGGGAGCGGCGGTCGTGCTCCACGCGAACACCTGCTGCAGCTTGTGGTTCGTCACGGCGAGATGGATCGTGTCCGCGGTGAGACGCCAGTCCGTGCCGGTGACCTGACCCGCGCCCAGCGCCTTGATCAGCCGAATCTCGCGGCCTTGCAACCCGAACTCGATGCGGCGGCCTACGAGGCGATAGCTTCTCGCACCCTTGCCGTCGACCTCGGGATGACCCGCGAGCAATCCGAATCCCGCCGTTTCGTCGAGCAGCAGCGAGTCGCCTTTGGCCGACAGGTCGCTGCGGTCTACAGTCACGCTGCCCCCGGCCCAGACGCGATCGTTCCCCTTGAAGCGCACCCGATCGCCGACGATGACATACGGCTCGCCGGAATCCGGGGTCGCATGATACTCGATCGTCGGACGGGACGTCGCGTACATCTCGGCCGTATCACGAATTCCCCGGGCCACGCGATAGTACGTGAGATTGGGGCCACGCAGCACCGACCCGGTGCCCGGATTCTTGGCCACGACATTCTTGTGCGCGTCGAGTCGTTCCTGGCGCAGGAAATAGTGAATGGTCTCCGCGTCGAGCCAGATGGACGTGTCGCGGATCTGGGCCGTGCCCATCATGTCGAGCCGGCCGACGCCGGCGTACCACGCTACGCTGTCCGCCGAGAGCGTGCTGTTCGTTCCCTGGCAATGCGCCTTCACGCCGCCGCCCGCGAACAGATCGGTTTCGCCGGGACGGACCTCGACCTGGCGCCCATAATGCCCCACGGTGTCGATGGCGACCTGGCAGGGGCGCCCCGCCACCGTATCGCGCTGAACGGGGGTGGGGGTGGGGGTGGGGGTGGGGGGGGACGCGGTCCCCTGCTGTACGAGAGCCAGCGCGAAGACGGCGGCCATCATTGATTCGGGAGCGTGAACTGCCCGCCCGTACCCTTGGGGTGTTTGGCGACCACGTTCTTGAAATCGGGGTCGGACGTGAATCCTTCTCCTTCGACGTGGCGGTTCGGTCCGTCGAACACGAAATCCTTGTCGGAGTTCACCTCGTTGCGCGCTTCCACGTACCGCAGCTGTTCCGTCTTGAGCGTGCGGCCATCGGTGGTGACCACGACGACGTTGCCGTCGGCTTCCATATCACCGGTGCGCCAGTGGTAGGTCCCCGTACGCGCCGTGAGAGTCGACGTCTCGATGCCCGCCGCATTGAAGAAGGTGATATGCACCTGCCGCAGCGCCGCGGACTGCGTGGGCGAATAGAAGTAGGCCGTGTCGGCACGTACGCGCGCCCGTTGCACGCCGTCCTGGGTGACGAAGTGCGACATGCCCAAAAGCACCTGGTCGGCCGAGTCGGCCGGATTGATCGTGGCCACGGGCTTGCCTTCGTCGCGGCAGGCCACAGCAGAGGAGAGAAGCGCGGCCACGAGCCAGGGTGCCATCTTCACTCAGGCCCCCGCCCGCATGAGGTCGTGGAGGTGAACGATGCCGACCACGCGGCGCCCGCCGTCGAGCACAGGCAGCGCCATGATTCCGTGCTGCTCCATCACGTGCACGGCGGCGCCGGCGAGGTCCTCGGCGCGGGTGGTCTTGGGTGCTCGAGTCATGACGTCGCGCACGGGGATGTCGAGAAATTGATCGGTGTGTTCCATTAGGCGCGTGAGATCTCCCGCGGTGACGACGCCGACGAGACCACCGGACGCGTCGACCACTGCTACCGTGCCGCGTCT
>DATIYM010000062.1:0-41900 GCA_035517615.1 Gemmatimonadales bacterium
CGCACACCGCTCAGCAGATTCATCGTCTCCTCGAAGGACAGGCTGCGCGCGTGCTTGAGTAACCCATAGGCCCGCCAGGTCTTATCGGCAACCTCGGTAGCCGCCTTCTGCAGCAGCATGCCCCGCGCCTGCTCTTCGTACTCGATCACCTGGCGGACGATCTTGCCCAGGTGGTCGAGCAGCTCCTCTTCCGACTTGCCGAGGGTTGTTTGGTTGGAGAGCTGGAAGAAATTCCCGACGACTTCGCTCCCTTCCCCGTACAATCCCCGAAAGGTGAGCCCCACCTGCGAGAGGCCCTGGAGCACTTTGCCGATTTCCTTCGTCAAAACCAAGCCAGGCAAGTGGATAAGCACGCTTGCCCTGAGCCCGGTTCCGGCATTGGTCGGACAGGAGGTAAGATAGCCAAATTCCGCGTGAAACGCGAAAGGCAGCAACGCGCCCAGCTCGGCGTCGGCCGCCTCCAGAGCCGCATAGGCCTCCTCGAGGTCGAACCCCGACCGCATGCCGTGAATCCGCAGGTGATCCTCTTCGTTAACCATCACGCCCACCGGCCCATGCACCAGCAGCGCCGCCCCAGGCCTGGGGCGGGTTTCCCGATCCAGCCCCGCCAGCTCTTTCGAAACGAGGTGCCGCTCGTGCAGCAGCTGGCGATCGGTCCGGTCCATCTGATCGAGCCGAAACGTGACCGCTCCCGAGAGACGATCGCTCGCCGACGTGGCGTCCTGGACCTGCGTCAGAACCGCGGTGCGATCGGCGTCGCGGGCGCGCTGGCTGAAGGCATGGCCCTGGAGATTGCGCGCAAGCCGAACGCGCGTCGACAGGACGACGCTCCCCTCCGGACCGGAAGCATCGAGCCAACTCATCCCGCCATCGGGGAGCAGCGAGAGGTCGATCATTCGAGCACCCGCAGCCGATCCCGGAGCTCGGCGGCCAACTCGAAGTTCTCGTTCTCGACAGCGCGTCGCAGCTGTTCGCGCAGGTCGAGCAGCACGCGCCGCGGATCGGCGCCGCTCGAACCGGGGACTGCATACCGCTCCCCGACATGCTGGCTCGACCCATGAAGGCGGCGCAGCAGGTCCCTGAGATGCCCCTCGAACGCCTGATAACAGAGCGCACACCCGAGCCGGCCGCTTTCCCGAAAATCCTTGAGGGTTGAACCGCAGGACGTGCACCGCAGACCGTCGGCGGGGGTAGGCAGGACGTTGGTCGTCCCCTTCCCCATGGCCGTGATGAAACCACCGAGCGGCGATTTGAGAACGGTGACCCCGGTCTCGACCCCCTTTTCGTTGGCACACTGCTCGCACAGGTGGAGCGTGAGCTTCGAGTCGTGCTCCACCTGGGTCAGGTTGATGACCGCTTCCCGTTCCTTGCAGTTATCGCACAGCATCAGGGTATCGCATTCACCGACTCGACCTGCGTGAGCCGCCCGTCCTCGAGCCACAGGAGACGGTCGGCGCGCGCGGCGAGCTGCCGGTTGTGGGTCGCCACGACGACCGCCGTCTCAAACTCCCGCGCCAGCCGGAAAAACGTGTCGTGCAGCCGCTCACTGTTGGCGTGATCCAGATTGCCCGAAGGCTCGTCGGCCAGGACCAGGACCGGATCGTGCACCAGCGCCCGCGCCACGGCGCAGCGCTGCTGCTCGCCACCCGAGAGCTCGGCCGGCCGGTGCGACATCCGTCCCGCAAGCCCGACGTGCGCCAGCAGCTCCTCGGCCCGGGCCCGGGCCTCCCGTAACGGCTTTCCGGCGATCATCAGCGGCATCATCACGTTCTCCAGCGCCGAGAATTCGCGCAGAAGATGGTGAAACTGGAACACAAAACCAAGTTTCCGGTTGCGCACCTCGGCCAGCCCCACCGCGTCGAGGTCGGCGTAGCGCGATCCGTCCAGCCAGATGTCCCCGGCCGTGGCGCGGTCCAACGCGCCAAGCAGCTGCAGCAACGTGCTTTTCCCCGCCCCCGAAGCCCCGACTATCGCGACGACCTCCCCCCGACGGACTTCCAGGTCGATCCCCGACAGCACCTCCAACGGCTGTCCGTCGCCCCCGGCAAAGACCTTTCGCAAACCCCGCGCCTCTATCAACGCGCTCATTCGTACCGGATCGCGGTTACGGGGTTCAACCGGGCCGCCTGCAGCGCCGGATAGAGGGGGGCGAGGGTGGCGATGAGCAGGCTCGCGGCAATCACCAGCAGGGCGTCAACCGGCTGAGTGCGTACCGGGAGGTGGTCGATGAAGTAGATCGATGGATCGATGTGAATCCATTGGCCGCGATTCACCATCCCGCCCAGCACGAATCCGAGCGTCGCTCCGAGCGACGTTCCCACCACGCCGATGAGGACGCCCTGCGCCAGAAAGATGCGCCGGATGGCCGATTGCCGGAGGCCCATCGCCAGCAGGATCCCGATTTCCCGGGTCTTGTCGCGCACGACCATGGTCAACGTGCCGACCACATTGAACGCGGCGACGACGCAGATGAGGAACACGACCAGGGCCATCGCGAGTTTCTCGAGCTTGAGCGCGGAGAACAACGATGCATTCTGGGACTGCCAGTCGAGCACGCGGTACGGGTATCCGAGACGCAGCTCGAGCGCTTGCCCGAACGCTTCGGCATTCCAGGGGTCGGCGAGCCGGACCTCGATTCCGGTGACCGAGGTGTCGAGTCCGGCGAACCGCTGCGCCACGCTGCGCCGCAGCGCGACATAGCTGTTGTCGTACTCGTACATGCCCGTATCGAAAATCCCGGTGACCTCGTAGCGATGATACTGGGGAACGAACGCGCCGATACTGGGATTGAATCGCGCGCCGGCGGGCGAAACCAGCGTGACCACGTCACCCGGGAACGCCGACAGCTTACTCGCGAGTCGCGTGCCGAGCGCGATGCCACCCTCGATATCCTGGCGGGTGGTCCGAAAGTGAAGATCGCCTTTGACGAAATGATGCGCGAAGCTCGTCACGGCGCGTGTCCCAGTATCGGCATCGACCCCGAGGACGATCACCCCTTCGGCGTAGTCGTGTCCCGCGGAGATCAGACCCTGCGTCATGACGAATGGCGCCGCGGCCTCGACGCCCTTGGTTTGCCGCACGACATCCTGGACGTGGCGCCAATCATCGAGACGCAGGCCCTCCCCGTACGTGAGCACGCGCAAGTGCGGGCTCGCGACGAGAATCTTGTCGCGCAGGTCCGATTGCAGGCCGTTCATGACGCCAAGGACGACGACGAGCGCCATGACGCCCACCGTGACGCCGCCGACGGCGATCAACGTGATGAGCGAGACTAGCCGCGATGAGCGGTGACTCCGCAGATATCGCAACGCGATCTGGCGCTCGAGCCGGGAGGGCCAGAAGTCGCGGCGAAACACCACCAGCAGCGCCAGAACGACCCCCGCCCCAACGGCGAGCGCGACCGGTAACGGCGGGATGCTCATGATTCGGGCCGGAGCATCGGAAACAGGATGACGTCGCGGATATTCGACTGGTCGGAGAGGATCATCATCAGCCGGTCGATCCCGAGCCCCACGCCACCCGTGGGCGGCATACCGTACTCGAGCGCGCGCAGAAAGTCCTCATCGAGCTGCTGAGCCTCGAGATCGCCGGCGGTGCGGAACGCAGCCTGCTGCTCGAAGCGGCGCCGCTGCTCTTCGGGATCGTTCAGCTCGCTGAACGCGTTTGCGACCTCGCGCCCCTGAATGAACAGCTCCCACCGCTCGACCCTGGCCGCATCGCCGCGTTTCAGTTTTGCGAGCGGCGAGAGCGCTACCGGGTAATCACACACGAAGGTCGGCTGGACGAGCGTTGGCTCCACGTATGTCTTGAACACCTCATCGATCAGTTTCGGTCCGGCGAGCGCGGCGGACTCCGCCTCGGGCATGCCGCGGCGGCGCAGCGCGTCGCGCAGCTGGCGATCGTCGGCGCTGGTGAGATCGACCCCGGCGATCTCCTGGACGAGTCCGTAAAAGTCCCTGCGCGCAAACGGGCGCGAGAACGAAACCGTGGCGCCGTGACGCTCGAGCTGGGCCGTGCCGAACAGCTCGGCAACGAGCGACGAGAGCATTTCTTCCGTGAGCGCGCGCATCCCGTCGTAGTCGGCGTACGCCTCGTACCACTCGGCCATCGTGAATTCCGGATTGTGGAAGCGCGACAGGCCTTCGTTTCGGAAGTCGTGGCCGATTTCATAGACCTTTTCGAGCCCGCCCACGATGCACCGCTTCAGGTACAGCTCGTCGGCGATCCGCAGGAACACCGTCGTATCGAGCGCTTCATAGTGCGTGGTGAACGGCTGGGCCGCCGCGCCGCCGTACAGCGGCTGGAGCACCGGCGTCTCGACCTCGATGTATCCTCGAGCGTCGAGGAACCGCCGCACGAAGCTCACGACGCGCGCGCGCAGCTTGAACAGCTCGCGCACCTCGGGGTGTACGGCGAGATCGGCGTAGCGCTGCCGAGCGCGTTGTTCCGGATCGGCGAGGGTGCCGTGGCGGACGCCGCTCTCATCTTCCTTGCCGAGCGGCAACGGGCGGAGTGACTTGGCGAGCAGCGTCACCGCTTCCACCCGCAGGGTGACCTCGCCGGTGCGCGTCCGGAACAGCGGACCCGCAACGCCGATGACGTCGCCGAGATCCAGGAGCCCGATCAGCTCGTAGAGGTCGGATCCCAGTTGATCCTGCTTCAGGTACAGCTGAATCTTTCCCGACTGGTCGGCCAGGTGCGCGAACGTGGTCTTGCCGTGCGGGCGAAGCGCCACGAGCCGGCCGGCCAACCGGTACGCCGTTTCGTCGCCGTCACGAAACTGGGCGAGCGCATCGGCCGCCTGATGCGACCGATCGAACCCATACGCGAACGGCGCGATGCCGCGGCGCACCAGCTCCTGCAATTTTTCCTTGCGCGCGACTTCGACGAAACTCGTCACGCCGCCTTGCTCCCGAAGCGCTTCAAATACGCTTCGATAAAAGGATCGATCTCGCCGTCCATCACACTCTGCACATCGCCGACCTTCAAGTCCGTCCGATGGTCGTTCACCATCGTGTACGGCTGAAACACGTAGGAGCGGATCTGATTACCCCACGCGATGTCGGTTTTCTGCTTTTCGACCTCGGCCCGCTTCGCTTCGCGCTCCTCCACGGCTCGCTCGTACAGCCGCGACTTGAGCATCTTGAGGGCGGTCGCCTTGTTCTTGTACTGGCTGCGCTCCTGCTGGCAGGAGACCACGATGCCCGACGGGAGATGTGTGATCCGGACCGCCGAGGACGTCTTGTTGACGTGCTGCCCACCCTTCCCGGACGCCCGGAACGTGTCGACGCGCAAGTCTTCGTCCCTGACCTCGATCTCGATATCGTCGTCGACGACGGGATAGACGAACACCGAGGCGAACGACGTGTGACGCCGCGACTGGGCGTCGAACGGCGAGATCCGCACGAGCCGGTGCACGCCCTTCTCGGCCTTCAGGAGCCCATAGGCATATCGACCGGTGATCTGCAGGTCGACCGACTTGATGCCCGCTTCCTCGCCGTCGAGCATATCGAGCATCTCGACCTTGTAGCCGTGTCGTTCAGCCCAACGGACGTACATCCGCATGAGCATCTCGGCCCAATCCTGTGACTCGGTGCCGCCCGCGCCCGGATGGATGGTCAAGAGCGCGTCGCGCGCGTCGTCCGGCCCCTGGAGCATGTTCTGTAGCTCGAGGGCTTCGAGGTCCACGGCAATCTGACGGGCTTCCGACTCGAGCTCCGACGTCAGCTCGGTGCTGCCTTCAGCCACGGCGAGCTCGTTGAGCGCCTGGGCGTCATCCAACCGGCGGCGCAATCCGCCGTAGGGCTCGAGCCAACGCTTGAGAGTCTTGACCTCCTCTACGACCTGGCGGGCACGCTCGGGATCGCCCCAGATGTTGCCCTCTGCCATGGCGTGCTCGAGCTCTCCCAGCCTTCTCGCTTTCTCGGGAACGTCAAAGAAAGCTCCGCAACTCGGTGAGCCGACGATCGAAGTCCTGGAATCGTTCGGATAAGTCCACAGTCACTCCGCTTCTGCCGCCAGGTAAGATTTGAGCCGTCCGCGGGTACGCCCCCCGGGACGGCTCTTAACTTCCCAAATATAACGATTTAGAACTGTTTCGCGCCGCCGGCGAGAATTTCGTTCAGGGCTTCGGTCCAGAACGGCGTGCTCTTCGCGAGCTCGTGTCCCACCTGCTCCGTGTACTCCTGCCAGCTCTTCTCGATTTCTTCCTTGAAGAGTTGGGGCAGTGTCCCGTCCCGGATTCCTTGTTGACGTTTTTCCGGGTGATAGACCACGAGGTCCGAAACAAGCGCGCGCGCGAGACGCCGCGCCTTTTGCTTCGGGTCTTGTACCATGAACGGATTGACGGGCCGCAGCGGACTCGCGGGTCGCTTCGCTCCGGCGCCTGCATCGGACGGGGGCGGCGCCGGCGGGGCGGCTGGCGGAGCTGTCGCAGCCTTCGGCTGCGACGGCGCTCGAGGTGGCGGCGGAGGGCCCGCGGGTGCGGCTGGCGCAGCCGCGGCCGGTGCAACGACTGGCGGTCGCACGGTGGGGGTGGCCGGAGCCACCGGCGGCGAGACCGGCGCGGCCTGCGGCGCCGCGGGCCGCGCGATCGCGGGCCGCGGGATTCCCGGCTGTGCCGGCGCGACCGGAACGGGAGGCGCGGGTTGCGAACGCGGCACGGCGATGGGCGGCGCGGGGGCCGGCGCAACGGCGGAGACGGGAGCCGACGGGCCGGGCGAGGGCGACGTCGGCGCCAGGACAACCGGCCGTGGTGCGATCGCGGATGCAGCCGCGGGCCGCCCCGGAGCATCGACCGTGACGGAAACGACGAAGACGGCGCTGCACACGGAACAGCGCGCCCGCACGCCGCCGGCCGGGACCTTCGCGGGATCCACGCGGAACACGGTCGCGCACGAGGAGCAGGTGACGTTCATCGGTCCTCGAGATCGGGGTCATGACGACGATCGATGACGAACACCGAACCAACCTGCGTCTTGGCGTAGCTCTTCATTTCCGTGGCCAGCTCACTCACTTGCGCGGGGTGCGTAAAGCGGCGGTGCCTGTTCGTTACCACGCCCACGGAAAGCGTCATGAGTGGCACGCGGTGGAGCTGTCCCCGCCGGTCCTTGCCGAAGTAGTAGCCGGCACGCCGGTCCTGCTCATTGTATTGATAAGGAACGAGCGTGTCGAAGACATCGAGCACCTCGCTGCACACGGCCGGAACCGCGTCAATCGGTATCACCATAATGAAATCGTCGCCCCCAATGTGGCCGACGAATCCTTTCGTCCCCACCATTCCCTTCACCACATCATGCAGAATGCGAGACAAGATATAGATGACCCGGTCACCATCATAATAGCTGTAGCGGTCGTTGAACTCCTTGAAGTGGTCCAGATCGGCGTAGCAGACCGCAAACAGATCACCGCTGTCCATCCGCTGTCGGATGACGCGCTCGATCTCGGTGGTCCCGGGGAGCTTCGTGGACGGGTTCACAGCGACATCGCGTTCCGTGCGCGCCATCAGGCCGTCGAGACGGCTGGCCCGCTCCTCCGGCTCGAACAGCGGCGTGATGAATTCGTCCGCGCCGGCGGCAAACCACTCGCGTACCCGCTCCGTGCTATGCCGGGTCGCGACGGCCGCGAGGGGAACGATGGCCGAGTAGGAGTCGCTCTTCAACCGGGCACAGAGCTCAAGGCCACCCTCGCCGGGCCCATCGGCATCGATGAGAATGAGCACCGGCAGGGAGCGAAGCACCCGTTCCAGAACGGCTGCTGCGGTAGGGACCCGCACAACCGTGAGCTTCTTCGAGTCTACCCAGCACTCGAGAAACGGAGGGATTGGACGGTCTGCCGGCGAAAAGAATAGGATCGTCGGACGCGCCCGCACCCGGCTCCTCGCGTAAGAGGCTGTAGTACTTAAGCTTAAGTCGTTAGTGCTCACGTGTCAAACGAATGTGCAAAACTTGAGATCCCAGTATGGTCAGAAAGTCAGGTGGAAGGTGAAGAATGTGGGGTTGTCGTCGATGAAATCCGAGCTCGAGGCAAACGTGCGCGCGAGATCAAAGCCGATCGCGCCACTCGAGAGTCCCATGCCGAAGCTCGGCCCGCTGACCCCGCTACCCGCGAACGCGTATCCTCCGCGGACGCGCACCAGCCGCTGGTAGCCCACGTCGACACCAAATCGCATCTGGGACTCCCCCTCGCCACGCCACGGGCTATCGAGGTCGGCAGCGACCTCCACGTCGATGCCCCCATTGCCGGTGCCATTCGCCGCTGTGGCTTCACCCCCCGGATTCGGTGGTGTGCCGGCCCTGGGGCGCGCGGCTCCGCTTCCCGCGACGTGGGCACCGAGACGATACAGCGCCCCGAGCACCAGGCGTGCCGGAAGGGGATCAGCCTGGTCCGGCAGTTTCAGGCCGATGTTCTTCAGGGCCACGCCGAGGCGGAGCGCGCCATCGGGTCCGACGTTGAGCTGCCCGCCCAGGTCGAAGCCATGAGCTGTGCCTTGCGAGCTCGCGACCGCTTCACAGTCGCCGCTGCAGGACAGGCGCGTCTGCACCAGCTTGTAGTTGATTCCGAGTGTGAGCGAGCCCGCGATCTCCGCCGAGTACGACGCGAGGAACTCGAGGTTTCGCGGGGCGATTTGCGCGACGACGTTGTTCGTGGAATCCGTGCGGTCGAGCGATCCGTAGTCGAGCAGGTAGACCGCGCCGCCGAACACGCCGAATGAGTGGGCTGGGAAGTAGGCGGTCAGCGCGTGCGCGTTGCCGGCGGCGAGGCTCGCGTTCTCGACTGCGAATTCGCTCGACTGCATCGTGGCGAGCCCCGCCGGATTCCAAAATACCGCCTCACCCCGGCCCTCCATCGTCACGGCAGTCTGTCCCATGCCGACGGCCTGCGCGCCGATGGGCAGTGACAGAAACAACGCTCCGGAGTTGTCGGAGAATTGGGCGGTCAGGCAGACGGGCGGACAGGTGAACAACAGCGCGGCGAGCAGCAGCGGTCCGCCCGTCCGTCGACCCGCCCATCCGCTCTTAAAAATGTTTCGCCTCGTCGATCAGCATGATCGGGATGTCGTCCTCGACCATGTAAATGAGCCGACACGTCTGGCAGACGAGCGCTTCAGCCTGATCTGGGGAAGCTCCGACCCGGTGCTCGAGGGGACCCTTGCACTTGGGGCAGACGAGAATCTCGAGCAGCTCAGGGGCAAGGCTCACGTGGTGTACCCGAGTCGTCGGAGTTGTGCTTCCTGGCGGCGCCACTTGGGGAGGACCTTCACGTGCAGCTCCAGATACACCTGCTGGCCGACGAGCGGCTCGATCTTGGCGCGAGCCGAGCTGCCCAGCGCCTTGATCGTGCGGCCAGCCTCGCCGATGACGATCCGCTTCTGCGTCTCACGCTCGACGGCGACCACGGCCCGAATATACACCGGATTTGTATTCTCTCGATACTCATCGATCTCCACCGCCACACTGTAGGGGAGCTCCTCCTGCAGCAGCTCGAATGCGGCCTCGCGAATGAACTCCGCCACGAAGAAGCGCATCGGCTGCGTAGCCACCTCTTCCGGATCGTAATGAAATGGTCCTTCCGGCAGCAACGACGCAAGCCGGTCGAGCAGGGTATCGAGGCCGGCGCCGGTTTGCGCGGAGACGATGACGGCGGATGGGCGGATCGGCGGATGGGCCGATGGGGAGACCAGATCGGCTTTCGTGTAGACGGTCAGGATCGGCGCTCGCGGCGAGCGATCGAGCCGTGCGACCTGTTCGAACGGCGGAGCAGGATATTCGGGGAGGGGATGGAGATGGGCGATCACCTCGGATTCCGCCAGCGCGCGCAGCGCCGCCGCACGCATCGTTTCCTGGAGCTTGTATCTCGGTTCGAGCAACCCGGGAGAGTCCGTGAAGATGAATTGCGTGTCGCCGCGCGTCAGCAACCCGATCACCGGCAACCGCGTGGATTGCGGCTTGGGCGAGACGATCGCGAGATGCTCGCCCAGGAGTGCGTTCAGCAAGGTGGACTTGCCGACGTTGGGCTTTCCGGCGAGAACGACGGTACCGCAGCGGGTCATGCAGAGAATGTCGAATGTCGAATATCGAATGTCCAATGCAGATATTTCCCACAATGCGATAACCGCGCTTAGAACTCCAGTTCCTCCCATTCCTGCTTCACCCTCTGGAGCAGCGCTTCGTACCGCGCGTCGCCCCGGAGCCGGGTGAGGAACGGATCGTACTCGGCGAGCATGGGATAGTTGATGAAGCCGCGCTGGACTGCATGCGCGATCCACTGGAGTGCCTCGTCGCGTGCATCCATCATTGCGCAGAATCCGGCCAGATACCAGCACGTGATTTCGAACGAGCGCGCGGCTGCAGTCAGCTCTGGCGTGAGCGCCGCCAGGGCCTCGCCACGCTCCCCCCGGAGGGCGTGCAGGAAGAAATTGTTGTACCAGATCCACGGGCTTGCCGGGGCGAGGAGTTCGAGCGATGTGAGAACTTTGCGCGCTTCGTCGAAGCGTTGATTCCACACGAGTGCCATCGCGATCGTGTGCACCGAGGCAGGATTCCTGGGCTCGAGATCGAGCCAGCGGCGATACCAGGGGAGCGCCGCCTCGAACCGTCCGCCGAGCCACTCGAGCCATCCGGGTATGCAAAGGTTCATGGTTGTCAGCGGATCCGTATCGAGAAGCCGCTCCGCCAGCGGCCGCCCGATTTCCACCTTTCCGAGCGAACCCAGCCATCCGATACACCAGAAGAGCGCGTCCCTGTGATAGGGATCGATCGCCAGCGCACGGAGCATGGCCCGGACGCCCTCCCTGATGTCCCCGCGCCGGCACCACGCCAGTCCCGTGAGAAAGTGCGCATCGGCAGAAGTGCGATCGAGCTCGAGAGCCTTTCGGGCGCAGACTTGGATGCGGCGCAGCGTGCCGGCGTTTTCAAACATCAGCAACCCGTACTGGGAGTACACCGCGCCGAGCGTCGCGTACAGGAGCGCGTTTTCTCCTCCGAGCCTGAGGCCCGCGCGGAGCAGCGATCGCGCGCGATGCAGCCGCTCGACCGTCAGGTCGTGAGACATTACCTCGCGCGCGCGCAGGTAGCACTCGTACGCCCGGCCGTCGGGAATCGCGCGCCGCCCGAGCCTCCGATCCTGAGTGGGAGTCAGGGGGACGTGGAGGGCCGTCGCGACCTCGCGGGCGGTCTGCTGCGCGAGCTCCGACAGCGCGCCGACGCCGAGCACGCGTTGCATACTCCAGACAATCGTGCTGCTCGCGGTGTGCACCAGGTCGAGCGAAACGCGCACCATTTCGGTTGAGCCGGCGAGCCTGCCCCGCAGCACGTATCGGACATTGATCTCGCTCGCGAGCGCCGCAATCTCGCGATCGCTGCCTTTGAGCTTCCTCGCGGAAGCCCAGGAGATCACGCGCAGCGAATCGATGCCCGTAAGTGCCGCGACGACCTCCTCCGACAAACCATCCGTATAGCCGTCCACGGCCGCGTCGCCGGGCGCGAACGGAATGACCAGAATCGAGCGCTGATGGGATTCGATCGGCTGGATCCGCACGCCCGACAGCCCCTCGAGCCGCGCCGGGAGCTCGGCCGGCTCCGCGCATGTCCAGATACCGCCGCGCACGGCCAGCACCCCGTGGTCGATGGCTCGTTCGAGCACGTCCAGCGCCGCAAGAGGCGAGCCCGCCGCAATTGTCTGTAACCGCTCAGGCAGCTCCCGCGCCCACTGCAACTCGGGCAACGCGCCATGTCCTTCCAGCAACATCCGCATATCCTTCGCCGCCAGCGGGGCCAGGCGAACCGTGGCGGTGTGCGCGCCCGGGATACGATCGGACGCGGTGCGGGACGCGGTCACAATCAGCGTGGCGAACCGATCCACGCGGTCCCAGACCGCATCGAGCACCTCGCGCGAGTGGTTATCGGCCCAGTGCACGTCGTCGAGCAGGAGCGCGATGGGACGCTCTTCCGACACGGCCTGCAGCAGCTCGAGCAGCGCAAACAGCCGGTTGCGGGTCGCCTCTTCCCCGATCGCGCGGTCCGGGGCTACGGGGAAGCGGCGAGACAGCGTGGGATTGAGCGCGACGAGCGCGGCAGCCGTCACGGCGGAGACGCCCGCGGCGCCCGGCAGCTCGGCCAGCTCCGTCGCGACGTCGGACGCGAGTACATAGGGCACTTCCCGGGTCGTCCAGTTCGAGGCGAGATAGACGACGCACGCGCCCAGCGCCTGCAGGCGGGTTTTCGCCTCTTTGAGGAAGATCGTCTTTCCAAATCCGGTGGGAGCAACGATTTCGATGTGCGCACCATGACGCCACCTGGTCTTTTCCCACGCGCGCAGCAGCACGCCCATTTCCGTCGCGCGACCGACGAGCCTCGCCATGGCCGTCGCCATGGGCTGCACGTCCTGAGGTGTCGCGCGACGCCGCGCCCGACGCAGCAGCTCGCGCGTGGGCGGATCAGGCTCCCGTCCCGCCATGGCGAGCTGCCATTCGAGGAGATCGGCTTCAGTCGCGGCGCGAATCCGCTCGCCCCCGGCCAGCAACGTCTCGAGGTACAACCGCCAACACGCCTCGTCCGTCTGTTGGGCGTCACGCACCCGTTGCGCTAATGCAATGGCGCGCGTGAAGTCTCCCAAACGGACCGCGCGGCGGGCGATTTCTTCCCCCGAGTTGCAAAAGGTGCGGGAGAGCCGGTAGCGCTCGAGGTTCGCCCACTCGTCGAATCCCGTCGAACCGGAGCTCCCCAGTCCGGCGAGAAAATCGCCCCGGTACAACCGGACCGCGCGCTCGACCTGTCCACCATCGAGCGCGCTGAGAAAGGCATCGCGGTCGCACCGCACCGAGCGATCGAGCACCAACTCTCCCGTCCGATTCGCAATCACCACCGTGCCGACACGCCGGCGGATGTACCACAAAGTTTGGCGGAGATCGTGCTGCGCCACATCGGGTGGACGATCGGACCAGAGCAGCTCGCTAATCCGGTCGCGTGGCACGCGGCGTTCGGGAGCGCTGGCGAGATACGCGAGGAGCGCGACCGGCTTGCCGGGGCCAAAGAGCGTCTGCAGTCCGGCGCCCGTCTTCCCTCTTCCCCGTCCACGGGCGGCAAGCGAGGCGCCACCCAGAGTCGTGAGAATCAGCCCTGGTGCGAGCTTCCCATCAGTTGCGGAGCGTCCAGGATGCGAGGCCGTGGTTTCCCCTCCCCCACAGACCGGGGGAGAACCTACTGGCGGCGTCTCGTTCGGCAACGCAACTCAACGGTTCCATCATGGAACCAACCGGCGATGCCAATCTGACGAGGGTCTGACGCCCCGAGGGAGCCATGAAGTGAGCGTTGCACCGCATCTCCGTCGTCGGCCTCGCACCGTACGCGGGCGCCTGCGATCGCAGCAACGTGGGTGTCGGTCCATCCCCAGCCTGCGAGAAAGCCGGCGGCGGCGGGCGTCGGTTGTGGTCCGGCACAGCTTCTGCCAGACTCTGGGCTCTTCGCTGGCAATCTCGTTGGGTGGCGACGTCGACGCGCGCGTCCAAAACAACGCATTGAATGCAGCAGCGGCGGGCGTTCGCCCAAGGCAGCCCGCGCTGTCGGAGGACGGCGAGACGTTGATCTTCACGTCAAACCGTCCCGGGGAAACCGCCAACAATGATCTGTGGATGTCGACCCGCAGGCCGGGCGGACCGTACGCTCAATAGCCCTTGGCGTGCAGCACCCTCACCCTGGCCTCGAGATCCGCCGGATAGGTCTCAACAACGCGACCCAGCGGCGTGACGTAGATGCGCACGCTCGACGCCCCAGGAATCTCCGTCGGATAGAATGCGAACGACCAGACGTGCGCGCTGGCTCCATTCCACAGGAATGTCGTGGTTTGAACGCCCATCTCGGGCGGCGGATCGCCCAGCAGCGAACCGACCTGACTGTACGCGATAGCCCAGGAGGCTCCGGCAACGATTCCCGCGACGACGGCAAGCATCAAGACCAGCCAGATCAAGCGGACCACAGGGTCTCCTCGAAGCTACGCGAAGTAGGCGTCTCCCCAGCCGATCTCGAACACGCCGCCGCATTTCGCGCACCTGAGACTCACGGACGCATTGCCGAGAGCCGCGCGATTGCGACATTCGGGACACACCGCATAGCGCGGCCCCCAGCGCACGGGCAGCGCCTTGGAGTTCTGGGGCCGCGGCACGACCGACCAGACGCCGGGATGCGCGGGGAGCATGTAGAGCAGCGAACGCGACACGCCGACCGGACGCGAATTCACGTCGAGCACGGCTTCTTCCGTGGTGAGCCGCAGGATGCGATACCACGCGCCGCGTCGCAGCTGGCACGTCGCGTCGGTGCGCACGCGAGCCCAGCGCAAGTCCGTCATGGAGTCCTCCGTTTCTGGCGCGGGACGATTGTACGCACTACAAAACGCTCGTTCCGGCCCCAGGGCGATGTGACTGCCGTCACCCAGCGGATGGGCGTGGTCACATAGCTTTGCCAGGAGCGCCCAACACCAAAGGAGGAGGACGAGATGGAAGTTCGACAGTGGGCGCGAGTGCGCGGCGATGTGAACTGCAGCGTTCGCCGCGGCGCCTGGTATCAGGTCGTGAGACTCATGCCCGAAGCGGTGATCCTCGAAGTCGGGCAGCGCTCGGTAAGCGTGCCGCGCGAGCTGTTGCAGATTGTGGCACTACGCCCTAACCGCTGGTCCGTGGTCCAGCGCCCCTACGATGCGGTGGACTTGCCGATGAAATGGGGATCGCGCTACGGGGTCTGTTCCACCTGCCGTCATCGCATGCCACTCGAGTCCCAACAAAAGACGTTGAGCTGTGGTCGGTGCGGCGCGACGGCTGAGGTGGCGTGGCGGGAATAGGTCTAGCGCGGCGATCGAGACGGGAGCTCGAGTGCGGCGGCCTCGAGCGGGCGCTGCCTGAGCTCGACCGGCGCGGTGCGACGCCCCCGCGCCGCTCGCAGGTTCAAAAGCTCGACGAATACTGAGAACCCCATCGCGAAATAGACATACCCCTTCGGCACGTCCTGCCCCACGCCGTCCGCCACCAAAGTCACCCCGATGAGCAGCAGAAACGCGAACGCGAGCATCTTGATGGTCGGATGACGCAACACGAAGGCGCTGATCGCGTTCGCCGCGAAGAGCATAACCGCGACGGAGATCACGATCGCAGCGACCATGACCTCGATCTCGCGCGCCATGCCGATGGCGGTAATCACCGAATCGAGCGAGAACACGATGTCGAGCAGCGCGATCTGGATGATCACGCTGGTGAACGTCACGCCACGCTTCCCCCTGCCCGCCCCCTCGCTCGCGCTGCCCTCGAGCTTGTCGTGAATCTCGTGTGTGCTCTTCCACATGAGGAACAGACCACCGGCGATCAGAATCAGATCTCGGCCCGAGAGCACGTGGCCCAGGACGCTGAACAGCGGTTCGGTGAGACGCATGATCCACGTGATGCAAAACAGCAGCAGCAGTCGGGTCACCATGGCCACCGCAATCCCGACGGTGCGAGCCCGCCCCTGGAGCGCGGGGGGCAGCCGACTGGCGAGCACCCACACGAAAATGATGTTGTCGATCCCCAGCACGATCTCGAGGAGCGTGAGGGTCCCGAGGGCGATCCAGCTTTCAGGTGAGGTAAGCCAGGACATCGGATTACCGCTCGCCGCGTGGGCGCTTAATGCGATGCGTGCGGCACGGCGAGCGAATCGGTGACGGGATCCCACCCACCGCCGAGTGCCCGATACAGCTGCACGACCGCGACGCGCTGCTGGCGCTGCAGGCTGGATTCGCCAAGCTCGGCGTCGGCGAGAATCCGCTGGGCATCGAGCAGCGTCGTGTAACTGTCGACCCCGCCGTGGTAGCGATCGGCGGCGAGCAGTACGGCGCGTCGCGCCGCTGCCACCTGCCGCAGGGCCGCATCGACCGCGATGCCGAACTGCTCGAGCGCGAGCAGCTGATCTTCGACCTCGCGGAACGCTTCCAAGACGACCTGGTCATAGTGCGCGAGGGCGGCTTCGGTGCGGGCGCGTTCCAAGGCGACCTGCTTGCCGCTGCGGCCACTATTAAGAATGGGCAGCAGGACATTGGCGCCGAGATGCCAGAAGCCCGTCATGGCGCCGAACAACTGATCCACTGCGTCGGTGCGGGTGCCTGCGGCGCCGGTCAGCGAAATCGTGGGGAAGCGCGCGGCAATGGCCGCGCCGATCTGCGCATTGGCGGCGTGCAATTCTTCTTCGGCTTGCCGGATGTCCGGCCGGCGCTCGAGCAGCGTCGAGGGGAGCCCCGCGGGAACGCGTGCGGGGAATTGCTGATTCACGAGGGCGGCGCCACGCGGCACCGTGCCCGGCATGCGCCCGAGCAGCACGTTGAGCTCATGCTCCTTTTGCCCGCCCTGCAGCCGTATCTGTGCGAGCCGGGCTTCAGCGTTGGCGAGCTCCGACTCGCCCTGGCGCACGTCCAACTCGGAGGTCAAGCCGCCTTCGAAGCGGGAGCGGGCAAGATCGAGTGACACGCGGCGAGTCGACACGTTCGACTCCGCGATCACTGCCTGCTGGTCGAAGTCGCGCAGCTCGAGGTAGGCCCGCGCCACGTCGCCCACGACGGTCACGATCACGGCGCGGCGTCCGTATTCACTCGCCAAAAGCGACGCCTGGGCGGATTCATTGAGGCGGCGCAGCCGTCCCCAGAAATCGAGCTCCCAGCTGACCGTCGCACCGACCTGAAAGAAGTCATACTGGCCCACGCCGAATCCCAGCAGGGTGTCGTGCACCTCGCGCTTCAGCGCGCTGCCGCTGGCATCGATTTGCGGCAGGAACTCGAGGCGCTGGATGCCGAGCTGCGCACGCGCTTCGTTGACGTGGGCGAGCGCAACGCGGAGGTCGCGGTTCTCCTGGAGCGCGACGCGGACGAGGCGCTGTAGCGTGGTATCGCCCAGCACGTCCCACCAGTGCAGGTTGGCATAGGAGGAGTCGTTGACGGAGAGCGTCGTGTCGGTCCAGTGCTCCGGCACGGCCTCGTTGGGCCGCTTGTAGCCCGGGCCCAGGGCACAGGCGGCGGCGCTCGCCGCAACCAATACCGCCGCGAGCCGGCGCGCCGTGGCGGTGCGCATCAATGGGCGCTCGGCGCCTTGGCCGCGAGCGCGGGCTCCGGCACCGTTCCCCGCTCCTCGCGCGGTTTCTTCTTCTTTCCGAAGGTCCAGCTCTCGGTCCAGGCAAACAGCGCCGGCACGATGAAGACACCGACCGCGGTCGCGATCGACATCCCCCACACGACCGCGGTGCCCATCACGTTCTGCGCGCCGGCACCGGATCCCGATGCCCGCATCATGGGAATGCACCCCATGATAAATGCGAACGCGGTCATCAGGATCGGCCGGAAGCGCGTCTTGGCCGCCTCCAGGGCCGCGTCCTCGAGGCTCGACCCCTCCTCGTACTTCACCCGCGCGAACTCTACGATGAGGATCGCGTTCTTCGCCGCGAGTCCGATGAGCATGATCAGCCCGATTTGCACGTACACGTTGTTGTCGTAGTGCATGGCCCACGCGCCGAGGAACGCGCCCAGCGCGACGAGCGGCGTCTCGAGCAACACGGCCCACGGCAAACGCCAGCTTTCATACTGGGCCGCGAGCAGCAGGAAGACGAATACCACCGCGAGCACGAACGTCGGCGCGGCGGGCGGCGCCACCTTCTCTTGATACGACATGCTCGAGTACGCATAGCCCATCTCGGGCGGCAGAACCTTGGCGGCCGTTTGCTCGAGTGCTTGCATGGCCTGTTGCGAGCTGTAGCCCGGCGCGGGGACCCCAGAGATCTCGACCGAGCGGAACAGGTTGAAGCGGGTCGTGATCTCCGTGCCCGAGGAGGGCGTGACGCTCAGCAGCGTCGCCAACGGCGCCATGTCGTTGGTGGTTTTGCTGCGCACGTACAGCTGGCCGATGTTCTCGGGGCGCGCGCGGAAGGCTGCTTCGGCCTGCACGTACACGCGGTACAGCCGGCCGAACCGGTTGAAGTCGTTGACGTACGCGCCGCCCATGAACGCCGACAGTCCCTGGAACACGTCGTTGATCGGAATGCCGAGCTGTCGGGCCTTCTCACGATCGAGATTGACCGAGATCTGCGGCGTCGTGGGATTGAACGAGGTGAACAGGTTCGCAAGCTCGGGGCGCTTCCGGGCCTCGAGCAGGAACGCCTGGGTTTGACGGCCGAGGTCTTCGACCGTGAACGTTCCGCTCCGGTCCTGCAGCAGGAAGTTGAATCCGCCCGCGGCGCCGAAACCCGAGATCGTCGGCGGCATGAAGGGGAACGCAACAGCACCGGGCAGCTGCGCCAGCTCGGCGCCTACGGTCTTTTGAATGCCGGCGACTTGCAGCGCCTTGCTCTTGCGCTCGTCCCACGGCTTGAGCCGGCAGAAGAACGAGCCGAACTCCGGGCTGAAACTGTTGGTGAGCATGCCCAGCCCGCCGATCGCATTGCAGGCTTCGATGCCGTCGGTCTTGCCGACGATGGCCTCGATCTGGCCCAACACCTGGCTGGTCCGCTGCAACGAGGAGCCCAGGGGCAGCTGCACGTTGATCATGAAAATCCCCTGGTCCTCGTCCGGGACGAAGCCGCCGGGCAGCACCTTCGCCACGAAGCCCGTGGCCACACCGGATGCGGCAACCACGATCAGTGCCAGGATGGTGCGACGCACGAACAGACGCGATACGGTGACGTAGCCGGCCGTCGTGCGCTCGAATGTCTTGTTGAACCAGCCGAAGAACTTCCCCAACGGCCCTTTGGTCGCCCCGTGGCCTGACTTGAGGATCATGGCGCACAGCGCGGGAGAGAGCGACAGCGCGCTGAAGGCGGACAGCAGCACCGAAACGGCGATGGTGAGCGCGAACTGCTGGTACAAACGTCCCGTCAATCCGCCCAGCAGCGCCACGGGCACGAACACCGCCGACAGAATCAACGCAATGGCGACGACCGGCCCGGAGACCTCCTTCATGGCTTGGACGGTGGCGTCATGGGGCGTCTTGCCATGTTGGATGTGGTGCATGACCGCTTCGACCACTACGATCGCGTCGTCCACCACAATGCCGATCGCGAGCACCAGTCCGAACATCGTGAGCGTATTGATCGAAAAGCCGAGCATCGGGAAGAAAATGAACGTCCCGATGAGCGAGACCGGTACGGTCAGAAGCGGGATGATGGTGGCGCGCACGCTCTGCAGGAAGATGAACACCACCAGCGTGACGAGAATGAAGGCCTCGACCAGGGTGTGGAGGATCCCTTCGATCGACGCCTTCACCGCGGGCGTCGTATCGTAGGTGATCATGTAGTCCATGTCCGCCGGGAAGAACTTCTTCAGCTCGTCGAGCGTGTGGTAAATGCCTTCGGCCGATTTGAGCTGGTTGGCGCCGGGCAGCAGGTACACGGCGAGTACGCCCGCAGGCTTGCCGTTGAGCCGGCCGAACGAGCGGTAGTTTTCGCTGCCCAGCTCCGTGTGCCCGATGTCGCGGATGCGGACGATGCCGCCGTTCGGCGTCTGCCGCACGATGATGTTGTCGAACTCGTCGGCGTTCACGAGCCGGCCGGGTGCGCGCACCGTATACGTGAACTGTTGCCCGGGTGGCGCGGGCTCATCGCCCACCTTGCCCGCCGGCGCCTGCAGGTTCTGCTCCTTAATAGCGTTCGTCACATCGGCCGTGGTGATCCCGAGCGTGGCCATCCGGTCGGGCTTGAGCCACACGCGCATGGCGTATTCAGCACCGCCGTACAGATCGACCTGCGCGACACCGGGCACGCGGAGAATCGCGTCGCGGACGTTGATCATCGCGTAGTTGTTGAGGAACTGCGCGTCATACGTCCCGTTGGGCGAGTACAGCGAGATCACGTTCAGGATGCTGGGATTGATCTTCTTGACCGTCACGCCCTGCTGGATCACTTCCTGCGGCAGCCGCGACTGCGCCTGCGAGACCCGGTTCTGGGTCAGCACGTTGGCCATGTCGCGGTTCATCTCCACCTCGAACGACACGTCGAGCAGCATGCGGCCATCGCTCGTGTTGAGCGACTTCATGTAGATCATGTTGTCGACGCCGTTCACCTGCTGCTCGATCGGCGTCGCGACCGACTGTTCGACGACCTCGGCGGACGCGCCAGGATACGTCGTCTCGACGCGGATCGTGGGCGGCGCGAGACTGGGATACTGTTCGATGGGAAGCTTCCGCAGGATGGCGAGACCCAGAAGCACCATCACGATCGAGATCACGATCGCGACGGTGGGTCGTCGGATAAAGAAATCAGCCATAGGTCAGCGCCGCTGAGTAGTGTCGGAGGCCTGCGACGCCGCGGGGGGGCTCTGTGCCGAGTCCGCGGGCGCGCGCGTCGCGTGGACCTTCACCCCGGGGCGGACCTTCTGCATTCCGTCGACCACCACGATGTCGTTCGCGGTGAGCCCTGAGTCCACCACCCAGTCGCTGCCCACCCTCGCTCCCGCCTTGATGGGCCGAATCTCAACCGTACTGTCGGGCTTGAGCACGCCGATCGAGTAAGTCCCCTGCAATTCGCGCACGGCGCGCTGCGGCAGGACGATGGCGTTGGATCGCGTGGTGACCGGCGCGCGAATCCGGCCGAACTGTCCGGGACGCAGGAGGCCGGTGGGATTAGGGAACAACGCTTCAATGCCGAGCGTGCCCGTCGTGGGATCCACGTTGCGGTCTACCGTCACCACGTGTCCCTTGCTGCCGTACACGGACCCGTCCGCCAACACCAGATCGAGCTGCGCGTTGCCTGGTGGGCGATGCTCCGTCTGTCCAGCCGTGTCGCCGAGCGCCCGCATGAGCGTGAGGTATTCCTGTTCCGAGATGCGGAACTTGACCTTGATCGTGTCCATCTGCGAGACGACGGTCAGCAACGTCGGTCCGGGGCTGCCGACCAACGATCCGACGTCGGCCTGCGCCACGCCGGCCAATCCCGTGATGGGCGTCGTCACGCGCGTGTAGCCGAGGTTGAGCTCTGCGTTTTGCAGGACGGCGCGCGCGGCGTCGACCTGTCCCTTCGCGGCGTCTTGCGCAGCCACGGCGTGATCCAGGTCTTGCTGGCTCACCGCGTGGCGTTCGGCCAACGGCCGCAGCCGGTTGACGTCGGTGTTCGCCTTCGAGAGCCCCGCCTGCGCCTGCACGAGCGTCGCCCGCGCCTGCGCGGCCGCCGCCTGGTATTCCTGGGGATCGATCTGGAACAGGAGGGCGCCCTTCTTCACCATGGTGCCCTCCTGATAGGCCTTCTGCAGGAGATACCCTTTCACGCGCGCGCGAATCTCCACGTCATTCGCGCCGAACGTCTGAGCGGCCCATTCCCGCACGATCGGGACATCGCGCACCTGTACTGGAGCGACGACCACATCGACAGCGGTGGGCGCGGATTTCTTCTCTCCGCCGCACGCGGCACCGAGCAGTGCCAGCGTGCAGCCGGCGGCGAAGGCGCGAGACCATCGAATCATGAACACCGCCCGGGGTTCGGGGACGGAAGTGGCAACGCTCTGAAGCTGGCCTTCCACGCCAACCTGTGGCATTGAACCAAGGTGAAATACAGGTAACGGCGCGTAACGTTGGAGTAACGATCGTTTGGTAGGCCGAAGGTCCAATACCAGGGTCACCCGCCGGACCGCCACCTTGGTCCCATCTCCAGCGCAGGTCGTTGTAATGATGCGTTTGCGTAGCACGCTCCTGAGCTTCGCTCTTTGCGTCGCGACTCGACAGGTCACAGCCCAGGGACAGACCCAGCAACCGGCACCGCAAGCGGGGGCGACCCCGCCACCCGCTGCGGCCCCAGCGCCGGCACCGGCGACGCCGCCTCCAGCCGCACCCGCGACATCCCCGGCCCCCGCCCACGCTCCCGCCGCGGAAGAGCGCCCCACCGGGCTTCCGAAGAAGGTCAACTGGACGTTCAACCTCGATGCCGGTGGCGGCATGTTCGGCTTTGGAAATTCTCTCTACCGCGACCGCATTCCTGACGACCCTTCGGGCGATCTCGGCGGTAACTGGTTCGAGAGCTACGCCAAGCCCGCGCTTTCGGGCTCGGTCGAGAACGCGCACGGCGAATGGTTCGCCAAAGTCAGCGCCGTGGGTGAACGCACCTTCGACACTCCTCCCGTGCCACTGGTGGGAAGCGCGCAGTCGTCGTTCAAAGTCGAGGACATGTACATCGGATGGCGTTCAGGCAAGACGATGCCGTCACTGGGAGAAAATGCGCTCGAGTTCTCGCTGGGACGCGAGCAGTACAAGATCGGACACGGCTTTCTGCTGTGGGATGGCTCCGCCGAAGGTGGAAGCCGCGGTGGCTTCTGGAGCAACGCGCGCAAGGCGTGGGGGTTTGCCGGGCTCGGCAAACTGAACGCGAAGAACAACAAGTTCGAATTGTTTTATCTCGACCGCGATGAGCTGCCGGAGAACAACTCGAACACCAAGGTGGCCGGCGCGAACTATGAGTTCGTGCTCGATACCGCGACCACCATCGGCGCTACGTACATGCACTTCATGGCGAATCCCGACGGCGCGAACAATCCGCTTCCCGCGCGCGACGGCATGAACGTGTACAACCTCCGGCTCTACAGCGCCCCGCTGCGCCAGCTGCGCCAGCTCTCATTCGAATTCGAATGGGCCCGCGAGAACAACGGCGACCTGATCCAGTCCACCGCGTGGACCGCACAGGCCGCCTTCGAGTTCTCGAAAGTGAAGTGGACGCCGAAGCTCTCGTACCGCTACGCCTTCTTCAAGGGGGACGATCCCGCCACGCCGGCGAATGAGGCGTTCGATCCCTTGCTCCCCGGATTTTACGATTGGGGCACGTGGTGGCAGGGAGAGATCGGGGGCGAGTACTTCCTCTCCAATTCGAACCTCGTATCCCACCAGGCACGACTCCACCTGACGCCGTTCGCGTCCTTGAGCGGCGGCCTCATCGGGTACTCCTTCAAGTTCGACCAACTCCCTGCTGGCGTCACGTCCAAGAATCTGCTCTCCGAGATCGATCTGTACGCCGACTGGAAGGTGAACTCGAATTTCATCGTCAGCTTCGTTGCCGCAGTGGCACACCCCCAGGATGCCGCCACACAGGCTTATGGACGGACCTCGAATTTCACCTACGGAATGATCTATGTCGCGTATTCCTACTGATGCACGCGCACGTCGGGTAAGCACATGATTACCGGCACGTCACGGCCGCTCACGCGGCGAGTACTGATCGTCGATGATGCCCTGGCCGTCGCAAACACGGCGGGTGGGCGCGCCGTACGCACCCTGGCGGACGAGCTTCGCGGGCGCGGCCTCGAGGTCATCGAGGCCTTCTCGCTCGACGACGGTCTCGCGAACGTCGTTTCCGACTCGGCGATCCACTGTGTGTTCGTCAACTGGACGCTGGGCAATCACAATCACGGTACCCACAGGCAGGCGACCGAGCTGCTGCGGACCCTGCGCGGCCGCAATGCCAAGATCCCCGTGTTCCTGATGGCGGACCGTTCCATCACGGGGACGGTTACGGTCGAGGACGCCACGCTGGCGGACGAATTCGTGTGGACGCTCGAAGATACCGCGGCGTTCATCGGAGGCCGCGTGACCGCGGCCATCGATCGCTACATCCAGGGGCTGCTGCCGCCGTTTGCGGCCGCCCTGGCGCGCTACGATCGCGACCGCGAGTACTCGTGGGCAGCGCCGGGGCATCAAGGGGGCGTCGCGTTTCTCAAGTCGCCGGTGGGACGCGCGTTCTTCGATTACTTCGGCGAGAACCTGTTCCGCTCCGATATGGGCATCGAGCGCGGCGCGCTCGGCTCGCTGCTCGGCCATAGCGGACCGATGGGTGAAAGCGAGCGCTATGCGGCGCACGTGTTCGGCGCGCATCGATCGTATTCGGTGCTCAACGGCACGTCGGGGTCGAATCGGGCGATCATGATGGCCTGCGTCGGTGACAACGAGATCGCGCTGTGCGACCGCAACTGCCACAAATCCATCGAGCAGGGCCTCGCGCTGACGGGCGGCATCCCCGTGTTCCTGCGGCCTACCCGCAACCGCTACGGCATCATCGGCCCGATTCCGCCGGAGCGTCTCGAGCCCAAGGCGATTGCCGAGAGCATCGCACAGAACCCGCTCACGAAGCACGCAACCGACAAGCGCCCCGTGTACGCGGTGGTGACGAACTGCACCTATGATGGGATGTGCTACAACGCCGCCGAGGCGCAGGACCGGCTCGCGAAGAGCGTCGATCGCATTCACTTCGATGAAGCGTGGTACGGCTACGCTCGGTTCAATCCGCTGTATCGCAGCCGGTACGCGATGCGCGGCAATCCGAGCGAGCACCCCAAGGACGCGCCGACGGTTTTCGCCACGCACTCGACGCACAAGCTGCTCGCGGCATTGTCCCAGACGTCGTTCATCCATATCCGCGACGGCAAGGGCGCGATCGATCACGGCCGCTTCAACGAGGCCTACTGCGCGCAGGCGAGCACGTCGCCGCTGTATGCGCTGATCGCGTCAAATGACGTCGCGGCGGCGATGATGGACGGCCCCGCCGGGCTCACGCTGACGCAGGACGTGATCGACGAAGCCGTAGCGTGCCGGCTCGCCGTGGCCCGGGTGCACCAGGAGTTCACGGCCAAGCGCGACTGGTTCTTCGCGCCCTGGAACGCCCCCGAGGTGACCGATCCCAAAACCGGGAAACGCATTCCGTTCCACGAAGCGTCGCACGAGCTGCTCGCGCGCGAGCCCGCCTGCTGGGTGCTTCACCCCGGAGAGGAGTGGCACGGATTCGACGGCATCCCCGACAACTGGTGCATGCTCGACCCGATCAAGTTCGGCATCGTGTGCCCGGGGATGAAAGCGGATGGGACGTTCGCGACGAGCGGGATTCCGGCCGATATCGTGACCGCCTATCTCGGGCGCCAGGGGATCGTGCCGTCGCGCACCACCGACCACATGGTGCTGTTCCTGTTCTCCATGGGGATCACCAAGGGCAAATGGGGCACGCTGCTCAACGCCCTGCTCGACTTCAAAGTGGATTACGACCGCAACGCGCCACTCAGCGAAGTGCTGCCCAAGGTCGTCGCCGGGGCTCCGGCCCGATATGCAAACCAGGGGCTCAAGGACCTGGGTGACGAGATGTGGGCCCATATGAAGGAAAGCCGTCAGGGCCACTGGCAGGCCCAGGCGTATGCCACGCTGCCCACGCCCGCAATGCCGCCGCGGCGCGCCTTTCAGCGACTGATGGCCGGGGAGGCCGAGAAGGTCTCGCTCGACAACATGGCCAACCGTGTCGTTGCCGTGGGCGTGATCCCCTACCCTCCCGGCATTCCGATCGTGATGCCCGGAGAGAGCGTCGGCGCCGCAGATGGCCCGTGGCTCACCTACCTGCGCGCGGTGCAGGAATGGGGCGAGCGGTTCCCCGGGTTTGCGAAAGAAGTAGAAGGGACTGAGGAGCGCGACGGACACTATCACATCTACTGCCTGAAGCCGTAGCCCTTTCGTATCACGCCCGAACGTCTCGTGGATCAAGGAGGGAACCGTGGCAGACGCCAAGAAGAAAATGACGCTCATGCAGCTGACGTTCATCGTGGCCGTGAACATGATGGGCTCGGGGATCATCATGCTGCCGACGAACATGGCTCAGGTCGGGGCCATCTCGCTGCTTTCGTGGATCGTAACCGCGCTCGGCTCGATGGCCATCGCATACGGCTTCGCCCAGGCCGGGATCTTCAATCAGCGTCCCGGCGGCATGGCGGCGTACTCGGAGGATGCATACGGCAAGGACGGTTACTTCATGACGTTCTTCCTGTACTTCCTCTCGCTCGCGATCGGCAACGTGGCCATCGCGATTTCGGCGGTGGGTTACCTGGCCGGGTTCTTCCCCTGGCTCGCTGCGACTCCGATCGCGACGTGCATCGGCGTGATCGTACTCCTGTGGCTCACGACGGTCGCCAACTTCGGCGGCCCGTCCATCACGGGCCGCATTGGCTCTGTGACCGTATGGGGCGTGATCCTGCCGGTGGGCCTGTTGTCGATCATCGGTTGGTTTTGGTTTCGGAGCGATGTTTTCAGCGCCGCCTGGAATCCTCATGGATTGAGCATCGGGAGCGGCATGGGTTCGAGCATCGCGCTCACCCTGTGGGCCTTCCTCGGCATGGAATCGGCGGCCCAGAACTCGGATGCCGTGGAGAACCCGAAGCGCGACGTGCCGTTGGCCTGCATGTTCGGCACCCTGGGCGCTGCCGTCATTTACATCCTCTCGACGACTGTCATCCAGGGCATCGTGCCCAACGCCGATCTCGCCAAGTCGACCGGACCGTTCGCGCTCGCGTTCGCTCACATGTTCAATCCCATGATCGGCCGTATCGTGATGGGACTCGCGGTGCTGGCCTGCCTTGGGTCGCTGCTCGGATGGCAGTTCACGATCGCGCAGACGGGCAAGGCCGCCGCCGAAGAGCGCATGTTCCCGAAGTTCTTCACGAAGATCAACTCGATGGGCGCGCCGATCGTCGGCATGCTCGTGCTCGGCGTCGTCCAGTCGCTGCTCGCGCTCTCGACCATCTCGCCCAGCTTGAGCAAACAGTTCGGCGTCCTGGTGAACCTCGCCGTGGTGACGAACGTCGTGCCCTATGTGATCTCGCTCTCCGCGTTGATGTACATGATGAAAGCGGCGAAGGCGCCGGCGAACACGTATCGGCGCAATACGATCGTGGCGGTGATCGCGATCATCTACAGCATCTACGCGCTCTATGCGTCGGGGCCCAGCGCAGTAATGGGCGGCATGATCGTCATCGGCCTGACGTATCTGCTGTGGGGCTTCATCGCCTATCGCTTCGCGCCCGGAGCGCAGGCCGGTGCCACGGCCGGGGCTCGCCCCGTCTCTCAAGCCGTGAAGGTCGCGATCGGGACCATCGTGGTCCTGGCCCTCGCCGCGCCGCAGGGGGCGCTCGCCCAGCAGGCCAAGCAGAAAGCGGCTCCGAAGGCTGTAGCGGCAACCGTGCTCGAGCGAGTGAAACAAACCGGCAGAATTCGGCTCGGCTACTCGAGCGATGCGAGACCCTTCTCGTTCCGCGACGCCTCAGGAAATCCACAGGGCTATTCGGTCACGCTATGCGGCAAGGTCGTTCAGGCGGTGAAGACCGAGCTGGGGCTTGGGACGGTGAGCGTCGAATGGGTTCCGGTTCCGATGACGGATCGCTTCGTCGCCGTGCAGATGGGCAAGGTCGATCTGATGTGTGGGGCGGATACGGAAACCCTCACGCGGCGCGAAGCCGTGGATTTCTCGATTCCCATTTTCCCGGGCGGCATCGGCGCGGTATTGCGTAAAGACGCCCCCGAACGCCTGACCGACGCGCTCAACGGGACGCACCGCAATGAGCCGACCTGGCGTGCCTCGGCGGGCCAGCTGCTCCAGACCCAGACGTTCTGCGTCATCAACGGCACGACGACCGAAACCTGGCTCGCCGGGAAGCTCAGCGAGTTCAACCTGACGGCGAAGGTCGTGCCGGTGAGCGGCTACGACGCGGGAGTGCAGGAGGTGCTCGAACGCCGGGCCAACGTCTTCTTCGGGGACCGCGCGGTGCTCCTGGACGTCGTGGCCCATAACCAGAGCGGCGCCCAGCTCGCCGTGATGGACCGGTACTTCACGTACGAATCGTTTGCCCTCGCGTTCCCACGCGGCGATAACGCGTTCCGCATGGTCGTCGACCGCACGCTGAGCCGGTTGTATTCGACCCCCGAATTCCGCGCCATGTACACCAACTGGTTCGGGGCGCCGACGGAAGAGGCCATCACGTTCTACCGCTGGAACACGCGGCCGGAATAACCGCCAGGAGATTTTGCGATGATCGAGAGAAGCATTAAGCGGATCAGCATGCGGGCGCTCGTGATCGATGACGAGCTCCCGACGGCCACCGCGGAAGGCCATGCCGCGCGGGCGCTGGTCAAGGAGCTCCAGGGGCGGGCGATCGATGTCGTCGAGGCGCCCTCGGCCCAGGACGGTATGTCGGTCGTCATCTCGGACTCGGCGATTCACGCCCTGTTGCTCGACTGGACGCTGGGCGATGCCGGCAACGGGGGCGACGCGAAAAAACATCACGATCACGAGAAGGCCCGCAGGTTGATTTCCTTCGTGCGCTCGCGGAACGACAAGATCCCGATCTTCCTCATGGCCGAGCGGGGCGAAGCGTCCTCGATCCCGATCGACGTGATGGAAATGGTCGACGAGTACATCTGGACGCTCGAGGACACCGCGGCGTTCGTCGGCGGCCGGGTCGTGGCGGCGATCCGGCGCTATATCGACGTGATGATGCCGCCGCTCGCGGCCGCGGTCATGAAGTTCAGCCAGGAATACGAATACTCCTGGCATACCCCCGGCCACACCGGGGGAACGGCGTTTCTCAAGTCGCCGGTGGGACGGATGTTTTTCGACTATTTCGGTGAGAACCTGCTGCGCTCCGACCTGTCGATCAGCGTCGGCGCGCTGGGATCGCTGCTCGATCATACCGGTCCCATGGGCGCCCACGAGCGCTACGCCGCCCGGGTGTTCGGCGCGCATCGCACCTACTGCGTGACCAACGGGACGTCGATGTCGAACCGCGTGATCTTCATGGCCGCGGTGGCGCGCGATCAGATCGCTCTCTGTGACCGCAACTGCCACAAGTCGATCGAGCATAGCCTGGTCATGAGCGGAGGGATTCCCACGTATCTCGTGCCGCTGCGCAATCGCTATGGCATCATCGGACCGATTCCGCCGAATCGGCTCGCCCCGGAGGCGCTGAAGGCGGCGATCAAGACCAATCCCCTGGTCACCAAGGGTGTCGAGACGCGCCCGGTTCACTCGATCATCACTAACTCGACCTACGATGGGCTGTGCTACAACGCCCGCCGCGTGGAAGAGCTGCTCGATCCCTCCGTCGATCGCATCCATTTCGACGAGGCGTGGTACGCGTACGCGCGGTTCAATCCGCTGTACCGCGACCGGCACGCGATGTACGGCGATCCCAAGGATCACAAGGGTCCGACCGTATTCGCCACGCATTCGACCCACAAGCTGCTGGCGGCGCTGTCGCAGGCATCGTTCCTGCATATCCGCGACGGCCGCAGCCCGATTCCACATCCGCGCTTCAATGAATCGTACATGATGCAGGCGTCGACCTCGCCGTTCTATCCCATCGTCGTCTCGAACGACATCACCGCCGCGATGATGGACGGTCCGGGAGGCCTGGCGCTCACCAGCGAATCGATCCAGGAGGCCATCGCCTTCCGGCAGACGATGGGCCGCGTGCAGCGCGAGTTCTCGGACAAGAAAGAGTGGTTCTTCAACACCTGGAATCCCGACAAGGTCAAGCAGAACGGCAAGACGGTGGCCTTCGCGGATGCGTCGCCGGACTTCCTTGCGAGCGAACCCGATGCATGGGTGCTGCATCCCGGCGAGGCGTGGCATGGGTTCGGAGACATCGAAGACGGCTACTGCATGCTGGACCCGATCAAAGTCTCGGTGCTGACGCCGGGCGTTGCCTCCGGCGGGGGCCTCGATACGCAAGGGATTCCGGCCAGCATCGTGACCGCCTATCTCCACCGCCGCGGCGTGGAAGTCGAGAAGACCACCGATTTCACGATTCTGCTGCTCTTTTCGATCGGCATTACGAAAGGGAAATGGGGCACGCTGCTCAACGCATTGCTCGACTTCAAGCGCGACTACGACGCCAACACTGCGCTCGCCGAAGCGTTGCCCGAGGTCGCCAACGCCTACCCCGCCGCGTACGCCAATCTGGGGCTCCGCGAGCTGGCCGATCAGATGTTCGCGATGCTCAAGGAGACGCGGCAAACGCACTGGCTGGCGGAGGCGTTCTCGACGCTCCCCACCCTCGTGATGACGCCCAGCGCCGCCTATCAATACCTCGTGCGGGACGAAATCGAGCATGTCCCGCTCGACAAGCTCGCGAATCGGGTACTCGCGACGAGCGTGGTACCCTATCCCCCCGGCATTCCCATGCTCATGCCGGGCGAGTCGACCGGCGCAGCCGATGGCCCCTACTTGAGTTACCTGCGCGCACTCGGGTCGTGGGATGCTCGGTTCCCGGGATTCGGCCACGACACCCACGGAGTCGAAAACCGCGACGGCGTCTACTACGTCCAGTGCCTGAAAGCGTCGCCGCGCTGAGGCCGCATGGCCATCTTCCACGTCGCCGTTCGGGGCCGGGATCGCCGTCATCTGGCGGCGCTCGGCCCCAAGCTCCGCATCGTCGTCGTCGGCTATCATGAGGACAGGCGCGGTGCCGTGGTCGATGCCTACGTCCGCGGCGACAGGATCGAGTGGCTCGAGCGCAAAGGCTACGAGGTCACCCGGCTCGAGCGGGTCGACGGTCCCGACCGTAAACGCCAGGCCGAAGGCAAGAGCGCGGCGGCACGGCGGGTCACCCGCGGCCGCTACGGCGACGTCATCTGGGGCGGCGGCTATCTCACCACCGATGAGGTCGAGGCGGCGTTAGTGCTCGGGGCCCGGAACCACGCCGGGTACTTCGAGAGAATCCCCCTGCCCCACCTGACGTGGGAGAAGCGCCGTTGCCACGCCTTCCGGATTGGCAAGGGAAGCGGTCGCGGCCGCCCCGCCGTGTTGTTGCTCGGCGGCATGCACGGACGGGAATGGGGCAGCCCCGACATCCTCGTCTATTTCGCGATGCGGTTGTTGCGCGCGTACCGCGACCGGCGCGGATTCAGGTGGAAGACGCGGGTTGTGTCCGCGGCGCAGGTCCGCCGCCTCATCGAGACCATGGACATCGTGGTGCTGCCGCAGGCGAATCCCGACGGGCGGCGCTTCAGCATGGAGCGCAGCTCGATGTGGCGTAAGAACCGGCGACCCCCGCCGCGTGGCAAGGGGCAACGATCGTACGGCGTGGACCTGAACCGCAATTTTCCGTTTCTCTGGCGGTTCGATCGCTACTTCGCCCCAGGGACCGTGGCGAGCACGTTCAGTCCCGGCGATTACGAAACCTACGCGGGTCCCCGGGCGGCCTCCGAACCCGAGACCCGTAACGTCATCTGGCTGCTCGATCGCTTTCCCAACATCCGCTACTTCGTCGATCTGCACTGCTATGGCGAGACGATTCTGCATCCCTGGGGCTCGGACGACGCCCAGTCGAAAGATCCGCGGATGAGCTTTCTGAACCGGGCCTACGATGGCAAGCGGGGGCTGATCAATGACGACGTGTATCGCGAATATTTTCCGGCGCAGGACAAGAAGGAGGCAGTGGCGATGGGCCGGCAGATCGCGGCCGCAATCCGGCTGGTGCGCGGACGCAAGTACCGCGTGCAGCCGGCGGTGGGCCTCTACCCAACAGGCGGGGCGGCAGACGACTACGCGTACAGCCGGCACTTCATCGACCACAAGAAGCAGAAGATCATTCCGTTCACGGTGGAGTGGGGGCGTAGCCGGGCGTCTACGCCATTCCACCCGCCCTACGCCGAGATGCGAAAAGTCATGCGCGAGGTGAGCGCGGGCCTGCTGGCGCTGTGCCTGCGCGCGCGTACCGGGACGTTCACCACGAGTTCATGAAGACCTCAATGCTCGACAGCTTCTCTTCCCGTTCAGGATGCGACACGACTGCCGTACTGGGAGTTCTCACTGATGGTTGAGGAGATCACGCGATGAACGCGGAACAGCTTCGCCTCGATGAGGCACGGGAGCAGAAAGCCCCCTGGAAGAAGTGGGGACCGTACTTGAGTGAGCGTCAGTGGGGCACGGTCCGCGAGGATTACAGCGAGTCGGGGGACGCGTGGAACTACTTCACCCACGACGATGCCCGCTCCCGGGCGTACCGCTGGGGGGAGGATGGGATCGCCGGGATCTCGGACGACCACCAGCTGCTCTGCTTCGCGCTCGCGCTGTGGAACGGCAAGGACCCGATCCTGAAGGAGCGGCTGTTCGGCCTGACCAACAGCGAAGGGAACCACGGCGAGGACGTGAAGGAGTGCTACTTCTACCTCGACTCGACGCCGACTCACTCCTACATGAAGTACCTCTACAAGTATCCCCAGGCCGCGTACCCCTACGACGACCTGGTCCGAACGAATCACGGGCGGAGCCGGAGCGAGCCGGAGTACGAGCTGCTCGATGCGGGCGCGTTCGAGAAGGACCGCTACTTCGACGTGATCGTCGAATATGCGAAGGCCGGCCCGGAAGACATTCTCATCCAGATCCACGCGCACAATCGCGGTGCCGAGCCCGCGGTCCTGCACCTGCTGCCGACGCTCTGGTTCCGCAACACCTGGTCCTGGGGCCGGAAGGAAGCCGGCGCGAAACCTCAGCTGCGGCAGCTCGCGCCCGGCGTGATCGCAGCCTCGCATCCTGAGCTGGGGGACCGGTTCCTCTCCGTGGAAGGTGCGGCCGAGCTACTGTTCACCGAAAACGAGACCAACACCGAGCGTCTCGTGCACGTTCCCAACCGCACGCCGTACGTGAAGGATGCGCTGCACAACTATCTCATCCACGGGAACAACGCCGCCGTGAATCCCGAGCGCACCGGAACCAAGGCGGCGGCGCACTCCACCCTGACCGTCGCTCCCGGTCGGTCCGCAACGGTGCGGCTGCGGCTCAGCGACGCGGCCCCGACCTCGCGCGGGGTGTTCGGGACCCCCTTCGATGCCCAGCTGGCCGCCCGGCGCAAGGAGGCCGACGAGTTCTATGCCGGCGTCATCCCCGCCTCACTGAGCGCCGATTCCGCCAACGTGATGCGTCAGGCGCTCGCGGGGATGCTCTGGTCCAAGCAGTTCTTCCACTACGACGTGGGACGCTGGCTCGAAGAGCGCGGCGCCGGGCCGTTCAAGAAGGGGAAGCACGCCCCACGCAACGAGCACTGGGATCACATGTACAACGCCGACGTCATCTCGATGCCGGACAAATGGGAATATCCCTGGTACGCGGCGTGGGACCTCGCCTTCCATTGCTTCCCGTTGAGCATGGTCGACGTCGACTTCGCCAAGGAGCAGCTGAACCTGATGCTGAGCTCGCAGTACCTGCACCCCAACGGCCAGCTGCCCGCGTACGAGTGGAACTTTGGCGACGTCAATCCGCCGGTGCACGCCTGGTCCACGATGTTCATCTATCGCCTCGAGAAGGCCCAGCGCGGGCAGGGTGACCTCGACTGGCTCGAGCGCGCGTTCCAGAAACTGCTGCTCAACTTCACCTGGTGGGTGAATCGCAAGGACCGCTCCGGGAGCAACCTGTTCGAGGGCGGGTTCCTCGGACTGGACAACATCGGCGTGTTCGATCGCAGCGCCCCGCTGCCGACGGGCGGGTACCTGGACCAGGCCGACGGGACCGCGTGGATGGCGCTGTTCTGCCAGAACATGCTGGAAATCGCGTCGGAGCTGGCGCTCACTCGGCCGGCCTATGTGGAGCTCGTGGAGAAGTTTATCAGGCACGTGCTCTCGATCACGTCCTCCATGCTGCACGTCGGCCAGGGGGACGGGATGTGGGATGAAGAGGACGGGTTCTTCTATGATGTGCTCCGGCTCCCGGACGGAACGGCTCAGCGCCTGAAGGTACGGTCGATGGTCGGGCTGCTGCCGCTGTGCGCCGTCACCGTGTTCGAAGGCGAACTGAAGAAGAAAGTGCCCTGGGTGGTCGATCGGTTGCGCCAGTTCCTGCTGGCGCGCCCGGAGTTGATGGCGTTCGTCCACAATCCGGTGAAACCGGGCGTGGCCGGAAGACAGATGAGCGCGCCGCTGAACGACGTGAACCTCCGGCGCGTCCTGACGCGGATGCTCGACGAGAAGGAGTTCCTCAGCCCCTATGGCATCCGGTCGACCTCACGCTATCACGCCGACCATCCGTTCGTCTTCAATGCCGGCGGCCAGGACTATCGCGTCTGCTACGTCCCCGGCGAATCGGATAGCGGCATGTTCGGCGGGAACTCGAATTGGCGGGGACCGATCTGGATGCCGGTCAACGTGCTCATTATCCGGGCCCTGCTCCAGTACTACCTCTATTATGGGGACGACTTCACCATCGAATGCCCGACCGGTTCCGGACACCAGATGACCCTGTACCAGGTGGCCGAAGAGCTCGGCCGGCGGCTCGGTAACATCTTCGTGCGCGACGCAAAGGGCCGGCGCGCGGTGTATGGTGACATCAAGAAGCTTCAGGACGACCCGCACTGGCGCGACCTGCTGCTCTTCTACGAGTACTTCCACGGCGACACTGGTTTCGGCCTCGGCGCCAGCCACCAGACCGGATGGACGGGCGCTATCGCAGGAGTCATGCGTCTGTTCGCGACGACCACGCCGGAGCAGGCGCTCGAGCTGGGCAAGGCGGCCGCCGTCACCGAAGTGACCAAACCCGCCGCCCCCGTCAAGACCCGGCGCCCGGCGCGGGTCCGCACCTGACATGCGCAGTCCACACTATCCCTCCCTCTACCAGATCAACACCCGGGTCTGGTTGGGGGAGGTGTCGCGCACCCTCCAACGGGCTGCCACGCTGGACGACATCTCCGACACCGCGCTTGACCGAGTCGCCGGAATGGGATTCGACTGGGTGTGGCTATTGAGCGTCTGGCAGACCGGCGCTGCCGGGCGGCGGCTGTCCCGCACCCTCCCGGAGTTTCGCAAGGAGTTCCAGGAGACGCTCCCGGATCTTACCGACGACGACATCGGCGGCTCCGGGTTCGCGATCACCGGATACGTTGTGGATCGCGCGCTGGGGGGCGATCCGGCCCTCGCACGATTGCGCGACCGCCTGCGCACGCGCGGCCTCCGCTTGATGCTCGACTTCGTGCCGAATCACACGGCCGTGGATCACCCCTGGGTCAACGCGCATCCCGAATACTACGTGTCCGGCACCGAGCTGGACCTGACGCGCGCCCCGAAGAATTACACCTGGGTCAAACGGTCCGAGGGCGACCTGCTGCTCGCCCACGGCCGGGATCCCTATTTCCCCGGGTGGACCGATACGTTGCAGCTCAACTATGGCAACCCTGCCACCCAACAGGCGATGACCGGCGAGCTGCAGAAGATCGCTGCACAGTGCGACGGGGTGCGATGCGACATGGCCATGCTGCTGCTGCCCGAGGTATTCGAGCGGACCTGGGGAATCAAGGCGCAGGCGTTCTGGCCGGAAGCGACTCGACGCGTGCGCGAGCGCTTTCCGGACTTCTGCTTCATGGCCGAGGTCTATTGGGACCTCGAATGGACCATCCAGCAACAGGGATTCGATTACGCCTACGACAAGCGCCTCTACGACCGGCTCGTCGAAGGGCGCGCCGGTCCCGTGCGGGACCACTTCCGGGCGGGGCTCGACTATCAGAACAAGCTGGCGCGCTTTCTCGAGAATCACGACGAGCCGCGTGCCGCCGCTACCTTCGCACCGGAGGTGCATCAGGCGGCGGCAGTCCTGACCTTCCTGTCACCAGGACTGCGGTTCTTCCACCAGGGGCAATTCGAGGGGCGGAAGAAACGGATCTCGCCCCATCTGGTTCGTGCGCCGGAGGAAGCGATCGATGAAGAGCTGAAACGGTTCTATCAGCGGCTGCTCACCCTGCTGCAACAGCCGCTGGTGCGTGAAGGCCGGTGGCAGCTGCTCGATGCCGAGCCCGCCTGGGACGGCAACGGGACGTCGGATTGCCTCGTGGCCTTCGCCTGGCACCACCGGGGCGGACAGCGCCTCGTGGTGGCCGTGAACTACGCGCCGAACCCGAGCCAGGGGTATCTGCGACTGCCATTTGCGGATCTCGGCGGGCGTAGCTGGCGTCTCCAAGACCAGCTTGGCGGTGCCTCCTACGAGCAGGCCGGCGATGACCTGAGTTCGCGCGGGCTGTACGTCGACCTCGGGCCCTGGCAATACCACGTGTTCGCGGTCCAACCGCGCGGGGAAATCCCTGTGGCACCGCCGCGGACGGCGGACACAGAGGCGGCGCTGGTCTGAGGTCGTATGACAAGCACTCAGCTGGGCATCCTCGAGGCGCAACCCTCGGTTCCGGCAAGATCCTATTTGCCCTGGCAAATCTTCTTGTCGGAGATGCTCGGGACGGGTCTCCTCCTTATGGGCGGTCTGTCGCTCGTGATCCTGTTGTTCGGTGCGGGCAGCCCGATTGCGCCCCTTCTACCCAACATCGTCCTGCGGCGGGCGCTGAGTGGGTTCCTGTTCGGGTCCCTGGGGGCGGCGATCGCGCTTTCACCCGTGGGGGAGTACAGCGGGGCGCACATCAACCCGGCCGTCACGCTTGGATTTCTGCTGATGGGGAAGCTCAAGCCACGGGCGGCCGTCGGGTACATGGTGGCGCAGCTCGGAGGAGCCACGCTGGGAAGCGTTCCCTTGCTCCTGTGGGGCGCCATGGGCGCGAGCATCAGCTACGGCGCGACGCTCCCGGGCGCGGGATACTCGACGGGGGCCGTGCTCTTGGGAGAAGTCGCGACGACCTTCGCGCTCGTTGCCAGTCTGTGCGTGTTCCTCGGCACTCGCCGGTTGCGCCGGTTCACTCCGCTCATGATCCCGTTCCTGTACGCCATCATGGTACCGCTCGAGGCATCTGTTTCCGGTATCAGTACGAATCCGGCTCGCACTCTCGGCTCGGCCATCATTTCCCAGAATTACCAGGGTTGGTGGATCTACTGGGTCGGTCCGTTCGTCGGAACGGCACTCGCGGTCGTCGCCTGTAGCTTCCTCGCGAGCCGTATCGAGATCGCGAAGCTGTACTACTTCGATCGCGATCGTGGCGGCGTGTTCAAGGCCATGAGCCAGTCGACATGAAGCCTGCTCGTGATCAGGCCCCGTCTTGGCGCGCCGGGAGCCCGCGTCGGTCTTGACCATAGATCCCCACAAGGCGAGCATCATTCCGTTCACGATTCATCCACCAACTGAGGCATTCGGCATGGCCACCATTCAGGAATCCGAATTGGGAACGGCGGATGCGAAATCCGCTTCTGATACTCGTCACCTTGGGCCGTTGCGTCTCCTCATCGCGGGCGCGTGCTTCGTCGTGATCGTGGCCGGCTTGAAGCTCGCCGCCCCGTTGGTCGTGCTCGTACTGCTCGGCCTGCTGGTGGCGCAAAGCTTGAGTCCCCTCCCGGGAATGCTCATGAAACGAGGGTTCAAGCACGGCTCGAGCGTCCTGATCTCGATGCTCATCGTGCTCGCCGGCGGCCTGGTGCTGATCGGCCTGTTCAGCGTCTCGACGGCGCGCCTCGTGGACAAACTGCCCGTCTATCAGGAGCGTCTCTCGGCGGTGCGCGACCAGGCCATGATCTCGCTCCAGAATCGCGGCGTGGATGTGTCGCAGATCCCCATGTTCCAGCCGCTCGACCCCGCGCGGATCGTCGTTGCCACCAAGGCGTTTCTGGGCGGCCTTGCGTCGGCCCTCGGCAGCTCGCTGCTCGTGCTGCTGATCGCGGCCGTGGTTCTTTACGAAATCATCGTGGCGCGAACGCTTCCCCCCTCCCCCTCGGGCACCCGATCGCTGGCGGCGCAGCTCGACCTGGTGACGAGCGATTCGCGACAATTCATCGCGATTACCGGTCTCGTGGGGGCGATGCAGGCTGGGGCCATGCTCGTGGTGCTGCTCGCGGCGGGCGTGGATGCGCCGCTCACCTGGGCGGTGATGTTCTTCTTCTTCCAGTTCATCCCGGGAATCGGCATCCCCGTGGCGTTGCTTCCCCCGACGCTGCTCGCGCTACTCGAGCACGGCTGGGAGCGCGCGTTGGTCGTGGTCGTGGGCTGCTGGGTGATCAATCTGATCGGCGACAACGTGATCAAGCCGCGGTATTACGTGAAGGGCCTGGACCTGTCGTTCACCCAGCTGGTGTTTGCGATCATCTTTTGGAGCTGGGTGCTTGGTCCGGCGGGAACGATCCTGGCGGTGCCGATTGCGTTGACGATGCAGCGCGTGACCCCGCTCGTCATGGGGACGGCGCCCGCTGAGGCGGCTGCGCGAGCCGCCTAGGCTTGCCCCGCCGTCACCCGCCCAGGGCGATGGTGACGGCGACGAGCACGACGCCGATGAGCGTCATCGTGACACCGAGTCGGAACGCCGGCCGGCCCGTATAGCGGCCGAGCGCGACGCCGCTCCAGAACAGGAGCACGAGGGCGACGCCGTTCGAGACGCGGAGCGCGAGGTGCGCTCCGTGGATGAACACGAACGGGGCCGCGACCGGGAGGGTCGACAGGAAGACGACGAGGAACACGGCGAGGGCACCCAAGAGGTCCCGACCCGTCACCGGAAACCTCTGCGCCGGCTCCGGCTGCGCCTTGAGCTGCTGCCGGACGAATTCGAAGTCCTGCGCCCGCAGCACTGACGCGACGAGCGGTGGCAGCGCACGCCCGATCAGCGAGCGGGCGCGCGCCGCATCCTCGGTCGTCCGCACTTCGCGCAGGATGGCGGCGTTGCGGTGGCGCTCCGCGACCACGGTAATCAGAAAGAACACCGCGTCCACGAATCCCCACGCCACGTTGCACCCCAACGCGCCGAACAGCATGGTTCGCACGTCCTCGTGCCCGGCGGTGGCCACACTCAGGGTCGTGGTGAAGGTCAGGGCCATGATCAGCCCGAACAGCAATTCCGACACCCGTTCCACGGGATCGAGCACCCGGCGCTCGTGAGGCTCGTCGAGGGGCTTGGCGTTGACGACGTGAGACGTCGCGGCACGGTTCATCAGCGGGACACCTCCGGCACGAAGTAGAACATCAGCGCGATCGCGGCATAAACGACGATCAGCTGGACGCCTTTGTACCAGTTGCCGCGTCCGTCGCCCGAGATGACCGTGCCGATGAGCACGGTGAGCAGCAGCGCGCCCAGCTCGGCACGGTGAAAGGCGAGGCTCAACGGCCGCGGTGCGATCACCCAGCTCAGGAGCACGAGGGCCGGGGCGACGAAAAGCGCGATCTGGATCGAGCTCCCCAAGGCGATGCCCATCGTCAGATCCATCTTTCCTTTCCATCCGGCTGCGACGGCCGAGAGACTTTCCGCGACACCGCCCACGATGGCCACGAGCACGAGGCCGATAAATGCCTGCGACATTCCGAGCGCCGCGCCGGTTCCCTCGGCGGCGCCGACGAGGATCTCGCTCATCCAGGCGGCAAGCACCGATGCGCCGACGAGGCTGCCGACGGCTCGCGGCACACTCCACACCGGTCCCTCGGCGTGTTCGGGCTTCGAGGTCTCCGCGCTCTTGAACAGCTGCGGATGCGTGCGGAGCATGAACACGAGATAGAGGCCATACGTCACGAGGAGCAGCACCGCGAGCGCCGTGTTCAGACTCTCGACTTGAGCCGTGTACTCGGCCGCCGAGAAGTATCCTTCGAACGCGCCGGGCACGATGAGCGTGATCACGGCCAGGAGCATCATGGAACTGTAGATGCGCGCCGCGCTGGCGTTGTAGGGTTCGTCCTTGTGGCGCAACCCACCGAGCAGGAGCGCGACTCCCAGCGCCAGGAGCAGATTGCCGAGAATCGCGCCGATGATCGAGGCGCGGACGAGATCAACGAGGCCGGCCCGCAGCGCGACGATCGCGATGATCAGCTCGGGCGCGTTGCCGAACGTGGCATTGAGGAGCCCGCCCACGGCATCGCCGGTGTGGTGGGCGATCTGCTCGGTGGCATGGACGATCAGGCTCGCGGCGGGGACGATGGCGAGCGCCGCGGAAAAGAATATGAGCGGCGGCGCGGCCTTGGCGTGCTCGAGAGCGAGCGCGACCGGGATAAACGCGAGTAACCAGTTGATCGAGGGCTTCAACGTCACGAGGTAGTCTGTCGTGCACCCCGAGGGGGGAGCATTGGACGTTGGGGAAACTGACGTCTCGACGCCGTCGCGGATTAGGATGGGGAGACCTGCGATGAGCGATCCGGCGCGCAAGATGTCTCTCGTTCAGGCCACGATGCTCGTGGCCGGCAACATGATCGGCACCGGCCTGTTCCTGCTTCCCTCCACGATGGCCGGAGTCGGCGGCATCGCCATTTTCGGATGGCTGGTGGCCGCGCTTGGCGCGGCGGCGCTGGGGCTCGCGTTCGCGAAACTCGGCCAGCTCGACCCCAAACCGGGAGGCCCGTACGCCTACGCCCGGGATTTTCTGGGGCCCTACGTCGGCTTCCAGACCAACTACGTGTACTGGTTCGGCAACTGGATCGGCAACATCGCGATCGCGGTCGCGGCGGTCGGCTACCTGGCCGAGTTCATTCCGCAGATCGCGGCGCCACCCGCTAGTGTGTTCGCCACGGCGGCCGTGATCTGGATCTTCACGTTCGCGAACGTCCTCGGCGCGCGGGTCGTCGGCCTGCTCGAGACATGGACCATGAGCCTCGCGCTGATCCCGATTCTCGGCATCGCGTTCCTGGGCTGGTTCTGGTTCGACCGCTCGACGTTTCTCGCGTCCTGGAACGTGAGCGGTGGCTCGAGCGGCGCTGCCGTCATGCGCGCGGCGTCGATCGCGCTGTGGGCATTCATGGGCGTCGAGAGCGCAGCGGTCTCGGCCGGGGTGATCGAGAACCCCAAGCGCAACATTCCCCTCGCCACCTTGATCGGCCTCGCACTCTCGGCGGTCGTCTACATCCTGAGCTCCACGGTCATCATGGGAATCATTCCCAATGCCGAGCTGCAGCGCTCTCACGCGCCGTTCGCCGAGGCGGCACGGCTCGCGGTGGGGAACGCGGGAATGGCCATCATCGCGGTGTGCGCGATTCTCAAGTCCGTGGGATCGCTGGGCGGCTGGATGCTGCTCGTGGGGCAGAGCGCCAAGGCCGCCGCCGACGACGGCATGTTTCCGCGGGTGTTTGGCCGCCTGAATCGCCACGGGGTTCCGGGCACGGGGCTCATCATTGTGGGCGTGCTGATGACGGCCATGCTGTTCGCGACCATGTCGCCGACCATCGCCAACCAATTCAACCGGCTCATCGACCTGGCCGTGATTCTCGCGGTCGTTCCCTACGTCTATGCGGCGGTGGCGATGGTGAAGGTGGTGTTCGATCACGAGGGCGGGAAGGGCGTCCGCAAGTACATGTGGATCACGTTCGCCGCCGTCCTGTACTGCATCGGGGCGGTGGTGGGCGGCGCGCCCAAGACGGTGGTCGCCGCGTTCGTGGCGCTGCTCGCGAGCGTGCCGCTCTATCCGTTCTTCTTCCGATCGATGGAGCGGGCAGCCCAGCGCAAGCGGGAACACGCGCCGGCCGTCCCCGGGCGATCCTGACATGCTTACGTGGACGTGATCGAACCAGAACCCACCGTCGTACGCGGGCGCGTTGGGCGGCCTACATCTCGCTTCGGAAGGCCCGAAAATGAAATGTCCAATGCGCAATGATCAGAGAATCGGTCATTGGACATTGGACATTTCGTAGAGCGCTGACGACGGCCTACTCTCCCACGCCCTCTCGAGCGCAGTACCATCGGCGCTGACAGGCTTAACGACCGTGTTCGGGATGGGAACGGGTGTGGCCCTGTCGCGCTAGTCGCCAGCAAAGAAATTGAGTGGTGTGTTGGTCCTGTCGAGGCTCACCCCGGGACACCGGGAGAGATCAAGCCTCACGGGCAATTAGTACGGCTCGGCTGAAGCGCTCGCGCGCCTTACACCTGCCGCCTATCAACCTGGTAGTCTCCCAGGGCCCTTCAGGAGCCTTGCGGCTCGGGAGTGTTCATCTTGGGGAGGGTTTCCCACTTAGATGCATTCAGCGGTTATCCCCGCGCGACATCGCTAACCGGCGTTGCTCCTGGCGGAACAGCCGGGACACGAGAGGTCGCTTCGTCCGGGTCCTCTCGTACTACGGACGACATCCCTCAACACTCCAACGCCCGCACCGGATACAGACCGAACTGTCTCACGACGTTCTGAACCCAGCTCATGTGCCACTTTAACCGGCGAACAGCCGGACCCTTGGGACCTTCTCCAGCCCCAGGATGTGACAAGCCGACATCGAGGTGCCAAACCGCGCCGTCGATGTGAACTCTCGGGCGCGATAAGC
>DATIYM010000063.1:0-36847 GCA_035517615.1 Gemmatimonadales bacterium
TTTAGGAAACCGCTGCTCTATCCACCTGAGCTACAGGGGCGTGCAGTCGTGTAAACGCTAGAAGCTAGCGGCGTTACGCGTACTGAAGCAAGGCCTCGACCCGCTCGTTCGCGAGCCTGCTTCGTCCGGTGAGAAACCTGAGCTCGAGCAGGAATGTGAATCCCACCACAACGGCGCCGTGCGCCCGAACCAGCTTCCCCGCCGCTTCGGCGGTTCCCCCCGTCGCGAGCACGTCATCCACCACGAGCACCCGGTCTCCTGCACTCACCGCATCCTGGTGCATTTCCAGGGCATCACTGCCGTACTCCAGCAGATACTCCACCCGGCCCCGCGCAGCCGGGAGCTTGCCCGGCTTCCGGATCGGGACGAGGCCGGCATCGAGCGCGAGAGCGATGGGCGCCCCCAGCAGGAATCCGCGGGACTCAATCGAAATCACCCGTGAGACGGCCGCGTCGCGAAACGGCTGCGCCATGAGATCGATCGCCGTCCGAAACAGGCGGGGATCGAGCAACAGCGGCGTGATGTCCTTGAACAGAATTCCGGGTTTGGGAAAGTCCGGAACGTCGCGGATCCGGGCGTAAATCTCGTTTACGCTCACCGTCGCACTGGGCATGTCACCTAGCGGATTCCAAAGTCTTTGATATGATCGAGCTGATGTGGATGCTCTGATTTTTCTACGTGCTCAACGCGCGCGCCGCGCGGCCCGCGCTCGAGCGCACGCTCCAATTCCGCGAGCGCGTCCGACCCCCCATCCGCCACGACCTCCACCGTCCCATCGACGCGGTTCGAGACCCAGCCGTGGACACCCAACGCCTGCGCCGTGCGCATCACGAACCAGCGGAACCCCACCCCCTGCACGACCCCCCGCACCACATACCGTGTTCCAGCCATCGGGCGGTCATTCGGGTGCCCGTGCCGGGCGGCTCCGCAGCCGCAGCACGTACACCACCACCGCGATTGTCACGAGCAGCAGCGCGATCAACACCGCCTGCCCGACGTAGCGATGTACCTCTTCATTGCGGAGCACCGCCTCGTGCTTTCCCAACACATACCCGACCACCGTCAGCACGGCGCACCAGAGAGTCGCTCCCACCGCGGTGTACAGCACGAACCGCGGCACGGCCATCTTCGCCACGCCGGCGGGAATCGATATCAGGTGACGCGCCACGGGGAGCAAACGTCCCACCAAAACGCTGATTTGGCCATGGCGGGCGAAAAAACGGTCTGTGCGCTCGAGCGAACGCTCGGAGACCAGCACGTACTTGCCGTACCGCCGGATAAACCCTCGACCGAGCCAGCGCGCCAGGCCGTAACTCGCGAGTGAGCCGAGTACGCTGCCGATCGCGCCACACAGCGTCACGAGCACGGGGTCCATGACCCCTTTCGCGGCCCAGTATCCGGCCGGCGGAATCACGGCCTCGGCGGGAACGGGCAGCACCGATGACTCGATCGCCATCAGCACGATGATGCCGGGGTAGCCGAGGGCGCGCAGTGTGTCGAGCAGCCACTGGATCACGCTTTCAAGCATGAAACCCGTGCTGGCCGAGCAGTGGAACGAAGCGAGCGCTGCCGAGCGGCGTGCGGCGGAGCCCGCCCCCGTCCACTCGTTCGATCAGCGTCGTGGTCTGGTTGCCCTGTTCCCCGAGCGGAATCAGCAGGCGACCGCGGGGGGCCAGCTGCTCAACCAGCGGCGCGGGAATCTCGGGGCCGCCGGCCGCGACGATGATCGCGTCGTACGGCGCGTACGCGCTCCAGCCCAGTGTCCCGTCGCCCACGAGCAGCGACACGTTGCGCGCGCCCGCTTCGCGGAGCGCCTGCTGCGCGCTGCGCGCCAGTGCGGGCACGCGCTCGATCGAAAAGACTTGAGACACGATGGCGGCGAGCAGGGCGGTCTGATACCCCGACCCCGTGCCGATTTCGAGCACGCGCTCGCTGCCCGCGAGCCGCAGGGCCTCGAGGTGGCGAGCCTGCGTGGAGGGTTGCGAGATCGTCTGCTGGTGCCCGATCGGCAGCGCGGCATCATCGTACGCCCGCGGGCGCAGTGCTTCGGGAACGAACAGGTGCCGGGGAACGGAAAGACAGGCGTTGAGGACCGCCGCATCGCGCACTCCGCCGGCGCGAACCGACTCCGTCAGCCGGGCGCGATATCCGGCGTAGCTGTCAGCCGGACTGCGACGCTCGGGCATCAGTCGGAGGGGAACCAGGACTGCACGACTTCGATCAACCGATAGTTGGTCATATCCATGTGCAGTGGCGTGACCGAGATGAACCCGTCCCCGGTGGCCCGGAAATCCGAATCGGCGCCGCCCGACCAGGTCACGTGGCCGCCTCCGATCCAGTGAATGTCCTTGCCCCACGGATCCTTCATTTGCGCGATCTCCTCGTGGAACACGCGGCTGCCGAGATGCGTCACCTTGATCCCTTTCACTTCGTCACCGGGAATGCCGGGGAGATTGATATTGAGGAGCGTCTGCGCGGGAAAGTCTCGCACATTCACCAGGTGGTGCAACAGCCGCTCGAGCCGCGGGCGGTGACTCTCGAGCAACTCGAGGTCGCCCCCCGCGAACGAGATCGCGACGCTCGGGATTCCGGCCACGAGGCCTTCGAACGCAGCCGCGACGGTGCCCGAATAGAGGACGTCCTCGCCCATGTTCGGGCCGTGGTTGATGCCGGAGATCACGAAGTCCGGCTCCTCAGGCATCAACTTGCTCAGGGCGAGGAGCACGCAATCCGTGGGTGTCCCGTCCACCTGAAACGCGCCGTCGGCGCGCCGCGTGGCCCGAAGTGGCCGGTGCAGGGTCAACGAGTGCGATGTTCCGCTCTGCTCGCGGTCGGGCGCCACGACGGTCACCTGCCCTACGGCGGCACACACCTGCGCCAGCACCTCGAGCCCGCGCGCGAGAATGCCGTCGTCGTTCGAGACCAGAATGCGCATGTCCCCCTCAGCGCGCGTTGCCATGCGGGACCGGGCCTCCTTCGAGAATGGCCAGCACCGACTTGAGCTCGGCGCGCAGATCTTCCACGGTTTCGAGCGCAAGCGCACGCCGCGCCTCGGGTTTGAGCTCCCCGGAACGCCGGTACTGCTCGATTTTCTGTCGCGCACCCTCGATCGTGTATTTCTCCGTATAGAGGAGATGCTTGACCAGCATGATCAACTCGATCTCGCGGCGCTGATACACCCGGTTTCCCGACCGATTCTTCGCGGGGTTCAAGAACCGGAACTGGCTCTCCCAATAGCGCAGCACGTGCGGTTTCAGATCGGTGAGCTGGCAAACCTCCCCGATCGAAAAGAATTCCTGGATGGGATGTGGAGCGCTCACGATTCCTCCACTCCCCATCGTTCCGATTTCAGCTCGCGCTCCATCAGGTCGGCCACCGCCTGGCGTGGGGGCTTGCCCTTGAATAGCACCAGCGACACCTGCTCCGCGATCGGCAGCTCGACGCCATGCCGCCGCCCCAGCGCGACGGCCGCGCGCGCCGTGTTGACCCCTTCGGCCACACTCACGCGCGCGGCGAGTGCCTCGGCGACCGCTTTTCCCTGCCCGAGCTCCACGCCCAGCGTCCGATTGCGTGACAGCCCCCCCGTTGCTGTCAGAATCAGATCGCCCATTCCGGCAAGCCCGGCGAACGTTGCGGCATCGGCCCCGAGCGCGGCGCCGAGCCGTGTGATCTCGGCAAGTCCACGCGTGATCAAGGCGGCTCTCGTGTTGTTGCCGAGCCCCAGGCCCTCGAGAATGCCCGCCGCCAGCGCGATCACGTTTTTCAGCGCTCCGGCCAGCTCGACACCGAGGATGTCGGTGTGTGAATAGACGCGAAAGTACGGGGCGGCAAACAGCTGCTGCACCCGCTCGGCCAGCGCGGGCTCGTGAGCGGCGGCCACCACGGCCGTCGGCTGCCGGTCGAATACCTCACGCGCGAACGACGGTCCCGAAAGGACCGCAATCGGCGTCCCCGCCGGCAGTACCTCGGCCAGAACACAGGAGATCGTGTTCAGCCGCTCCGGCTCGAGGCCCTTCGACACGCTCACCACGAGCTGGCGCGACGTTGCGCTCGCGGCCACGCGCGTGAATACGTCGCGTACCACGTGCGAGGGCGTCGCGCAGATGATCACGTCCGCGCCGCGCGCGGCCTTCCCGATATCGGCTTCCGCACGCAGCGCCCCGGTGAGCACCGCGCCCGGGAGAAATTCGGGATTGGCATGGTCGCGATTGATGCTCTCGACCACCGCGGCTTCATAGGCCCACAGCGTCACCTGTTCCCCGCGCCGCGCGACCAGGTCCGCGAGCGTCGTGCCCCAGGCGCCCGCGCCGATCACGCTGATGCGTGTCATGCCGTCACACTCCCGTCCCGCCCCTTGCGCGTCCTGAACCGGTGTTCGGCGCCGGTCCGGAGACGCCCAATGTTGGCGCGGTGCGAAAACACGATCAGCAGCGCGAGCGCGATGCCGGCGAGGATGGTGTAGGTCGCCCCTGGATTCGTGAGCCAGGCGAACACGGGAAACAAGAGACTCGCCACGAGTGAAGCGACGGAGACATAGCCCGAGAGCCACAGCACGAGTCCCCACACTAGCGCCGACAGGACGATCGCGAGGGGAGCGAGCGCGATGAACACGCCCCCCGCGGTCGCCACACCCTTGCCGCCGCGAAACCGGAGAAACGGCGAGAACATGTGCCCCAGGACCGTGGCCATCCCCACGGCGACGCCGAGCCACGGAGGAGCACCGGCGCTCTTTCCGAACACCAGCACGGGAACCGCGCCTTTGGCGACGTCGATCATCCCGACGGGAACCGCGTACTTCCATCCCAGCGTCCGGAATACGTTGGTGGCGCCGAGATTCCGGCTCCCGTGCTCGCGGAGATCGATGCCGCGCGCGAGCTTCCCCGCGAGATAGCTCGTCGGGAACGAGCCGATCAAATACGCCACCGGGAGCGCGAAACCGGGCGTCACGCGGATGCCGCGTTGCGGTCGCGCCGACGGCGGAACTTGATTCCCACGGGAGCCCCGGTGAATTCCCAGGCCTCGCGAAAGCCGTTGAGCAGATAGCGGATATACGATTCGGGAATGGCCTCAGGGCGGTTCGACACGATCGCGAATCGCGGCGGCCCAGTGCCGATCTGCGAGGCGTACAGCAGCCGTACCGGCTGGCCCACGGGCTGAGGCGGCTGCTGGCGATCGACCAGCTCTGCGAGCACCCGGTTCACCTCGGCCGTGGGCACGCGTTTCTCGCGTGCGGCCGCGACCTGCAGGATCAGCTCGAGCAACCGGTCCACGCGCTGCCCGGTTTTGGCGGAGATGTACAGGAACGGAATGAATTCGAGGAATGGCGCGCTGTCCTTGAGCACCCGCTCACCCCGGATGGCCGTGTTCGTTTCCTTCGCTTCGATCAGATCCCACTTGTTGACGGCGATGATGAGCCCCGCCCCGCGTTCCCAGGCGTCATTCGCGATCTTCAGATCCTGCGCATGCATCCCGTTCGCCGCGTCCACGACGAGCACGCACACATCGGCCCGCTCGATCGCGCGCGTGGTGCGGAGCGTGGCGTAGAATTCGAGATCGTCTGTGACCTTCGACCGCTTTCGCAACCCGGCCGTGTCGATGAACACCAGCGTCCGGCCGGCGAATTCGAGCGGCGTATCGATCGCATCGCGCGTGGTGCCCGGCTCCGCCGCCACCACGAGGCGATCCTCACGGAGCAGGCGGTTCACGATGCTCGATTTGCCGACGTTCGGTCGCCCGACCACCGCCACATGAATCGCCTCGGGTTGAACGGCCTCGCCTGCCGCCGGAAGCAGCTCGACGACGCGGTCGAGCAGGTCGCCGCTCGCCTTCCCCACCGCCGCCGATACGGGCACCGGGTCGCCCAGTCCCAGCTCGTAAAACACGAGGTGCCGCGTGTCATGCGGCAGATCGTCGGCCTTGTTGGCCACGAGCAAAACTCGCCGTTCTGCCTGGCGCAGCAACGAGGTGATTTCGAGATCGGCGGGGTGCACGCCCGCCGCCACGTCAACGACGAACAACAGCACGTCGCTGGCGGCAATCGCGAGCTCCACCTGGGTGCGGATCGCGCGGTTCAGCGGGTCACGCGCGTCCGGAACGAGTCCTCCGGTATCGACCAGCCAGAAGCGCCGTCCATTCCAGTCGGCCGCGGCGAAATTCCGGTCGCGCGTGACCCCAGGTCGCTCGTGGACGATTGCCGCCCGCCGACCGATGAGGCGGTTGAAGAGCGTCGACTTGCCCACGTTGGGGCGGCCGATGATGGCGACGGTCGGTGTATGCGTCACTCTGTGTCGCCCAGCACGTCCACGAAATCGACGGACAAGCGCGCCTCGACCGGCAGCTCGCCGGCGAGCGCATCGACGTGGACTCCGTCCATGAACAATCCATCATCGTTCACTGCTTCCGCGGGAAGCAGCGCCAGATCGAGGTCGCCGCGATCCGCCAGCTCGCTTCGGAATGCCGCTCCCGGAAGCAGCCCCGCGGTGGTCACCGTCTGACCGAATAGTGAGTTCTCGAGCCCGAGAATCTCGAACTCCGCGCCCGTCGCCTGCCCCAGATCCCCCAGGACCTGTGGCATGAGCGGCTCCATCGCCCTGCCGGTCAGCACGGCGATGCGCTTTCCCTGGAAGCGACGCGAACCCCGTAGCGACGCGATGCGGCTTTGCAGGTAGCGCACCGCTCCCACACCGTTCTCCCGCTGATCAAACTCGCCGTACCACTCGGCGGGGGGAAGCGGGACACGAGCCTGCAGATACAGATCGTCTGCGCCATAACACCATGGCTCTCCCCGCTCCACGATTGCCCGCTGCGCCAGCGTCGAGACGCGCTCGAGAGCATCCCGGCATTCCGCCTCGGTCTGCTGCCTGACGAGGTGCCACTTGCTGAATTCCGTGAGCGCCACGGGAACGACCGATACGGACAGCACTGCCTCGCGCAGCGCGTAGAGGTCGAGCAAGGTGCGGGTGAGCACGTCTCCGTCGTTCACGCCGGGGACGAGCACCACTTGGGTGTGAAACCGAATCCCCCGCTCCGCCAGCTCGCAGAGCTGCGGGATGATCTCGGGCGCTTCCGGGTTGCGGAGCAACCAGCGGCGGATCACCGGGTCCGTGGCGTGCACCGAGACATACAGCGGTGAGAGCCGGTACTCGACGATGCGCGCGACGTCCCACGGCTTCAGGTTCGTGAGCGTCGCGAAATTGCCGTAGCGAAACGACAGCCGATAGTCGTCGTCTCGGATGAAAAGCGATTGGCGCAGATGGTTCGGGTTGCCGTCGACGAAACAGAAATCGCAGTGGTTGGCGCAGCGCCGGATTCGCGGCGGCTCGAGCCGCACTCCCATCGCGTGCCCTTCGGGCCGCTCGACCGTGAGTGCACGTTCTCGCCCGTCGGGTGAACGCATCCGCAGGATGAAACGGTCCTCGGCCGTCAGGAATTCCCAGTCCAGGAAATCCTCGAGCGTCCGCCCGTTGACGGCGAGCAGCTCGGTACCCGGCACGAGTCCGAGCTGCTCGCTGAGCGAGCCGGGGGCGACCTCCTGCACCCGGATCACGCGCCGCCTCTGTTCAAGGACTTTGTGAGGAGGGACATCTCAAATCGAAGTAGAATAGTCACTTCGCCAATATCATCGGAGACGAGCCCGAACGCCAGTTGAGGGTGCGCTAGGGCGCGAAAAAAAGGTCGTGACGCTGAAGTCACGACCCCTCTCGCATTCGGTGAAGAGCGGGCGACCGGATTCGAACCGGCGACGTCCAGCTTGGGAAGCTGGCATTCTACCCCTGAATTACGCCCGCGAATTTACTGCTGCTACACTTACCGAGTCGGGCCGCTGTCTACGCCCGTGGTGTCAACGGTGGTGCCAAAGCCACCACCACGCAAGGCCCGTAGCCGATCCCCCAACTTAGCGGCGTGCTGCTCCACCCGGTATTCCACCTGCTCCGACCGGTGCCGGATCGCGCCCAAGTGGCTATAGACGCGCTCCACCATGTCCATCGAGCCGTGTCCCATCTCTCGCGCGACGGTATAGACGCTCACCGGCGCTCCGTGGTCGAGCGTTTGAATGCGGGCCGCGCAGTACGTATGCCGGAATCGCTTGGAGCGAATCTCGCCGGCCTTCCACCCAGCACGTACCGCTACCGCATCGAGCAGCTTGCCGTTCTGCAAGGTACCTCTCGAGAATGGCGCGAAGTTGGGGCCAGAGCGGAACCACCCGGTGCGACGTCCGGGTCTTGAGCCGGCGCCATTCGTTGGGACGGAACGTCATGATGCCCCGATCGAGCGACACGTCCGCAAGCTCGAGCCCTAGCGCCTCCGATTCCCTGCCTCCGGTGAGCAGGAACGTCGCTACGAGCTCGTAGGCGAACGGGAGCGCACTGGTACAGATTCGACAACGCGTTCAAATGATGCCGCACGGTGCCTCCGGCAAGGCCGCGCCGCGTGAGCGCCGCGGCCCATTCCCGCACCGCTTGTACGTCGATGTCCCGTAGGACGGCAGAGGGCAACTTGGTGTTACGGATTGGTGGCCGCACGTACCGCTGTCCGCACCCGGGCGCTCATCGGGTCGAACTCACCGATCCAACGTACCGCGATCTTCCCCGTGCGGTCGATCAGGAACGTCTCTGGTACGCCGACCGTCCTGAACGTCCGGGCCACACGCTGCTCGGGGTCGCGGGCAACGGTGAATTGGATGCCGTACCTCCTCATGTACTCGCGCACGTTTCCATCGGAGCCCGCCCCGTCCACGCTCACCGCGACCACCGTGAGACCGCTGTCGGCGAACGCTGCGTACAACCGCTGCAGGGCCGGCATCTCCGTGCGGCACGGCATGCACCACGTCGCCCACACGTCCAGCAGCACCGCGCGCCCGTGAAAACCCGCGAGGGTGACGGTATCGCCCCCCATGGTCCGCGCGCTGTACGGCGGCGCCGCGTCACCGACCTGAAGCGGACGGAACTCACCGCGGCCGCCGCAGCCGACAGCCGCCACGACCACCAACCACCGGCCCAGTCTCAGGCGCTCTCCCTAGCCTCAGCTGATCCGACCGCGGCGCACGACCACGTGCGCGTCGCCGATCGGGTCGTGGCCCATGGGCAGGTTCTTGGGGCGAGCGGCTTTCTTCCGCCGTTCGGCCTCCTGCGCGGAGGCGCTCTGCTCGGACCAGGCGACCGTAATCGTCGTGTCCGCGAGGCCCAGGACCGGGAATTGTGCCGCGAGGCCGGGGTCGCTGGCGCGCGCGCTGGGCCCAAACGAGGCTCCCCCGTCGCGCGACACCCGAATGACCACCTGCGGCAGGTCCCGGGTCCCGTCGTCCCAGACGACCACGACCTCGCCGCGCCCGCTCACCGCCATCTGCACGTGCGCCGGTTGCGAATACCTCGCCACGCCCAGTGGCACCGGACGATCGAAGCTCCGCCCACTATCCACCGAGTGGGTGTAGTACACGCCCGCCGCCCCCTCCTTTCCCGTCCACCACGCGACGTGGAGCCGGTTCGCGGCGTCCACTTGAATCGAGGGACCGGCGTGCGGGCATCCGTCGTACACCCAGTCGTCCGCGTGGACGCGCACGGGCTCGGACCACGTCACGCCCTGATCGTTCGAGCGCGCCACGACGATATCGCGCACGTTCCCCGGCAGCACCTGGCGCCACCCGATGAACACCGTGCCGTCGGCGGCCGATGTCAGCGCCGTGCGGCAGCAGGGACATGCTTCTCCGGTCCCAACGCGGCGGTTCGGCGACCAGGTCTGGCCTCCGTCGCTCGAGTGCGTCACGTAGGGGGCTGCCTTCCCCTCACGGTCGTCCAGCCAGGAGACATAGAGCGAACCGTCGGGCGCGGCGTAAAGGGCGTGGAAGTTGTGGCGTCGCGCGAATGCCGGCTCGTCGGTGACGCTCACCGGCGCGCTCCAGGTCCTGCCGCCATCGGTGGAGCGGGTGAACCGCAGCGCCGCCAGTGGGAATCGTTTCCACGCCACCACCTTGGGAACCACATAGAGCGCGTTGAGCGCGCCGTCCGGGCTGTAGGCGAGCTTGGGCGGGGACTCGCCATGGGCTTCGATCGCGCCGAGTGGATCGGTCAGCGTCACCGGTGTCGCGCCGCCGACCGCGACGAACAGCTCGCCTTCGGGTCCGCTGTCGGGGGCGGATACCCAGGCCAGGGCCTCGGCGCCGGTCGCCGAGACGGCGAACATCGGCGTCGTGCCGACGGCCGTGGCGTTGATCGCCCGCCCGGCGCCGTCGAATCGCACTAGGGGACCGTCCCCGCCCCGGCAGGCGAGGGTGAATGCGGTCGCCGCGGCAAGCGATGCGACCCTCACCAGCGCCACCGCACGCCTCCGGTCAACGTGCGCGGCATGCCGAGGGTCTGGGATGACGCGCTCGTCGTCGCATTGTCCGAGTACGCGACGTCGGTCACGTTGACCGCGGCGGCGTACACGTCGAGCTCGCTGGCGATGCGGAACGACGCGCTGATGTCGAGGAGCCCGAACGCGGGTTGTCGAATGGTATGGTTGACGTCGAGATACATGGAGCTGGTATAGCGTACCCCCACGTAGGTCTTCCAGCGCGATGTGACGTCCCACGTCACCCCGAGCGTGGCGAGGTGTTCCGGGATCGCCCCCAGTTGCGCGTTGATAGGATCGCCGGTCGTGGTCGCAGTGTAGTGGCTGTCGGTATAGGTGTACGCGCCGTCCACGACGAGAGATCGCACCGGCCGCACGGTGGCCACGAACTCGAGCCCCTGCGAGAGCGCATCCTGTCCGTTGGTATTGAAGTTCACCGTCGCCGGGCAATTCGACAGGTCGCTGCCGCAGATGGCGGTGACGGGGGGCGGCGCGGCCGCCGCGCTGGGCACCTTGTACGAGGTAATCAACGCCTTGGTGCTCGCCTCGAACCACGTCACGCCGAGCCCGACCATGCGCGCCTGGAAGTCCAGGCCGACTTCGCCGCCGGTCAACGTGGATGGGGACAGGTTGGGGTTCGCGATCGTAATGGACGTGGTCGACGAGAACGAGCGGTACAAGTTGTTGAGCCCCGGCGCTCGGAATGACCGGTAGACCGCGCCACGCAAGGCCACGTGCTGGGTGACGGCGTAGCGCGCCGACAAGCTGGGATCGAACGCACTCCAGTGTGCATCCGCGATGGCTCCCCCGGCGGTCGGCCCCGGCACCCCTGCCGCGTACTTGGTCATCTCGGCAACGCCGTTCTGGTTCGCCCAGTAGTCATAGCGGACGCTCACGGTGGTCTCGAGCCGGGCGATCGGCGCGAGTCGGACCTGGGTAAAGACGCCGACGAACTGCTGGCGACCGCCGCCGAAGTTGATCCGGTTGATCGAGGCCGACGAGGCATCGGTCGTCGTCGGCTTGTTGTACGTCCAAGCCGAGTCCTGCCCGCTCACCAGCCGGTAGTCCACGCCCGCCTGGACACTTCCGAGCCAGCCTCCCAGCTCGCGGGAGGACAGGATGGCCGACCCCCCCAGTTCGTGGGAGGGGATCGAGTCACGCGAGTTGGCGTACTGGACGAGCGGTGCCGTGACTGCCGTTGTGTTGCAGTTCGTGGCCGAGGCGAGGTAGCACCCCGCGCCATTCTCTTTCGCGAACGTCAGGTACTGGCCCCACAGCCGGACGTCCACACGACTCTCGTTCGCGAACAGCTTGGTCAGCCCAGCCCCCATGTCCAGGTCCTGCTGGAGGTTCGTGCCGAACTCATACCCCCCGATGCTCTGATCCTGACGGTGATAGCCGGCGCGCAGGAATGCATTCGTGCTCGCGACCGGAGAATAGTACGCCACGAGCTGAGCGTTGCCGTTGACCGCCGACGATGGCGCCTTCCCGGGGAACGCGCTGAGAAACTGGGCGGGGGTCGTCTGGTAACCATCGGTACTGAGCAAGTCCCCGGAGGCACGCAGCGACCAAGCCGTGCTTGGACGCAGCGTCACCGCGGCCGACGGAACGGCCGTGCTCAACGACCCGTAGGTCACTCCGAACTGGGCGCCCGTGTCGAGCGGCTTCCTCGTAATGATGTTCATCACCCCGGCCACGGCCTGGTTCCCCCACAGGCTCGAGTTGCCCCCGCGCACAACTTCGACGTGATCGATCGCCGATACCGGCACTTTGAACCATTGCGTCGTGCTGAAGAACGGGTCGTGGATCGGAATGCCGTCCACCAGCACGAGAACGGACGCGTTGCTCGTCACGCCCCGCATCTTCGCCTGATGACCGGTCGGATCGGTGGTATAGAACGGCGCTCCCGCGACGTTCATGCCCGACACGCCCCGCAACACCTGGTCGAGCGTCTGCGCCGGAGTCCGCTGCAAGTCCGCCGCGGAGATCACGGTTGCGTGCAGCGGCATCTTCTCGAGCGTGGTAGTGGTTCGGGTCGCCGACACGACAACCGGCGCCATCGTGAGCGCCCCCATCGTGACGTCGGCACGCGCGGTCTCCCCGGCGACCACCGTGACCGTGCGTTGCACCGGTTCGCGGCCCACCGCGCGGGCGATCACCACCGCCTGGCCCGGTGGAACCTCCGTGATCCGAAACCTGCCGTGCGCGTTCGTGACGGCCGAGCGTGCGGTCTCGCGCACCGATACGGTGACGCCGGCCAGCGGCTCACCGGTCGCCTCGGCCACGACTGTTCCCTCGATTTGGCCCGTCGCAGATGTCGCGGCCGCGCCCCCCTGGGCGCGGGCGCGGCCGGCGAGCACCGCGCACAGAGCGAGCGCGAGAATCACACGGTTCACGTGGTCCTCCACATGTTTGAAAGGCGGCGGGCACACGACTCCCGTCCGCGGATTGTGTGAGTGCTAGAATCCCGACTTAGGCTTGGGGGAGGAGCGGAGGACCGAGCGGAAAGGGAAGGCGATACCGCGGGGCGACCCAGAACGGCGTGGCGCCCTGAGCGAGGACATCGACATGTTGGATCGGTACAGATGCGAGAACGTCTGGGGGCGCGACAGCCGGCATCCCGACGACGCCGGTGCAGGCGCACGGACAAAGATCGCACTCGTGAGGCAACGACGTAGGGCGGTGCGATCCCTGCGTATGCATGTGATGCATGGGCTCGTGCTGCATCCGGGCCATGTGCAGCACCATGACCGGCTGCCAAGCCGCAAACGCGACGCTGAGTATCGCCGCGAGGATTGCGCTTCCCGTACAAGAAGATCGAGCCTGCATGGGCGGCTATCTACGCTCCACGAACCGGGGCTGTCAAGACGTCATGCGCCGCCCGCGAGTTTGCGACTGGTCTCGAACGGTGGTGGCGTTCGGACCTCCACCACTTTAGCCACTCACCCGAGAACGCGCGACAGCATCGAGACGCATCGCGGCTGGTGCGCCTGGGTACGGGACCGCGTCGTGTTCATCAAGCCGTTTGGCTGGGAGCCGTGGGCCACGTATCCCGATGTTGGGAGCAACAACGAGCTATACGCGGCGGGAGACTATCTCGAGATCGAAACGCTGGGCCCGCTCGTGACCCTAGCGCCGGGCGAACGCACTACCCACATCGAACGCTGGTTTCTGTTCCGTGACGTCGATACCGGGCACTCGGAACGCGAGCTGTAGGACGCGCTCCTCGCCCTGCTCGAGACCACGGACCGCGCGATCAGTCCTGCTCCGCCAGATATCGCATCGTAGCGCGGAGCCCTTCGGACAGCGGGGTGCGGGGCTTCCATCCCAGCACCCGCCCCGCCTTCTCGACCGACAGTACGCTGCGCGATAGCTCCCCGGCGCGAGCCGGTGCGGGGCGCGCATCCAGCTTCCGGCCCGCAGCCGCGGCCAGCAGCTCGGCAAGACGGTTGACCGACGTCTCGACTCCGGTGCCGATGTTGAAGGCGCGCGTATCCACGCTCTCGAGCGGCGCGACCGGCCAGTTGCTCGCCGCCACATTCGCTTCGGCAACGTCCTTGACGAACACCATGTCGCGGGTCTGCTGGCCGTCGCCAAAAATTGTGATCGGCTGTCCCGCAAGCAGTCGACGGCCGAAGATCGCGACGACGCCCGCTTCGCCATCGGCCCGCTGCCTCGGCCCGTAGACGTTGCTGTAGCGCAGCGCGACGGTCTCCATCCCGTACAGCGCCGTATAAATGGCGAGATAGTACTCGGACGCGAGCTTCGCCCCCCCATAGGGAGACACGGGCAACTTGGTCTCGGTCTCGACCATCGGCAGCCGTCCCTTTTCGCCGTATACCACCCCGCCCGACGAGGCGAACACCACGCGCCGCACACCCCCGGCCCGCGCTCCCTCGAGCAGATTCAGCAAGCCGACGATGTTGATGCCGCTGTCGGCCACCGGGTCCGCCACGGAGTGGCGGACATCGATCTGTGCGGCGTGGTGATTGAGCACATTGAATCCGCCGCTCGCGAGCAGCGCGCGGGCTTCGGCCGATCGAATGTCGCCGTGCACGAATTCGGCACCCTTGGGGATATTCTCCCGCCGCCCGCTCGAAAGATCGTCGAGGATCGTGACCCGGTCGCCCGCCGCGAGGTGCGCGTCCGCCACGTGCGACGCGATGAACCCCGCCCCCCCAGTGATCAGCACCTTGCGTCCCATTACCGCTTGTACCTCCATGCGGTGATCCCGTTGCCGGTCACCTTGATCTCGAACGTCCGATTCTCGCCCGGGCTGAGTGGCGGAATCTTCTCGATGTTGGCTGTGACCACCCCGCCTTTGCTGTCGAGGAACTCGAACGTGAATGTCTGCGGGTCCAGGGGCTTGCTCTTCAGATTCGTAAACAGGCCGCTCACGGTCGCGCCGTGCTCATCGGGCGTAAACGTTCCGACCGTCACCTCGAGCGAGAGTGAATCGGCGGCTTTGAGGTATTTGAGCGTCGAATCGGTGCGCCCTCTGAGCTGCCAGGCCTGCGCCACCATCCGCAGGGTGCCACGGTTGACCGGATCCAGGGCATACAGCCGCAGCCCCGCATCGAGCGCGCGCGCGGTATCGCCCGCGAGCGCGGCGACGCCCGCCAGCGTAAACAGGGCTTCCCGGTCATACGGGCTCTTGGCGAGCCCCGCGATGAACGCCTGCTCCACGGGCGCGTAGCCGGCCTTGACCTGTGCGTCGTACGCTCGCATGGCCTTCGCCCCGCTCGAATCGCACCGCGCCGCGATCTGCCGCGGCGTGAGACCCGGTTTGGCATGGGCTTCGTTGCGGCACGCGGCGTTCTGCGAGCTCGTGTCCGGAGCCTTCGGGATCCCGTTCAACAGCTCGCGCCCCACAGCGAACAGATCGGCGGCATCAGCCGAATCGGCGTGCGCCAGGATGTCCGTGTACAGCGCCGTAGCCTGGTCCGGCTTACCGCTCTGGGAGTACACGGCCGCGAGCCCCGCCGTCGCCTGCAGGTCGCGCGGGTATGCCGCGAGGTATCCCTGGTACGCTGCTGCCGCGTCGTCATACCGGCCATCGGCGTGATAAACCCGGGCCAGGTTGAACATTGCATCCTTCTTGTCCGTCGCGAACTTCGGGTCTTGTGCCGCCTGAATGGCGAGGCGGAAGTACTTGGCTGCCGAGTCCGTCTGGTGGGCATTGGCGAAAAGCGTGCCGAGATAGCTGAAGCCCGCGGGCTCGCCGTCGTATATCTGATTGGCGTTGCGGAGCGCCGTGATAGCCGAATCGATGTGGCCTGCCTGCCACGCCGCTACGCCGGCGTTCAACACCGGCACCCACATACGCCGGCGCCAGCTGTTGATATCGTCTTTGCATCGTGGTGCCAGCGTCAGAGCCTTCGCGAAGGCCGTATCCACGCCCCGCGCGTCGCTGGTTTCGATGTAGTAGCGGCCCAGCCAGTACCATGCGGCCGGATTCTTCTGCTGATCCTGGCTCCCGAGCGCCTGTAGCAGCACGCGCTTCGCGTCGTTGAGATTCTTGTCGCGCATTTGCGAGAACGCCGTACTGTCGGCGTTCTTGAGATACACGACTCCGCTGCTCACGAGGTAATGACCCGGTTTGAGATCGCAGGTGACATTACGCCATTCCTGCTGTGCCTCGAGCCGACCCACGCCCGCGGCGACCCCCAGCGCGACCAGAGCAGCAATCCGACGTGTCACGAACGCTCCTTGAGGTTGGCGACCATGGCTTCGGCGCGTTCGGTCGCTGCGCGCGCCACCTCGAGCGCCGGTTTTCCCAGCATGCGTGCCGCCGCGACGACATCCTCGTACTCCGGCTTCACCTTCGGCCGGTCTCCTTCACCCCGCCCCGGTTCGCCCTCGAGCACCTTTACGCGCACGGCAACATCGGGCGCGAGCTGCACGGTGATGTGGCGGCGCGCCAGCGTCACGCGCTCGGCCGTCCAGCGGCGTACCCCGGCGGTGGTGCTGTTGCGAAACAGGGCGTCCGTTACCGCCCCGGCCGCGCCCTCGGGGGCGAGGGCCTCGACCCGAAACCCCGCTCGTCCCTTCTTCATGTGCACGGGCCAGGTCGCGACGTCGAGCGCCCCGGCTTCGAGCAGCGCCTGGCGGAGCGGCTCGACGTACTCGGGACTCATGTCATCGAGCTCCGCAGCGAACACCGTGATCTGTCCCGCCTGCTCGGCGGGCTCCGCGAGGAGAATACGGAGGGCGTTGGGATAGTGCCGCGGGTCGCGCTGCCCGGCTCCCCAGCCGCTCGCAACGAGGCGCCAGTTCGCGGGCGGGGCACCCGAGGAGAGAACCCGCAGCAGCGTGGCGCCCGTAGGCGTGGTCGCCTCGCCTTCAATCGGCCCGTTGGACGAGACGGCACATCCCTCGAGCAGGATCGCGGTGGCCGGCGCGGGGACCGGAAGCCGCCCGTGCGCCGCTTCGACCCATCCGGTCCCCAGGGCAACCGGACGATGATAAACCGCGTCCACGCCCAGCTGCTCGAACCCCTCGATCGCACCTACGATGTCGAGCAGCGCGTCCACGGCTCCGACTTCGTGCAGGTGGACCTTCTCCGGAGCCACGCCGTGGACCCGTCCTTCGGCCTCGCCCAGCAACCGAAAGGCGCGGACGGCCTTGTCCTTGACGCCGGGCTCGAGCGCGGCTCCGTCGATGAGTCGCACTAGCTCCCCGACGTGACGCCCGTGGGACGCGGGCAAGTCGGGAATCGCGAACTCGACCTGCTTGCAGCCGACTCCCGAGCGGCGCACATCGCGCACCGACACCTTCACGCCGTCGAGGCCGAGTCGTGACGGCAGACGCTCGAGCCACGAGGCGGGCAGGCCTAGCGCCAGGAGCGCCCCCAGTGTCATGTCGCCCGAAATCCCGGCACAGGGGTCGATGATGGCAATTCGCATGGGGGGAACTTATCTACGCCGACCGTTAGACGCGCTGGTGCAAGCGATCGAGGATCCGCTCCGCCAGCCGGCCCGAGAACCCAGGCAGCGCGGCAATTTCCGCGGGTGTCGCCGTCTTGACGCCCGCGAGCGATCCGAAACGCTCGAGGAGCGCCCGGCGCCGCCGCGGACCGACGCCGGGAATCGACAGCAATTCCGACGTCAGCGTGCGAGCCGACCGGCGCGTCCGGCTGAACGTGACCGCAAAGCGATGGGCTTCATCACGCGCGCGTTGCACCAGGCGCAGCGATGGGCTGCGCCGCGACAGCCTGAGCGGCTCGACGCGGCCGGGGAGGTAGATCTCCTCTTCCCGCTTCGCGATGCTCGCCATCGGAATCGCGTCGAAGCCCAAGGCGTGGGCCGCGTCGAGCGCGGCCCCGAGCTGGCCCCGGCCCCCATCGACCACGATCAAATCGGGAATGGACTTGTTCTCGTCGCGCCGTCGCGTGAGATACCGGGTGACGACCTCCCCAATGGCCGCGCAATCGTCCTGCTGACCCGGTCCACGGATCTTGAACCTGCGGTACTCCGCCTTCCGAGGCCGCCCAGCCTCGAACCAGACGAGCGATCCCACCGTATCGCGCCCCTGATTGGTGGAGACGTCGATGCAAATGAAGGAACGGGGCACGACGGTGAGGCCGAGATCCCGGCCCAGCGCGAACACCGGATCCGCAGCCCGTTCATCGATGTCGAAGCTCTCGATCTTGAGCCCGTCCAGCAGGTATCGGGCGTTCTGATCGGACAGCTCGGCGAGCCGGGCATAGGTCCCGCGCTGCGGCACGTGCCAGTCGAGGTCCGCCGCGAGCTGTTCGATCGATTCCATGTCTTCCGGCGCGAACGGCAGCAGCACTCTCCGGGCGCGGTCTTCGAGCGGCAGATAACAGCGCACGAGATACGCGGCGAGCACTGCGGCTTCGGTTGCGTGCTCGGCATTTTCCAGAAAACAGTGGTCGCGGGCGATCAGCTTTCCGCCGCGCACGCGCAGCACCACGCCGCAGGCGTCGTCACCGTCGCGCGCGAAGCCGATGGCATCCACGTCGCCCCCGCCGACGAGCTCGATCGTTTGCGGGCGTTCCAGCTGGTCCACCCAGCGCAACGCATCGCGCAGCTGCGCGGCGCGCTCGAAATCCTGGATATTGCTCGCCTCGAGCATGCGTTCCCGCAGCTGGCGCCGGACATCCAGCGTCTTGCCTTCGAGGAACAGGAGCACGTCATCGATCATGCGGCGGTAGTCCGCCTCGCTTTGATAGCCGACGCACGGGGCTTTGCAACGATCGATGTGGTAATCGAGGCACGGGCGCGCCGGCGCTTCCCCGGGCAGATCCCAGTGACACGAGCGCACGGTGAAGATGCGGCGGATGATTCGCAACGTCTGGCGCAGCGTCGCCACGTCGGTATACGGACCGAAGTATCGGGCGCCGGGTAGGTTCACCCGCCGCACCACGAGCACGCGTGGGAACGGTTCGTCTACCGTGACCGCAATGCGGGGATAACTCTTGTCATCCGTGAGCCGGATATTGAAGCGCGGCTTGTGCTCCTTGATGAGATTGTTTTCGAGCAGCAAGGCCTGTGCTTCGTTCGGCACGAGGATGGTTTCGACCTGCGTGATCTGGCGGACGAGGGCATCCTGCTCCGGTGTGCCCCCCGCATCCGCCCCGAAGTAGCTGGGCACGCGTGACCGCAGGCTCTTGGCCTTGCCGACGTACAGAATCTCCCCCGCGGCATTCTTCCACAGGTAGACTCCGGGTTTGTCGGGCAGCGTCTCGAGGACGCGGGCTATTTGCTTCGGCGGCTCCATAGGCGTGCGGCGTCGGGATGCTTGAACGCGAGGACCACGGCAGCATACATCACTCCAAAGGTAGCCACCACGAGAAGTGCCCGGAGCACGGGGCCAAGCTCCGCCCCGACGTGCTCGGCGCCGACGCCCGCGACCGCCGCCGCCGCACTGCCCAAAACGCTGATGCCGACGGCCCGCCATTCGGCCGTGCCCAGAATGGCTCCGATGCGCGCATCCAGGTCCCTGAGGTGGAGCACCACGTTCACCGTCGATCCGAGCGATGACCCGAGAGCGATTCCCGCCGTCCCGAACCGCGGCATGAGCAGCAGCGCGAGCCCGGTCGAGAGCGCGAGGGAAAACGCGGCGATCTTCACCGGCGTGCGGGTGTCGCGCAGCGCGTAAAAGCCCGAAGCGAACAGCTTGACCGTGGCCTGGCCCAGGAGCCCGACGCCGTATGCCGACAACACCCCGCCCACCACCGCCGTGTCGTTCACGTCGAAGCGGCCCGTTTGAAACAAGCCACTGACGATCACGGGACCCAGCGCCGTAAAGGCGAAGGAGGACGGCAGAATGAAGAACGTAATCCGCCGGAAGGCCGTGGCGATGCGGCGCCGGAGTTGCGCATGAGCCGCCGCGTCCGTCGCGTCGCGAGCCATGTCCGGCAGCGAAGCCGCGGCGACCGACACACCGAACAAACTGATGGGCAACACCTGCACGAGCTGAGCGTACCCGAGCGCCGACACGCCCCCTGGTCCCGTGTACGAGCCGAGAATGGTGTCGATGAATCCCGACAGCTGGGCCACGCCGGCCCCGACCAGGAGCGGCAGCCATGCGATGATCACGTCGTGCACGCCCGGCATCCGAAACTGCAGACTGATCGGGATGCCGTTCAGCAATCGCCAGCACGCCGGGAGCTGCACGATGATCTGCAGCGCCGCGCCGGCCACGGTGCCCCAGGCCAACGCGAGCGCGAGCCGATACAATTGCTCGACCGGCGACAACCCGCGATTGGCGAGCCAGGCCGCCGCCCCGACCATCGCGACGATCCCCGCGACATTCCAGAGCGCCGGCGCGGCATACGGCAGGAAGAAGCGGCGATGCGTGTTGAGCACGCCGAGACACCAGGCCGAAACGACCATCAACCCGGTCATCGGAAAGAGAATGCGGACGAGCGTGATCGTCAGCTCCCGGCGGGGAGCATCGAAGCCCTTCGCGATCACCGTCGTGATCGCGGGCGCGAATCCGATGCCGAGCAGCGCCAGGACGCCGGTGGCGAGCAGCAACAGGCCGAGCACGGCGCCCGCGACCGCGCGCGCCCCGGCTTTGTCGTGCCTGTGCAGCAGGGCCGCGTACACCGGGATAAACGACGCTGACAGCGTTCCCTCGCCCAGCAGATTTCGCAGTGCGTTGGGAATGCGAAGCGCCGCTCGGAACGCGTCCGCCGCGACGCTCGAATTTCCGAAGTAGTACGCGAATACCCGCTCGCGCAGGTAGCCGAGGACGCGGGTAAGAAAGATTCCCGCGGCCACACGCATCGCGTGCCGCCCTCCACCGCCACCCTCCTGTGCCGTCGCCGATCCAGGGCGTTGGGCGGGGGTGGTGCGCTCGGCGGGTGTCAGGATTGCTTCTTCTTCGGGTCTTCGAGGAGCCGCTGCACGAACTGCAGCTCGTCGTGCATGCCGGCAATGGAGCGACTCAGATCCTCGAGCTCGGTTTCGAGCAGCTCCATCCGGTGCTCGAGCGCCTTCATCTCGGGACCTCCGGCGAGGGACGGCGGTCCCTCGAGGCGCCGCGCCACGGAACGCCCGAGCGGGGAGTCAACCAGGATGGCCGCAATGGGGATCATCAGGGCCACGAGCAGGATTGCCGCAATCACCCACATGGAGGGGATTTTATGAGACGCCGCTCCAGTGCGCCACCTCCCGGTCCACGGCATCGAGCAGACCGGGCCCGTAGCGAATGAGGAGCGAAGCGAGCGTGAACACCCGCTCCTGCGGCTCGCCCGTCGGGAACAGCGTCGCCCGGGCGCGCGCCGCCTGGCGCAACACCGTCTCGTTGTCCCGTTTCAGGCTCGCGAGCAGCTTCTTTTCGATCTCCTGCGTCGCTACGAGCGCGTTATTGCGCGCCGTCTGTACCGGACGCGCGAGTGTCGAGTCGATGCGGGCAATTGCCTCCCCCAGCCGGTCGTATTGCTCCGCCAGGGTTGCGCGCAGCTGGGTGACTCGGGCCGCCACATCGGCCGGAATCGCATCACGCACCAGCCGCGACTCGAGATCACCGGAACGGCCGTTCAAGTCCTCGAGCTTCAGCCCGTAGCGCTCGAGCAGGCGCTCGACCTTCGGCTCGACGATCATGCCCGACCACCGGGGCACCGGTTCCTGCCGGTCGATACCGGGACTCGTGGCGTACAGCGGCGCCGCGCGCGGCAGGTACTCGAGCTCGGTGGGGCCGCCCGCATACGCAATCGTCGGCAGGAGGGCGGCTTCGACCACGGGCCGGAGCAGCACGTTGGGCGAGAGCCGCTCCGGATCTGTTTCAGCGATCCGCTCGAGGGCGGCACGCGCAAACCGCTCGCCACTGCGTCGCGTGACGAAGCCGTCGCCCTCCGCGCGGAGGCGATCCCGGCCGAGACTCGCCTCAACCAGCACCGGCGTATACCCATCATCGAGAGTGGTGGAGAGGCCGGCGAGAATCACGCGCGCCGCGGCAAGCTTGGCCGGTCGCGCGTGGAACGCGAACACGGCAAGGCCGCGCGCCCCGAGCAGGGCGTGCAGCGCCGCCGCGAACGCGTCCGCCAGCGTGGCGTCGGGTCGGTACGCAGTGCTGAGCCACTCGAGCACGGCTGACTTGAATTCGGTTTCCGGAGTGGCCGAGCGCAGCCGTTCCAGCGCGGTTGTGATTTCCGGGCCGCCGCGCTCGCGGAACAGCGGAGTCAGCGGCGCGTCGGGCGCGCGCTCGCGCAACCGGATCTCGACCGGCTCAGCCTGCGGGTCGAGCACCCAGGTGTGGTTCCCCTCGGCGAAATCGTGATCGTCACCCGCCACCCAGAACACCGGCACGACCGGTGTCGCGCGCTCCCGCTCGAGTCGCCGCGCCAGCGCGATGGCCGTCAGCGCCTTGTAGACGGTGTACAGCGGGCCGGTGAACAGGCCCGGCTGCTGTCCCGTCGTTACGGCGAGCACCGGTCCGTTCGCAAGCTTGTCGCGGCCCGGACCTGGCAGGACAGCCTCGAGTACGCGAGGGTCTAACGCACGCGGCGGGCGCACCGGCAACCGCGCCGGATCGGCGGCGGGCGCGATCGGAGTCGAGACGATGCGGACGTTGCTCTCAACTGCCACGGTGATACGGCTCCCCTCGTCGGATCGTGTAGGCGCGATACAGCTGCTCGTACAGGAGGAGCCGTGCCAGCTCGTGCGGGAACGTCAGCCGCGAGAGCGAGAAGATCCGCTCCGCGCGCTCGAGCACCGCCTGAGGCAGTCCCTCCGCCCCGCCTATCGCGAACGCGATGTCCCGGCTTTCGAGTTCCCACCGGGCGGTCCACTGCGACAGATCGACCGACGTCCAGGGCTCACCCTCGCGCGTTAGCGCAACGAGGCGCGAGTCCTCGGGCACCGCTCGGAGGATCCGCGCCTCGTCCCTGACTTCCCGCTCCTCCACCCGCGCGTAGTGCCGCAGCCGGCTCAAGTAGTCGTCACACGCCGCCCGGAGCGCTGCTTGTTTCAGACGCCCCACCGCCACCACGTGATACTGCATCAGGCATAAATGCCGCGCAGCCGGTGCATGGCGGCCACGCGATCGACCGCGAGCATGTAGCAGGCCGTCCGGCTCGACACCTTGTGACGATCGACGAGTTCCATCACTTCTTCGAACGATCGCGTCATGATCCGCGCCAGCCGCAAGTTTACCGTCTCCTCATCCCAGAAGTAGCCGCCGCGGTCCTGCACCCATTCGAAGTAGCTCACGGTCACCCCGCCCGCGTTCGCGAGGATGTCGGGGATCACGAAAATCCCTTTGCTCTCGAGGATCTCGTCGGCGCCTGCCGCAGTGGGCCCGTTCGCGCCTTCGCAGATCACCCTCGCCTTGATCTGCCCGGCATTCTTGTGGGTGATCACGTTTTCGGTGGCGGCGGGGACCAGCACGTCGCACTCGAGCGTCAGCAGCTCGTCTCCGTCGATGGCGTCGCCTTTCGGGTAGCCGGCGAGCTGGCGATGCTCGCGAGCCCACTTCAATACATCCTGAATGTCGAATCCCTTCGAGTTGTAGAACGCGCTGGATTTGTCCGCGATGCCAACGATGCTGGCGCCTTCCCTGGCCATGAGATCGGCCGTGACCGAGCCGACGTTGCCGAACCCCTGCACCACCACTCGCGCGCCCCTGAGCTTCTTCCCCAGACGCTCCAGCGCTTCGCGGGTGACGATCATGCACCCGCGCCCGGTCGCCTCTCGCCGACCGAGCGACCCTCCCATGGCAACCGGTTTCCCCGTGACCACGGCGGTCACCGTGTGCCGCACGTGCATGGAGTAGGTATCCATGATCCACGCCATCACGCGCTCGTTGGTATTCACGTCGGGGGCCGGCACGTCGGAGTCGGGGCCCAGAACTTCGATGATGCTCGCCGTGTAGCGCCGCGTGATCCGTTCCAGCTCCCCGATGGAAAGATTCGCCGGATCGCATATGACACCGCCCTTCGACCCCCCGAACGGGATGTTCACGAGCGCGCATTTCCACGTCATCCAGGCCGCGAGCGCCTTCACCTCCTCGAGCGTGACATTCAGGTCGAAGCGGATGCCGCCCTTCGCTGGCCCGCGCGACGTGTTGTAGAGCACACGGTATCCCGTGTAGACCTCGAGCTCCCCGGAGTCCTTGATGATCGGGATCGAGACGATGATCTGCTTTTGAGGATTACGAAGAATCTTGTAGAGGCCGCGATCGAGCGAGAGCAGCTGCGCGGCATGATCGAACCGCTCCATCATCGCCTCGAACGGATTTTCGTCCGCGAGGAATGTGTCCCGCTCGGGACGGATCTCGAGGCGCTGCTGCTCGGATCGAATCGCTGAATCGCTCATGGATGCGTGCCTATCGGTTTCGGGATGCGTGTGGGTACGGCGGACAGGGCGGCTGCGAGTGCGGCACCATTGTGCTCCCACCGCACGTCGAGCACCGCGACGGCGGGCTCGGGCGCGGAGCCGGATTCTGGCCAGAGTGTGCGCAGTTTCACCGCATCCTTCTCGGTCACGACGATATCATCGACTGCCCGCGCCGCCCCGACCAAGCTCGCCACGTCGCGCGCGCCGTACCGGTGATGATCGGAAAATGCACGCAGGGTCACTCGCGCTCCGGCAGCCTCGAGCTGCGCCGCAAACCCGTCCCAATCGGCAATACCCGCCACCGCGAGCACGTGTCTCCCCTCGAGCCGTTCGAGCGGCTCGATTCCGCCCGACCGCATGCGCTCGAGGCGGGCCAACCGCAGCTCGGCGCTCGCGATGAGCATGTGCGGATAGGATCGCTCCAGGCGCTCGACCAGCGCGTCGCCAGCGCATCGAGGCGCCGCCTTGCGCGTGACCACGACCGCATCGGCCCGCGCCAGCGCAGCCATGCTTTCGCGCCACGGGCCCGCCGGCAGGACCCACCGAACGAGCCCCTCCGACTGCTCCGCGGCCATCGCAACAATATTCAGGTCGCGCGCGACGCGTAACAACTGAAAGGCGTCGTCCAGTACCAGCACGTGGGCGCCTCGCGAGGCCGCGTGGCGCGCCCCCGCGACGCGATCGGGGTCGGCGACGACGATGGCCTCCGGCACGAGCCGCTGATGGACCAGAGTCTCGTCGCCGCCATAGCCACGCAGCAGAATACCGGGGCGCATCCCCTGCGCCGCGTAGAATCCCGCGATCCACGTCGCGAGCGGCGTCTTCCCTGTGCCTCCGACCGACAGATTGCCCACCGCGACCGTCGGCAACCCCAGCCGATCCACCGCCCGGAGGCCGTGTCGGTACAGCGTGTTCCGGACATGCATGGCGCCCGCGTACACCGCGGAAAATGGCAACAGCGGTACCCGCGCCAATCCGGAGAGGACCCCGGGATGCCACAGCCAGTGAGCGGCGCGGGACGCGTTCACGTGTCGCGCTTCAGCGCCGGCGATGTGCCGTATGTCACCTCGTGGAGTGCCCGCTCGAGCGACGCGATGCCGTCGCGGATGCCTTCCTTCCCGGGCCCGACTTCGTAGGCTGGCGCATACATGACGTCGATCGTCGCAAACGGCTTGGGAATGCAGAAGCGATCCCAAGAGCGAAACCACCACGCGGAGTTGGTGCGCGCTCCCATGGCGATGACCACGGCGCCGGCATGCTGTGCCGCCACGAGGACCCCCGCCTTCATCCGTTCCGCTGGACCGCGAGGGCCGTCCGGCGTCGTTCCGACTTCCTGGCCCGCCCTGAGCAGCCGGATCAGGCCGAGTAGGCCCACCGCCCCTCCACGCTGGCTCGACCCACGCACCGTGCGATAGCCCCACTGCTCGCACAGGTCCGCGAGGTAGCCGCCGTCCCGGTGCCTGCTGATCAAGAGGGCGACCCCTTCGTTACGGCGACTATGGATCAGCGGCAGCATGCGGCTGTGCCACAGGACGTAAATGATGGGACGCTGCGTAGCCCGGGCGCGCTCCACGTGCTCCCAACCACGGATTCGATAGCGCCACGTCGCGGCGACCGCGTTCACGACTGCCGCTCCGGCTCTCGAGAGGAGCGGCTCCGCCCACGCGAGCCTCACCCCACGAGGTCCAGCGCCAGATCGGCAACCCGCTCCGCTGCCCCCGGAGGGCCGAGCCGCTCGCGCACGAGCGCCAGCCCCTCACGCTGCCGCCGGGCCTCGGGGCTTGTGGGATCGAGCAGCGGTTCGACCGCTCGAGCCAGCGCCTCGGGCTTCGCGGCATTTTGCAGGAACTCCGGCGCGACCTCGTAGCCGGCGATGAGATTGACGAGTCCGATGTGCCGCACGCGCATCACGTTGCTCGCGACGTACGATGAGAGCGCATTCAAGCGGTAGGCGATGACGAGCGGCATATCGGCGAGCGCGGCCTCAAGGGTGGTCGTGCCGGACTTGCAGAGTCCGGCATCGGCGGCGGCAAACACGAGCAGCGGGTCGCCGTAGTGCAGGCGGATCTCGCCGGGATCGGGGTAGCGGCCGCGCGTCGTCGCCGCGACGATGACCTGCACGCCGGGGTGACGCGCCGTGAGACGCCGCGCCGCTTCGCGAAACACCGGCCACAGCCGCTTCACCTCCTGCGCGCGGCTCCCGGGGAACAGCGCGAGCACCGGGCGGCTGGCATCGAGCCCAAGCGAGCGCCGGGCGTCCGACCGCTCGGGCGGGCACGGCCGGTCACGGAGCGGATGGCCGACGAACGTGGCGGCCACTCCGCGCTCTCGAAAGAACGCTTCCTCGAACGGGAGGATCACGGCAAGCCGCCGCACGGCCGCGAGGCTCCGCACGCGGCCTGGCGCCCACGCCCACATCTGTGGCGCGATGTAATAGAGAACCGGAATGCCGGCCTTCGCCGCGGCGGCAGCCGCGCGCAAGTGATACCCGGGATAGTCGACGAAAATCGCGAGGTCGTAACGGCCGTCGCGAAACGCCCGCGCCACCCGATCGAGCAGCTGGAAGTGCGCCCGCAGCTTGGTGAGACCTTCGAACAATCCCACCACGGAATACTGCTCCATGCGGTCCAGGACCCGCGCGCCGGCGGCCTCGAGACAGGGACCACCCAGGGCTTCGACGTCGGCGTCGACGCGCCGCCGCAGTGCTCCCACCACCGCGGCCGCATGGGCGTCGCCTGATGGCTCTCCCGCGGACACGTAGATACGCGGGCGTCGCTTCACGCTCGGGTAGCGCTGAGCGGCGATGCCTGGACGGCCTGCGCGACGCGCAACGCCAATGCCAGAGCCTCGGCCCCCGCCGCGCCGGATACGACTACTTCGTCCTCTCCCCGCGCGGCCCTGAGAAAGCTCTCGAGTTCGAGCTTGAGCGGCTCCGCTTCGCGTGCGTCCAGGTGCACGTGCTCGACGATGGACTCGAGCCGCGTCGCCCCCAGCGTCTGCCATCCGGGTTTCAGGCGGTAGAAGTCTCCACCGCCCTGCGCGAGATCGAGCGAGAAGTAGCCGGTGGGCTGGAAAATGCGCAGCCGGCGCGTGCGCTCGCGCGATACCCGACTCGCGGTCACGTTGGCCACCGCGCCGTTCGCGAACTCGACCCGCGCGTTCGCGATGTCGACGTGCGGCGTCAGAATGGCCACGCCTGACGCCCGCACGTCCGCGACCTCCGAGCGGACCAGCTCGAGCGCGAGGTCAAGATCATGGATCATGAGGTCGAGGATCACAGCCACGTCGGTGCCGCGGGGTTGGAATGGCGCCAGCCGTTCCACTTGAAGAAACCGCGGCTTTTCCAGATAGGGGGTCGCCGCACGAACCGCCCGATTGAACCGCTCGACGTGACCAACCTGCAGGATCACACCGCGTTCGCGGGCCCGCCGCACGAGTGTCTGGGCGCCCTCGAGCGAGTCCGCCAGCGGCTTTTCCATTAGCAGCGCCCGGCCCCGGTCGAGTACGGCAAGTCCGACGTCCACGTGCGCGGGGGTCGGGACCGCGACGGTGACCGCTTCGGCGCGCTCGAGCAGCGCGTCGAGCGTCTCATGCGCGACCGTCTCGAGCTCCTGGGCCACCTGCCGGGCGCGTTCAGGGTTGATGTCGTAAATCCCAACGAACTCGGCGCCCCCCCCGCCCCCCCCGCCCCCCGCGCCCCCCCCATCCCCCACGGCGAGGCCACGCAACAGTCTCGCGTGATGATAGCCCAGCGCGCCGGTCCCGACGACGCCGACCCGGACCGGCGGTGGGGTCACACGAGCACTCCGCGTTCCGATCCTTCGATGAACCGCAGGAAATGCTCGATTTCGGGGCAGCTCGCGAGCTCCGCACGCGCCCGGGCGATGCCCTGGGTGACGGTCAGCTCGGAGTTGAACAGCAGCCGGTACGCCCGCTTGAGCACGAGCTTCACTTCCGGCGAGAAGGCGGCCCGTTGCAGCCCCACGGAGTTGAGTCCGTACAGATGCACGGGATTCCCGACCGCCTTCGTGTACGGCGGGACGTCCTGATTGACACGCGATCCACCGCCCACGAACGCGAACGTGCCGATGCGCACGAACTGGTGAATCGGCACGAGGCCAGAGATGATGGCGCGGTCTTCGATCAGCACGTGCCCCGCCATCTGTACCGAATTCGCGATGATCACGTCATGCCCGATCACGCAGTCGTGGGCCACGTGGACGTAGGACATCAGGAAGCAGCGCTGGCCGATCGTGGTCTTGCCCGTGGCCGCGCTGCCGCGATTGATCGTGCAGTATTCGCGCAGCACCGTCTGATCGCCGATCTCGACCCAGGTCTCCTCGCCCTGATACTTCAGGTCCTGGGGGTCGCTGCCGATCACGGTCCCGTAACCGATTCGGACGCCGTCGCCGATCTTCGTGTTCCGCTCGATCACCGCGTGGGCGGCCACGCTGCACTTCTCGCCTAGCGTCACGCGCGGGCCGATGATCGCATACGGTCCGACCGACACGTCCCGGCCCAGATGCGCCGTGGGATCGATCAGGGCGGTGCGATGAATCACCGGTCCATGACCATGGCCATCATCTCGGCTTCCGCCACGATCTGGCCGTCGACGTACCCTGCGCCCTTCATCCGGCAGGTCTTTCCCCTGAACTGGATCATTTCGAGCTCGAAGCGGATCTGGTCGCCCGGCACTACCGGCCGCCGAAATTTGACGTTATCGAGCGACATGAAGTAGACCACCTTGTCTTCGACGTTCTGACCCTCGAAGTGGCTCATCAGGAGCATCCCGCCGACCTGGGCCATCGCTTCGATGATGAGCACGCCAGGCATGATTGGATGGCCGGGGAAGTGTCCCTGAAAGAACGGCTCGTTGATCGTCACGTTCTTGATGCCGACGATCCGCTCCTGCCCTTCGATTTCGATGATCCGGTCCACGAGCAGGAACGGATAGCGGTGGGGCAGCACATCCATGATCCGCCCGATATCGAGCTTCGGCGCGCCGGTGCGCTTGGCGGCCCGCGATAGCGCGCGGGCCAGCGCGACATTCCCCTTGTGGCTGGGGCGAATCGCGACGATGTGGGCACGGATTCGCGCGCCCGTCAACGCCAGATCGCCCACGATGTCCGCCGCCTTGTGGCGGACGAACTCGTCGGGCCAGCGCAGCTTCCCGCCGTTCACGATCGCGCGTTCGTCGAGAATGATGACATTCGCCGCCGAGGCGCCCTTGATGAGGCCCTTCGCACGCAGGTCCTCGATCTCGCTCGTGAACCCGAACGTGCGGGCGGGTGCCAGCTCTAGCGCAAACGCGTCGGCCGTCACGCGGTAACTCCCCGCCTGCCGACCGATGAGCGGATGGGCCCATTCGATCGCCACGGTGAGGCGAAAGTCCTTCGCGGGCGCCACGATGTAGGAGCAATCGTCCTCGGTAACGGTGAACGGCGCCTGGACGGTGAGCACGACCGGCTGGCCGCCCACGTCGACGGGCTGCGCGTGCGCGAGCGCCTCGAAGTACGGCTGCACGCTGCCGTCCAGGATCGGAGGCTCGGGACCGGTGAGGGCGATCGTGAGATCGTCGATCTCGTGGGCCGCGATCCCGGCGAGGAGATGCTCGACCGTGTGAATGGTGCTGTCGCCGTGTCCGATGGCGGTGCGGCGCTCCACCGCCTCGACCTCCGTCAAGCGGCCCGGGATTTCGGGCTCGCCCGGCAAATCGAGTCGGCGGAACACGATTCCCTGCCCGGCCGCGGCCGGGTGAAAGGTGGCCGTCGTCGTGGCACCGGTGTGAAGGCCAATCCCGTGGACGGCGGATTGCCGGGTGATCGAGCGCCGCGACACAGGCGAGCCGGCGCGACTCATTCCGCCGCCAGGGCTTCGAGGCGATCGACGATGCGCGCCAGGCGATAGAGCACGCCCTGCGCGCGGAGGAACTCGCGGTGGTCGCGGGCCGGGTAGCCCGACACGGTCGCGTCCGACTCCACACTCCCGATCACGCCTCCCTGCACCAGAATGCGGGCGCCATTGCCCACCTCCACATGACTCGACACGCCAGCCTGCCCGCCGAGATACACGTCGTCCCCGATATGCGTACTGCCGGCCACGCCAGCCTGGCCCGCCAGAATGCAGCGCGCGCCAATGTGCACATTGTGTCCGATCTGCACGAGGTTGTCGATCTTCGTTCCCGCCCCGATGACGGTATCATCGACGCTGCCCCGATCGATCGTGGTATTGGCGCCGATTTCGACGTCATCCCCGATGATGCACCGGCCGATCTGCGGAATCTTGCGAGGCGCCCCCCTGCCCTCGGCCGCTCCGTCCGGCACGTAGCCGAAGCCATCCGCCCCGAGCCGGGCGCCAGCGTGCACAATGACCCGATTGCCGATCACCGTGCCGGAATAGCATACCACGTGAGGGAAAAGCTGCACGTCGTCCCCCAGCGTCACGCCATCCGCGAGCACGCAGCCGGCAGCCAGGCGGACGTTGCGGCCGAGGCGAACGTGGTCCCCCAGCACCACGTGCGGCGCGATCCCGACGGGATCCTCCCATATGGTGCCGCGGCCGATCACCGCGGTGGGGTGCACTCCGGGCGGCGCCAGCGCCGCCGGGTACAGGAGGGGAATGATGGTAACGAGCGCGGCGTGGGCATCTGGAACAACGATCCGGCAGCGGGGACCGCTCGGCTCGTCCGCGTACGCCGTGGAGCAGAGCGTGACGGCCGCGCGCGAGCGCTGAAACTGCTGGAGGTAACGCCGCGCGGCGAGAAACGAGAGGTCGCCGGGTCCGGCGCGTTCGAGCGGAGCGATGGACCGCACCCGCACATCAGGCGAGCCGATCAGCCGCCCGCCCGTCAAACGGGCGATATCCCCCGCGGTAACTCCGTCCGATCCCGCTGCGGTCACGCGCGGGCTACTGGGAGCGGCGCAACCGCTCCAACACCCGGCTGGTGATGTCGAGGGACTGATCCGCCGCCACGATGTTCGATCCGGGTGTGTCGGCGTCGAAGATCATCGAATAATTCCCCTCGGCTCGAATCCCCTGAATCACCGCGTTGATGCGCTGCTGAATTGGCTGGAGCAGCTCCTGCTCGCGCTGCTGCGCCTTCTGCTGCAGCTCGCCCGAGCGCTGCTCGAGCCGCTGTTGCATGTTCTGCAGATCCTTCTGCCGCTGCTGCTTGGCCGCCGGCGACAGCGCGATCGACTGCTGGTCGAATGCCTGAACCGACGAATCGAGCTGCTTCTGCAGCTTCTGCACCTCGTCGCGGTACCCCTGGAGCTCGCGGTTGAACGTCGACTCGGCGCTGGCATAGCCGGGCGTCTGGGTCAGAATCTGGCGGGAATTGATGAAGGCGATTCTGAGCGAGGGACCTTCCACCGGCGCCGCCGCAGCCTGCACCGGTGCCGCCTGCTGCGCCATCCCGCTCGTCACGACGAGGACTCCGAGGCACATCAGCACAACGACCACACGCTTCATACAAGATCTCCGCTAGAAGTGAAAAACCCGGGAATCAAATGTCCAATGTCCACGATGGAATGTCCAATTGCGAAAATTGGACATTGGGCATCCGATATTCGGCATTCGTCGTCTATTGGAACAGCATGTTGCCCAACCGGAAGTGCAGCTTCCAGCCGGGCGCCGGCAGACCCGCCAGGTTGGTCTTATCGAAGCCGTACGCCCAGTCGATCCCGATCGGGCCGATCGGGGAAATGACGCTCAAGCCGATACCCGAGCCGCGGAACAGGCGCGTGGGGTCGAATTGCGACGCGCGAGCCCATACGTTCCCGGCATCCGTGAACAGGTTGACGTAGAACATCTGCGACAGGCGCACGCCCACCTCGCCGGTCAACGCGAGAAACGCCTTTCCGAAAGCGAGCGGGCTGGCATAGCCTGTCGCGGCACGCGGATCGTAGCCGAGCGGCGTAATGGAGAACTCGTCGTAGCCCCGCAGCGGAATGCCAAACTGCGTGCCGCCCATCGTAAACAGCTGATTGAAGAACGGCGCGTATCCGAACACGAATCCCGAGCGCGCCGACAGGGCCATGACGTACTTGATCGGCGCCTTGGTCCGGCTCGACCCGCTCTGACCCAGCGGCGCGTACCAGTGCCCCTCGAGATCGATCCGTTGAAAGTCACCGGTGCCGCCCAGGATGCCGCCGCTCTGGGAGATCCCGAACTGGTGCATCGTGCCTCCCGTCGGGAACGGCTTGTCGATGCGCGTGTCACGCATAATTGACGCGCCGACGCTGGACCGGATGCAGTCGTTGCAGCTGAACACGCTCGAGAAAGCGATGTTCGAGCTGGCACCCTCGAAGGTTTGCACGTCGAAGCCATAGTTCAGGAACAGCCGCGTGTAGCGGTCGCCGAACGGGAATCCGAACTGCAGGCTCGAGCCGCGCGTCGTGAGCGTCCCAAGATTCGTGATCGTGTACCGCACCCGATAGTCGTGAACTTCGAGTGTCCCGGAAACCCGCGATTGCCGGATCGCGGGGTCGGTGTAGGACACGAGAAACTCGTTGACGTTCTGGCCGAACTGCCACTGGAATTTTCCCTGCTTGCCCTGCCCGAACAGGTTGGGCTCGTCCAGGCCGATGAACCCGCCCACGCCCGTTCCCTGACCCAACGACGCGCCGAAATTGATGTTGCCGGTGTGCTTCTCGGTGACCTTGAAGACGACGTCGACGTCACCCTGGTCGTTGGCGGGACGGGTATCCGGGAAGGGCAGTGGCTGCTCGAAGAAGCCCAGGTTCGAGATGTTCTGATACGACCGGATCAGCGCGTCCTGGCGGAAGACGTCGCCGGGGAGAATCGTGATCGCGTCGCGGATCACCCGTTCGTGGGTGACGTCATTGCCCACGATCTCGACCTTGTTCACGGTTGCCGGCTGGGCCTCGTTGATCACCCAGCGCAGATCGACTACCGGCTTGCCGTCGGTCCCGAGCCGCCGCACCACGTCGGGCCGGAGGTTCATGTAGATGTAACCGTTGTTGTAGTACAGCATCTGCACGGCGCGCGTAGCGGCGTCCCACTTGTCCTGATCGAAGTACGGCACGGCGGTCTTCGTCGCAAATGGAAAGTAGGCCTGGAGCTCGTCGGTCGAGAAGCGCCTGTTCCCGACGATCTCGAACGACCCCACCCGCCGCGGATCGCCTTCGCTCACGTTGACGAGCAGCTTCGCCTTCCCCGTCGTGTCGTTCACGTACACCGTGTCCCGCAGCACCTGGAAATCGACGTAGCCGTGATCGCCATAGAACTTGGGCAACCGCGAGAAGAGATCCTCCCGCAGCTTGTCGTCTTCGTATTGGCCCGAGCGGAACCACCAGAAACCCTCGGGATGCGTTTTCATGTTGCTCACGAGCTCGGCGTCGGAGAACTTCGTGTTGCCCTCGAAATCGACCTCGGAGATGGCCACCCGCTGGCCCTCCGTGACGTCGAAGACCAGGCGCATGTGCACCGAATCGGCGTCGAAGAACCGCTGCGTGCGCACCTTGGCGAGATAGTAGCCCTGGGCGCGATACAGCGAGTCGATGCGGCCCTCGGCGCGGACCGCGGAGGCGGGATTGTAGGGCCGCCCTTCGCTCAACTGGACTTTGTCGCGAACGCTGTGCTCCGACAGATGGAACACGCCCTTGACCGTCCACCTCACCAGGATCGGCTGCTCGCGCACGCGGAGGTAGAGGGTGCGCCGGCCCTGATCGGTGTCCTCGAGCAGCTGGACGTCGGAGAATTGGCCTGTCTGGTACAGGGCCTGGATGGCGTGCTGGACGTCGCGGTACCCGAGCGGCCGATGCGGGGCGAGCCCGCTCGTACGCAGCACCTCAGCGGCCGTCAGCCGCCGGGCGCCCTGGACGACGATCGAGTCGGGAACGTGCGCGCCGGGCTCCTCCTGCGCGCCACACGGGCGTGTGGCTGCGAGAAGGGCACCGACGACAACTGCGAGGTAGCTGTGGCGGATCACGCCTTCGAGCCGGAGAGCGCTCGGAAGGCCAGTCGTTCCTTGTCCGGGGCTACGTCGACTTCGATTTCGTCACCCCGTGCGAACTCCCCGACCAGAATTTTCTCGGAGAGCGGATCCTCGACGTACTTCTGGATCGCGCGCTTGAGCGGCCGTGCCCCGTAGTGCTCATCGTATCCATGTTCGACCAGGAAATCGGTCGCGGCCGGAGTCAGGCGCAGCGTCAACTCCTCGTCGCCAAGCCGCTTCTGCACGTCGCGCAGCAGAATCGAGACGATCTGCGCGATGTGCTCGCGCGTAAGCGGGTGGAAGACAATGACGTCGTCGAGACGGTTCAAGAACTCGGGATTGAACGTCTTGTTGATCTCGTCTTTCACCTTCTCCGCCATTTTCTCGAATGTGGCACGCGTGTCGGGCTGGGAGAACCCCAGCGCCTTACTCTTGATCATGTCTCGAGCGCCAACATTCGACGTCATGATCACGACCGTATTCTTGAAATCGATCAGGCGGCCGTAGTTGTCGGTCAGGTGTCCTTCGTCGAGCACCTGAAGGAGAATATTGAAGACATCGGCGTGCGCCTTCTCGATTTCATCGAGCAACACGACCGAATAGGGTTTCCGCCGCACGGCCTTGGTCAGCGTGCCCGAATCTTCGTAGCCCACATACCCCGGAGGCGCCCCAATGAGCCGGCTCACGGAGAACTTCTCCATGTACTCCGACATATCCACCCGAATCAGGGCGTTCGGATCGGCGAACAGGAAGCGAGCGAGCGCCCGGGCCAGCTCGGTCTTGCCGACGCCCGTCGGGCCCGAGAAGATGAACGACCCGATCGGCCGCTTGGGATCCTTCAAGCCGGCACGGCTGCGGCGAATCGCCCGTGAAATGACGGTGATCGCCTCCTCCTGGCCTACGACGGTCTGGTGCAGCTCGTCTTCCATCCGCAGCAGCCGGGCGGTCTCCGCTTCCTGGAGCCGCGTGACCGGAATGCCCGTCCACCGCGACACGATGAACGCCACGCCTTCTTCGTTGATCGTGGGACGGTGCGTTTGCCGTTCCTTTTCCCACTGCTCCTGCTTGCGGCGGATCTCGGACTGGAGCTCGCGCTCCTGGTCTCTCAAGCCCGCGGCTCGTTCGAAATTCTGATCGCGGACGGCCGCTTCTTTCTCGGTGTTGATCTGCTCGAGCTTTTCCTTCAAGGCCGCGACTTCCGGTGGCGGCACCTGTGTGGCAAGGCGCGCCCGCGCCCCGGCCTCATCGATTACGTCGATGGCCTTGTCGGGCAGAAAGCGATCGGTGATGTACCGCTCCGACAACTTGGCTGCGGACTCGAGCGAATCGTCGGGGATGACCACCCGATGGTGCTCTTCGTAGCGCTTGCGCAGACCCTTCAGGATCTCGATCGTCTCCTCGATGCTCGGCGGATCGACAATGACCGTCTGGAACCGCCGCTCGAGCGCGCCATCCTTCTCGATGTACTTACGGTACTCGTTCAGGGTCGAGGCACCGACGCACTGCAGCTCGCCACGGGCCAGGGCCGGCTTGAGCATGTTGGACGCGTCCACCGCGCCCTCCGCCGCGCCCGCACCCACCAGGGTGTGCAGCTCGTCGATGAAGAGGATGATGTTTCGGTTCTGGGCGATCTCGTTGATGATCGCCTTCAACCGCTCTTCAAACTGGCCGCGATACTTCGTTCCCGCGATTACGGCCGCCATGTCGAGCGACAACACCCGATGGTCCTTGAGCGCATCCGGGCACTGGCCGCTCGCAATGAGCTGGGCCAAACCCTCGACAATCGCGGTCTTGCCTACCCCGGGCTCCCCGATCAACACGGGATTGTTCTTCTTGCGCCGCGAGAGAATCTCCATCACCCGCTCGATTTCCTTTTGCCGCCCGATCGTGGGATCGAGCTGGCCTTCGGCGGCGAGCTGCGTCAGGTCGCGGCAGAAGTGGTCGAGCGCTGGCGTCTTGGACTTCTTCTCGCTCTTGGGCGCCGCCGGCTGTGAGCCTGAGCCGCCGGGCGTGGGCGAAGAGGGCATCTCACTGCCGAGCAGCCGCAGCGTCTCGGCTCTGGCCTGCTCGAGATTCACGCCTGCGTCCGTGAGTACTTGAGCGGCGATGCCCTTCTCCTCGCGCAACAACCCGAGGAGCAGGTGCTCGGTGCCGACATAGGAATGATTCAGCTCGCGCGCTTCGCTCATCGCGAGCTCGAGCACCTTCTTGGCTCTGGAGGTGTATGGGAGATCCGGTCCGGCCGCGGCAGCCGCCTTCCCCTTCTTGACCGTTTCCTCGATTTTCTGCTGAATCTCTTCGAGGTCGACGTTCAGGTTGGTGAGGACGGCAGCGGCGACACCCTCGCCTTCTCGAATCAGGCCGAGGAGGATGTGCTCCGTACCGACATACTCATGGTGCAGGCGGGCGGCTTCTTCGCGCGCCATTTGGAGAACCTTCCGCACCCGGTCTGTGAAATTGTATCCGTTCATGCCCGCTCCCGCCTACGCAGCTTCGGCGTCCAGCACGCGCCGCACATACGTCGCGCGCACCGTGGGCAACTCCGGATCGCCGGTCGGACGACCTTCAAGTGCCGCCAGGTGCGCAGGCTGGGTGAAAATCAAAAGCTTGTTCAATGTATATACACTCAAGCCAGGGATCAGATTCAAACCGGCGCCCAACCGCACGCCGCTCAACAAATTCATCGTCTCCTCAAAGGTGAGCGTTCGCGCGTGCCGCAGAGTTCCATACGCCCGCCACACCTTGTCGGCCA
>DATIYM010000064.1:0-6283 GCA_035517615.1 Gemmatimonadales bacterium
GGGCGGGCGGGGCTATCTGCTCGGTGGAGTGGGGGTGTGCCGGACGACCCTGTCGGCAAGGTCCGGCAGCGTCACCGCCGACACGACCGAAAACAAGTTCGCCTGGAACGTCGGTGGAGGCGTGGCGGGCGGCGGCAAACGCCTCGCCCCATTCGCCGAGATCCGCTATACCCACGTCGAGCCCGCCTTCGATGGTCCCAGCCTGCCGTTCTTCTCGTTCACGGCAGGCGTGCGGTTCTGATTAGGTTCTTGGCACCGCGGGAGACGGGGATAGGTGGCCGAGCGGCTGAAGGCACACGCCTGGAGAGCGTGTAAACGGGTAACCGTTTCGTGGGTTCGAATCCCACCCTATCCGTTTTCGACCGCCGTGCGTCTGTGCGCCTAGTCGTTGCCTCTCCAATTGACCGATTACTATTTACCAGCCTTAGGTTCTGGACAGGTGCCCGAGTGGCTGAAGGGGCCGGTCTCGAAAACCGGTAAACGCGCAAGCGTTTCGTGGGTTCGAATCCCACCCTGTCCGTCGCTGCCGTGTTAGGCGGCGGATCCGCTACCGTCGCCGCGAGCGCGACGCAGTCGGGAGCTTCGGGGAGTCGTTGTCGTGATCAGCGGGGACCCGCTCCGCGCTCCTCCTGTCCTCGGGCGGCGTAACGGAAACTCGAAACGCGCGCGTCCGGTCGGGAGCCGGTGCATCGGCCGGAATCGTCGCGCTGTTGCCGTCGCGCACCGCGTGGTAGCTCGGCGACATGATCTCCACGCCGGCTGCGGCGAACGCGTCCTGAATCGCGGCGTGCAGCCGCCCGTACATCCACGGCAACTTGGCCGCGTCGCCCGGGTCGATTGCCGCATTCAGCTGGTATTCGACATACGAGTCGTCGAGCGCACTCTGCAGCACGAATGGCAGCGGCTCATGCAGCACGCCAGCCGTGCTCTCCGCGGCGGTGATCAGCAGCTCGTGCACGCGGCGCCACGGCGTGTCATAGCCGATCGTCACGGACGAGTGGATGAAGAGCGGATATCCCTGCCGCGCGCTCGCCGTGTAGTCGGTCACGGCACCCGTCACGACCACGTTGTTCGGGACCGTGACGACCTCATTCTTCGGCGTCCTCAAGCGCGTGGACAGCAGCCCCAGCTCGACAACGGTTCCCTGCATGCCGCCGGTCTGGATGTAGTCGCCCACGCGAAAGCTGCGCGAGTACATGAGGACTAGTCCGCTCATGGCCTGCCCCACGAGGCCCGCGGAGCCGAGCGTCACGAGCACGCCGGCGATTACCGAAATGCCCTGAAAGGCCACCGAGCCCGAGCCCGGTACATAGGGATACGCGACGACGAGCGCGAACAGCCATACGAGCGCCACCACGATGCGCCGCGATGGCTCGGCGGTTTCGGGGTGGAACCCAGGCAGGGCGACCCGTCCCTCCCGCACGCCGAGAAAGAAGGCGCGGACCATACGCGTGACGAGGCGGGCCAACACGAAGATGACGATCAGGATGGCGAGATTGGGGACGAGCCCCAGGGCCACGAGGCCCACGTGTTCTACCGAGTGGAGCAGGGCCGTGCCGAGCGTCTCGCCCCACGGTCTGGTCCAGGGAATCAGCTTGAGAACGAACGCGACGTAGACATACGCGACGACGAAACCCGCCGTCCACGCGACCGCTCCCACGATCGCTCGCTCCACCGCGACCACCTGCGGCGGCTCGGCGACCTTCAATCCGCGGCGCATCATGCGCTGGGCCGCCGCGACCAGCCAGGGCTCGAGGCGCGCGAGCAGCCGGCGGCGTGCGGCCAGGAGCAGGAGCAACACGAGGACCAACAATGCTGTGCCGGCGATGAACTCCACGGCCTCGCGCAGCAGTGCGCGCCAGCTGTGCTCCTCGCGTGCATCGCGCGCCGCGAGCCGCAGCTGGGTCACGGCGTCCCGCGCGACCAGCGAGAGGGAGTCGCCCGCCGCGGTATCGATGTCCGCCGGGGTGATGACGAACACGGGGTCGCCGCCCATCAGGACGAGAATCCCTCCGCCGGTGGGGACGGTCGAGACGGAATCCCGGCCCAGCTCGAGGCCGGCTTGCACGCGACGCGACGCGGCGTTGAGCCGCGACTGGAGTGTGGGCGACGCGCCGCGGGAGCGAAATACGAAAACGGCCCGCGTGCCCACGCGGAGCACGGCGGTGTCGGACTGCGCCGCCTGCAGCGACGGCAGCAGCAACACCACGAGCAGCCGGGTCATGACCATGGCGAACCTCGTCCGAGAGTGAACCGGAGAAACTCGCTGGGGAATAGCACGTTTTCGGAGCCAGTGCAATTGGACGAGAGGGCGTTACGGCAGGCGGCTAGCGTCCTCATAGAGCAACGGGATACAATTGGATGCAGTGGGCTCGAGTCCCACCCGGTCTGTTACCTGCACGTCCCAACCGTAGTCGTTTACAATCCGAGGCAGCCTCCATGAGCCCAACGAAACAACGCCGCAAGGCCACCAGGCGCACCACCCCGAGTGAGAAGAAGTTCAAGGGATTCACGGCCGAGGAGCGCGCCGCGATGAAGGAGCACGTACAGGAGTTGAAGCGAGCGGCCAGCGGAGACACGACGGATGACGAAGCCGTCGTGCTCGGGAAGATCGCCCAGATGCGCGAGCCGGATCGCTCCCTCGCCAAGCGGCTCCATGCGCTCATCAAAGGCAGTGCGCCGGCCCTGACGTCGAGACTCTGGTACGGAATGCCGGCCTACGCCAAAAGCGGCAAGGTCGTGTGCTACTTCCAGAACGCCCAGAAGTTCAAGACGAGGTACGCGACCCTCGGCTTCAGCGACAAGGCGAACCTCGACGACGGCACCATGTGGCCCGTGGTGTTCGCGCTCAAGGAGTTGACGCCCGCCGAGGAAGCACGGATCGAGGCATTGCTCAAGCAGGCGGTGAGCTGACGCCTCAGCAGGGCACCGAATCCTGGGCGACGCAGCACGGCGTGAAGTGATCGGGGATGTGATCCGAGGCGTTGAGGCAAACCTGCGCGTTGCCAACGTCCTGCCGCGATTCCAGGTAGAACAACCCGCCCAGCGCCACGAGACTCGTCGCGGTGACGAGCAGGGCGGTGCGGGTGGGTGCGGGCTCGCGCGTCTCGATCGTTTTCGTTTGTGACAGGAGCATTTCGTGATACTGGCCGCTCACCCAGCCCGCGAGCGTGTCGCCCGAGACGCGCGGCGCATCGAGAATCACCGTCGAGCGATCGACCGAGGTCACCCAGATTCTCGGCGGCAGATCGGCGGAGTTCACGTGGGCTGCCGGCACGGCGTGCATCTGGTGACATGCGACGTTCAGGGCGAGCACGAGGACCGTGCTCGTGACGTAACGGCGCGCGTTGCGCTCTCGGATCATGGAATGATATGGTAGCTGAAGCTGCGGGCCGGCGCGAATGCTCGTTCCGCATCCATTAACCTGAGCCACATCGGCCTTCCCCTCCAACCTCGAGGAGCTCGCATGCTCGCAGCGCTGCAAGTGACCACGACGTTCTCGATCGAAGGCTTTCGCATCGTCGAGTACAAGGGCCTGGTGCGCGGCATCGTCGTTCGGTCTCCCACGATCGGGCAGGGAATCATGGGCGGATTGAAGCAGATCGTGGGCGGACAGATCGGCGCTTACACCGAGATGTGCGAGCAGGCGCGTCAACAGGCCTATGAGCTGTTGGTCCAGCACGCGCGCGACCTGCGTGCCAACGCCGTTGTCGGGCTGCGCTATGAGAGCTCGGAAGTGGGGCGGCAGGGCTCGGCCACTGAAGTGCTGTGCTACGGAACCGCCGTGACCATTCAGCCGGAATGACGCATGCGTAGGCTCGTCTCGAGCGGCAGTCGATGGTGCACGGAGCGTTCTTCCGCAACATTCGGCCGGCCAACACCGTCATGCAGGTGAGCCGGTTCATTGATCCCGCGTGGCTCGTGGAAATCGAAGCGGATGCCGTCCGTGAGCCCTAGAGGCGTGGCAACGCGCCCAACCGAGGAGCCTCCCATGCCCCCGATCCAAGGCAACCCAGGCGAAATCCACGAGCTGGCCCGCTACGAGGTGCGGCCCGAGGCGCTCGAAAAATGTCTCGCCGCGATCCACGAATTCGTCTCCTATGTGCGCGCCAATGAGCCGGGCGCGCTGCGCTACGAGGTGTGGCAGGAGGCCAAGCATCCGACCCGCTTCGTGCATCTGTTTGTCTGGAAAGACGACGCGGCGAACCAGACCCATGGGGAATCGGCCGCGGTGAAGAAGTTCGCGGGGATACTCTACCCGAACTGTCTCGCGCCGGTCGAGTTCGTTGAATACAAGCAAGTCGATGCCAACGCGGCATTCCGGCGCGTCTAGGAGGCGCTCGCGACACCGTGGGATTCATCATCTCGCTGCTCATATCGGCCGTTCCGGTCGCCGTCGTGTGGGCGATCGTGCGACACGGTCCGTTTCGCAGCCGCTGGTGGCGGGGCGAGCGCGTGCTGGGGTTCGCGCTCGCCATCGGGGCCATCGCATTTCTCGCCGGCTTTGTCGGACCAATGGTACTCGCTCCATCAGCGAATCAGGGGCCGCTCCTCGGCATCTTCATCACGGGGCCGGTCGGGTTGCTTGTAGGCCTGGTGTGGGGGCTCGCGCGCGCGGCAGGGCGCCGGCAATCCGCCGCGCTTCCGCCTCAGTGACGGCATTCGAGATTCGCCGGGCTGACAGATGACGGAACCCGGCGCGCAGCCGTTTCACGAGCCATGGCATACCATGCTGCTCCGGACGGGCGGGATTGCGCTCGCGAAGTCGGTGCCACGCGCACCGATCCTGCGGCGCGCGTGACCAGCCTGCTGCAGGAAGTCTTCCATTGAGCAAGGTGCGCGTGTCGAGCTTCGGCGTCTCGCTCGATGGGTTTGGCGCGGGACCCGACCAGGATCTGCAGAATCCGCTCGGCGTGGGCGGGCCGAACTTGATGGAATGGTTCTTCCCGACCGAGACGTGGCAGCACGCGCAGGGCAACCAAGTCGGCGAAACCGGAACCGACAACGACATGGCCGCCCAGGGGATGCAGGGCATTGGCGCCTGGATCCTGGGACGCAACATGTTCGGCCCGATCCGCGGTCCATGGCCCAACGAAGCGTGGCGCGGCTGGTGGGGCGAAGAACCGCCCTATCACACGCCCGTATTCGTGCTCACGCATCACGCTCGGCGGCCGCTCCCCATGGTGGGCAACACCGAATTCCGGTTCGTGACCGAAGGTATTCACGCGGCCTTGGAGCAGGCCAAGCGCGCCGCGGGAAGCAAGGACATTCGGGTAGGTGGTGGCGTCGCGACCATTCGGCAGTTTCTCGAAGCCCGGCTGCTCGACGAGCTGCACCTCGCGGTGCGACCGATCCTCATGGGGAAGGGCGAGGCGCTGTTCGCGGGAATGAATCTGCCCGCGCTCGGGTATGAAACCGTCAAGTCCATCGCGGGAGAGCGCGCGACGCACGTCTTCATTTCGAGGAAGCAATAGCTCCCGCGAAACTCCCTGGACCTCAACTCTCGTAGGTCAACGGGCGCCGGCGCTGGCGGCGCCGCTATCCATTTATAAGATTGGCGCCTTCCCCGTTCTCTTCGGAGGTGCCGTGGTCTACTTGTTCCTGGCTGGCCGAGTGCTCTATGGCGGGTTCATGCTGTTTTCGGGGATCGACCATTTTCGCCACGCGCAGGTGCTGAGGGTGCATGCAGGGTCGAAGGGCGTTCCCGCTCCTCACACGCTCGTGCTCGCATCCGGCGTGTTGATCATGCTCGGCGGCCTGAGCATTATCTCGGGCGTCCGTCCCGCCTGGGGCGTACTGTGCATCACGCTCTTCCTCATTCCTATCTCGTTCGTGATCCACAACTATTGGTCCGACTCGAATCCGGGTGTGCGCCAGGCCAACTTCGTGAATTTCAGAAAAAATCTCGCGATGCTCGGCGCAGCATGGATGTTCCTGGCCATTCCCCAACCCTGGCCGTTCAGCCTGTCGTGGTGATGCGGCCGTGACGTTCAAGCCCCGGGTCTGGGCGCCGATCGCCATCATTCTTACCGGCATCAATCTGGTGGCGGTCGGTTCGGCGGCGAATGCGGGAGAGGCCTGGCATGCGGGGATTCACGCGGTGCTGGCGCTGGGATTCGGACTCTGGACGCAGATCCTGCTACGGCGTCGGGGTGTCGAACCGCCTGGCGCGGTCGGTCAATCCGATCAGATCCGTGTCACGCTCGATGCGCAGGCGACGCAGATCGCCGAGCTGCAGGAGCGTGTGGATTTCACCGAGCGGATCCTGGCCCAAATCCGAGAG
>DATIYM010000065.1:0-82196 GCA_035517615.1 Gemmatimonadales bacterium
AATCGGCGATGAAGTGTTCGCGTTCGTCCACGGGTGCGGTCTCCAGCCACGGCATGCTTGCCCTCGAGGCAAAGGTCTGCCATGGTCTAGTGTCACCCATGTTCCCGGTCTAGAGTGTCACCTATGTACCCGGTCTGTACCAGGCTGCGGCCTAACAAGCGGCTGGAGCGGGCGCCGCCGTTTCTTAGAGGTAGAATTGTGTTTGTGAACACTCGAGCGGTGCGGCGCGGCTCAGCCTCAGGCCGTTAGGCGGACCGCACCGGTTACTACCACCATGATTGCGCAACGACGCATCTGGGCCGCAGCTCTGCTCAGTCTAGTAGCACCCGGTCTCGGGCACCTGTACGCCGGAAGCGTCCGTTCGGCCCTCTGGTTCGGTCTTCTGACGGCTCCCGTGGCTGTTTTTCTCGTCCTGCTTGCCGCCCTAGCCGGCCCGGTTCCCGCCGTATTCCTGCTCGTGGTATGGGTCGGCGTACCCCTCCAGGCAGCGCGTCGCGCCCGTCTCGCGGGCTCCGCCTATGAGCTCCGCTCGTTCAATCGCTGGTACGTATACGTCGCGTTCGTCGGGGCGGTGGCACTCTGGCAGAATGCGCTCTTTCTCGGCTGGAAGACCTATGTTGCGGAAGCGTTCAGAATGCCCAGCCCCTCGGGCGAGCCGACGCTGCTCGTCGGCGATTTCTTCTACATCCTGAAGTTCCCACGGTTCGGGGACGGCCAACTCACTGATGAGCTGGTGTCTTCCGGAGCACAGAAGACCGTAACCTACGAGTGGTCAAGCGCGCGGTCGGGTTACCTGGGGACACCCTCAGCATGCGCGATGGGGTGCTCTACCGAGACGGCCGCCAAGTGACCGAACCTTACACGCAGCGGGACAGCATCCCGTTTCCTCTGGAAGAGCGGTTCGTTTCTCAGATGCGGGCGTGGCAAGTCCCGCATCTCGTTAATCCAGGTCCCGCTTACTACCGCCCAAACACACGCGATTGGGGTCCTTTCGTAGTCCCTCCCGATTCGTTCTTCGCGATAGGTGATAATCGAGTTGAGTCCTATGACAGCCGCTATTATGGGTTTGTTCCGCTCGCCAACATCTCTGGGCGGCCGAGAGTTATCTACTTTAGCTATGACCCGGGCGTCGGTGTCCGTTGGACCCGCTTGGGGCACCGGATACGATGATCCGGGCCATGTGCGGTCCGCCCCTAACAAGCGGCTGGAGCCGCAGGCCGTTAGACGGCGTCATCCTGTTGGCGCGCGCACACCAGCGCCCTAGATTCGTAGCATGACTGAGAAACTCAAGAGGGCCTTCGAGGCAGCCTCCAAGCTCCCGCCCGCTGACCAAGATGCCCTCGCCGCCGCAATTCTCGAGGAGCTACGGGTCGATCAGCTATGGGACGCGTCCTTAGCGAAGGAGCCGGCTGCACTTAAGCGACTCGCAGATGAAGCGTTGGAGGAGCATCGCGCTGGACGAACTCGGCCACTTGATCCTGAGAAACTCTGAAGTCTCATACGACGCAGCGGTTTCGCGACGCGTTCGCAGCGTTGCCACCGCAAGTGCAAGCGCAAGCCCGCTCTGCCTACCGATTGTTCAACACCAACCCATTTCACCCGAGTCTCCGTTTCAAGCAGGCTCATACGACCGATCCCATTTTTTCCGCGCGCGTGGGCCTGGGGTATCGCGCGCTCGCACGGCGGGTTGGAGACGACGTGATCTGGTTTTGGATCGGACCCCACGCCGAGTGCGCCCACTTACTGTCTCGGCTCTGACGCCGTGTAACAAGCGGCTGGAGCCGTCGCCGCCGTTTTGCTAATGGTAGAATTGTGTTTGTGACGAGACCAACTCGGCGGCGCGGCTCAGCCGCAGGCCGTTAGGCCTCCACGCGTCCCCCGTTGCGTGTCGAGCACGGCATCCAGAGATTCGATCATGACTCCGAAAGCGCTACGAGACGAGATCCTCCGCCTGTCAGCCAACGAACGGCTCCAACTCGTCGAAGAGATTTGGGACAGCCTCGCGGGCGAACCGGACAGCATTCCGGTTCCCGACTGGCACAAAGCGGAGCTCGACCGCCGTTTGGATAATCCAGCCCCCGGACCAGGGGAGTCCCCTATTGAGCGCTGAGCTCGAGCAGCTCCGGAAGCAATACCAGGTTCTGTCCACGTGGGACTTGCTTCGCGTTCTGGGCGCCAGTCAGGATTATCGGCCGGAGGCCGTCCAGGCCGCTCGAGAGGTTCTCGCGACGAGGGACAAAGCGGAATTGGAAGCGCTCACCCCTACAGTTCGTGGAGAACTGGACGGCGAACACGAGGCGAGTCGGCGGCAGGCGGATGAGCCGCTCACGCCTGGCGTCAAGGCACTGTGCTTTGTTTTCTTGATTCCTGGACTAATTTTCGCAGCCCACCAAAGCAACCAAGGGCACACACAGCGAGCACGCGATGCGTTGAGATGGGCTCTCTACGGATTGTTTGCTAACGTTGTCCTGATTGTCGTCTGTCATCTCTAACACCGGTCGTATCGCCGCCTAACAAGCGGCTCGGGCCGATTCGGTCGTTTTCAAATGGTAGAATTGTGTTTGTGAACACTCGAACGTCGCGGCGCGGCTCAGCCGCAGTCCGTTAGGCGGCTTTCACAGATCGTCACTCAGTCCCTTGGGCGGGTGGCAGACTCGATGACACAGAGTCCCTCGATATGCTGCAGCGTGCTCACGATGCTGGCTTTCGCCGCACCTGCGTCCGCGCAGGTCTCGCCCACCGATTCGCTGCCACGCCCAACCTGCTTTCGGGGACGGCCCAAGCCCCGATGCGAGACCTTCTGGGTCACGGAGTTCTCGGTTACTCCCCGCTTGAATGGGAATCCGAGCGGCGGAGATGGGCCGAACTACTACTACACCTGGGACGTGGGCGCCATGAAGAATACCGGTGCCCGAACGGCCCTGGGCGGAGCGGCGTTCCTCGGTGGCGAGGATGACGGGGTCCGCTTCGGCCTCACGGTTCGCTACCGGCGTTGGCTCACCCCCACCACAGCCTTCGATCTCTCGCCCGGTGCTCTCGTCACCGGGGGCGACAACAAACGCGCTCCACGGTTCCCGGGCTTCACTGGGGCTGCTGCTTTCATGCACCGCGAGCTGGTGGGGGTGGCGGTGCGAGTCGAGTTAGTACCAGACTCGGCGGGCACAGTCGAAACCGCTTGGTATGGTGGCATCAAGTTCGGCTCCTATCCCGGTATCGTGATGAGTATCCTCGGGCCGATCATCGTTCTTCTCGCGGTGAGTGGAATGGATGATTTGTGATTCCTCTCGGGCAACGAGCGGTGCAGCCGCCTAACAAGCGCATGGAGCCGGCGGGCGGCACACGACGGTGGCCTATCGCAGGCGCGCCCTAGTATCTCACTAGATCAAGGGACGATCGAGATGAGATTGACACAGGTTCTTGAAGAGTACGCGAAGCATAGCGCGCTCAACTTCGGCCAGGTATTGCATGGCATCGAGCACCTCTTCTCGCATCCGGACATGGATGAGGTCGCGCCACCCGGTACGGCGAGACATTGCATCCTGTCGCTACTCCTCCGTTGCAAGAGAGTAGCCAATGACCTCTTCTTTGCATTGATCCCACCCCACTGGCATCACACCGCAGACGAGCTGCGGGCGATGCGCCCCGTTTCAATCAAGAGGTGGTTCTTCTACGGGTTTGCGGCTTGGCAGTTCACGGAAACGGGAGACATCCACGACGATCTCAGCTCCGTGGACCGTAGGTGGGATCCGCGCTGTAAGACGCCATTGGGACGTAACCAGCTGCGGCACGGGACGAGTGCCGCCTAACAAGCACATGGAGCCGTCGGTCGCTACCGTTGTGAAGGAAGGGTGGGTCGCCCGCGGCTCATGCGCGATCCGTTAGGCGGCAGCAACGCCTCCGTTCGATTCGAGCTTAGACGATGAACTTTCAGATCGAGCTCGAGCGCGAGGCGGTCGGCGCTCGCGCGGCTGCGGCAGTAGCCGGATGGCCCATACGTCAGGAGATCATATGCTGATGCGCCTGCTCGCATTGTGCTCGATCGGCCTGAACGTCGCCGCCGGGGCGGTGATGGCGCAGCACGCCGCAGCGCTGAAGGCCGGCGCGCGGGTGCGTGTCTGGGGCCCCGCCTGGCGGGACGAGGCGCTCACCGGCACGCTCGTGAGTTTCGCCGGCAACACGCTTCTCCTGCAGGCGCAGGGCAAGGCCGACACGCTGCGCGTCCCCAGGTCCGGCGTCACCAGACTCGATGTCAGCAGAGGCGGCGCATCGCGGGTTGGCGCCGGCATCAAGCACGGTGTGATCGTGGGCGTGATCGTGGGGACGGTGGCGGGTGCCGCCTGGTGCGCCGCCGAGTACAGTTGCTCGAGTGATGAGGACGCCGGTGCAAACACCCTGGTGGCCGCCTTCACGGGCGCGCTCGTCGGGCTCGGGAGCGGCCTGGTGGTTGGTGCCGCTGTCGGCGCCGCGCGCAGCGGCGAACGCTGGGAAACCGTACCCTTCTAGCCTGTCTTGGCAGCCACGCCGAGATGCTCGTCAGCGACGCGTTTCACGTACGTCAATGAGTACCACGGACAGGCTGCCGCCTAACAAACGGCTGGAGCCCGCGCCGCCATTTTCTAGTGGTAGAATTGTGTTTGTGAACACTCGAATGGTGCGGCGCGGCTCAGCCGCAGGCCGTTAGGCAGGCTGCGCCGGGGTGCCCTCACATGCGACCTCTTCGGTATTCAATCAACGTCACATTGGACGGGTGCTGCGATCATCGTGTAGGGATCGCGGACGAAGACCTGCATCGTCACGCGGTCGAGAACATCGCCCAGGCCGATGCCCTCCTCTTTGGCCGGGTGACGTACGAAATGATGGAGGCAGCCTGGCGGCAGCCGACGCGGACGAGCGCGATGCCGCCTTGGACGGAACCCTTCGCCCGGACGATCGACGCTGCAAAGAAGTACGTCGTGTCGAGCACCCTGGACCGGGTCGATTGGAACGCGGAGCTCGTGCGCGGGAATCTGGGGAAGGCCGTTCAGCAGCTCAAGCGGGAGCCGGGGAAAGGACTGTTCACCGGAGGCGTGAAGCTCCCGCTGGCGTTGGCGGAGCTGGGATTGATCGATGAGTACGAGTTCGTGGTGCACCCCAGGCTCGCGGGCCATGGCCCGACGTTGTTCGCGGGGCTATCCAAGCTTCTCGACTTGACGCTCGTGAGCCGGCTGGAGTTCGGCTCGGGGGCGGTGGCGATGCGGTATGAGCCGAGGAGATAGCCATCGGGACTAAGGTAGAATAGCAGTTGTGATGAACGATCTTGTGCGCCGCAGCTTACGCGCCGACCGTTAGGCAGCGGCTCCCTGAAATGAGAATTGACGGACAATGCCATGACCAACAAGACAGTCTGGTTCGTCACCGGTGCCGGCCGTGGCATGGGCGTCGACATCGCGAAGGCGGCGCTCGCCGCAGGCCACGCTGTCGTAGCGACCGGCCGCAGCACCGACGCCGTGGCCAGAGCGCTCGGTACCGCCAATGATCTGCTCGTCCTCAAGCTCGACGTCACGCGCCCCGACGACGCGAAGGCGGCCGTGACCGCCGTCCTCAACCGCTTCGGCCGCGTCGACGTGCTCGTCAACAATGCAGGCAACTTCTACGCGGGGTTCTTCGAGGAGATTCCTCCTGAGGACTTCAGGGCGCAGATCGAGACGAACCTGTTCGGCCCGGTTAACGTCACGCGCGCCACGCTTCCCGTCCTCCGCGCCCAGCGCAGCGGGCTCATCGTGACGATCTCTTCAACCGGAGGTATTACCGGACAGGCATTCGTCTCGGCCTACTCTGCGGCGAAATTCGGCGTCGAGGGCTGGATGGAATCGCTAGCCCAGGAGATCGCGCCCTTCGGCATCCGCACGATGCTTGTCGAGCCCGGCTTCTTCCGCACCGAGTTGCTCACAGACCAATCGACGGTATGGCCCGAGGCTTCCATCGACGACTACGCCGAGAAGACCCTTGAGACCGTTGCTGGCTGGAAGAAAATGAACGGCCTGCAGGGCGGTGACCCCGCCAAGCTCGCCAAGGCACTGGTCCAACTTGCCAGCCAGACCGAACCTCCGAGGCGGTGGCCCGCCGGCGTCGACGCGGTCGAGACCTTCGAGAAGAAGGCCAAGGAGTTGCTCGAGCAGGCCAGCGCCTACCGCACACTATCGTCGTCGCTGGCGTACGACGACGCGGGCAGGTGACGCGCCGCCCAACAAGCGGCTTGAGCCGCCGCTGGCGGGCTAACGAGTTGGGGGCCGCACCAACGACTCGAGAGCCTCGAGCGCGGCGCCGGCCGCGGACAGGCGCTCCACTTCCGCCGTGAGCTCCCGGCAACGCGCCTCCGAACGCGCGCGACCGGATTGCGCCTCCTGCAGGCGCGCGTCCAGATCGGCCAGCTCTGCCTCCGCTTCTTGCAGCAGCGCCGCCTGCTCTTCGAGCCCGCGCAGTCCGGCGATCTCTTCGAGCACCTGATCGCGTTCGGCGGCGAGCGCTTCTGCCTCCGCCACCGCCTCATCGGCGATCCGCCGCCGCTCCTCGGCCTGAGCCTCGAGCGACGCCCGCGCCCGGCGTTCCTTCTTCAACTCGGCCTCGCCCCGGGCGAGCGCGGCGCGGGCCTCGTCCAGCTCCCCGGCCAGCCGGGACCGCTCCCCGATCGCAGACTCGAGCTTGCCACGCAACAACTCGATCAACTCCCGCACGGCCGCCGCGGTCTGCTGCGGCTCGGCCTCGCCGGCGGACCCGCGCGCGGTCGCCGCCAGTCGCTCCCGCAGCGACGCGGTCCGCTCCCGGCCGCTCTTGCCGCGCGCGGCGCGTGGGGGCGGGCTCTGTTTCGGAGTTGCCGTCGGAGTCACAGGCGGAGCCGTCACGTCGGGCACCGGCTCGAGGGCGACCGGCTCGATACTGATCGGCGGGTGCCCGTTTTCGGGGCCGGCCGTGAGTTCGGTGAGCACGCGGGAGATCGTCCTGGGCTTCCTGGCGGGAACGTTGGCGTCGAAACCGAGTGTCGTCACGCGCTTCTCTCCATCGCGCGCTCGAAGCGCGCGCTGATCAGCTGGCCGATGAGAGCGTCGATGTCCTTGGCGCCCTTGCACGATGGCGCGAAGGCATTGACGGGCAAGCCCTCGCTGGATGCCTGCGCGAACTGCGTGCACTGACGCACGACCGCGTCCGACAGGAACTCGCGATAGTGCGTTTCCAGCGCCGCCTTGGCCTCCCGCGCGATCCGGGTCGTGGGGTTGTATTGATTGATAATGATCAGGATCCGCTGCAGCCGGTGGTTCAGATCGTCCTCGAGTTGGCCCAGGGTCTCGAACAGCAATTTGAGACCGTGAAACGACAGGAAATCCGGGAGCACCGGGACGAGCAAGTCATCGGTGGCCATCAGCGCGTTGAGGTTCAGGAGCCCGAAGGAAGGCGGGGCATCCATGACGATGAACTCGTAGCGGTCTGACACGCGGGCGAGGGCCCGCTGGAGCTTGTACTCCCGCCCGGCCATCGGCATGAGGCTGATGTCAATCGTCGTCATCCGCAGGTTGGCCGGGACCACATCGAACTCCGCGAGCGCGGTCGGCACGATCACATCTTCGATCGGGGCCCCGCCTACCATGGCGTCGAATACCGTGCGCTCGAGGTTCTCACCGGCGAGGCCCAGATGCTGGGTCGCGTGCCCCTGCGAATCGAGGTCGATCAAGAGCACCCGGTGGCCCAGTTCCGCGAGCCGGTAGGCATAGGCCACGGAAAGGCTGGTCTTGCCGGTGCCACCCTTGAAGTTCAGGAACAGCTGGCGGCGCAGCGGCTCGCGGCCGGGGTAGCAGCCCAATACTCTGCGGTACGCCGACAGGTGTCGCGGCTGGTAGGAGTCGGGTCCGCCGCCCAGTGGTTTCAGCTCGGGCAACTTATCGGCGTCGGTGAGCAGCGTGTCGGTGAGCCCTAGGAGCTTGGCAAAGTGCCTGCGCTGGTACTGGATATCCACTAGGACGCTCGCTGCACGATGCCGGTCTCCGTGGCCCTTGCGTCTTGGGCGCGAAGAATCCGAAGGACGATGCGGCGCACCTGGGGGTCGGGATCACCGGTGAGCGGTTCGAGGAGCGGCCGCAGCGCGAGCCCACGCGCCGCGGCGGCTGCGAGCACCGCGCGGCGCCGAACGTGGGGGTTGGCGTCGGCGATCCCCCACCGGATGTGGGGCTCGAGCCGCGCCGGGTCCCGTTGCAGCAGTTTGCCGAGTGCGTGGTACGCCGCGGCGCGCACGTTCGGATCTTCCGCGGTGGCCCAGGGGCGAACAGCGTAGAATGCCTCTTCCCCGCCACGGCGGCCGAGACGGAGCAGCAGATCCACCTGGTCCTGGGGGCGCTCCGCCGCCGCCAGTGCCGCGACCAAATCGTCCGCCGGGGGACGCTCCGGCGTCACCGCGGCGGCATCGGGCTCTGGGAGCTCCAGCATCTGTGGTGGGGCAGTCGCGTGGTCGAGCTGCTCGCGCAGGGCGGCCTCGCGGCGTTCTCCCAGGGCGTTGTCCCGTTCGAGGTCCAAGAGGGCGCGGCGCAGGCTGGCGATGAACTCGGCAAGATCTACGGCTTCGGTGTCGCCGTGGCGCACGGAGCGTTGCCACTCGACCACCCGCGTGAGCAGGGTCTCGCGAGATGCCACCAGCTCGTCCACGCGCGCTCGCAGCTGCGCGGTCGTCTGTTCGCTGCCGGCGATACGCTCCCGGGCGGCAGCCACTTCCCGCCGCAAGCGCACCAGCTCTTGCGCGTCGTCCTTCGCCTCTGACTCAAAGAGATGTCCCTGCAGTTTGGCCCGCAGCGCCTCGGAGTGTTCCAGTCGCCGGTGGAGGGCCGCGACCTCCTCACGGGCCTGGGCGACCTCGTCCTGGAGCAGGCTGAGACGCTGAGTCTCGCCGACCTCGCGCGCCGCGGCCTCGGCGAGCCGGACGCGGGCCAAGTCCGCTTCGGCGCGTGCCTCGTCGAGCGCGCCGCGCAATTGCTCCAGCCGGCACTCGAGCAGTACGGTCCGGTCCGAGCCGGCGGGGGGGCTAGGGCGCGGAGCCGTTACGCCTTCTCGCAGGGCAGAACCATGTGTCATCACTATAGCAAAACAGGCCAGTCCGCGAAACCCGTGAAGTCCTAGTCACGTCCCCTGAACCGGGCCCACCAGCCAGGCAGGATGCATTTCCTGACCTCGGCCCCCCTTCTCCAGAGGACCGGGGTCCCGGACACACCAACCAGGCAGGGAATACATTCCATTCGTGCGCCTGCTCGACATCAATAATGAACGGACCAGCTGCCGGACCGCCGGCGCATGTCGCGCCCGCAGGTCAGCCGCGGCAGCCGCAGGTCGTTAGGCGACTGGTGCTCGCCAGGCAACTGATTCGAGAGCTTGAGCGCACGAGAGACGAGACGCTGAAGTGTTTTTCTCTCGACGATCAGGATCTGGCCCGCCGGTACGCTCCCGACAAATGGTCGGTGAGGTATATCCTGCACCATCTCGCCGACAGCGAGACCGTATCCCTCGACCGCATCCAGCGAATACTGAGCGAGCCTCGGCCGACTCTTCCCGTCATGGAGCAAGACGCGTGGGCGCAGGCCCTCGACTATTCGCACGCGCCGCTGTCAATCGCTCGGGGGGTGTACGAATCGGTTCGTAACGCCATCATCTATCATGTCGGCGCACATTATGACCAAAGAGGTCATCTGGAGTGGGTGCATAGTGTGGACGGGGTACGGACACTGCGCGATGAATTCGAGAAGGTAGCGGCACACAATGAGAATCACCTGCGGCAAGTCCGGTTGGCGCTGGGCGGCCCAGCCGCCTGACAAGCGGCGTGATGCCTTCCCACGATGAACCCCGCGAGCCCCGTACCGGATCAATCTCGACAGGCGATGAGAGGCCTCGCCGGCCTGCTCGACCGGATCACTCCCTGGTTGGTCGAGGTGGGCAGTTGGGTGTTCGGCGGATTGCTCGCGTTGAACCTCGTCGTCATTGCCGCCCTGATCACCGTCGGCCCAGCGGACGCTGCCGTACTGGTCGGCGTCGTCGCGTTTGCGTGCGCGCTCCCGCTGGACGTCACGGGTCTCTTGCTTCTCAGGTTGATCAAGGACGTGAGAGACGTTCCCATCGACGATCTGACGCTTCAGGCGTTCCGGGAAGCTCAGTTTCCCAACATCGAGGCGTATTTCCCGGCGCGCCGCGATCGCGAAGCGGTGAACCAGAGGCGCAGTCGGGTGATTCTGGGCTACACCGTGGTGATCGGCATACTAAGCTCGACGCTGACGTTGACGGGACTCACCGCCTCTCTGTGGCATATGGCACGTTGGGTGGCCGAGCTCTTCATCGCCACTACGGTCTTGAGCGCCGTCCTCCTGGTGGCCAGCATGGCCCACTCCCTTCCCCCCGAATCCGAGGCCGAGAAGGAGCTGAAACGTCGATTGGAAACGCAAGAACATGGCTGAGCCCACAATCACACAGACCCGTGGGGCGTTTTCGCTCGCCTGCTGCGCCCAGGTGAACGTTCACGCTCCGGCTGCGCGCATTTGGGCCATACTCACGGATGCGAACAGTTTTCCTCGCTGGAACTCGACGGTCACGAGCATCGAGGGCGAGATTCGTGAGGGTGCGAAACTCCGGATTCACGTTCCCGACACCGACCGTACTTTCACGCCAACGGTATCCAACGTCGTGCCGAGCGCGCGCATGACGTGGTCGGGTGGATTCAGCCCGGTGTTCAAAGGGGTCCGTACGTTCGAGCTGCGGCCGCGCGATGACGGTTCGACCGATTTCACGCTGACCGAGCGTTTCAGCGGCTTGCTGATCCCGCTGGTCCGGCGGACCCTTCCGGATTTTGGCGTCGTCTTCGCGCGCTTCGTGAGCGACCTGCGACGCGAGGCGGAACAGAGCGTGACTCGAGCATGAGTGAGCCTGCACCAAACATGGGCGCGACGGGAGTATCGCGTATATGTTACGGCATGACGCGCTCCTGCCTCTTGATCGTCGCGCTACTCGTTTCGGTCGGCTCACACCGAGCCGAGGCACAATCGCCCGCACCGCTCGGGGGCGGCGCCACGGCGCCGGATTTCACGCTTCCCGGCGCCACGCGCTATGGCGTGCTCGCGCGGCCGATCCACCTCAGCGACTTTCGCGGCAAGATCGTCGTGCTGGCGTTCTTCTTCAAAGCACGAACCAAAGGCTGAACGATTCAAATGCACGCGTACCGTGATCAGTACGCGACACTCTTCAAAAGCGGGCAGGACGTCGTTCTCGTCGCGATCAGCACGGACTCACCGGACACGCTCGCCGCGTGGGCGCGCGACGATCAATTCCAATTTTTGTTCGCGGGCGATACGGGGAGCGTGGTCGGCAAGCAGTACGGAGCCACGGCGCCGCGCTATGGAATGGACAACCGCAATCTGTTCATCGTGGGACGCGACGGAAAAATCGCCTACCGCCAGGTGCCGTTCCGGGAGATCGATCCGAGTGCGTATACCGAAGTTGGAACGGCGATCGACTCACTCCTGAAACACTAGTCCGTGGCGGTGGCGTGCGCGAGGGCCTGATCGATGTCCTGGTCCTCTCCCACACCTGTGTACGCCACCTTCCCCGCACTATCGAGAATCACGAGATATGACGTGGTGGGCGCCTGAAACGCGCGCACCGCATTGCCGCCCGAATCCCACACGAAGGGGAACGGCATCGGCCGCTCGACCAGGTGACGGCGCACTGACGCCGGGGTCTCGTTGACCGCCACTGCGACCGCGATGAAGCTGACGCGCTTGCCGTAGCGCTCGTGCGCCGCCTTCAGGCGCGGCTCCAATGCCTGGCAGCGCGGACACCAGGTGGCCCAGAACTCGATCAGCGCCGGTTTGTTGCCGATCAATTGCGCGAGGACTACGGGTTTGCCATCCAGATCCGCAACTGTAACGGCAGGCGGTTTCGTGCCGATTGGGAGCCCGACATCCTGGGCCCGGAGCGGCGCGCTCACCAGAAGACACGACAACAGGGCCAGCGGCTTCACAGCACGTGCCGCATTTGAATGAAGGAGTACTCGGCCATTGCCAGTATTACGACGCCGGAGGCTTGCTTGATCCACGTCATCCAGAAGCCCGAGCGCGACGAGCGTGCCGGAAAAGGGCCCCATTCAAGCATCCAGTGCTCCGGACGCTCGGCGCAGCGGGATCAGTAGGCCTGATCCCACCGGACGGACAGGCGGATCGCCGCGCCGATGAGCCCGACCATGCTGTAGGTCTGTACGAAATTCCCCCATTGCTCGCGTGTCCGCGGGTCGATGTGCTCGGCCAAGAGACCATGGCGATTGCGGCATGAGAGGACGGTCTCGAACAGGGCGCGTGCCTCCTCCCGCCGCCCGAGGGCCGCGAGCGCGTTGATGTACCAGAAGGTGCAGACCAGGAAGGCGTTCTGGGGCGTCCCGAAATCATCGTCCTCCACGTAGCGGAACACGAAATCGCCCCGCCGCAACTCGCGTTCGACGGCGCGTACCGTGGCGGCGAATCGCGGATCATCCTCGCTGAGGAATCCGAGCTCGCTCAGACGCAGCAAGCTCGCGTCCAGCGTTTCGCCGTCCATGGTGGCCACGAAACTCGCCCGGTTCGGGTTCCAGGATCGGGCGCAGATCGCGTCGTGGAGGCGCGCCGCCTGCCCGCGCCAGTAGCGAGCGCGATCAGCAAGGCCCAGGTGCGCCGCGATCCGGGCCAGCCGGTCGCACCCGGCCCAGCACATCACGCCTGAAAACGTGTGCACGCGGGCGTGGCGACGCAGCTCCCAGATCCCGGCATCGGGCTGGTCGAACAGCCGCGCGGCGTGCTCGCCGAGCGCTTCGAGGTGAAGAAACAGGGCCTCGGTATCGCGCCGGACGAGCCGGCGATCGAAGAACACTTGCGTCGCCGCCAGGATGGCCGAGCCGTAGACATCATGCTGCACCTGCCCCGACGCCTGGTTGCCGATCCGCACCGGGCCCATGCCACGATAACCCGGCAGCGAATCCACCACGCGCTCGTCCGGCACGAGAGCCCCGTTGACGCCGTACACCGGCTGCAGGCGCCCGTCGTTCGCTCCGGCCACGACGTTGAGGATGTAGCTCAGATAGCGCTCCATGATGCGCGTCGCCCCCAGGCGGTTCAACGCGTTCACGACGAAGTACGCATCGCGCAACCAGCAATAGCGATAGTCCCAGTTGCGGCCGCTGCCCGCCGCTTCGGGAATCGAGGTGGTCAGCGCCGCGATGATCGCTCCCGTGTCTTCGAACACGTTGAGCTTCAAGGTGATCGCGGCCCGGATCACGGCGTCCTGCCACTCGAAGGGGATAGCCAGGGAGCGCACCCATTCACGCCAGTACGCGGCCGTCTCCTCGAAGAAGCGCCGTCCGACCTCGGCCACGGCGCCCTGCAGGGTCTCATCGGGCCCGAGCAGCAGCGTCACAGTGTCGTCCAGGTAGAATGGGCTGTCGTCCCGGACGGCGGTGATCGACGCGTCGGTGGTGAGTCGCAAGACGACGTCGGTGCATAGGTAGCGAATGTGGTTCGAGCCCCAAGTCGTCTCAGCAAGACGGGCGCCGAAGTCGCGGGCGGGCCGCAGCCGCACACGCAGGCGCGGGCTGCCGGCGATCCGGGCGACTCGCCGCACCAGCATCATGGGACAGAACACCCGACCGAACTGGATGAAGCGGGGCGCGAAGTCCGTGATCTCCACGCACCCGCCGGCGCGGTCGAACAGGCGGGTGACAACGATCGGCGTGTTGAACAGATATTCCTGTTCGTGCTGCACGCAGTCGACGAGCTCCACGGCAAAGAAGCCGAAGTCGCCGTCGCCAGCCCGCGCACGCAACAGGGAGCAGAACGCCGGGTCGCCGTCGAAGCGCGGAAAACAACCCCAGACGATTTCGCCTCCGGGGTCCACGAGCGCGCCGATCGTGCCATTGCCTATCAGCCCAAGATCGAGAGACGTCATCGCCCCGCCTCCCATCGTGCCTGCTCCAGCCAGCGCTGCACGGCCCGCACGTCCCGCAACCGCCAGCGGGCCGTGGTCGGTCCGGGCCCCACCTTCACCGAGTAGCCGTGGAGGCGGTTCACGGTAGCGAATCCGTGTTCGTCAGTGGCGTCATCACCCACGAACACCGGCATTCGACCCCGAAACGGCTCCTCGGCCATGAACTCGAGCACCGCCACGCCCTTGTCCTTTCCCGCGGGCTTCAGCTCCACCACCCGCTTGCCCGTCTGGATCGTGTACCGCGCGCCCAACTGCGCCAGCATGGAGCGCACGAGTCGATGGGCGTAGCCGGCCAGGTACGGCACCCGACGGTAATGCAGGGCTAGCGAGAGCCCCTTATCCTCAAGCAGGAGCCCCGGCCGGCGAGCGACGGCTTCACCCAGCCGTCGACGGGCCCAGTCGAGCTCCCCAGAGGAAACCGGGTGACGGGATATCCGTCCTCGGGCGTCGCGCCGCTCGATGCCGTGCTGCCCGGTCGCGGGGAGGCGGATACCGGGAAAGAGGCTGTCAACGTCGGCGAGCGAGCGGCCGCTGATCAACGCCACGGCACCGCCGACGTGGCGATACAACCCCTTCACGAGCCGCCGGAGCGTCGGATCGGGCCGCGCGCTCCCCGGCGAGTCGGCGATATCCATCAGCGTGCCATCGAGGTCGAGAAAGTAGGCCCAGTCCCTCTGGGGGGCCGACAGCAGAATCGGACGTCGCGCCCGACGAACGGGTTGCACGGCATGGCAGGTCATCGGACGGGGGCTTCGGGAGACACCGCGAGACGGCGAGACAGCCGCTCAGGGGTGGTTGTGCGATCGAGCAGGCGTCCGCGGCGGCGCATCTGCGCCGCGTCGATGAGCATCCGGCCCGCCCAGCGGTACACGTTGAACTCCTGGATCAGCCCGCGCATCAGGCGGATCCGAGTCCGCTGCTCGGCCGGAGGCATCGTTAGCGCCAAGTGCAGCGCAGCGGCACAATGGTCTATGTCGTACGGGTTCACGATCAGCGCTTCCGGAAGCTCGCGTGCGGCGCCCGTGAACTGACTCAGTATCAGCACCCCACGCTCGTCGTCGCGCGACGACACAAACTCCTTGGCGACGAGGTTCATACCGTCGTGCAGGCTCGTGACCATGCATAGCTCGGCGCTGCGATAGTACTCGTACACATCCTGAGGCTCGTGGTGCTCGACCAGAAGCAAGACCGGTGGGTGGGGCGCGTCGCTGAAGCGTTCGTTGATGCGCGCTGCCAGCGCCCGCACGCGGGCCTCGTACGACCGGTACTGCTCGATTCGCCCCCGCGTGGGAGCGGCGATTTGGATGAAGGTGAATTTGCCGATCCACCGGGGCTGGAGCTCGAGCAGCCGCTCGACGGATCGCAGCCGCTCCTCGATGCCCTTCGTATAATCCAGCCGATCCACCCCCAGGCCGATCGCGTGATCCGGTGGCAGGCCGTGGCGGCGCCGGACGTCGCCGCGGCACTGCTCGACCGGCTTGGCGATCAGGTCGGGCGAGGGCGGCCAGGCGATCGAGATGGGGTATCGCTTGACTGCCGTCAGCTTCCCGCGATACGACACGGTGAACATCTCCCGGTCTACCCGCGCCTCGAGGAGCCGATCCACCGTATCGACGAAATTGTTGCAGTGAAACTGCGTGTGGAACCCGAGGATGCTCGAGCCGAGCAGCCCGTCGAGCAGCTCCTCACGCCATGGGCAGATGGCGAATGCCTCCGGGTTCGGCCAGGGAATGTGCCAGAACGATACGATCGTAGCCCCAGGAAGCGCATCCCGGATGATGCTCGGCAGCAGGGCAAAGTGATAGTCCTGCACCAGAACGATCGGATCCGAAGACGTCGCCTCCTCGGCGACGGTGCGGGCGAACCTGCGGTTCACCGCCACGTATTGCTCCCAATCCGAGGTGCGGAACGTCGGCCGCACGTGGGCGATATGGCACAGGGGCCAGAGCCCCTCGTTGGCGAAGCCGTAGTAATAGCCCGCTTCCTCCTCGGGCGTGAGCCAAACACGGCGCAGCTGATACTCAGGTCTGTCGGGCAGAGGGGGAACGGGTACGTGGTCATGCTGGTCCACGACGTCGCGGTCGGCGGAGCCGCTGCCATGCGCGATCCACGTACCCGAGCAGGCTCGCATGATCGGCTCAATGGCGGTGACCAGCCCGCTCGCCGGCCGCCAGACGGCAGTGCCAGCGCCCCCCTCACGGCGCACGTGGATATACGGTTCCCTGTTGGACGCGACAATCACCTCATGCCCGGGAAGATCGGCGCGCAGGATGCCGCGCAACGTCTCGGGCGTCCAGGCGAGTTGGCCTTCGTCCCGCGAGCGCTGCTCGGCCTCGAGATCACGGATCAGCGCGCGCAGATCCCCGAGGATGGGCCGTAGCTCGGGCTCATCGGCCTGGTCTGACAGCCGCCACAGGCCTTCTCCCCGCAGCAGCGCCCGCAATCCCTGGATCCACCCACGCCACGAGAGTTGCGCGACGACCACGGTGATGAGCGAGACCGTCGCCCCGAGGCCGACCACAAACAGGAACAGATACTTCCGCGTCTCCGCGCTGCGGCGCGCGATGAAACTCATGTCATGCACGAGGATCAGTTTCCCGATCGGCGCACCTTTGGCTTCGAGCGGCCGAACCGACACCAGGACCGGCCCCTCGGCACTCGTCACGAGATGGCCCGACGAGCTGGAGAGCGCGTCGACGTCGGCACAGCGGACCTCGGAGGGGAGGGCCGGAGTCGCCACCGGCTGCGCCAAGCCCTCGGGGCAGAACGCCACAGCGAGCAGGCGTTCGTCACGAGTGATCTGGGTGAAGAATTGGCGGATGCGCGCCCAGTTGCCCGCGCGGACGAGATCCTGCAGCGGATCCTGCACGGTGTTGGCAATCAGGGTCGCGCGGATATCCAGATCCCTCATGAACCACTGCAGGGTCAACTTGTCGCCGAGCAGCAGGGCCGCGTATGCGAAGACGCCGAGGGCGAGCATTAGGGGAACGATGAACCGGAGAGAAAGACGCATTGCGAGCTCCTAGGAGGTGTTGCGCTCTGCGTACAAGCGCGTCAGTCGCTTCGCCACCGTCCACGACGACGATCTGGAACCCGGCCGACCATGCGCGGCTTCACAGCACCTTCCCCATTTGAATGAAATAGTACTCGGCCATTGCCAGTATTACGACGCCCGAGGCTCGCTTGATCCACGTCATCCAGTGACCCGAGCGTGGCAAAGCCGCGAGTGAGCCCGAGGAGATCCCCACCACTACGAGTAACGCGGTCATGCCGAGAGCGAACACGAACAGATAGATGAAGCCGAGCAGCGCGGAGCGCGTGGTGGCGACCCAGGTGAGCACGACCGCGAACGCGGGCGCACCGCACGGCGCAGCGACGATCCCCGAGGTGGCGCCGAGCAGGAACACGGCCGGAATCGATCCTCCCGTAAGCCCGGCGGCCCATGCCGAGAGGCGCGCCGGCGCGGCGACGGGAATGACGTCGAGCATGGCCAGTGCGAAGACGAGCAGCAGGTTGCCCATGGCGAACAGCACCCAGGGGTGGGACGAGATCGAGCCGAACAGAGCGCCCGTCCAGCCGGCGATGAGGCCGAGCAGCGCGTAGAACAGGGCCAACCCGAGCGCGTACACCAGCGTGAGCGCGGCGACGCGCCTGCGTGACGTCGTCGCGGTAGAGCTGCCGCCGATGATGCCCACGGTGACGGGGATCATCGGATAGATGCACGGGGTGAAGCTGGTGGCGAGTCCGGCCGCGAACAGCACGCCGAGGGAAGCGAGCGGGTGATGGGAGAGCGTGTCGGCGAGCGACATGAGTAAAGGATAACGACTCGTTCGGAGGACTTGATCCTTCGTTGACGTGCGAGGGTACAATTGAGTCGTGAACGCTGCCGTCCGTTGGAGTCGTCTGCTATTCTGCTCCCTCGCCGTGGGGGCGGGCGGCGCCGCGTGCGGCGACATCACGGCCTTCTGTCTCACAGCCGGCGCCCCGAGCGGGACCACGCTCGGGGCCAGGGCCACGCCAACACCTTACGGCTACCGCGTCGTTTGCGGCCCGGCAGGCGCAGACAGTATACGCCGCTAAGGCGGTCCGCTGCTCAGCGATAGAACCAGGTGAGCTCGCAGGTATTTCGTACGGAATGAAGCGGTACTCCCGAAGCTGTTTCGCTGCCGGCAAGAGCAGCCAGCGGGTCAACTTTATCGTTTCCACTTCGACGTCGAACGCCGGCGTGGCGGCGCCGTTCGTCTCCCGCACGAACAGTCCTGGTGACTCGTGCTCGTACACGATGTCGACGGATTGCCCGGGCCGGACGCTGGTGAAGTCGTACCTGCGTGTTGGGACTGACGGCCAGCACGCCGACGGCGAAAAGGTTGTTCGCCGTATTGTCCTTCTGCCGCAGCACCTTCAGGCGCCGATAGCCGCAGACATACGTCTGGGATCGGCTCCGCCCGTCGGTGTCCAGGTGCGCAGATCGATGATCCGCAGGTCCTGAAGGATCGTGAACCCCGTATTGTCATGGGTCGCGGCGGGACCGACGTGATATGCGTGACGTTGGGCAGGATCTTTGCGTCGCGCAGGAAGCGGACCAGACCGAGGTGATTCAGTGAAAGTCTGGCCGTTCGAGACTGGCTATCATACGTGCAGCGAGATTAGAGCGAATTGTCCCTTGTGACTACGCTGCTCGAGCTGTCCGGAGGGGGCGCGCAACGTCAACGCTTGTCGCAATCATGTCCATGCTGCTGGTCTCGGTCGCCGCGTCGATCGTCGCTTTTGCCCATTTCGACAACGTTGCGGCATACATCGTGATCGCTCCGGGATACCTGGTGCAGTCGTGGCTGTTCGAGCATCATCGAGCACCGGGCGGGTTCGGGTATACGCTGACGATGGTCGGCGTTTCGGCGCTGTTCTGGACGCTGATCATTCTCGGGCTTGGCAGAGCCGCGCGCTCGGCGGCGAAGGTGGCGCGACGCAAGCGCGCCGTTTGAAGCCGGCGGTGCGCCGCATTGAGTCAGCGAGTAGCGCCCCCGCACAACCGTCGGCCTTGATCGACCAGCCGCTGCGCCTGCTCCGCGGTGGGCGCTTCCGCGATCAGTCGGATGATCGGCTCCGTATTCGACGGCCGCACATGGAGCCATCGGTCGCGCCACCCCAGCCGTAAGCCGTCCTGCTCATCGATCTCGGCGTCCGGGAATCCGGCCTTGAGCTGCCGGTACACGGGCTCGAGCGCCGCGCCGCGTTCGACCTTCGCTTTCACGATCGCGTAGCGCGGTGAGGCGCTCACCAGCTCACTCACGCGCTTGTCCGTGCGCGCGACGAGCTCGAGCGCGAGCGCGGCGGCGACCGGCGCATCGCGCCCCACGTGCAACGCCGGATACATGACGCCGCCGTTCCCTTCCCCGCCGATCGGGCAATCGAGCTCGACAATTTTCCGCGCGACGTGGGCCTCGCCCACGGGCGTGCGCACCAGCGTCGCGCCGCAATCGCGCGCCGCGTCGGCGACGACGAGGCTCGTGGAGAGATTGACGACGACGAAAGGCGGCGGTTGGGCGGCCGGGCGGTGGGGCGGCCTGAGAACAGCCCGGACGGCGAACGCGAGCGTATAGTCCTCGCCGATCGGATTCCCCTGCTCGTCCACAATCGCGAGCCGGTCGACATCGGGGTCAACGGCAATACCGATATCGGCCTTGGTGCGGCGAACCAGTGCGCTCAGCTCACCCAGATTCTCCGGCACCGGCTCTGGAGCTCTTGGGAACGCTCCATCGGTCTCGAGATTGATGCCGGTCACGCGACATCCCAAGCGCTCGAGCAAGTCACGTATGACGGGCCCGCCCGCCCCACGCACCGCGTCGAGAGCGACTGAGAAGTTTCGTGCCCTGATGTTCTCCACGTTCACGGTCGGCAGCTTCAGCACGGCCTCAAGGTGGCGAGCAATCGCGTGGCTGTCCTGACTTACCCTTCCCGCTTCCCCCTTCCCGCTTCCCCCGTTTTTCCCGACGAGCTCGAGAACGCGCTTCCCATCCTTCCCGTCGAGAAAAATCGAATCCGGGCCGATGAACTTGAGCGCATTCCACTGGATGGGATTGTGACTGGCCGTGATCGCGATGCCGCCGCCAGCGCCGTGATACGTAACGGCCAGCTGCACGGTTGGCGTCGGTACGACACCGATGTCGATCACGTCGCACCCCGCGGCGAGGAGGCCCGTGGTGCACGCTTTCGCGAACGCGGGTCCCGACTGCCGCGAATCCCGGCCCAGCACAACCGTGGGCGTGCGGCGTGAGGCTTCACGCACCCACAGTCCGAACGCGTGCGCGTAGCGCTGCACGATATCCGGAGTCAGGTCCTTGTCGACGATCCCCCGGATCCCCGACACGCCAACCATGAGGGTGTCGGTCAGGCGCGGCGAGCCTCGACGGCACGCGCGGGCAAGCGCACCGGATTGAGCTGGGGCGTAGCCAGTGGAAGCGCGGTCAGGTCGGGGAACGCGCGCAGGAACGCGTCGACGATCTGCTCGTCGAATTGCACGTTTTTTCCTTCCTGCAGCTCGCGCACCGCCTGCTGCACCGACAGCGCGGGGCGATACGGCCGCGCGCTCGTCATCGCATCGAACGAGTCCGCGACCGTCACCACCCGCGCCTCGAACGGAATGTCCTTGCCCTTGAGTCCATCGGGGGATCCCGAGCCGCCGTAGCGTTCGTGGTGCGAGCGGACGATCGCGAGCGCGGCCGGCGCGTCGCGCAGTAGCGGCCCCAGAATGCGGGCGCCGATCACCGTGTGCTCCATGATGTGGCGATACTCCTCGTCGGTGAGCTTCCCGGCCTTGTAGAGGACCGCCTCGCGCACGCCGATCTTGCCGACGTCGTGCAGCTCGGCGCCGAGCGCGATCGTGTCGACCACATCGGACTCGAGCTTCAGCTGACGGGCGATGCCGACCGCGTAATGCGCGACTCGCGCCGAGTGGCCGCGCGTGTAGGCATCCTTCTCTTCGAGCGCCTGCGCCAGCGCCTGCACCCCTTCCAGGAAAATTTCCTCGATGCGCCTCGCCTGGACCTTCACGCGATCCTCGAGCTGCTGCTGGTAGCTGCGGTTTTCGAGGATCAGGCGGCGCTTGTCGAGCGCCTGCGTGACACGGGCACGGACCTCATCGAGGTGGAACGGCTTGGCGACGTAGTCCAAGGCGCCGAGCTGGAGGCACGCGACGGCGCTCTCGACCTCAGCGACGGCGGTAACGACAATGACCGCCGTGTCGGGCCAGCGGGCCACGATTTCGCGGAGCAGCGTGACGCCGTCCATGTGCGGCATGCGCAGATCGGAGATCACGAGCGGCGCGGGCTCTTTCTGCATCAGCTCCAGCGCCTCGGTGCCCGAGCTCGCCTCCTGGCATTGAAACCCTTCGCCTTCCAGGAGCCGAACCAGCACGCGACGCAGGCGCGGCTCGTCATCCACGACGAGGCAATGCATCCCTTTGAACGGCGGCATGTTGCCAAGCTAAAAGTCGCTTGCTCGGCGCGAAAGGCGCCTGTACGTTCCGGCCATGAGCGAGGTAACGGGTGAGGACCTGACCTACCGTTTTGCCACCCGCGCCGTGCACGCCGGTCACATCGCCGATCCGCTCGCAGGCGCCGTGATGATGCCGATTTACCAGACTTCCACGTACATCCAGGAAGGACTCGGCCGCCACAAGGGCTACGAGTACGCGCGCACTCGGAATCCCACGCGGGAGGCGCTCGAGCGCAACGTGGCGGCGCTCGAGAATGGACGGTACGGCTTCGCGTTCGGCTCGGGGCTCGCGGCGCTCGACGCCACGATGAAGCTCCTGTCGGCGGGTGACCACGTGGTGTGCGGCGAGAACGTGTATGGCGGCACGCACCGCCAGATGACGCAGATCTGGGCGCGGTTGGGGCTCGCTTTCACGTTCGTCGATACGTCCGACCCCAAGCGCATCGCCGCGGCGGTGAAGCCCGAAACCCGGATGATCTTCGTGGAGACGCCGACCAATCCGCTGATGCGCATCTGCGATCTCACCGCCACGGCGGACATCGCGCGGCCCGCGCGCGCCATTTCGGTGGTCGACAACACGTTCGCCACTCCGAGCTTTCAGCGGCCGCTCGACTCGGGCATCGACATGGTGCTGCACTCGACCACGAAATACCTGAACGGGCACAGCGACATGGTAGGCGGAATGCTGGTGATGCGGCGCGATGACCTGGCGCAGCGCATCGGCTTCCTGCAAAACGCCGTCGGCGCGGTGCCGGGACCGTTCGATTGTTGGCTCGCGCTGCGCGGCACCAAGACGCTCGCCCTCCGCATGCGGCAGCACGACGCAAGCGGACGGCGCATCGCGGAGTGGCTCGAGCGGCACAAGGCGGTGCGGCGGGTTTACTACCCCGGCCTGCCATCGCATCCCCAGCACGAGCTGGCCTGCCGGCAGATGCAGGGTTTCGGGGGCATGGTGAGCGTGGAGCTCGGCACCGCGGAGCGCGCCAAGCGGTTTGTCGAACGGACCAGGCTGTTCGCGCTCGCCGAGTCGCTGGGAGGCGTGGAGAGCCTCGTGGGCCATCCGGCATCGATGACACACGCCAGCGTGCCGCGCGAGCTGCGGGAATCGATGGGGCTCACGGACGGCCTGGTCCGGTTATCGATCGGGATTGAAGACCCGGAGGACTTGATTGCGGATCTGGAACAAGCGTTGAGCTAGCTTCACCCCCAGGGAGCTTTATGAACGAACCGAATACGCTGCCGGCACCAAGACCTCGTAAACTGCTCACGCAAATTTCCGGCACCGCATGGGAGCATCCCGCCGACCGTGCCGCGCTGCAGTCGCTGCGCGCGTTGCCGGGATTCGACGAGCTGGTAAAGAAGATATTCGGGTTCGTGGGCGAGCGGGGCGTGCGGCTGCTGTTTCAGGCCGACGCGGTGCGGGTGGGTCCCACACAGTTCCCGCGGCTCAACACGCTCTATGCCGACGTGCTGACGTCGCTCGACTGGGAGCCGCGGCCACCGCTGTTCGTTTCGCAGACGCCGTTCGTGAATGCCGGCGCGTTCGGGATGGATCAGCCGTTCATCGTGATCAACTCGGGCGCGCTGCGGCTGCTCGACGACGACGAAATGCGCGCGCTCCTGGGCCACGAGCTGGGGCACATCATGAGCGGGCATGCGCTGTACCGCACCATTCTCATCTTGATCCTGAACGTGAGCTTCACGTCGCTGCCGTTCCTGGCGGGGATCGCGCTGCTCCCGATTCGCATCGCATTGCTCGAGTGGTACCGGAAGAGCGAGCTGTCGTCCGACCGCGCCGGGCTGCTCGCGAGCCAGGACCCGATGGCATCGCTGCGCGTATTTCTCAAAATGGCGGGCGGCGGCGACATGAGTCAGATGGACCTGAACGCGTTTCTCGCGCAGGCCAAGGAATACGAGGAAACGGGCGGGCCGCTCGATCGCATTTTCCAGATCCTGAACACGATCGACCGGACACATCCTTTCAACACGCTGCGCGCCGCCGAGCTGCAACGCTGGATCGAGTCAGGCCAGTACGACCGGATCCTGCGCGGCGAGTACACGCGGCGCGGTCCTGAGACAGAGCAGCGACCCCTGTCTCAGGACCTGGACGACGCGCGCGAGCACTACATGAACGAAGCGAAGGCCGTCGTGAACGACGTGGTCGATACGGCGCGGCGGGCCGCGCAGGCGTTTACGGAAAGCTTCAAGAAGAAATAAGCGCTAACGCGCCATGGGGAGTTGTCCCCACGCTTTGGCATCGATCAGGCGTTCGAGATAGATGTCGATCTCGAAAAATCGCGCGACCGTCCTGATCGGCAGCGCTTCCGCGAATTTCTCGTACTGATCTCGGCGTACGGAAACCCGCGCCGAGTCGAGATCCATGACCGCCGTAAACAACGCGCGCAAGCGATCGGGGTCGGCCGAACCCCTCGAGTCGGCGTACTGCGAGACGAGCGCGATGCGTCGATCCCACAGCTCCGCCATGTCTTCCTCGTAGTCGTCGTACAGCGGCCAGAACACCTTCGCCTCCGAATCGGGGAGGCTCAATGCCCTGGCAAGCGCGGCCTTCTTGACCGAGCGAACGTTGGCGCGCGTGACATTCAGGCCGTTCAGGTCGACCGCTTCCGCCACGGTCGTCGGGGCGGCGTGCTTCGTGGCGACGGGGTGCGGTTGCTGCGCCCGGAGAGCAGGAACGAACAGACCGAGGATCGCGAAACCAGTGAGATAGACGCTGACACGCGCTGGCATGGTGCGCTTCCTAGAGGGTGGTGGAAAAGTATCGCACAATTGCTTAGCGGATCTCGGGCATCTGGCCCCAGACCTGCACCATGATCATGCGTTCGATATACGTGCTGACCTGGTAGTAGCGCAGCAGTGTCGGGGTAGGCAGCACTTTGGCGAACTTGTCGTACTGCGTGCGGGCTAGTGTGACCGTCTCTTCGTCCAGATCGTACATCTTGTTGACAAACTGGCGCGAGCGGTCGGCGGTCATCGAGTCCTTTGACGTCGCGTACGAATTGACCATCGTGATGCGTTTGTCCCACAGCGCCGCCAGTCCTGCCTCGTACTCGCGGTACAACGGCCAGAATTTTGTCGCCACGGAGTCTGGAAGCTTCAGCGCCTGGCCGATCACTTCGGCCTTGCGCTGGCGCAGGTTCATGCGCATGAGGGTGACGGGATCCATCCCGATCGCTTCGGCCGTGTTCTTCGGGGGCGCCCCGGCCGGCACGGCCCCTGTGGAGGTGGCCTGCTGTGCCTGCGCGGGGACGAGGACGACAAGAGCGGCAAAAGCGGCAAACACAACGGCGACGCGCGAGTGCATTGGTACTCTTTCTAGAGAGGTCGCGTGCAAAGCTACGCGCCGACGTGCCCGCCGCCATGGTCCTAAGGTGCCATCCGACGGTGTAGTTTTCCGCGCGTGAGAATCCTGGTCGTCGGCGGTGGGGGCCGCGAGCACGCGCTCGTGTGGGCGCTGAAGCACGACCTCCCCGAGGCCACGCTATTTACCGCCCCAGGTAATCCCGGCACCGCGCAGCTCGGCACGAACCTCGACATTCCCGCCACGGCCGTCGAGCACCTGGTCGACGCCGTGCGAGCCCAGCGCATTGACGTGACCATCATTGGGCCGGAGGCTCCCCTCTCACTCGGCCTGGCCGACCGGCTGCGGGCCGGGGGCCGACACGTGTTCGGACCCAATCAAGCAGCGGCCCAGATCGAGTCGTCCAAGGCGTTCGCGAAGGATGTGATGGCGAAAGCAGGCGTCCCGACTGCCAAGAGCCGCACGTTTCGATCGCTCACCGACGCGCGCGACTACATCGATCGGCACCCCGAGCCACTCGTCGTCAAAGCGTCGGGGCTCGCGGCCGGCAAAGGCGTGGTGATCTGCGCGACCCGTGCCGAGGCGCAACGCGCCGCGCAAACGATGCTCGAAGAGCTGGCGTTCGGCGACGCGGGGCGGGAGATCGTCGTGGAAGACTTTCTCGAGGGCGAGGAGCTGTCCGTGCTCGCGCTGACTGACGGCGAACGAATGGTGATCCTCCCACCCGCACAGGATCACAAACGGTTGCTCGACCACGATACGGGTCCCAATACGGGGGGCATGGGCGCGTATTGCCCGGTGAGCCTCTCGACGCCGCGATTACTCGAACGGGTGCGACGCGAGGTGTTCGAGCCCACGCTGCGCGAGCTCGCCAGCCGCGGCATGCCGTACCAGGGCGTGCTGTATGCTGGCCTCATGTTGGGTGCGGGCGGCGCAATCAATGTCCTGGAATTCAACTGCCGGTTTGGCGACCCGGAAACGCAGGCAGTGCTGCCCGTGCTTCCCGCCGGATCGCTCGCGCACCTGCCGGCCATCGCCGGGGGAAACTGGCGGCCGGCACGCACGGTGCTCCCTTCGGTCGGAAGCGCGGTATGTACCGTGCTCGTGGCACGCGGCTACCCCGACACGCCTGAGACCGGCGCCGCGATCACCATTCCCCAGGATCCGGGGGGGGGCGACGACGTGCTGATCTTTCACGCGGGTACATGCGCCGATCGGGACGGCACGATTCGCGTTGCGGGGGGCCGAGTGCTGGGCGTGACGGGGCTTGCCCGCTCCGTTCCGGCGGCCGCGAAGAAGAGCGTGGCCGCGGCGGAGCGTATCGCGTTCGCCGGCAAGGCATACCGGCGCGATATCGGATGGCGGGAGATCGCCCGTGCCGGAGCTGCCTGAAGTCGAGACCATCGTCCGCGACCTCGCGCCGCGGCTCGAAGGTGTTCGTATCGTCGATGCTCGCCTCAAGAAATCCGACGTGCTGCGGCGCGTATCGAAGCAGCGCCTGCTCGCCGTGCTCAAAGGAAACACGTTCGCAGCGGTCACGCGGCGCGCCAAGCACGCCGTGTTCCGGCTCGCGAGCGGGCACCGCATGGTCATTCAACCCCGCATGACCGGGGCCTTGATTGTGTACGAGGAACCGCTGAGCGCGGACGACGAGAAGTACGCAGTGCTCGTCTGCAGGCTCGAGGATGGACGGCTGTTCGTGTACCGCGACGTGCGGCGGCTGGGCACGGTGTGGCTGCTCGATGACAAGGCCTGGGGGCAGTACACCAACAAGATCGGCCCCGAGCCGCTCGAGCATTCGTTCACGCCGTTCGTGTTCGCCGAGCGGCTGAAAGGCACCCGAGCCGCGGTGAAACGGGCGATCATGGACCAGCGGCGGGTCGCGGGTGTCGGCAACATCTACGCCAACGAGGCGCTGTTCGAGGCCGGCATCGATCCCTCGCGCGCCACGAACACGCTGTCCCTCGAAGAATTTGCTCGGTTACACGCCGCCGTGCGCGGCGTGCTCGAGCGTGCCGTGCGGGCGTCAGGAACGACGGTGCGGGACTACAGAACGGGCACGGGCGAGAGCGGCTCGTTTCAGTTTCAGCTCAAGGTGTACGGGCGGGGTGGAGAGGAATGCGTGCAATGCGGGCGGCGGCTGTTCACGACGCACGCGATCGATCTGCGGGCGACGACGGTATGTCCGAATTGTCAGCGGTGATGAGGGCGCCCGTTCACTGGCCGAAATCGAGTCGCCCAACTACGGCGACCGGAATGGTGCTGCAGGGATCGCTGATGACACACGTTTGTGGCCCCGTATTCGTTCCGACCCCAAGCTGGCCGTGCGAATTGTCGCCCCAACAGTAGGCCATTCCCCCGGTGGTAACACCGCATGTGTGAGCCTGCCCGTCAAATCCATTGTCATTCGACCCAGCCGTTATGGCGACAAATGTGTGCCCGCCCGTGACCGGCACCGGCGTAGGGCTGAAGGTGTAGCCATAACTCCCAATCCCCAGCTGCCCGGTTTCATCTGCTCCCCAGCAGTAGGCCGCGCCCAAGGACGTCAGGGCGCACGCATGGCCATAGCCGCCCCGGTCCCCGCCGGTGGTCACTAACACGAACGTGAGCCCGCCCCCGACTACGACTGGACTGTCCTGTTCCGTCGTGGTGCCATCGCCCAGCTGGCCGGTGGCATTGTACCCCCAGCAATACGTCGCGCCGGCCGTGGTGACACCACAGGTGTAGCCAATCCCCGCGCTCACTGTGGCGAACGTCAGCCCCCCAACCACCAGCATCGGTGTCGGACTGCACGAGTAGCCGTACGCACACTGCTGCGGCTCAGCGTTGGAGCCGACGCCGAGTTGACCGGTACGGTTCGGACCCCAGCAATACGCCGCACCCGAGACTGCGAGAGCACAGGTGTGGCCATTGCCAACGCTGATGGTTGTGAAGCTGAATCCGCCTGCGACCGCGACAGGGGTCATGCTGCAGGGATTGCCAGAACAGTCCTCTGGACCAGTTGTCGTCCCGATGCCGAGCTGGCCCGTATAATTGATGCCCCAGCAATACGCCTTGCCAGTCGTGGTAATGCCGCACGTGTTGCTGCCGCCGCCCGTGTTGACCATAGCGAAGGTGAGTCCGCCGGCCACGGCCACTGGGGTCGCGCGGTTCGTGTCGCTGCCGTCGCCCAACTCACCGTACGCGTTCGAGCCCCAGCAGTATGCAGCGCCCGCGGCAGTCACTCCGCAACGATGCGACCCGGCGGCGTCCCCGCCGATTGCCGCGAAGCTGAGCCCGCCCCGCACCGCGGCTGGGCTCGCCGTATCGGCGTTGGCACTGTCGCCCAACTGGCCAAATCGGTTATCGCCCCAGCAGTAAGCGGCAGGCGCGAGCGCGACACCGCAGGTATTGAATGCCCCGGCACTGAGGAAAACTCGTGCAACAGGTAGGGGAAGGACGTCGAAGGCCAGACTCGTGGCGCCCTCGAGAGACGCCGATCTCGCGGCGAGCGTGAACCCCGTGCCGAAACGATCAATCCGAAGGTTCGGGAAGACGGCAATCCCGCCAACAGCGTTGGCCGTGGTCGTCCCCAACAAATTTCCGTTGGCCGAATTGGCTCCCAGCGCCAACGTCACGGTCCTCGCGGCGGTGTCCACGGTAGCACCCGAGGAGTCCTGGATTGCCACCCACACGGCGACAGGGTGGCCAAGCTGCGATGAGATCGGCTGCTCGACGAACCCGAGCTTCGCGGGAGGGAGAGGCGGAGCCGCGCTGCTCGTCGTGGAGTGGGTACATGCACTCCACGTCATGATGAGTAGCGCGATGCAGCCGCGGCCTGCGATCGACATGAGGCCTTCCGTCGAGTCGCCCCTTCACTCGGGCAAGAGCGGCACCACGCGGGCGCGGGGTGGAATCCCCGGCTCGAGCTCCATGATGCCCACGGAGGGCTTGAGGTTGAAGCGCGCCTGCCCCGCCCCACCGGGATTCATGACCGTCACCGTACGATTGACCAGCTCGAGCAGGGGACGGTGGGTGTGACCATAGACAATGATCTCGGCGCGCGGAAACGCCGCGACGAGCCGCGCCGGCGTGGGGCTGCCGCCCTGCCCGTCGGGCAGATCGTGCCCGTGCGTCACCACGATGTCGAACCCGTCGAGCTGCAAGGCGGCGACCGGGGGCACCCTGGCCTGAATGTCCGGCGGATCGCCATTGCCCCACACTGCCGTGACCGGCGCGAGCGCCTCGAGCGCCAGCATCACATCCCACGCGCCGATGTCGCCGGCGTGCAGAATGTGATCGACTTCCTCGAACACCGCGAATACCTCGGGACGCAAGAACCCATGCGTATCGGAGATGACGCCTAACCTCATTTCGCCGGGGCGGGCTGACCGAGCTCGTCGGCGATGCGCTTCGCCTTATAGACCGTGCGCAGTGCGCCGCGAATCGCGGCCTCGTGGACGGCTACCGCGCGCGCTGTGACATCAGTGTAGATGAAGTCCCCCGGCAGGCTCTCGATATTGCCGTCGAAGATCAGGCCGACGAGCCGACCCGATTTGTCGATGACGGGGCTGCCCGAATTGCCGCCGATGATGTCGTTCGTCATCACCATGTCGAGCGGGGTGCCGAGGTCGAAGCCCGCGGGCGGGTTGGCCCAGCGCGGCGGCAGCGCGAACGCCTCGTTGTTCGGGTTCGATTTGTTCCGGTCGTACAGCCCGTAGAACGTGGTGTAGTAGGGGGCCGTCGTGCCGTTGTAGTCGTATCCCTTCACCACGCCATCCGCGATCCGCAGCGTGAACGTCGCATCGGGCGGGATGGTCGGGCCGTATACCTCGAACAGGGCCCGCGCGAGGTCGCCCGTCTTCGCTTCTTCCTGTTGCTGTATCCCACGGTACTGCTGCAACACGGGCCTGATGCGCGGCAGCAGATCGCGCACCAGCTTGAGCGCGGGATCGGTGGACGTCATGATCTCACCGGGCTGGCTCAGCAGAGCCACGCGTTTGGCGGAATCGGGAATGACGGACCCGCTCACGATGGCCTGCGCCGCCTCGCGCGGGCTCTTCCCGCCCAGCGCCTCCTTGACCCAGGAATCGTCGCCGCCAATCAGGTGGACCGCGTCGTCGAGCTGCGCCGCCAGGACCTCGGCGTCGAGCGCGGGATCGATATTCGCCTTGGCGACGTCATCACGAATCTCCCGCAGCGCGCTGTCGGGCGGCGGCATGGGACCCGACACGGCCTGGGCATAGCGCACCAGCGACAACGCGGTGGCGAGCGTCTGCGAGCGCAGCAGCCCACCCTGGTTCAACGCGTTCACCGTCGGGGCGAGCTTCGCGATCTGCCCGCGCAGATCGGCGATTTCGTCCCACAGCTTGCCGTACCGGCTCGCGAGCTCCGGCTTGGCCATCACGGCCGCGCGGAAGTTCCGCTCGAACGCCACTTTCCGGCCCATCAGCTCCGGATCACGCAGGCCCTCGAGCTCGCCGCGGAACGACTTGAGCGAATTTTGGATCTCGAAGTAGTCGTTGACGTGCTTGGCGCGAGTTTCCGGGTGGCGCGTCATGTAGTCCGCGAGAATGCGTCCCCGGCTCTCAAGCATGCGGACGACGAACGGATACTGCTCATTGCGCCGATGCACGAGCTGTGCGACGGTGCGGAGCCGTGAAGTGGAGCCCGGATTGCCGATCACAAATACCGGGTCGCCTTCTTTCGCGCCGGAATCGCTCCAGGCAAAGAAGTCCTGGGGCTTGAGCGGCTTCTGCTGGTCGTCGTACACGCGGAAGAACGACACGTCGAGGTCGTAACGCGGATAGGTGAAGTTGTCCGCGTCACCGCCGAAATAGCCGATGGCTTTCTCGGGCACGAACACGAGCCGCACGTCGGTGTAGCGGCGGTAGCAATAGAGGGAATAGCGGCCGCCGTAATACAGGGTGGTGACGTCACAGCGCAGGTGCGTCGAATCGCCCATGCGCTGCTCGATTTGCTCGATGTTTCGCTCCCGCGCGCCCATCTGTTGCTCGGGCGGCTGGCCCGGCGCCTCGCCGCTCGTCACTTCGCCGGTCACGTCGCGCAGCAGCACGAGCTGGTCCACGTAGAGATCGGGCACGCGCCGCTCGTCCTGCTGTTTTGCCGCGTAGAACCCGTTGGTCAACAAGTCTTCGCCCGGTTTCGACACGGCGGTCGCCGATTCGCGCGCGCAGTGATGGTTCGACATCACGAGCCCGCTCCCCGACACGAACGACGCGGTACAGTTCGGCAGCCTGAGCGCCGCGAGCCGCGCGTGCGAGAGCCATGCCGGCGACGGCGTGAATCCGTATTCGCTTTGGAAATAGTCGAGCGGCGGATTCTCGAACGTCCACATTTTTCCCATGTCGTAGCGACCCGGCTCGACCGTGGTATCGACGTTGCCGACGTCGAACGGGGCCGGCGCGGGAGCGACGGGAGCCGGCGCAGCAGCCGCGGGGGCGGGGGCGGGGGCGGGCGCAGCGGCTGGGGCGGGGGCGGGCGCAGCGGCTGGGGCGGGAGCGGGAGCGGCGGTCTTGCCGCGGGGCGTGCACCCGGCGAACAACAGGGGAACGAGAGCGAGCGAGCGAAGCATGGTGCGCATCAGGATTGTCCTTGCCAGCGAGGGACCAGTGTCGCCTCGACGCTGAGATGGTCGAGCACGCGCTGCACGATGAAGTCCACGAGCTCGGAGATCTGTGTGGGACGGTGATAAAAGCCCGGCGCGGCGGGCATCACGACGGCGCCCGCCTCCGCGAGGAGCGAAAGGTTGCGCAAATGCACGAGCGAGAGCGGCGTCTCGCGCGGCACGACGATGAGCTTGCGGCGTTCCTTGAGAACCACGTCGGCCGAGCGCTCGATCAGGCTGCGGCTCGCGCCGTGCGCGATCGCGGATACCGTGCCCATCGAGCACGGGCAGATCACCATCCCCGCGCTCTCCGCCGATCCGGACGCGGGCGCGGCGCCGCGGTCGCCGTCGTCGAATCGCAAGACGGTGCGCCAGTCCCCACCGGTCGCCTGTTCCAGGCCGCGCTCATCCATGATGCTGCACTCCTCCGCGAGCAGCCGCCAGCCGTGCGCAGACACGAGCAGCCACGTCGGCACGGCGTGGCTCGCGAGCACCTGGAGCAGCCGCACCGCATACGCCACCCCGGAGGCGCCGGTGATGGCGAGGATCACGGGTTTCATCTGAGCCGGTCGACCAGGGCGCCGAGAAATACGACGATCGCAATCAGCCCGTTGGCGCTGAAAAATGCCGCATCGAGCCGTGACAGATCCGTAGGATGTACGAGCTGATGCTCGTACGCCATGATGGCCGCGCCGATCGCCACGCCAACGTAATAGGCGAGGCCCAGGTGCCCGCCCCACCCGAACGCGACCAGTGCCAGTACGGTGATGCCGTGGAGCAGCTTGGCAGCCACGATGCTCGAGGAGCGCCCCATCCGGACCACGAGCGACTTGAGCCCCTCGCTGCGATCGAATTCCTCGTCCGGTAACGCATAAAACACGTCGAACCCGCCCACCCAGCACGTCACGGCCAGCGCGCCCACCGGCAGGAGCCACCACGGATCGCTCCACCGCCCCGTGACGGCGAGATAGCCCGCCGGAGTCGCGATGCCGTCGGCCAGGCCGAGCCACAGGTGCGACCAGTGGGTGAAGCGCTTGGTGTAGCTGTACGCCGAAATGAACAACAGCGCGACCGGCGCGAGCGCGAAGCACAGCGGATTGAGCGCCCAGGCGCACCACAGGAAAAGTCCCGCCGCCGCGAGCACTGCGCTCCAGGCCTGCGCGAGCGAGAGCCGCCCCGAGGGCAGCTCGCGATTCCGGGTGCGCGGGTTCTTGGCGTCGATCTCGCGGTCGGCGATGCGGTTGAATCCGAGCGCCACGAACCGGGCCGCCGTAAACGCAAGGACCGACAACACCAGAATGCGCCAGGTGACCGGAGCGACGAGCGATGCCGTGATGACGCCGAGCAGCGCGAAGGGAAGCGCGAAAACCGTATGGGGGAGCCTGACAAAGTTCGCATAGCGAACGAGCAGCGACTCGCCGGCGAGGGTCTGGCCTTCTCTAGAGCTCAATCCCCAACTCCCCCCACATCGCATCCACGCGCCGCCTGGTCTCCGCGTCCATGACGATCTTGTCGGGCCACTCGCGCGTGAAGCCTTCTTCCTTCCACTTCCGCGTTGCGTCGATCCCCATCTTGGACCCGAACGTGAACGCGCGGCTCGAGTGATCGAGCACATCGATCGGCCCCATCGTGAACCGGACGTCGCGCTCGGGATCGATGTGATTGAGCGCCACCCACCACGCTTCTTTGGGATCGCGGACGTTCACGTCTTTGTCGAGCACCACGATGCATTTCGCGAGCGACATGAGTCCCTGGCCCCACAGCCCATTCATCACCTTGTACGCCTGGCCGGGATACTGCTTGTCGATGCTCACGAACACGAGATTGTGAAAGATCCCTTCCGCCGGCATGTGCATGTCCACGATCTCGGGAACGGTGAGCTTCAAGAGGGGCAGGAAGATGCGCTCGGTGGCGTGCCCGAGATAGTAGTCCTCCATCGGCGGGCGGCCCACGATCGTGTGCGGGTAGATCGGATCCGCACGCATCGTGACGGCGGTGATGTGCACTTTGGGATAGTAGTCCGCCAGCGAGTAGAACCCCGTGTGATCGCCGAACGGCCCCTCGAGCACCAGCTCATCGCGCGGATCGATGTGGCCTTCCAGCACGACCTCGGCCTCGGCCGGGACCTCAAGCTCGGAAGTGACCGCTTTCGCGAGGCGGACCGGCTCGCGCCGCAGGAATCCGGCGAAGAGAAACTCATCGATGCTGGGCGGCAGCGGCGCCGAGGCGGCGTAGATGCTCGCGGGATCGCCGCCCAGCGCGATCGCGACGGGCATGGTCTCGCCCCGGGCGGCGAGCTCGCGCCAGTGCGCGGCGCCCACCTTGTGGCGTTGCCAGTGCATGGCGACCGTGTCCTTGCCGATCACCTGGATGCGGTACATCCCCACATTCCGGATGCCGCTTCGGGGGTCGCGCGTGATGACTCCCGGCAAAGTGATGTAAGCGCCGCCATCGTCGGGCCAGCATTTCGGAATCGGGAGCAGCGACAGATCGATGTCCGAGCCCCGCAGCACGGTTTCCTGGCAGGGCGGCCGGCCACCGCTGGTCCTGGGTGGAAACTTGGCGACCTCGGCGAGCTGCGGCAGCATGGCGAGCTTGCCGAACAGCGTGTCCGGCACTTTGAGCTCGAGCAGCGCGGTGAGCCGATCGCCGATGTTGTCGAGGCACTCGACGCCCAGCGCCAGGGCCATGCGCCGTTCCGACCCGAACAGGTTGACCGCCACCGGAACACGCGATGGCGCGCCGTTCATGAGCCGCGGGTGCTCGAACAGGAGCGCCGGGCCGCCGCCGGAGGATTTCATGCAGCGGTCGGCGATTTCGGTCATCTCGCGGTCGATCGAGACGGCGGGGGCCACGTGGCGCAGCTCGCCCTTCGCTTCGATGGCCGCGATGAAGGCCCGAAGGTTATCGAGTGCCATGATGAATGGCGCAGATGCCGCCCGACAGTCGCTCGAAGTCCACCTGCCGGAACCCCGCGCGCTCGATCCGCTCCGCCAGGGCTTCGGGCTCGGGGAACGCCCGCACCGACTCTGGCAGGTAGCTATAGGCGTCTCTATGTTTCGACACCGCACGCCCAATGGCGGGCAGGAGCCGCTGGAAATAGAACAGATAGAGCGCGCGCAGCGCGGCGTGGCGTGGCGTGGCAAATTCGAGCACCACGAACCGGGCGCCCCGTTTCAGCACCCGCGCCGCCTCACGGAGTCCCACATCCAGATTCGCCAGATTCCGCATCCCGAACGCGACCATGGCGCCGTCGAAACGGGCGTCGGCGAACGGCAGCAGCAGGGCGTCGGCTCCCACCGGGGAGAGACGCGGGCCTTTATACTTGCCGCGCGCCAGCATCGGGACCACGAAATCCGCGCCAATCACGCGCCCGCGAAACGCGTTCTGGGCGGCGAGCGTCGCAGCGAGATCGAGTGTGCCGGCGCAGAGATCGAGATAGGCGCCGGCCGGCGCCCGCTCCCAGCCGAGCCGGCGAACCGCCGCCTGGCGCCAGCGGCGGTCGGTGTTGAGGCTCAACAGGTGGTTCAGGAAGTCATAGCGCGGCGCGATGGCGGTGAACATGCCGCGCACGTAAGAGCGCTTCGTCTCGCCACCATCGACTCGAGCTACGTCCAGAGCGGGAGACGGCGTCATAAGCGCGAAAGATAGACCGTCCAACCTGACCGCCGCCAGCGACGCGGACGTCGTGGCGGAGGCGAAACGAGGGCGCGAAGCGGCGTACCGAGAGCTGGTGCGGCGCTACGAGCGCCCGATTTTTTCGTTGTTGTATCGCATGGTGCGCGATCGCGCGCTGGCGGAAGACCTGGCGCAAGAAACCTTCGTCAAGGCGCTGAACGGCATCGCCTCATACCGGACGGAATACAAGTTCTCGTCGTGGATCTTCAAGATCGCGAACAACACGGCGATCGATCAGCTCCGCAAACGCAGCATCGAAACCCGCTCCATCGATGGCGCGCCCAACGCGATGACGGCCGACGCGCGCGCCGCGAGCGCGTTTCAGCTCCCGGACCCGCGCCAGAGCCCGCTCGCGGAGGTCGAATCCCGCGAATTAGGGGGCGCGATCGAGCGGGCCATCGCTCGGCTGCGCCCCGAGTACCGCGCCTGCATACTGCTGCGCCATGTCGAGGGACACCCATACGAGCAGATCGCCGAGATCCTGGATCTGCCGCTCGGCACCGTGAAGACGTACATCCACCGTGCACGCAACGAATTGCGCGCCCTGCTGCAGGACCGGCGCGATTGAAACCCCGACCCGCTCCCACGCGTAAGAGCACACCATGAGCGACAAGCACACCGCACATCTGACCCCCGAAGAAGTGGAACAGTGGGCTGAAGGTCTGCTTCCGGCCGCCCGGGCCATTCATCTGTCGCAGTGCGACACGTGCCTCACAGCGGCTGAACGTGAGCGCCAGCTGTTTCTCGAGCTGTCCAATCTCGAACACCTCGCGCCGCGCCCTGGATTCGCCGATCGCGTCATCGATCAGGTGCACATCGAGACACCCGCGGAAGAACGCGAGCAACGCTAGAGCGCCGTCGTAGACCGAGGCTGATAGCGAAAAGCACGCCCGCAGGTTATCTCCTTAGTGCAGCAATGAAGCTCATTCGATTCGCTACACTCGCATTCGGCATCTGCTGCCTTCCCGTTCCAGCCTCGAGCCAGACAGCCGGCACCGGGTTCATCCAGCCGTGTCTCGCCTCGGCGGCCGATGAGTCTCCCGTTTACCCGACGTCGGTGTTTCCGAGCGCGGTCGGGGAAATCGACGTGGCGTTCCGTCTGGCGGACGGGGAGCGGTACTCGCGTCTCCAGGCGTCCTGGATCGCGGTCGACGTGGGGAAGGCCTTCCCCCCCAACGAGGTGCTGGGGACGACGAACCTGGACTTGAATCCCGGAAACACGACCGGCGTGTTCCGCTATCAGCTCGATTGGTTCCCACCCGGCCGCTATCGCGTCGACATCACCGCCGACGGACGCCCGTGGAAATCGACCGAGCTGCGCGTCGTGCCGGACGTCCGGGGTCTGCGCGAGCTCTCCGCCTTGATGCCGCTGTCAAAGGGGATGGTGTGGACGTACCGGTTCGTGCAGGAGGCAGGCGAGATCACGAAAAGCGCCGAGCCGCCTCCGGGCGCGACGCTTGATGCCGATGGTCGCGTACGCGCCACGGTCACCGCGACACTCGCCAAGATCGATGGCGAGCACGCTCATGTGAGCTGGGCGCGCGGCGGGGTGCCATTCTCGGAAGAATGGTGGGAATTCGGTCACTCGGGCATCGCCGCCGTGAAGCGCACGGCGACGGACGAGTCAGTCATCTTCGACCCCCCGCAAATCTTCTTTCCCTGGCCGGTGGTCATGGGCTCCGAGTGGCAGTACGTCTCCCGCGACCAGAGCGTACGCCAGAGCTATCGGATCTGGGGCCCCGTCCCCGTCAAGGGACCGAATGGCGAGGCGCCGGGCTACATCGTGCTCGTCGTGCAGAAGAGCCCGCTGGCCATGACGAGCGTCGAACGCGATTACTTGCCCGGCGTGGGAATGGTCCGATCGCTGGCGATCGCGGGCTTCGGGACCGAAACGGTCGATCGGGAAGAGCTGGTGCTCATGCGGGTCGAGTAACCCGCGCCCGTACCTCCATCCCAAGTTTCCCGCCCAGCAGCGCAGCCGCGCTGCCTTCGCGCACCGCCACCTCGAGCGTACCGCCACTGCCGATCAGGGCGACGAGCTCACCCTGCCCTACGTCGCCGAACGTCCGGTAGAGCGGCCCCACATCCCGGTCGCCGACCGTTACCCGCGCGCCTGCGTCGAGCCCCGCACCGGGGATATTCGTCACCAGCGTACCGAATCGATCGATATAGACAACCTGGCCGATGATCGTGCTCCCTTCGGCGCGGGCCGCCGGCCGTTCGAGGCGCACGGGATCCTTGATGGCATGACCGAGGTGCGGCAGGGCCGTGCCGTTCGCGAGCTGCGCCGCGGCCGGCGCGAACACGTCGCGAGCGTGAAACGTGGGCGAGACGCCGGGCGGGATCGGGAGCTCCACGAACCGCGTCTCGGGCGGTAACGCGGACAAGAGGCCGTTATCGGGAGCGACGAAGAACTGCCCGCCCGACTCGGCCGCGAGCGCGCGGCGCGACGTGCCCACGCCGGGATCGACAATCACGACGTGCACGGTCCCGCGCGGGAACCGCTGCCACACGCGCGCGAGGATGTACTGCGCGCTCGCGATGTCTCCCGGTGGGACCTCGTGCGTTACGTCGATCAACAACGCCGGGTGCGCCTGCGACGCGAGCACCGCTTTCAGCTCCGCGACGTAGCTGTCGCGGGTGCCGAAATCGGTGAGCAACGTGATGATCGTGGCCATTACACGTGCGCCCCGACGGTCGGCGCCGGCGACGCGGCCCGAAACCACGAGGCCCTGGTCCAGAACACCGTCATGGCGATGCCGCGCGCGACGGCAGTGGTCGAGAGCGCGAGCCACACGCCGAACAGCCCGATGGCCGACGACCACCAGCCCGCGAGCGGCAAGCGGAGACAGGTGAGCACTGTACTCACGAGCTGCGGCCGGAGGGTGTAGCCGGCGCCCGCGAGCGCCCCCTCGTAAATCAGCTCGAAGGTTTGCCCGACCTGCGCGAACGCGATGACCCGCAGGTACATGCTCGCGTCGTCGATCACGGCGGGATCGCGCGTGAAGATCGACGCCAGCGTGCGCGGCACGAGCAGGAACGCCAGCGCCACGGGCACGGTGGCCGCGAGACAGTAGCGCACCGTCAGGCGCACGGCTTCGCGCGCCCGCCCGTCGAGGCCGGCCCCCAGGTTCTGTCCCACGAGCGCGGACGCGGACAGCGCGCAGCCGGATATCGCCATGAACCCCAACCCCTCCACCTTGTGACCGATCCCGAGCGCGGCGAGCGCGGCGGTGCCAAACCGGGATGTGAACCGCGTGAGCCAGATGTAAATGATCGACAGGAGGACGCCCGCGAGCGAGAGCGGCGCACCGATGCGAAGCATGGTGGGAATGGCGCTCCATTCAGGCGCCTCGAACCGCACCAGCCCGCGCCGGAGCGCCAGCACGATCCCGATCAGGCACGCGGTCCCACGCACCATGACCGACGCGAGCGCCGCCCCCTCGACACCGAGCCGGGGAAACGGCCCTAACCCTGCGATGAGCAGCGGATCGAGACTGATCGACAACAGCACCGATCCCGCGAGCAGAAAAAATGGCGTCCGGGTGTCACCGGATGCGCGGAACGTGGCTTCTACCGCGAAGAACGCGAATACCAGCGGGCCGCCCACGAGCCAGGTGCCGAGGTATTGATGCCCGAGCCGCGCGACCTCGGGCGGGACCGTCATGAGACGGAACAACGGATCCATGAGTCCGAGTCCCAAGAGACTCACGCCGAGTCCGGCGACGAGCGCATACGGGATCGCGGCCGCCGCCGCGCGCGCGGCGTGCTCGGCCCGCCCCGCTCCGTGACGCCGGGCCGCGACGGCGATCAATCCCGTTTCCACCATCTCCCCCAGATTGAGGAGGATCCAGATGTAGAACCCGCCAGTCGAAACGGCGGCGAGCGCGGCGGGACCGATGATCCGCCCGACCCAGATGCTGTCGATCAGATTGAACGAGAAGTGGCACGCCATCATGGCGACCGCGGGGAGGGCGAGTCGCACGATCGCCGGGCGCAGCGGGCCGACGGTGAGCGCGCCGGGATGCGAGGTCACGAAACGCGCGAAGGGGAAGGGCTAGTCGGCGCGCGCGGCCAAGATTGCGGCAACGCGACCAGCGATATCGCGCAGCGCGATGGCGGCGGGCGATTGCGGCTCGGCGGCCACAATGGGACGGCCCGCGTCCGCGAGGTTCGCCATCTGTGCCTGGAGCGGCACCTGACCGATCAGCGGCACCCCCAGCTCGTCGGCCAGGCGCTTGCCTCCCCCGGACAGAAACACATCGGTGCGCTCGTTGCAGTGCGGGCAGACGAAATAACTCATGTTTTCGACCACGCCGATCACGGGAACGCTCACGCGCTCGAACATCTTCGCGCCGCGCAGGCTGTCGCCCACCGCCATCTCCTGCGGCGTGGTGACGATGAGCGCGCCGCGCAGCTGGATCGACTGGGCCAGAGAGAGCTGGGCATCGCCGGTGCCGGGCGGCAGATCGACGAGGAAATAATCGAGCTCGCCCCAATCCACGTCGCGCAGAAATTGCTGAATGATTTTCATGATGATCGGCCCGCGCCAGATGGCAGGGGCGTCGCGCTCGACGAGGAAGCCCAGCGACATGAGCTTCACCCCGTGCCCCGAGAGCGGCTGAATCTTTCCTTCGTGTACTTCGGGCTTGCGGTCCACGCCCATCATGCGCGGGATGTTCGGCCCGTAGATGTCCCCATCCATGAGGCCAACGCGCGCTCCCGCTTCCGCGAGCGCCACCGCAAGATTGGCGGACACAGTCGACTTCCCCACGCCGCCCTTGCCGGACGAGATGGCGAGCACACGCCCCAGGTTCGGCTGCTCGATCGGTGTGGGCGGCGGCGGAACACCCGCGGCCCGCGCCTGGGTGCGCGCCTGGTCGGCCGCGGGGCTCGTGACATTCACGGTCACGCTCGTGACCCCCGGGATGGCCCGCACGGCTTTCCGCGCCTCGCGCACGAGCGAGCCCGGATCCTCCCGCGTGAGGAGGATGTTCAGGCTGACCGCGCCGGCGTCATCGACCCGTAAGTCCTTCACCATCCCCGCCGCCACGATGTCCTGCGACAACCGGGGATTGATGATGCCGCCCAGCACGCGCTCGACGCGGGTCTGCAGTGGTTCCTGAGCCATCGGCGGGAATGTAACTTCGGCGCTATGAGCATGGAGCTTCGGCCATTTGGCGACTCGGACTACGATCTGCTGCGCGCGCTCGAGGAGCAGGAAGACGTGTGGGAAAACGTCGGTCCCCTACTGCTCCCGCAGCCCGGCAATCACCTGTTCGCGATCGTCGAATCCGGTACGGCAATAGGTGTCGGAGGACTCGTGCGCTCGCCCGTGCTCCAGGGGAAGGATTACGAGCTCGTGTGCGCGTTGTTTTCCGAAGCGCAGCTGCGCGGCCTGGCGCTCAAGGCCTGTCAATTGCTGCTCGAATGGGCGTTTACTTCGGCCAAGATCGAGCGGGTGATCTCGTCGATCGACAATCAGAACGAGGGCGCGCGCTCGATCGCGGTAAAGCTCGGGATGCGCGAGCTGCCGTCGAACATCCCCGGTCGCACGTTGTACGCGAAGGACCGCTTCCCCCGTTCCGCTTCCCGGCGTTAATTAGCGCAGGATCACTTCACAGGACTCACTTATGTGCCGGTGCTGTTCCGAGCGGCGAGCTGACGGGCCGTGATCGTCGGCGTTCCGAAAGAGATCAAGCCCGGCGAGAATCGCGTGGCGCTCGTGCCCGCGGGCGCCGAGGTGCTCGTGAGCGATGGCCACGAGGTGCGAGTCGAGCGCGGTGCTGGAGTGGGTTCGGGATTCGTGGACGAGGCCTACGAGGCAGTCGGCGCGAAACTCGCGAGCCGTGATGCCAGCTGGGCCGCCGACCTGATTCTCAAGGTCAAAGAGCCGATCGAGTCGGAGTGGCCGGCGCTCCGGGCCAGCCAGGTGGTGTTTACCTATTTCCACTTCGCCGCGTCCGAGTCGCTCACTCGCGCGCTTATCAAATCATGCGCGGTGGCGATTGCGTACGAGACCGTCCAGCTCGATTCAGGTGAGCTGCCCCTGCTCACGCCGATGAGCGAGGTGGCCGGCCGGATGGCCGTGCCCGAGGGCGCGAAATATCTGGAACGCGTCTATGGCGGCAGCGGGATTTTGCTCGGCGGTGTGCCGGGCGTCATTCCCGCGGAGGTGTTGATCATCGGCGGCGGCGTGGTCGGCACGCATGCCACGAAAATGGGGGCGGGACTGGGTGCGCACGTCACCTTGCTCGATGTTTCGCTCGATCGGCTGCGCTATCTCTCGGACGTGCTGCCGGCCAACGTGGACCTGGTCTACTCGAACCGTCACACGATTCTCGAGCAGCTCCGCAAAGCCGACCTCGTGATCGGGGCCGTGCTCGTGCCGGGTGCGAAAGCCCCCCGGCTCGTGCTGCGCGCGGACCTGAGCCTCATGAAGCCGGGCTCGGTGATCGTGGACGTCGCCGTGGACCAGGGGGGCTGCATCGAGAGCATTCATCCCACCACGCACGAGAAGCCGATTTACCTGCTCGACGGTATCGTGCACTACGCGGTCGCCAACATGCCGGGCGCCGTCCCACGCACGTCGACACTGGCCCTCACCAATGCGACCTTTCCGTACACACGGCGGCTCGCGCGCGAGGGATGGAAGACCGCGTGTCGATCGGACCGCGCGCTGGCGCATGGCTTGAACGTAGTCGAAGGCAAAGTGGTGCATCCCGGCGTGGCGGAAGCGTTCGCCATGCCGCTCGTCACGCTCGATGCTAATCGGTAGAATGACTCGATGATTTCACTCGCCTTGGCGGCAGCCCTGAGCGCCGCCGCCGTGCCCGCTCCGGCCCCTACCGACACGGGCCAGGTCCCCTACACCGCGGCGGACGTGCAATTCATGTCGGGCATGATCGTGCATCACGCCCAGGCGATTCTGATCGCCGGGTGGGCGCCGAGTCACGATGCCAGCGTGTCTCTCCGCAAGCTGTGTGAGCGCATCGTCGTAGGGCAGCGGGACGAGATCGCGACCATGCAGCGCTGGCTGCTCGAGCATCACGAAACCGTTCCCGCCGTCGACACGTTATACGACCCGATGCACGAGCACATGGCGGGAATGGATCACCCGATGCTCATGCCGGGAATGCTCACGGACCAGCAGCTCGCCGCGCTCAATGCGGCGCAGGGAGTGGAGTTCGATCGCCTGTTCCTGACCGACATGATTCAGCATCACCGCGGAGCGCTGACCATGGTCGACCAGCTGCTCAAGACGCCGGGCGCCGCGCAGGACGGCCGCGTGTTCCGGTTCGCGGCCGACGTGAACGTGGATCAAACAACCGAAATCGATCGCATGACCCAAATGCTGGCGGCGTTAACGCCCGCCACCGGAGGACACCGCCCGTGAGCGCTCGCTCGATGTCGATTGTCCTGGCCGGCCTCGCGGCCGCCGGGTGTGCCTCGAGGAAGTCCTCGAAGCTCGCCACACCCGCTCCCGCGCCCAGCCCGGCGGCGCAGCCGGCGAGCCACGATCCCCGCATCGGGCTCAAGCCCGGGTGGATGGACGCGGGCCAGGCGACCTGGAACATGCGTCTCGTCTCGACCACACCGCCCTCCAAAGACTTCGTCCCGACCGAACCCGGCGATTTCGCCTTCATCAACTCCGACTTGTCGTTCACCGGGCCATACGTCATCCAGGGCAACTTCTCGGGTTACCAGGTGTGGGACATCTCGAATCCCGCGCACCCCACCCTGCACACTTCCTACGTGTGTCCCGGATCGCAGAGCGACGTATCCGCATACCGCACCCTGATGTTCGTCTCGGGCGAAGCCCTGAACGGCCGAACCGACTGCGGCACGCAGGGCGTTCCCGACACGGTGAGCGCGGTGCGGCTGCGCGGGCTGCGGATTTTCGATATCACCGACATCGCTCATCCGCGCTACATCACGAACGTGCAGACCTGCCGTGGATCGCACACGCACACGGTCGTCACGGACCCAAAGGACTCGACCACCGTCTACGTCTACATCTCCGGCACGGCGCCGGTCCGCTCACCCAACGAGCTGGCGGGTTGTTCCGCGGCGTCCCCGGATCAGGACCCCAATTCCGCGCTGTTCCGGATCGAGGTCATTCAGATCCCGCTCGCGGCGCCTGAGCGTGCCAAGATCGTGAGCTCGCCGCGCATCTTCGCCGGCCTGACCGAGCCGGCGCAGCACGGCGAGAGCCCGGAAGACATCGCCGAGGCGGCGAAAACGGCCGCCGACGCCCGGGCCAAGGGGGCGTTCACAGCCAAGATTCACGGCCTCGATTTCGTGCTGCCCCCGCAATTCGTCGAGGCACGGCTGGACAGCATCGTGCGCGCCCGCGGCGGTACGGGCGCACCGACCGCGGCCGACAGCGCGACGTTCCGCAACGCGGCACAGGGCATCGTCGACAACATCGTGAATCCGCCTCCGGGACCGAACGGCGTCCGGCCGGGCCCCACGCAGTGCCACGATATCACGGTCTATCCCGCGATCGGGTATGCCGCCGGCGCGTGCGCGGGCTACGGTTTGCTGCTCGACATTCATGACGTGGCGCATCCGCGCCGCGTGGCTGCGGTGGCAGACTCGAATTTCTCGTTCTGGCACTCGGCCACGTTCGACAATGACGGCACGAAGATCCTGTTCTCCGACGAATGGGGCGGTGGGTTGCAGCCACGCTGCCGCGCCACGGACAAGCCCGAATGGGGCGCCGATGCGATTTTCACGCGCCAGGACACGGCGCTCAGGTTCCAGAGCTATTACAAGCTGCCGGTCGCCCAGACGCAGTTCGAGAATTGCGTGGCGCACAACGGCTCGCTCATCCCCGTCCCCGGACGGGACATCATGGCGCAGGGCTGGTATCAGGGCGGGATCTCGGTGTTCGACTGGACGGATCCCGCGCACCCGCGCGAGATCGCGTTCTTCGATCGCGGCCCGATGGACACTACCAAGCTCGTGGGCGCGGGCTCCTGGTCGGCCTACTGGTATAACGGCTACATCGTCAGCTCGGAAATCGCGCGCGGGCTCGACGTGCTCGAGCTCAGTGCGAGCCCGCTGTTGTCACAGAACGAGATCGACGCGGCGAAGCTCGTGCATGTGGACTTCGAGAATGTGCAGGACCAGCAGAAACTCGTGTGGCCGGCCGTTGCCGTGGTCGCCCGGGCATACCTCGATCAGCTCGAGCGCTCGAACGGCCTGAGCGGCGCCGAGCTGAGCGCCACGCGCACGGAGTTGGACAAGGCCGACAAGCTCAACGGCTCGCCGCGCGCCGACGCCCTGTCGGCCCTCGCGACTCGCCTGGAAAAGGATGCGCCGGGATCGGGGGACCGGGACAGAGTCGAGAAGCTGGTGGCAACGGTGAAGGGAATGGCGGGCGCGGAGCACTGACGAACGCGGAAGGCGGAGCGCGGCCCGCGGTCGGCCAACGCGCCACCCGCACCCTCGCGCTCACAGCCGAGCACGTGAAGACGTACGCCGAGCTCACGGGCGATTACAACCCGCTCCATTTCGACGAATCATTCGCGGCCGACACCAAGTTCGGTCGGCTCGTGGTTCAGGGGGGCTTGACCACCGGGCTGCTGCATGCGGTGGTGGCGATGGATCTTCCCGGCCCCGGGAGCGTGTTCCTGAGTCAGAACTGGCGCTTCACGGCGCCGGTGTTCATCGGCGATACGATCAGCGCTGAGGTCGAAGTGTTGAGCGTGCACGCCACAAAACCGGTCACCCAGCTCGGAGTCAAAGTCAGGCGTCAGAACGGCGAAGTGGTCCTGGAAGGCGAGGCGTGGTGCTACACGCTCGGACCGGCGAAATCATCCTAACAGCGAGGCTGCCGTGGCACTGCGCGATGCGCTGCTCCCGGAATTTGACCAGGAAATGGAGACCACCCGCAAGCTCCTCGAGCGCGTACCGAGTGACCAAGGCGAATGGAAGCCGCACCCCAGATCGTTCTCGCTCGGCCATCTGGCACAGCTCATCTCGTGGATGCCCGGATGGATGACGACCACGCTCCGGGAGACGTCGTTCGATTTCGGCTCCGCCACAGGCTATGGCCACGCGACGACCGACGCCCTGCTTGCCCTGTTCGATCGCAACGTGCAAGAAGCGCGCGCGGCGCTCGCGCACAGCTCGGATGCCGACCTTGCCGTGCCGTGGTCGCTCACGGTTCGCAGTGTCGCAATCCTCAACCGCCCCCGCAGCGCAGCGATACGCCAGCATATCAATCATCTGATCCACCATCGCGGGCAACTGAGCGTGTACCTGCGCCTGCTCGATGTGCCGCTGCCTTCGATCTACGGACCGACCGCGGACGAACCCTGGGACCCGCGATGAGCGCGACCATCGCGCTCGAGCCGATTGGCGTTGTGCGCTCTGCCCGGGACGATCCCGAACCCGACCGCTGGGGAGGGCCCGCGACCATCGAGCTCTGCGACCGGTTCGGCGAGGATGCGCTGCTCGGCATCGAGGAGTTTTCCCACGCGGAGATCGTGTACTACTTTCACGCGGCGAGTCCGGACACCATCACCTACGGCGCGCGGCACCCGCGCGACAATCGCGCCTGGCCGCGCATCGGTATCTTTGCACAGCGGGGCAGCTCCCGACCCAACCTGATCGGGTGCACCATCGTGAAGATTGCCGGCCGCGAGGGCCGCGCCCTGCACGTGCTCGATTTGGATGCGATTGACGGCACCCCGGTGCTCGATATCAAGCCGTCATGCGGGAATTTCTGCCGCACAACCCCGTACGGCAGCCCGCCTGGTCACATGACGTGATGGCGCACTATTGGGACGTTCCCGAAACACCTGACAAGGAGGCCTCTTGAAGCCAATCCGGATCGTGACCGCTGGTCTCGCCGCCGTCGCCCTGACCACATCGCTGTACGCACAGCAGCGCGATACCTCACCGCCACGGGTTCCGCCCTCGATGCGCCATGATGGCATGGGTATGGGTGGCGGGATGGGCATGGGGATGGGCATGGAAGGCATGATGGGACACATGGGCGAAATGATGCAGCCCATGATGCGCGTCATGGTCTCGAGTCCGGCTCATCTGATCATGCACCGTGAACCACTGGATCTCACCGATCAGCAGGTCCAGAAACTCACCGCATTGCGGAATGCGTCGCAAACCGCCGAACAGGCCGCACGGGACGACGCCGACAAACACGCGAAAGAGCTCGCCGATGTCCTGGCCAAACCCAATCCCGATACGAACCAGCTGAAGATGCATTTCAATGCCATGCAGGCCGCCATGGCCAAGGGGCATTGGGCCGCGCTCTCGGCCGCGGCGCAGGCACGCGCGATCCTCACCGAGACGCAGCGCGCACGCGTCGACGGCTGGGCCGATGCGATGGAGCAGATGATGCCGATGGGTCGTGGAATGCGTCCGGGCGGACCGCCCAACGATTCCACCAAACGCTGACAGGCTGCCAGGCGATCCGCCCGGATTGCCGGTGGTCAGGATGGGCCGCCGGGTATGCTCCGCGAGCTATCGGCTCGCCTGAAGCCGGACCGCGACAATCGAAAAGGTGATCGGGACCTCGTCTTTTACTCGCACGGTCCCGCCGCCGGCGCGAACGGGCGTGATGCCGTAGTCAGTCTGCTTCACGCTGAATGCCCCATTCACCACGAGCGTGTCGGTCATCTGCTGCGCGGTGACGTCTACAGAAATCGGTCGCGTCGCGGCCGCGAGCGTAAACACTCCCGCGATACGAAACCCGTCTCTCGTCCGTGCCAGTGACTGGGAGCGAAACCGAATGTCGGGATTCCGATCCACCGCGAGCACATCGCGTCGCATCACTTCGGTTACCTGGCGCCGCTCGGCCGTGTCATCGGGCGTGAGCACCTCGAGACTGCCCGACTCGACCGCGATGTCGACCCGTGAACGCGTGGGATCGGATGGCCAGTAGACCACCGTGCCGTGAACTGCCCGGGCGCGAATCCGATGCTCGTGGCCCGCGAAGCGGAACAGGCCGGACTTCCCGACCAGCGCCTCGAACCGGCTCGCCGGTGCGACCACATACACAATTGAATCGGGAGCGATTGCCACGAGAACAGCGGCGAGGAGCGCCAACATCTAATGCATTCTTTCCACCCACTCCCGGGGATCGAAATTGTAGGAAAGCTGGAACGCCAGGGCATATCCGTCGAGCAGAACCGAGCGGAGCGCGGGCGCGATGGACCACCACTGCCAGCGGTAGCTGGCCTTCAATGTGGTGCTGCGATCAATCCTGAAGCCTGCACCAACTTCCGTGTTGTAGCCGTCAACCCTCTGCGCGACCCACTGGGTCGCCGAGACCGGCCTGATGAAGGGGTAGTCGTTGCGCTCAAATCGTACGGCGTTGAACAACCGCGCACTCCACGTCTGCTTGCCTTCCACGTAGTATGCAATCCCGTCGACCGGGCTCGTCTGGGTGGGTACGTCGTAGCTCGACAACCCAAGCTCGGCATGCATCTCGAAGTAGCCCAAACTGAATCTGGTATCAAACGCGAGCACGCGTTGCTTGTAGGCCTGCCAGTCCGCCCCCGCAGGCAGCACGGGACCCAGCTCATCGTTCAGATATGGTCCCCACGTGAACGAGGTTCCCAGTCGCAGTTCGGGAATGGGCGTGATACCCGCGCCGAATACCGGGCGCAGTACGGGCGTGGGATCGGGCGAATAATCTTCGTGCGTTGCCGGAAGGCTCATGGCGCCCGCGCGGTAATCGACACGCCACGCCGTGCCATTGAGCATGGCGCCCCAGGGGTACACGGTCGGATACCCATCCGGTTCACCGATTAATGGGTTGATCGTTGACAAGCGCCGATTCGCAAACGCCCCAAGTGGGGAGGGGAATTTGCCAATATCGATCACGGCGAAGCGCGCGGCGAGAATGCGCAGCATGAGCTGGTCGTACTCCCAGTCGGTTTCGCCGTCTTCGTTCGCTTTTCCCCCTTCGACTTCTCCCATGAACAGGAGCTCAATACGCTGCGCCTCGACGCCTGCAAGCAGCTGAACACGCCCCGCCGGCGCCGGATGCCCGTTGTTGCGGGCGGCCACCGTCGAGCCCGAATCGGTGGCCCAGAACTCACCGTCGGCGATTCCCTCGAGCGAGAGCCACTGCTGGCCAACCGCCGGGACCACGCCGCCGAACGCGAGGGCGACCCAAACGCAAACACACCGAAACCTCACGACGCCGCTCCAGACCTGCGGGGGGGACGATCGAGGGTCTCGCGCACGCGATGCGCGAGCGCGGCGGGCGTGAACGGCTTTTCGAGCAGCTCGATATCGGGCCCAAGAATCCCGTGCTGCGTGACCGTACCGTCCGCGTACCCGGAGATGAAGAGCACGCGCAGGTCAGGCCGGGCTTCGGAGAGCCGCCGCGACAGTTCGCGCCCATTCGAGCCGGGCATGATCACGTCGGTGAGCAAGAGATCGATGTTCCCCTGGTGTCGTGCCGCGAGCTCGATAGCCTCGGACGGACGGCTCGCCACGAGTAGCACATAGCCGTGCCGCCTGAGCGAGCGGGCCGCGAGCGACCGCACGGCCTCTTCGTCTTCCACGAGCAGGATGGTTTCCCGCCCCAGGGCAGCATTCGCTTTTACCGCCTGGACGTCCGTGGTTTCGGTCACACTGGCCACGGGAGGCAGATAGATCCGGAACGTCGTTCCCTGCCCCGCTTCGCTTTCCACCGTGATGAACCCGCCCGACTGCTTCACGATCCCGTACACGGTGGACAGGCCGAGTCCGGTGCCCTTCCCGGCTTCTTTCGTGGTGAAGAATGGCTCGAAAATGCGTGCCTGGGTCGCGGCATCCATGCCGGTGCCCGTGTCGCTCACCGTCAGAAGCACCCAGGCTCCGGGTGCCATGACGGGGATGCGGCCGGGGTCATGCTCGCCCACTATTGTGTTGACAGTCACGATCGAGAGTCGGCCACCGTGCGGCATCGCGTCGCGCGAGTTCACGGCCAGGTTCATGAGCACCTGCTCGAGCTGCCCGGGATCCGCAAGCACGCGGGCGAGCGCCGGGTCCTTGGTGGTCGCGAGCTCGATGTCCTCACCAATCACGCGCCGCAGCATTTTCTCCACTCCGGCGACGACCACGTTCAGATCGAGCACCTTGGGCTGCATCACCTGCTTGCGGCTGAACGCGAGCAGCTGTTTGGTAAGCGTGGTCGCACGCATGGCCGCCTGCTGGACTTGCTCGAGATCTTCCCGCAGCCGCCCGGTGGGCAGCTCGTCGAGGACCAGCTCGGTATAGCTGTGAATCACGGTCAGGATGTTGTTGAAGTCGTGCGCCACGCCGCCCGCGAGTGTGCCGATCGCCTCGAGTTTCTGCGACTGGCGCAGCTCCTGGTTGGCGCGCGACAGCTCCGCGGTGCGCTGCTCCAGCTCGCTATGCTCGCGCGCCAGCGATTCGATCAGGTGATTGTAGGAGGCGTTGAGCGTGCGGATTTCCGATGCCGCGGGACCCTCGTCGAACCGACGGGAATAATCGGTCGCCTGCGCTACGCCTTCCATGAACCCGACGAAGCGCGCCAGCGGGGCCGTGACCGAGCGTGCAATGAAAATCGCCCCGAGCACGGCTGCGGCGAGTGCCAGCATCCCGTACAGCACGAAGTTCAGCCGCAGCGCGTCGTTCAGCGGATCGAGCGCCGCTGACAGCGACCGCAGCAAATAGAGCGACACGGGCCCGCCGGCCGCGTCCGTGCCGAGCGCGAGCGAAGCGACGACGAACTCGCGGCCTCCCTCGCGCACCGTCCGTTGATTCGCGCCGCTCGCCACCAGTGCTCGGCCGAGCGCGCCTGATTCCTGCTCCGCCAGCGTGGACGCGAGCACCGCATGCTTGTCGATCACGAGGATGTCGCCGCCCAGGTCCGTGCGCAGCCGTTCGAGCCGCCCGGCCAGCCCGTCCCCGAGAATGAGCGCGCCGATCGGGACGTCTTGCAGCACAATCGGAACGGCCGCGATCTGGAAGTACTCGTTCCCGATCCGCACGACCCCGAAATTCGCGGAATCCGTGGGATGGGTGACATCGAGAGCACGGCGCACGATCGGAAGCGGCTCGAGCGGCAGTCCGATCTGCGCGCGAGCCGTACCGCGCACACTCGCACCCAGCACACGACCCCGCTCGTCGGTGATGACCAGGAGATCCTGGCCGAGCCCGGATGCGATCCGATCCACTTCCCGGCCAATCGTGCCAAGCAGATCGGCCCGCGTGCGGCTCGTCGACGCCGATTCCATGCGGTAGGTCTCGATCGCGGCGTTGAGCGTGGGACTTTGCGTCAGGATGGCGGACGTCCAGACGAGCTGCTCGAAATTGTGTCGCTGCAGCGCGAGCACTTCCCGCTCCGCGCGTTCCAGCTCGCCCGCAAAGAACCGCTCGGTCGACCGCCGGATCCCCAGGCTCAGGACGACGAACGCGGCCGTGAGCACCGTTCCAATCAGGACCAGCTCGAGCAGCACGAGCTGCCAACCGATTTTGAGCCGCCGCACCGCATCGACCAACCGTGTTCCGGCGACGGGGGCGGGGGCGGGGCTCATCGGCCGCTCGAGTCCACCGGGATTGGGATGTTGAGATCGCGTCTGGTGGTCTCGCCGGCGACCACGTGCACCGGGAGCACGATGGGTCGAACACGCTCGTGCCAGGCGGTCAGGCGATAGTCACCGGGAGGCACACCGGCAATCACATAGCGTCCGGAGTCGGGGATGGCGAAAAACGGATTCTCGAGCACGAGCACGATGGCGCTCATGTCCGAGTGAATGTGGCAGAACACCTGCACGACGCCCGCCCGATCGAACACCACGGATTTCGAAGTGCCCTCGGGATAACGCCCCAGGTCGAACGTTCGTGCCGAGGACAGCGAGAAGACGTTGTGAAACAGGGGATCCTGATTGGGAAACTCGACGCGCGTGCCACGCACGACCGCGAGCACATGCGGTACGAAGGTTTCGTGCCGCTGGACGATCGCCGGTGCCCGGTCAGGCGAAAGCGGCAGCGCGACCAAGGGGGGCACAGAGTCGAGGTACAGCACCACGTTGCCAAGCTCGTTCACCGGGGGCGGGGTGATCACGGGCAGCGACCCCGGCCCGTACTCCCCGTACATGCGGATATGAGGTTTGCGCGAAGAGAGCGAGCGGGAGAGAACGACGGTGCCAGCAATGCTTCCCGTGGTGGCGTTGCTCTGCGCGATCGCGGGCGGAAGCAGCGACGCAAATGCCGCTCCGGTGACGCAGAGCGCGAACAGCACGCGGCTAGCGCGTGGCTGGTGCGTATTCCCCTCGAAGGCTCCGCAAATAGCGTCGCGCCGATCCCAGCACGCGCTCCTGGACTTCCCCCATTTCGCCGGACACGGCCGCGCCGGCAGCCTTGCGGTGACCACCACCGCCGAACTCGAATGCCAGCTCGGCCGCGTCCACGTTGCCGAGTGAGCGGAACGAAATCTTCACCCGCCCGTTGGCGAGCTGCCGGAACAGGAGCGCGAGCCGCACACCGGCAATCGATCGGGGGAACTCCACGATGCCGTCCAGGTCGTCCGGCGTGGCGCCGTGGCGCGCCAGTGCATCGGGCGGCACCGTTACCCACGCGAGACCTACGTCCGGCTCTACGACGAGCGTGCCGAGCACCTCAGCCGTGAGCCGGATGCGGCCTTCGGGGGCACTGGCGTACACGCTCTCGTAAATCGATTCGGGCTCGAGACCGGTCTCGAGCAGCTCGGCGGCCACGCGCAGTACGCGTGGACTCGTGTTCGAGAAGCGGAATCCGCCCGTATCGGTCACGATTCCCACGTAGAGGGCCCGCGCGGTTTCCGGGCCGATCTGCCAGTTGAGCGCGCGAGCGAAATCGAACACCAGCTCGGCTGTGGCCGCCGCCTCGGCGTCGACGAGGCGCGGGCCAGGCGGCAGCGAGCCAGGGCTCACGTGGTGATCGATGCAGGCGACGGAACCTCGGGAGCGGCGCACGATCGGCGCCAGATCGCCGAGCCGCCCCAGATCGGAAATGTCGAGCACGATGGTCACGTCGGCGGCATCGATGGCCGCGGCCGCGCGCTCGCACTGGTCCGCACCCTCAGGGAGGAGAAAGTCGAAGCGTTCGGGGACGGCAGTGGGGTTGGCAATCGAGACGCCGTGGCCGCGCGCTTTCAGGAGGTGCCAGAGGGCCACCTCACTCCCGAGCCCATCGCCATCGGCATTGACATGGGTCGTGAGGGCGACATTCCGGCCCGGCGTGAGGACGGCCGCGATGTCCGCTGCGGCACGCGCTCGTTCGGGCAGGATGGACAGGCCAAGGCTCGCCATTGGCCTACAAGATAAGAAAAACGGCGCCCCGAATAAGGGCGCCGCTTTAGTTCAGCGGCGGACCGCCGGGGATTCCGCGCGCCTGCCGAGCACCGAGTTCCGCGCCCCGTAGAACACATACACGATCATGCCCAGTACGAACCAGATGATCAGCCGCCGCCACGTGGGCCACGGGAGGGAGATCATGAGGTAGAGCGCCGAGATCGCCCCCATCGGCGCCACGAACCAGTACGCAGGCGTCTTGAAGGGGCGCGGCAGGTTGGGCTCTCGGACCCGGAGCACGATGATACCGATCGAGACGATCACGAAGGCCAGCAGGGTGCCAATGGACACGAGACTCCCGGCTTCGCGAACGGTGAGTAGGGCGGAGACGATGGCGACCCCGACGCCTGTGATGATCGAGGTGATGTAGGGCGTCTGGAATCGTGGGTGCACCTTGTTCACGAACTGCGGCAGCAGGCCGTCACGCGACATGGTGAAGAACACCCGCGACTGGCCGAGCAACATCACGAGAATTACGGAGGAGAGTCCGGCAATCGCCCCGAGCTTGATGAGCGAGGACATCCACCCCAGGCCGGCGTGATCGGCCGCGACGGCAATCGGATCGGGGACGTTCAAGTCCTTGTAGGACATGACGCCCGTCGCGATGCCCGACACCAGGATGTACAGCACCGTGCAGATCAGGAGCGAGCCGATAATGCCGATCGGCATGTCGCGTTGCGGATTCTTGGCCTCCTGGGCCGCGGTGCTTACCGCATCGAAGCCGATGTAGGCAAAGAACACGATCCCCGCACCCGTCATCACGCCGGTCCACCCGAACTCCCCGCGAGTCCCGGTGTTCGGCGGCATGAACGGATGCCAGTTCGCCTGATTGATCGCGCGGGAGGCGCCGGCAATGAAGAGCAGCACCACCGCCAGCTTCACGAACACGATCACGTTGTTGAAATTGGCCGACTCTCGGATGCCGACGACGAGCAACGTGGTAACGATCGCGATGATAATGATGGCGGGAAGATTGAACAGCGCGACGGCGCTGGTGCCATCCGCGCATTGGATGACAGTTCCGCGCGCCCCGGAGAGCGCGCACGGGACATTGATGCCGATATCCTTGAGGAACGAGACCACGTACCCCGACCAGCCTATGGCGACCGTGACGGCGCCGAGCGCGTATTCGAGGATGAGATCCCAGCCGATGATCCAGGCGATGAGCTCGCCCAACGTGGCGTAGCCGTAGGTGTACGCGCTGCCGGCCATGGGCACCAGCGACGCGAACTCGGAATAGCACAATGCGGCGAAGATCGACGCCACACCCGCGAGCACGAACGAGAGCACCACGGCGGGTCCGGCATTCAAGGCGGCCACGGTCCCCGTGAGCACGAAGATCCCCGTTCCGATGATGGCGCCGATGCCGAGCGCGGTCAGGTTGAGCGCGCCCAGGGCGCGCTTGAGGCTGTGATCGCTCTCCGCCTCTGCCTGCAGGTCGGTGATGCTCTTGCGCCGGAACAGGTTCATGAGGCCTCGGGATGATTGGGGAGGAAACGAGGCGAACGGGCGCTAGAGTAGGCCCGGGTGGAAGGGGTGTCAAGACTACAGGCTGTAGTTCGGCGCCTCCCTGGTTATCACGACGTCGTGCGGATGTGATTCGCGGAGACCGGCGGACGTGATCTGAATGAACTCGGTCTCCGTGCGCAGCCCCTCGATATTGCTCACGCCGCAGTAGCCCATCCCGCTCCGCAACCCGCCGACCATCTGAAAGATGACGTCGCCCACGGGGCCGCGATACGGGACGCGGGCTTCGATACCCTCGGGCACGAGTTTCGAGGGCGACACCTCGCCTTCCTGGAAGTACCGATCCGCCGAGCCTTCTTCCATGGCGCCCAGGCTCCCCATGCCGCGGATCACTTTGAAGCGCCGGCCCTCGAGGAGAAACGACTCACCCGGGCTCTCTTCCGTGCCCGCGAGCATCGAGCCCATCATGACGCTCGCCGCGCCGGCGGCGAGCGCTTTCACGACGTCGCCCGAGTACTTGATCCCGCCGTCGGCAATGACCGGGATCTCGCCCGCGCCCTGCACTGCATCGACAATCGCGGTGATCTGGGGAACCCCGACGCCCGTCACCACGCGCGTCGTGCAGATCGAGCCCGGACCGACTCCGACTTTCACGGCATCGACGCCCCGCTCGACCAGCGCCTTGGCACCCGATTCCGTAGCCACGTTGCCACCCACGAGCTGCGCGTCGGGAAAGGCATCACGCAGGCACGCGACCGCGTCGAGCACGCCCACCGACTCGCCGTGCGCCGAGTCGACGACGACGACGTCGCACCCCGCGGCCAGCAACGCCTTGGCGCGCGGCAGCGCGTCCTTGTTGCCGCTCACGGCAGCCGCGACACGCAGCCGGCCGTGTTGGTCTTTGTTGGCGTTGGGGTGCTGGCGGCGCTTGAAGATGTCCTTGACCGTGATGAGCCCCTTGAGCACGCCCTGCCCATCGACGACCGGCAGCTTCTCGATTCGATGCTGGCCGAGAATGCGCTCGGCTTCGTCGAGCGTCGTTCCGACGGGCGCGGTGATCAGGTGGTCTTTGGTCATCGCTTCGCGAATCGGGCGATCGAGCTGGCGCTCGAACTGCAGATCGCGATTGGTGATGATGCCGACGAGCTTGCCCGCGGAGTCCACGATGGGAACGCCCGAAATATGGAACCGGTCCATGAGTTGCTGGGCTTCGCGCAGCGGACGGTCGGGCCCGAGCGTGATGGGATGAAGGATCATCCCCGACTCGCTGCGCTTGACGCGATCGACCTCCGCTGCCTGGCGGTCCACGGGCATGTTCTTGTGAATGACGCCGATCCCGCCTTCCCGCGCGATGGCGATCGCCATTTCCGCTTCGGTCACGGTATCCATGGCGGCCGCCACGAGCGGAATATTCAGGGGGATGTCACGGGTGAACCGGCTCTTCACGTCGACGTTCCGCGGATGCACGCTCGAGTGTCGCGGCAACAGCAGAACGTCGTCGAAGGTCAGCGCGATGCGAGGATGGAAGCTTCCCATGGCGAAAGTTAGGAGCGGGGCTCGCGTTCCTCAACCGGCAGAGAAGGTGGCGGCGTGGGCTTGGACTCGGGCGCAATCGGTCTCCGGGAAGCCTCGTCTACCGCGGCTTTTCCGGCGGCCGCTACCCGCTCGAGAAATCTGCCCGCTCCCGATACCGCATCCATGGTTCCCTTGATGATGTTCAGCGGCACACGCCCGGCGCGCAGCGTATCCTCGAGCGTCTCCGCCACCCGCTGGAATGCGGGCGCGCCGGCCGCGCGCTCGGCATAGCGCGATTCGAGAAACTCGATGTAGTCGAGCACCTGATACGCCTTTTCATCCGGCAGCGTTTCGAGCTTGCGGCGCAGCCGCTCCTGCAGGATCTCGTTCATGGTTGTCCTTCGGTTTCGAGACTCACCAGCTCGACGACGGGATTGCCCAGATAGCGGCTCCGGCCCGAGCGCACTCGCGCCGTAATCGTGATGCGGCTCAAGGGCACGAGCCCTGTGACGGAATCCCGCCGCGCGTCCGGCACGATCACGTACACGAAGCCGCGTTCCGGAAGCGGACCACGCGTGAGCAGATAATCCGCGCCCTCGGGCATGTCGGGCCGGAGCTCGTCCGCCTTCTCGAGCGCGATGTACTGAAGCGTCCAGCGCACCGTCTGGCCGACGTAGCGCGCCGGATCGGCGCGCAGCTCGGCGGAGCTGATGCCGATGAGTACTCCGGGCGGCGTGGTTGCGATGTCGGCCGTCTTGACCCATCCCTCGAGCTGTACGCGCGTCCACTCGCCCGAGCGCGAGATCACTCGCATGGGCAGTGTTGCCACCACCACACCCGCCGTGGGTCCCTCGGGCGCGCGGTATAGCTCCGTGCGCCGGGCAGCCTGGGTGGCGCTGTCGGGGAGAGCCGACGTCGACTCGGGTAGGTTGACTCCGGGGTCATGCCCCCGGGTGGCGGCAACACCAGCTGAGTCTGCTGCCACAAGCTCGGTGACCCGCACCCATCCCGAGCGCCGCACGTGCACCCAGCGCCGCTCCTCCCCGGCCTTGGAGAAGAGAAATCCCTTGGGCACGTGCGCGAGCAGCGCGCCCGCGGGCGCCGTGCGCACGTTCTCCCCTCCGCTCTTCGTGACCGCGAGGTCGAAACCGTCGCGGTCCGTCGAGCCCGTGGACGCACCGAAGATCCACCCGTCGAGCGTCACCCAGCGGTAATTGTTCTGGAGGCTATCTGTGCCCGTGAGCATCGCGCTGTCGCTGAATTGCGCCAGCCGCTTTCCTTCAGGTTGCTGATACAGCCACACGTCCTTACCGCTCACCCGATAGCGCTGCTGCGCGACGAGCGGGGGCGGCGAACTGACGAGGCTGGCGAAGCAGATTACAACTGGAAGAGCATTAAGCACTTGGCTAGATTGCATCGCTTCCAATATGGCGAAGCCGCGCGGGCAGCGCACCCCGGTCGTCCTTATCGTCCTCGACGGCTGGGGGTTTCGCCCCAGCCGCGAAGGCAATGCTATCGAGCTCGGCCGCACGCCCGTATGGCACCGACTCTGGGAGCGGTTCCCCCGCACGCTGCTCGAGGCATCCGGTCTCGCGGTCGGACTCCCTGAAGGCCTCATGGGCAACAGCGAAGTCGGCCACATGAATCTCGGGGCCGGTCGCGTCGTCCCGCAGGATATCGTGCGCATCTCGCAGTCAATCGATTCCGGAGAATTCTTTCGTCTCGCTCCGCTGGTCGAGCTGTGCCGCAATCTGAAAAAATCAGGCGGCACACTGCACCTCATGGGACTGATTGGGACCGGCGGCGTGCACGCGCTCGACAAGCACCTGCTCGCTGCAGTGAAGCTCGGCCTGCAGCACGGAATTCCGGTCGCCATTCACGCATGGCTCGACGGGCGTGACACTCCACCGAAATCGGGGCTCGCGTTTGTCCAAGAATTGTTGAGCAATCTCGGGCGGGATGGCCCCGAGATCTCCACCATTGTCGGCCGGTACTACCCGATGGACCGTGACAAGCGTTGGGACCGAACCAAGCTCGCGTACGATGCCATGGTACACGGCGTTGGCAGCCTTGTCCCCGATCCCGTGAGCGCCGTGCGTCAGGCGTACGAGGCGGGGGAGACCGACGAGTTCATCAAGCCGCGCGTCATTTCGGGCGCGCCGCGCATCAAGACCGGAGATGGCGTATTCTGCGTGAACTTTCGCGCCGATCGCGTGCGCCAGATCGTCCGCGCGCTCGCCGATCCGGCATTCACCGGCTTTGACATGGGTACGCGGCCCCAGGTCACGGTCGTCACGATGACCCGGTACGACCAGACCTTGCCGCTCCCCGCCGCCTTTGCGCCGTTCAGCATGGCGCGCATCGTGGCCGAGGTGGTGTCGGAGTGTGGGATGACTATGTTCCGGACGGCGGAAACCGAGAAATACGCGCACGTGACGTACTTCTTCAATGGCGGCGTGGAGCCACCCTTTCCGGGAGAGGAGCGTTTGCTCGTACCTTCGCAACAGGTCGCGACTTACGACCTGATGCCGGAAATGAGCGCCCCGGGCGTGACCGATGTGCTGTGCAAGGCGATCGAGGGGCGGGAACACGACTTTATCCTCTGTAACTACGCCAACGGGGACATGGTGGGGCACTCCGGTGTACTTAGCGCAACCATTAAGGCAGTTGAGACTGTGGATCAGTGTCTGAAACGGGTCCTGGAAAGCGCAGGGAGAGCGCCCGGAACCCGCTTGCTCATCACCGCAGACCATGGAAACTGTGAACTGATGATCGATCCTGTAACTGGTGGACCGCACACGGCGCACACGACCAATCCGGTGCCGTTCGTGATTGTCGATGATGGGTTCAAGGGACCGCTGCGCCAGGGAGGCGCGTTGCGCGACGTCGGACCCACGATTCTCGGCCTGCTCGGGGTCGAGCAGCCGGCCGAGATGACGGGGCAAGATCTGCGGGAGACAGAATGAGAGGGTTCGTGCGTAGTGGCGTTGGAGCGATATCACTTGCGGTGCTGTTGGTGACCACTGCGCAACGGGCGTCCGCTCAGGTCGGCCATCCTCCGGATGCGTCGCCCTATCATGACATCCGCCTGGGAAATACCGTGGTCGTGAGCACCGGGGAGATGAATGGGTCCGGGGGCAGCCTCGGAGTCGGGCCGGCAAGCGGCCCCATTTACAGCGTGCGCATCGAGCGGCCGCTGGGCCGTACGCTCGGCGCGGCGCTGACCTTTGCCCAAGCCAGTACGTCGCGCTACATCCTGGATCCAGACCAGGATTCGCTCCACCGCAAGAGCGGGCCATTCGACGCGAGGACTTCGATGATCATGCTGGGGCTCGACGCTTCGCTCACGGGGGGCAAGACGTGGCGCGGCTTTTCGCCCTATATCGGCGCCACCGGCGGGGTGGCGTTCGAGAACAGCCTCAGCGCCGATACGAGTACGTACAAATTCGGAGACAAGGCCGTGATCGGACCCGAGATGGGCCTGCGCTGGTTTTTAGGGAAGCGACTCTCGCTGCGCGGGGATTTCAAGTTGTTGTACTGGAAGCTGTCGTATCCGCTCGCGTACAAGCAGCCGTCGCCCATCGACGGCAGCCGCATCATGGTGGTCGATGCGAACACCAGCGAGTGGACGCACAATACCTATCTCACCGCCGGAATCTCGTGGACGTTCTAGGAAGTTGGAGCGATGTTTCGAAGTGCCCACGAGCTATCTCACCCGCATCGTAGAGTTCACGGCCGCCCATCGGATCCGGCGCGCCGACTGGTCGCCGGAGCAGAACACGCAGGCGTTCGGGAAGGCGGCGCACGAACACAGCCATCATTACCAGTGCCGCGTGACGGTCAAGGGACCGCTGCAAGCGGCTTCGGGTGGCGTGATCAATCTCAAGGCGCTCGATGAGCTGCTTTCGGACACGATCGTCAAGCGCCTCGATGGCAAGCCGATTCATCAAGCCCTCCCGGAATTCGCGGACGGCAAGCACCTCGCCACGGGCGAGGCGCTCGCGGTCTACGTCTGGGACCAGCTCGTAAGCCGTCTTCCGAGTGGTGTGGTGCTGCACGCCGTTCGCGTGCAGGAGGGTCCCAATATCTACTCCGAGTATTTCGGCGAGCACTGACGACGCAACGCTGCGTGCGCTGCTGACGGGCGCACGCACCATTGCCGTCGTCGGGCTGTCGCCGAAACCCACCCGCCCGAGCCACACCGTGGCCCGCTATCTCACGCATCGCGGCTATCGCATCGTGCCCGTGAATCCCGGGCATGCGACCCTGCTGGGCGAACGCTCGTATCCCCGGCTCGCGGCGGCGGCGCAAGAGCACAAGATTGACATCGTGAATGTGTTCCGGAGAAGCGAGTTCGTCGGGCCGATCGTGGATGACGCCATCGCGATCGGGGCACAGCTCATCTGGCTGCAGGTGGGAATCACGGACGAGCGAGCCCGGTTGAAGAGCGCGGCGGCCGGCATTCCCTGCGTCATGGACCGGTGCCTGATGGTCGAGCACCGGCAGCTCCTGGGATGAGGCGTCGGACGATGAGCCCGGCGTTGCGTGTGCTGGGCCCGCTGCTGCTGCTGGCGGTGCCGCTCGCCGCGCAGACGGCGACGCCAAGCGAGCCGCGGCTGGTCCTGTCGTTTTTCGGGGGGTATCGGGGGGGCGGCGACCTCTGGACGCTCAACAATCAGCCGATCGCGGTGTTCGAGTCCGACGCCGATTCCATCTTCGCCGTTCCCGGCCAGTACGACACCCTCAATCTCAAGCGGCGGGTCGTCCCCGGCTTCATCGTGGGCGCGTCGGGAGACTACTTCCCGAAGCCGCACGTGGGGCTCCACGTCGAGATCACGTTTCTCGACATGGGCACCGAGAGTCAGTGCAGTGTGCGCCAATCCCAGCCGCCGGCGATGAACGACATCGTCCCGGTGCTGTGCCAGGGACTCCAGGGTCAAAGCGTGCCGATCAGCGCGGTGGCGTTTTCGTTTGGCCTCGTTGGCCGTCTCGCCCCCAATCACACCACGGATCCGTACTTTCTCGTGTCCGGGGGAATCATCTCGCGCACCCGCAGCGTGATCGAGATGTCCTCATCGTACTACACGGCCAACGCCGAACCCGTGGGCACCACGGTCGTGCTCGACACGAATCCCTCGAATGTCGGCGTGCACGTCACGCTCGGCGCGGGGGTCGCATTTTCGCTCGGACCGGGCTATCAGCTCCGCTTCGAGGGACGTGACGTCATCACGCCGCTGCAGCGGATCACGGGCCCGGCGGATCCCAATGATCAGACCACGGGCTCGCTCACGCCGCCGCATTCCGCGCAGTGGTTCCACAGCCTCGCCTTCATCGTGGCGCTCGACGTCGTCTTCGAAAAGCAACGCGGCCACCGCTACTGACATGCTGTCGCGCGTCACGCCCGGCGAAGCGGCGCGATTCATTCTCGAGCACGTCCAGGTTCTCCGTCCCGAGCGCCGGCCTCTGAAGGATTCGCTCGACCGCGTCCTCGCGGAGGACGTGGCGAGCGAGATCGATCTGCCGCCCTGGGACAACTCGAGCATGGACGGCTACGCCGCTCGCACCACGGACGTCCGGGGAGCCACGACACAGCAGCCGGTCGTTCTCGAACTGGTCGAGACGGTGGCGGCCGGCGGATTCCCAGCGCGCGCGATCACCCAGGGAAGGGCCACGCGAGTCTTTACGGGCTCGCCCGTGCCCGAGGGCGCGGACTGCGTGATTCGACAGGAGGACGTCGACGTTCAGGGCGCGGGGCGCGTGGCCGTGCGCAGCGATCGTGACGCGGGGCATAACATCCGCCGGCGCGGCGAGGACGTCCGACGCGGGGCGAGCGTGCTGGGCCGCGGGACCCTGCTTGGGCCGGCGCAGATCGGCGTGCTCGCGTCGATCGCCCACGCGCGCCCGCTCGTTCATCCGGCGCCGCGCGTCGCGTTCTTCGGATCGGGCGAGGAAATCGTCGATCTCGACGAGGCCGGCACCGCGCAGGTGCTCGCGGGCCGCAAGATCGCGTCGGCGAATTCCTACACGCTCGACGGCATGATCCGGCGCGCCGGAGCGATTCCCCGGGACCTGGGACTCGCGGGCGACGATCGCGCCGCGATCGCCGCAAAGTTCGAACAGGCTGCGAGCGCCGACCTGATCGTCACGACCGGCGGCGTGAGCGTGGGAGAGCACGACCACATGCGCACCGCGCTCGCCGACCTGGGCGGCGCGCTCGAGCTGTGGCGCGTACGGATGCGGCCGGGCGCCCCACTCGGCTTTGGCTCCCTTCGCGGCACACCGTGGATCGGGCTGCCTGGAAACCCCGTGAGCACCATGGTCACGTTCGAGCTGTTCGCCCGGCCGGCCATCCGACGCATGCAGGGGCACACGCGGGCGTTCCGCGAAACGGTGCTGGTGCACGTCGGAGAACCGCTTCAGCTCGGGCCGCCACTGCAGCACTTTCTGCGCGTGGTCGTACGTGCGGAGCCAGACGGCCAACACGTAGCCCGCTTGACTGGCGCGCAGGGGTCGGGCATCCTCACGTCCATGGCGCACGCCAACGCTTTGCTGATTGTCCCCGAAGACCGGGCGAGTGTGCCCGCAGGCACCATGCTTCCGGCGATCTCGCTCGAGGAGGATGGCGCGCGCTACACTTCCCTGCCGCCATTTTGAAGCGGGTAACCGTTTGACGAACGAGGCGATGACGCTGCTGAAAGAGCTGCTGCTCATCTTCACCTCGGTTCTGTTCGTTGTCGATCCGCTCGCCGCGGTCCCGACATTTCTCGCGATGACCCCGACGGACACCCCCGCCCAGCGCCGCGCGATGGCCTCGCGGGGCGCATGGACCTGCGCCATCACCCTCACGGTGTTCGCGCTCGGCGGCCGCCTCATCTTCACGCTGTTCGGGATCACGCTGGGCGCGTTCAAGGTGGCCGGCGGCGTGTTGATCGGCCTGAACGCGCTCGAGATGGTTCAGGCGCGGCGCAGCCTGCAGCGCGAGTCGCCGATCGAGCAGGCCGAGGCGACCGCGAAAGAAGATGTGGGGATCATCCCACTCGGGCTGCCGATGCTGGCCGGGCCCGGCGCCATTTCGACCGTCATGGTGTTGGCCCTCGGCGCACACCGGCCCGCGATGATCGTCGCGCTGTACGGCTCGATCGCGCTCACCGCCTTCGCCTCTTACCTCATCCTCGCAGCCGCCACCAGCGTGGAGCATCGGCTGGGACAGACGGGGATGCGCGTGTTGACACGCTTGATGGGGCTCGTGCTCCTCGCGATCGCGGTACAATTCGTCATGGACGGAATCCGGATGACCGGAGCGGTCGCCGGCGCGTGACCCGCGGCGTGGCGCTCTTTGTGGCGCTTGCCGACTTCGCAGCTCGCGCGACGTCCGCGCAACGGGCGGTCGAGGCCACGCTGTCAGCCCAGGCGATCGTCATCGCCACCCACGCCGACCCCATTCCCGATGGGGGGACGCTCACCGAAGTACGGGTGGTGCAGCCGGTGGTGATGCTCGATGGTGCCTGGCGCGACTACCTGCTCCTGCATACGACGGTCGATTTCGAAGGGAAAACCATCCCCAACGGCGAGCTCGCGACTGGAAACTGGGGAGAAGGGTTCATCGATCGCCGCCATCCACACACGTACTTTCACGAAGTGATGCTTTCGAGCCCGGACGTGCTCCGCTCGTGGACGCGACTCGCCCGGGTCACGATCTCCGCCGGAAAAGGGTTCGTGCCGTTCGGGACGGATGATCCGATGAGCCGGCCCGCCGAGCGCTACCCGGTGAATCACCACCTGAGCCAGATCCTCGAGCGCGGGGTCGCGATGATCGCGATTGAGCGCGGCATGGTTACCGGCGAGGCGTCGCTGTTCAACGGAGACGAGCCTCAGAACCCGGGCCAGTCGCCCAACTGGTCGCGCTTCGGCGACTCGTGGTCGGCTCGGCTGATGCTGCGTCCGGTGAAAGGCATGGAGACAGGAGTCTCGCGAGCATCCGTGGCATCGCCCGAGGATCGCGGCGGAGCGGGGCCGACGGCGGACAAGTGGAGCGTGTCCGCGCGCTTTGCCGGCAGCTGGGCGCGAACACCCGTGTACGGCATGGCTGAATGGGCGCGCACGTCGGAGTCGGCGGGCGCGCTGGTCTACTACACGGTGTTGGTCGAGGGCGCGGTGACCGTGGGACGCCACCAGCCGTACTATCGCTTCGAGCGTACCGATCGCCCCGAAGACATCCGCACATTCGACGATCCGTTCCGCACCGTTCGGCCGCACCTCGACAACTCGGTGCTCGGCATCACGCGCTGGTCGGTGCATACCATCGGGTATGCGATCCTCGTCACGCCGCGCACGGCGCGATTCGAGGCGCGGCCGCTGGTCGAGTTCTCGGGCGGCAGCATCAAGACCATCAGCGGCTTGTTCGATCCGGTTGCCGTCTACGGGCGCGACACCTTCTGGACCCTGAGCGTGGGCTTGCGGCTCGGATGGGGGATGACCGGTCACCGAATGGGCCATTACGGGGTACCGATGAAGACCGCGATGCCGATGGAGATGTGATGGTCCGGAGTGCATGGTTTCGTGTAACCACCGCCTCGCTTTCGCTCGCCACACTTGCGTGCCATGACAATGCGTCGACCACGGCGCCGGGGGCCGATTTACCCTCGGGCGGCACCGTCGCTCCACTGTTCGTGGCATCGGTCCCGATCCCTCCTGCATACGGGATCCACGACACCTTCATCAGAGATGGGATTGCGTTCGTGTGCGCGTGGAATACGGGAGTGATGATCTACGACGTTGGCAATGGGATTGCCGGCGGCAGCCCGGCGAGCCCGAAGCTGATTGCGACATACGCGACAGCCAGCGGCGCCGTGAACACCCCCTCGGTGCACAACGCCTGGTGGTTCTGGGACCCGAGCGGGGGAAAGAAATACCTGTTCATCGGCCAGGAAGGCCCGGGGTCCATTGGTACGAGCTCGACGGGCGACATCCACGTCGTGGACGTTGCCGACCTCGCGCACCCCGCCGAGGCCGCAAGCTTTCACATGAACGGGGCGGGCACGCACAACTTCTGGATGGACGAGAACGCGCAGATCCTGTATGCGGCGTACTACAACGGCGGGATCGTGGCCCTCGACGTGTCGGGCACGCTGTCCGGGGATCTCTCCAGCCGAGTGATCGGCACCATTCAATTTGGCGCGGGCGACACGTACACCTGGGGCGTACAGCTGTACAACGGATCGCTCTACGCGATCGATATGGTAAGCGGGTTATGGCAGATACCGCTCAATGCCGGCCGCTTCGCGACACCGCGCGGCGGCAACAATGTGCCTGAGCGGTATAGCTCGGATCTTGGCGTGTCCGGAGGTTATGCCTACACCGGAACCTGGGGCGCCCTGCCGCGGCAACAGGGAGTTGCGGGCAACGTGGTGAAGATCTGGCACCTCGACCAGACCGGCGCGCCGACGCTCGTGGACTCGATCATCGCGCCGCAGGTCACGACAATCAGCGACGTGAAGGTGAGCCCCGACGGCAAACTGCTCATGTTCAGTACCGAGTATGGCCCGAATGGCGGCTTCTGGTTCTACAGTCTGCGCGATCCCGCCCATCCTGCGTACGTCGCGGACTATCTCGCGGCGGGCGGCACGAACGGAATCCACACGGCCAAGTTCGCCACGATCAACGGACATCTGTTTGCGTTTGGAGCGCAGGATCCGGGGACGCCGGCGTTGATCATCCTTGACGTGAGCGCGCTCGACAACTAGTTGCGGATCCGCATTACCCGTCACATCCGCTTGTATTTAGGCCCGCTCCCTCCTTCCCGCGGCAGCCATGTTGGCCCGAGCACGTCGGTCGCCTTGCAGTCCACGCAATTCGGCGCGTTGACCCGCAATCCGGAACCGTCCACCTCGTAAACGCCCGCGGGACAGACGTGAGAGTAGAACCGCGCTACGCGTTGGTCGACCGCGTTTCCCACGACCACGTGCTGCGGAATCGTGTCGCGCGTGGCGTTTCCGGACTTGAACACCGCGTCGACCTTGCTGAACGTCAGCTTCCCATCGGGCATGAAGGATTCACCGGACGGTTTCGCAGCGCGCGGCACCGCGGCGTCGGCTTCGACGGTGATCCGGTTCCCTGGAACACGGCCGCCCGTGAGCGTCATCAGTCCCGCCTGAACTCCGCCCATCACGAATCCACGCTTGAAGGCGAGTCGCATGTTCCGCGTGCGGTGCAGGTCATGCATGATGAACGAGCTGTTGACGAGTCGGTCGTACTCGGCGAGCCGCTCGGCGTCGGCAGCGTCTCTACCGAGCGCTTGAAAAATCGCTCGCGCCGCGAACACCCCCGACTGCATCGCGTAGTGAATGCCCTTGAGCGACGGTACATCGACGAATCCGGCTGCATCGCCGAGCAGGACCACGCCCGAGCCCGAGCGTCGCGCCGGCACCGAGTAGTAGCCGCCTTCGGGGATGGTCTTCGCGCCCCACTCGAGCATCTCTCCCCCCTCGAGATACTCGCGAAACAGGGGGTGCAGCTTCATGCGCTGAAACAGCACCTGGATGTCGAGCCCCGCGTCCGGGTAGTCGAGCCCGACCACGAGTCCCAAGGCGACGAGGTTCGGCTCGAGGGGATACATGAAGCTTCCGCCGAACGTGTCACGCGAGAGTGGCCACCCGAGCGTGTGCACGATCCGGTCGAGCGGCCGCTTCGTTTCCCACAGCTCCTTGACGCCGAGCGCATAAATCTGCGGGTTGGTCGATCCGATGCGCTGCCATTCGAGCCACGCGCGCGCGAGCATCCCGCGCGACCCTTCGGCCAGCGCCGTGACACGCGCCACGAGATCGGTTGACGCGGTGTAACCCGATCCCGGCCTGCCGTCGCGATCGAGCCCTGCCGGCGTGGTGCGGACCCCAGCCACCGTGTTGTCTCTTACAAGCAGGCTCTGGGCAGGATAGCCCGTGAAAATGTTCACGCCCAGGTTCTCGGCCTTGGCGCCGAGCCAACGCACGATTTCGCAGACGGAAGCGATCACGTTGCCGCGATTGCGCATCGAGGGCGGCCTGGGCAACCGCAGCGCGCGCCCCGCCGTGAGCAGATACACGGATTCGCGTGTGACGGGCGACCGGAACGGCAACGCGGTTTCGTCTTCGGTGAACAGGTCGCGGAACGCGCGCGGGTTGACGACGGCGCCCGAAAGGCAGTGCTCGCCCAGCGCACCCGCCTTTTCGAGCACGCCGATCGCGAGCTCGCGGCCCGCTTGTTTCGACAGGCGCGCCAGCTCGATGGCCAGCGACAATCCCGCGGGCCCCGCTCCGACGACGACGACGTCGAGATCCATCCGGTCACCGGCACCCGGCGCGCCCACAGGAACGAGCAGGCGATCGAGTGGCAGGGGCGCCTGATGCGCGGCGGGTATCAAACGACTTCCGCCTTCAGCCATAGATCTTCTTGATCTCCTCCGTCATTCGCGGCAGGATCTCAAATAGATCCCCGACGATGCCATAGTCCGCCACCTTGAAGATCGGCGCGTCCTTATCCTTGTTGATGGCCACAATCACCTTCGACGTCCGCATGCCCGCGAGATGCTGGATCGCACCGGAGATTCCTACGGCGATGTACAGTGGCGGGCTCACCGTCTTGCCCGTCTGCCCCACCTGATCCGCGTGCGGGCGCCAGCCGGCATCGACCACGGCGCGAGAGGCGCCCACCGCGGCGCGGCCGCCGAACGCGCGCGCCAGGTCTTCGAGCAACTTGAAATTCGCGGGCTCCTTGAGCCCGCGGCCTCCGGAGATGACAACGGGCGCCTCAGCCACATCGATGGCTCCCGCCGCGGCCGCCTTGAGCTCGCGAACGACCACCCGTCCCGCGCCCTCCGGTAACTCGATCGCCGCCGTCCGGACCTCCGCCTTGCGCCGCTGCTCGAGCGGAGTGAAGACATTCGGTCGCAGCGAGAGCACTGCTGGCTTCCTGGTCACTTTCACCTTGAGCAGGGCTTTTCCCGCGTACACGGGGCGCACAGCCACAACTGCCCCGTTCTCGACCGCGAGATCGGTAACATCCGCCACGAGCGGCACGCCGAGTTTCGCCGCGACGCGAGGGGCGAGATCTTTCCCCATCGCGCTCGCCGGCAATATCACGACGTCATGCGCCTCGCTTTTCACACACTCGGCGATGACGCGAGCGGCGGCCTCCGGAGCGTACCGGGCAAACGCCGTGTGCGTGAGCGTGACGACGCGGTCGGCGCCGAATCTGCCCACCTGGTCGGCTTCGGAAACCGCGCCGCTGGCGAGCAGCAGCGCTTCGACCGGCGCGGTACGCACGTCGGCGATACGCCGCGCCGCGCTCGTGACTTCGAACGAGACTTTGCGCAACCCGCCATCGCGTTGCTCGAGCACGGCGAGCACGCCGCTCACAGGACCTTTGCCTCTTCCCGCAGCAACTGCACGAGCTTCGCTACCGCCTCCGGCCCTTCTCCGACGATTCGACCCTGCTTCCGCTCGGGCGGCGGCGTGAGCGAGAGCACCTCGACGTCCGCGACCGCAAACGACACCGGCTTCACCTCGAGCGGCTTCTTCTTCGCGGCCATGATCCCCTTCAATGCGGGATAGCGCGGCTCATTCAATCCTTTATCCACTGAAAGCACCGCCGGGAGGGGAAACTCGACGACTTCCACGCCACCCTCGACCTCGCGTTCCGCCACGCCATTGCGACCATGGATGTCGAGGCGCGTCACGGCGGTCACACAGGGAAGCCCCAGCAGCTCGGCCACGATCACGGGCGCCTGCTGGTTGTAGTCGTCGATTGCGAGCTTGCCGAACAGAATCAGGTCGTAGCCTCCCGTCGCCAGCTCGGCGGCAAGCGCGCGCGCCACTGTCATACCGTCGAACGGGATCCGGTCTGCCTGGAGCAGCACCCCGCGGTCCGCGCCCATGGCGAGGGCGGTACGAATCGTCTCCTGCGCCGCCTGCGGTCCGAGCGAGAGGATTACGACTTCGCCCGCCCCCGCCTGCTCGCGGCGGCGCAGCGCCTCTTCTACCGCAAACTCATCGTAAGGATTGATGACGAATTTGACGCCGGACTCATCCAGCGTCTTGCCATCGGACGTGACTTTAACGCGTGTCTCGGTATCGGGAACGCGTTTGATGCAGACGGCGACTTTCACAGTCTAGAACTCCCGGGTGATGCTCACCTCGACCGTGCGCGGCAGCCCGGGCGTGAGCCAACGCTGCACGGGGGAACCGGGCACGGTGGGGTTCTCGGCATACGTGCCAAAGTTGGCGTAGCGCAGGTTGAGCAGATTTCGGACCGCGGTTCGGATCTGTATCTCGCGCAGCCGCACGATGAGTGTCGCATCCATGACTGCGTAATCCGGAAGCTCGCTCGTTACATTGGCTTCGTCGCCCCTGAACCACTGCTGCCCCACGTAACGTCCGTCGATCCCAAGCGCAATCTCTGCTTCGCCCGCTGAACGAGCCCGCCGCACCGGGATCCACGCTCCCGCATTGGCGCGGTGATCGGGCACCATCGGAAGCCAGTCTCCAGGATGGACCACCTCGCCCGCTGTATCACGCGTCGTGGCGAGAGTCGCCGTGGTCTGAAATGTGGCGGTGCCATAGCCGTAGTTGGCGTAGAGCTGAATTCCCGCGGGCAGGCTCCAGCTCGCCGTCACCTCCACTCCCGAGCGTCGCGTCGCGCCGATGTTCTGGAAGTATCCCGCGGTGACCGTCGAGGCGACGAAGAAAATGTCATCGCGGACGTCCGTTCGGTACACGCTCGCGCTCGCGTCGAATCCCGTCACACCGTGGCGCCGCGTGCGCCACCCCAGCTCGTAGGTCGTCGCGACGACCGGCTTCAATGGCGGATCCGATCCCAGCGCAAACGGCAGCGGACACGCCGCGTCGGGATTGGAACAGCCGACCTCGACTAGTGCCGGCGAGCGAAACCCGCGGCTGATGGCCGCGTAAAACTCCTGCACTCGGCGTGGCCGGTCCGACGACCAGGTGAGGCCGAGCCGCGGACTCACCTGGTGATATGTGTTCAAGCCGCTCTGGCTCGGCTCGAGCTGGTCCTGGAGCGGTAGATGAATCCAATCGAAGCGGGCAGCGGCCGTCGCACTCAGGTGGGCAACAAGGGGCATGTTCGCACCCGCAAACAGTCCCAGATCGACCTGGTCGGTCGTGATCCATTCCGTGAGGGAGTCCGGTTCTCCCGGAGGAATGGCGTAGATCCGCACGTTGGTGTTGAGGTAGTCGCCATCCACCCCGCCAAGCAACCGGATTTCGCGGCCGCCGAGCTGGACGCGCCCCGAGAGCTGCGCCGCGCCGCCGAATTGCCGTGCGGCGTTGCGCTGCCGCGAATCGAGCCCCACGAAATTGGCATTGAATTGATCGCTGTCGATCGAGCGAGCGAACCCGTTCACCGCCAGTCGTAGGCTTTGGGAAACGGGTCGTTGGGCGTTCAGCGTCACCAGGTGCGCTATGGGTGCGAAGTAGTCACCTTGCGTGAAGTTGAGCCGCGGATTCGCGTAGAACAGGCTTTCCGGCAAGCTCCCGGCTTGCTTGAGGCGGTTGAACGCCCCCGAGTACGACAGCGTCCCATCCCATTTCCCCTGCCGGAGTCCCAGCTTTCCGAACACCGTGGTGACCCGGCTTTCCGTCTCCTCGCGCCAGCCGCCCGAGTGCTCGTAATGCACGCCCGCGTAGTAATCCCAGGGCGACGGCCCTCCTCCGCCTCCCATCTGCGCGCGCAACTCGTACCGGCCAAATGTGCCACCCGCGACCTCTGCTTCCTGCTCGACGCCGGGGCCGCCGCGCCGGGTGACGAGGTTCACCGCGGCGCCGAGCGAGTTGCGCCCCAGCAGCACCGACGGACCGTACACGACATCGACGTGCTCGACGTCCTCGATCGGGAGCAAGTCGAAATTCACTTCGTGCGCGTCCGGCTCGTTGGCCCGTACGCCGTCGATATAGACCGTCACGCCCTGCGGGATCCCGATGCCGGGCGACACGGAGAACCCGCGCACCGTCACGTCGAATTCCTCGGAGGTGGTCACGCCGGGAAGCTGGTCCATCGCTTCGGCGAGCGAGTTGACACCACGGGCCTCCACTTCATCCGCGGTCAACGTTGCGGTGCGTCCGGTCAGACCGCGGGCGAGCTCCGGAGGAGCGGGCAGACGAACGCCGGAGACGACGGAGAGGGAATCGGTGCCACGCGAGGGTGTCGTGCTGTCGGCTTTCGGGGGGGCGGGCGCGCCGAACAGCGTGTCATGCTGTTGAGCCTCGAGCAAGGTTGGGGGCCCGGCAAGGAGGCACACGCAGCCGCACACCATGAGGCGCTCAACTGAAGGCATTCAACCCCGTGATCTCCTGCCCCAAAATCAGGGTGTGCACGTCGTGCGTCCCCTCGTACGTGTAGACCGACTCGAGATTGGCGAGATGACGCATCGCCTGATATTCGGCGAGGATCCCGTTTGCGCCGAGCAGGCGGCGCGTCTCGCGCGCGACGTCCGTCGCCATGTTGACATTGTTACGCTTGGCGAGCGAGACCTGCTGCGGCGTAAGCGTGCCCTGGTCCTTGAGCCGGCCGAGCTGCAGCGACAGCAGCTGTGCCTTGGTGATCTCCGTGAGCATGTCGGCGAGCCGGGCTTGCTGCAGCTGGAATCCCCCGATCGGCTTGTCGAACATCACTCGCGTCTTGGCATAGCGCACCGCCTCGTCGTAGCACGCCATGGCGGCGCCCACGGCCCCCCAGGCGATGCCGTAGCGCGCGGCGGTCAGGCACATGAGCGGGGATTTGAGTCCGGACGACTTCGGAAGCACGGCGTTCCTGGGAACGCACACGTCCTGAAGCACGAGCTCGCTGGTGTCGCTCGCGCGGAGCGACAGTTTGCCGCGCTGATCGCGCGCGGCGAATCCTTTAGTGTCTGTGGGAACAATGAAGCCGCGAATCGAGGCGGGATCGTTGGCCGCGCCGGTTTTGGCCCAGATGATCGCGACCTGGGCCGTGGAGCCGTTCGTGATCCACATCTTCGCGCCGTTCAGTATCCAGCTCTCTCCCTGCTCTCGCGCCTGCGTGATCATGCCTGCGGGATTGGATCCGTAGTCCGGCTCGGTCAATCCGAAGCAGCCGATCACCTTACCGCTCGCCATCACGGGGAGCCAGCGCTGCTTCTGTTCGTCCGACCCGAATTCGTAAATCGGATACATGACGAGCGCGCCCTGCACGGACGCGAACGAGCGCACCCCCGAATCGCCGCGCTCGAGCTCCTGCATGATGAGCCCGTACGCAACGTTGTTCAGCCCCGCGCAGCCGTACGCCTCGGGAAGATTCGCGCCGAACAGCCCCAGCTCGGCCATCTGGGGCACCAGCGCACGCGGAAATTTTCCCTCGATGTAGTGCTCGCCGATGATCGGGAGGACGTGCTCGTCGACCCACTCGCGCACCGTGTCGCGGATCGCCCGCTCCTCCTCGGTGAGCAGCCCATCCATCGCATAAAAGTCGACCCCTACGAACCGGGCGGGCATTTCAGGCTACCGGCGCGGGCGTTTCGCGCCGGGGGCGCGCAAAGGCAAACGTGTCCGATGCGCGAAATCGGTTCCGCTCCTCTTCCCAGCGGAAGAACGTCACCTGTACGGCGGTCGGCTCGATCGTGAGAAAGTTGAAGCTTGCGGGGCGCCCGCCCCGGCCGCGCTCGCTCAACGTACCCACCGTCGAGACGATCACCCGGTCATTCAACAGCTCGGCCGCTTCCTGATGATCGTGCGCGCACAGCACCACATCGGCGCCCGATTCGACCACCCGGCGCTGGGCCCCGCGCCAGTGCGCAAGCCCCATGCGGCGCGAGATCTCCCCGCGCAGAATGTTGTGATGCATCACGAGAATCCGGGCGAGCTCAGGCGGAGCATCGGCGAAAATCTTGCGAACCCGCACCGCCTCCCGCTTCGAGAGACTGCCCATGACCGCCATGTGGCGCGGGTTCCAGGTGAGCGACGGCCATGCTACCCCGTGTGCGGTCAGCACGCCCGCGACAATGGCGCCGGGGATCGTGAGCGTGGGGGTCATGTCGGTGCCGAAGTACCGCTGATACTTGCGGTACAGCCTGCCTTTGCCGAATGGCATGAGCGGCGCCCACCACCATGCCACGTCGTGATTGCCGGGAATCACGTACACCGGCGCGGTTTTCCCGGCGATGTTGGCGAACGCGCGCGCGCGCTGAAACTCGCCGTGCCGCGCGCGCTGCGTGAGATCCCCCGCCAGCACCACCACGTCGGGCCGCAGGTCCGGAATCATCCGTTCCAGCGCCTCGACGATCGCGATATCCGTGAGTCCGCCGAAATGGAGATCGCCGACGTGCAGTACCTGGACGGTCACGAATCCACCTGCACCGTGTAGGTGAGCGTGGTCTCGCCGCGCGCGGGGACAGTGACTCGGAAGCGGACCTCGGTCGCCGACAGTTTTTCCGATTGCACGCTGCTCGTGATGACGGACCACTGGCCGGCGTGTACCTCTCGCACGTCGACCGTCACGGCGTCGGGCTTCGCGTTGCTCAACGTGACTCGGTATGCGGCCGTGACGCGCCGGCGAGCCGGCTGTCCTCGCTGGGCAGGGCCGACCGGCTGCTCGCTGAAATCGGTCTGCACCTTGATCGCCGTGACATCGAATGCCTGGCCCGTTTGGACGCGGACGTCCGCGCCTGCCGCGGTGTGGCGTGTGGCGGCTTCGCCGACGAGCTGCACATGCCCCGCCGCGTCACGCTCGAACAGTTGCAAGGTGCCGGCGGGCAGTGGCCGGTCGCCGAAATTCGTTCCCTGGGTGTGCTTGAGCGTGTACCACACCTGCACCGGCACGCGATCGGATCCCATGCCAATCACCACCGCGCCCGGATAACCCTGGAACGGGAGCAGTCCCGGCAGCACGTATTCGCGCACGGTGGTGGTGCGGACACTCGAAAACAGCGCGACGGAAACCGGCGTTCCGGCCTCGATCGTCAATGGATTGGGGAGCGTGTAGACGTGCACGTCGCCGATCGCGCCCTCAGTCACCACGTCCACCGCGCCAAGTGCGACTGCACCGGCCATTCGCGCCGCGAGCGGCTGGGGCTGCGGCTGGGTCCGGGCGATCGTTCCGGCCACCAGCTGCACGGACGCGCTATCGGCACTCAATCCCTGTGATACCAGCGTGGCCGTTCCCGTGATACTGGCGCGGTCCTGGGCTTCGAGTACCACCTGATACGCCGCCGACCACCTGACCCCTTCCGTCACCCACGCGAGATCAGCGGCGGGCTTTGCCCGTGCGGCATCGAGCGTGACCTCGAGTGTCGGAGCGCGGACCAGCTCCTTGGGAAACAGCGGCTCTCCCGGGATGACGAGCAGGAAGCGGTTGTCGGGAAGCCGATATTGCGGCGGATCGTTGCGCACGACCGTTGCCCGAACGGTGTCGCCCTTGGCGCGCACGAAGTCGAGCGTGCTGCCGACCGCCTGTTCGAGCGCGTCGCTCCGCGACGTGGCAGGACGCGCGATGACCGACGCGATCGTGACGTCGGAATCGAGCGCGAACACGAACCCGGGATCGATGCCCGAGCTTCCCGGGTCGAAGGAAACCACGTTCCGGCCCTTGTTCAGCGCGCGCGGCAGTGTGCGGCGCACGACAACACGGCCGTCCGAGTAGATCGACAGGGAGGTCTGTGCGGTGGCTGGCGTGGTCGCGAGCAGCAGCGCGAGCGCGCCTAGAGCCATTCCCGCGCGACGCCCGAAACGATCCGATATGTGAGCCAGTAGCAGGCGAGCACCGCCAGCGCGCTGACGAGGCGCGCGCGGTCGAGCCACGCCGGCGCGACGCTCCGTAACCGCACGAGCAGGGACACCGCGAGTATCAGCGTGGTCACGAGCGCCACGAGTCTGCCGAGCCGGGCTGCTTTCCGTGCGCGCCGGGTGGTGCACGCCGGGCATAGCCCGCCCAGGGCAATCCCTTCGGTCGGTGTTCCGCACCGGGCGCACAGGTGCGTGACGTTCCCGATCACGGGAGACCAGGCGTGAGCCCTTTCAGCGCGCGCTCGAGCGCGGTCCACGGATCCGGCCCCTCGCCCCACGCGACCGATCGCCACCCCACTTGCCCCGTGCGCACGTTGACCAGGACGCACGTCAGCTCGGCCTTCCCAACACCCTCCTTGTGTACGGTAGTGTGCAACGTATCCGGCCTGCGGTAGATCAGAGCCGCCGGCGCGAAGGCAAATGTCCCAGCGCTCGTCAACGCCGTGAGCGTGCGGAGCTGGCTGCGGAGCGGATCGGGCACGACGGTCATCTCTTTCGCGCGCAGCAGTGACGTCCCCATCTGATCGGGGTCAGGCGCGATCCCAGGCGCGTGATGCGCGGCGTGGCGCAGCTCTTCGGGCAGTACCCAGGTGATTTCCGGCACCCGCGTGCGCAGCATCTCTCCTACCATGCTGTCGGCTCGTAACAGCACGTGATGCCGGTCTGCGAGCTGAGCCTGCCAGTGCAGCGAGTCTTCGGCGGCAATGAGCGTCAACGGGAGCAGGATGACGGTCTGCCCGGCGAGCCCGGCAGTCGGAATCGGCGCAATCGGCTCCGGGGCCTGAGGCGACGGCTTGTTGCCCCCGCCGCCGCATGCTGCCAAAGCCAGCGCCACGAGGCACAGCGCGTGGGCCCTCTTGGCCGTCCTCACGCGAGCGTGAGCCCGCCGTCCACGACGATCACCTGCCCCGTGATGTGCCGCGCCGCATCGCTGCAGAGAAACACGATCACGCGGGCAATATCCTCGGGTTCAGCCACGCGCCCCAGCACCGATTCGTGTTCGGCGCGCTCGAGCACCTCGCGCGGCAATTTCGCGAGCAACTCGGTTTTCACGAAGCCTGGAGCAATCGCGTTGACGTTCACGTTCGACGAGCCCAGGTCGACGGCCGCCGCCTTGGTCAGCCCGATGAGGGCGGACTTGCTGGCGGCATAGTTCGCGATGCCGAACCCGGGGCGAAACGCCTGATGGCTGGCCACGTTCACGATCTTTCCGTAGCGCTGCGCCCGCATGTGGCGCGCCACGACCTGAATGCAGTTGAACGCCCCCGTGACATTGGTCTCGAGCACCTCACTCCAGGCCTCCGCGGAGAGCCGCCACAACGCACCATCGTGAGCCACGCCGGCATTGTTGACGAGGTAGTGTAATCCCCCGAGGCGTTCGCGCGCAGTGTTGATGAATCGCTCGACCTCGGTGCGATCCCGCACGTCGCAGCGGGCGCAGTACACCGGGACGCCGCAGCCACGCAGCTCTGTTTCGGTGAGGAGGGCCTGCGCGGCGACGTCGCGCTCGGGAAGCTCGAGATAATTGAAGGCGACGGCCACGCCCTGCTGCGCAAATTCGAGCGCGGTCGCGCGGCCCAATCCCGTCGCTCCGCCGGTGACCACCGCCACCCTTCCCTGCACTGTCTCCGCGAGTCGCTGGGGTCGGGGCTGCTCTCGCACCACGGCCGCCGTACCGGGCAGGGGGGGGAGGCTTTGGGACGCAATCGGGTCCAAGGGTTTCGAACCTATGTTCGAAATTGATCAGCGGCAAGGCACGGCGTAACTTACGCCGCATGCGACGACTCGCTGCTCCGCTCGTGTGGGTCGCCGTCGCTGGGCTGGGAGCCACCGCGTTCGCGGTGCTGGCGCTGTCTCGCGGCGAGCCGGTGAATGCCGCCTGGCTCCTGACCGCGGCGATCGCGAGCTACGCCGTCGCCTACCGCTTCTATTCCAAGTTTCTCGCCACCCGCGTCTTCGCCCTGGACGACCGCCGCGCCACGCCGGCTGAGCGGCACAATAACGGCCGCGACTTCGTCCCGACCAATCGCTGGGTGCTCTACGGCCACCACTTCGCGGCGATTGCCGGGCCCGGCCCGCTCGTCGGGCCAGTGCTCGCCGCCCAACTCGGATTTCTGCCCGGCACACTCTGGCTGATCCTCGGCGTGGTTCTCGCGGGAGCCGTCCAGGATTTTACGATCCTGTTCTGCTCACTCCGCCGCGACGGCAAGTCGCTCGGCCAGATGGCGAAAGACGAAGTAAGCCCGTTCACCGGGACGACGGCCATGATCGCGGTGCTCCTGATCATGGTCATCCTGCTCGCCGTGCTCGCGCTCGTGGTGGTGAATGCGCTCAAATCGTCACCCTGGGGATTGTTTACCATCGCGTGCACCATCCCGATCGCCCTGCTGATGGGATGGTGGATGCGCCACTGGCGACCCGGCCGAGTAGGTGAAGCCTCGGCGTTCGGCGCCGTGCTGCTCGTGCTGGCGCTCGTGGGTGGAGGGTACGTCGCGAGCCGCCCGGCGCTGGCCGCGTTGTTCACCCATTCGGGCCCCGCGCTGACCTGGATGATCGTCGGGTACGGATTCGTCGCATCGGTGCTCCCCATCTGGATGCTGCTCACGCCGCGCGACTATCTATCCACCTTTCTCAAGATCACGACCATCCTCGTTCTGGCGCTCGCCATCTTCGTGCTCCTGCCCACACTCAAGATGCCGGCGCTCACGCCGTTCGCTCACCTCGGCGAGGGCCCCGTCTTCGCGGGGAAGGTGTTTCCCTTCGCGTTCATCACGATCGCCTGCGGCGCGATATCCGGATTCCACGCGCTGATCGCGTCCGGAACCACACCGAAACTGATTGCGCGGGAAAGCGATGCCCGCTTCATCGGCTACGGCGGCATGCTGATGGAGTCGTTTGTCGGGGTCATGGCGATGATCGCGGCGTGCATCCTCGATCCAGGCGTCTACTTTGCGATGAACACGACTCCCGCGGCGCTGGCGCAGGCCTCGCAGGTATTGCAGCACGCGGGCTTCGTCGTGACGCCCGAGACCATGCAGCAGCTGGCAGCGCGCATGGGGGAGCAGACCCTGGTCGCCCGCTCGGGCGGCGCGCCGACGCTCGCCGTTGGCATGGCCCAGATCTTCTCTAGCGTCACCGGTGTCATCGGCGGTCACACCCTCGACGCGGTGTGGTATCACTTCGCGATCATGTTCGAGGCATTGTTCATTCTCACCACGCTCGACGCCGGAACGCGCGTCGGACGTTTCATGCTGCAGGAGATTCTGGGCGCCGCGTGGCCCGGACTCGGCCGCACGTCGTGGTACCCGAGCGTCGTGCTCGCGAGCGGCCTGATCGTGGCCGCGTGGGGGTATTTCCTCTATCAGGGTGTGATGGATCCGCTGGGCGGCATCAACTCGCTCTGGCCGCTGTTCGGTATCTCGAATCAGCTGCTCGCGGCGATCGCGCTGTGCGTCGCGACCACCATTCTCATCAAGATGGGCCGCACCCGCTTCGCCTGGGTAACGCTCGTTCCCCTCGCGTGGCTGATCGTCATCACCATGACGGCCGGATGGGAGAAGGTGTTCTCGCCCGAACCCAAGCTCGGATTCCTGGCCCACGCCGCGAGCCTCGCGGATTCGGTCCAACCCATCGCGGGGCGGCTCATTTTCAACGACCGGGTCAACGCGGGCGTGGCGCTGCTCTTCATGTCGGTGGTCGTGCTGCTTGTTGTGTCATCGATCTACGAATGGTGGCTCATACTGTCGCGTCGGAAGGCGCCGGTGCTGCATGAGGCACCCTATGTGGAGAGTGCGTATGCTACGGGAGACTAAGAGCGTTGCCCGTCACTACGACGCTCCGTTGTACGAAACGCTCGTCCGGGCCCTGCGACAGATTATTGGAGCGCCGGATTACACGGCGTATTTAGAGCACTGTCGGCGTGCGGGGCACCCGGTGCAGCTGACCGAAGAGCAATATGTGAAAGACTTTTTCGAACAGAGAGGCAAGCGCATCAGGTGCTGCTGAGGGTTTCACGGACCGCCAATCCGGCGACCCGCCGATCCGCCAACCACCAGATACCCCCCAACCAGCACTGCCCCCGCCGCCGCGCTGCCAAGAAAGACCGGCGTGGCGCCGATGTGTTCGTATAGCGTCCCGAGGACAATGCCGCCGAGCAACGCCGCGATTCCTGTGGCGGCGTGATATGCCCCGAAGCCGCTTCCCAACCGCGCCCGCGCGGCGCGCGCCACAACCGCGCGTTCGGGACTCTCGGTGAGCCCCCACACGCTGCCTAATAAAAGAAAGAGAATCCACGCACCGAGTGCCGTTCGCACGAACCCCATCCCCGCGGCGAGTACGGCGTAACACAGCCAGCCAACCCACATCGGCCGGACCGCACCGGACCGATCGGTCCAGGAACCAGCCACAAAGCTCAGGGACGACTTGAACACGTGCACCCCGGCCCAGAGCAGCGGGACCAGCGCGACGGAAACGCCCAGCTCCTGCGAGCGGAGAATGAGGAGAGTTTCGGGCATCCGAATGAAGTAGAACATTCCGATTGCGGCGAACAGCGTGCGGCGCATCGTGTCCGTCATCTCGCCGCCCCGCTCGGGCTGTTTCGCTGCGTGTTGCGCCGGACTCCTCCTCTCCCGCGCCGCTTTCCCTTCGCGCCGCCCCCAGTCCCACGTGGCCCAGATCGCGAGGGCGAGCGCGATGGCCCCCGGCACGATGCTCGCCGCGATGACGCGGCGCAGACCGAGGTGGTGAATCGCCAGGAGATACCACGCCGCTAACGGGCCGAGAATCGCCCCGGCGTGATCCATTCCCCGGTGCAACCCGAACGCCCGCCCGCGCAGACCTGGAGGGGTTGCATCGGCGATGATGGCGTCGCGTGGCGGCGTCCTGAGCCCTTTCCCAATCCGGTCTACCACGCGCAGCCCGATCACTTGCCACGCCGCCTGCGTAACCGCGATGATCGGACGTACGATGATCGCCGCGGCGTAGCCGAGCACGGCGAGCCGGCCGCGCCGCTCGGCGCGATCGGCCAGTTTCCCGGCCACGTATTTCACCACGGCCGACGCAAACTCCGCCGCGCCGTCGAGCGTGCCGAGGGCGGCCGCTCCCGCTCCCAACACCCCCGTGAAGAACGCGGGGAGCAGCGGGTAGATCATCTCACTGGCGAAATCGTTGAACAACGAGACCGTGCCGAACAGCTTCACGGTCCGGGGCAGGCGCTCCTTACTCGGCAAGCCCGAGGCCCCAGCGGATCAGGGTCACAGGCAGTCCACCGTATGGGAGAATCGCGTCGTGGAAGCGGCGGAGCGTGAAGCCGTCGCCCTGCGCGGCCCGGTAATCAGCGCGCAGCTTGAGCAGCTCACGCCGGCCTACCGCATAGCAGAGCTGATATACCGGCTCGGCGCAGTAGCGTCGTACCTCCGCCTCGGCATTGGTCCGATCGACATGCATGTGGTCGATCAACTGGCTCACCGCCTGCTCATAGGTCATGCCGCGCGTGTGCAACCCGATGTCGAGCAGAATTCGTACCGCCCGCCACAGCAGATGCACCCGCTGGAACAGCATTTCTTCCTCCGAGCGGTAGAACCCCTCCTCGCCCATCATGTCTTCGCAGTACAACGCCCACCCCTCGACCGTGAGCGGCGTCCACACGTTCTTGCGAACATCCGACGCCTGCTCCTGCGCGTGTACGAGCTGGAGGTGGTGGCCCGGGAATCCCTCGTGCAGCGCGGTCGCGGCCAGCTCGAACCGGCAGTGATCCCGGAGCATCCGCTCCTGGTCGCCGGCCGGAAGCCTGGGGTCGGGCACGGTGACGTAGAACCACCCGGTGCGATCGCGTGAGTAGGGTCCGGGGCTGTCGTACGCGGCGAACGGAATCACGGGACGCATGAACGCCGGCGTGGGCACGACCATGAGCGGCGCATCCGGCACCGGCGCGAGCCCGCGCTCGGCCACGAAGTCGCGAGCCCGCGCCATCTCCCGCGCGTATGCGTCCACGAGGCCCGGCGCGGCCGGATGGTCCGCGCGCAGCCGGTCCACCAGCGCATGCCAGGTGCTTTGGCCATCGAGGCGCCGCGCCCGCTCGGCCAGGTCCGTCTCGAGCTGCTGCTTGAGATGCTGGCCATAGCGCCACAGCTCGGGGGCCGTGTCGCGCATCGCGTGCTCGTAGTGCAGGCGGAAATTGAAATCCTCGAGTCCGAGCGCGAATTCGTCGCTCGCCGACTCGAGCCAGCGGCCCAGATCCTCGCCGAACGCTTTCAACGCGAGCGCGGCGCTGTCGGCCGCGGCAATGAGCCGCGGACCCTGGTCCGGCGCCGCGCCCGCGAACATGGCGGCGATCTCGCGGATCAGGTCGAGTCCGCCTTCGCTTACCCGCAGCGCGGTTTCGACGAACAACCGGACCGGGTCGTTCAAGGTGGCCCGGGCATCGTCGAGGAACCCGGGGACGTCTTCCAGTCGGGCGGCGGCGGCGCGCGCCCGGTCCGCCGGGGTCCGGTCGGTTCTGAGCATCAGGAAATGCAAGCCGCCCAGGAGATGCGCGAGCCAGAATCCGGGATTCTTGGTCTGTGGCTTCTCGTGCTCAAAGCGGCGCAGCGTGACGCGCGCTTCGTTGAGCAGGGCGGTACGGTTGATTTCGTCCTGCACGGTGTCGACCTCCGCTTCTTCGAGTGCGGCGGAGATCGACTTGAGCGCGGCAAGATGGGGCGCGAGCGCCGCGGTGCTGTAGCGGCCGAATCGGTGATCGTGGGTCGTGACCCCCGCCTGGGTGGCCGCGACCGGGTCCAGGTGCCAGCGCAGATCGAAATAGGACCGCTCGAGCTGGACGAGTCCGCTCACTGCCATGCGACTCGCTTTCTGAGCAGCGCGTGGCATTCGTCGTCCGACAGTACTCGCTCGGCCTGCTTCGCGGCATCGAACAGCAGTGCGCAAGCGGCGTCATCGTTCACGTCGTAGCCGTGCAGCTCGAGCCAGTACTTCACGTTCGAGAGTCCGGATACCGGAGAGATTTCGATCGTTTGCGTGAGGCCGAGCTCCTCGGCGGGAACCGCCGAGTACACGCGGTTGGCGAGCCAGTCATGTCCTTTTTTCCGGGCTTTGATGATCGCGGCGGCATGCACCCCGGTGCCGGTGCGAAACGCGTCCGCGCCGAGCACCGGGTAATTCGGCGGGATGGGCAACCCCACCGCCTCCGCCACGAGGCGGCAGTACTCCGGTAGCTTCGTGAGATCGCGACGATGCGCGCCGAGCAGATTCAGGTTCACGATCAGGAGATCCATTTCGGCATTCCCCACGCGCTCCCCCACCCCCAGCGCGGTGGCGTGCACGCGATCGACTCCCGCTTCAATTGCCGCCAGACAGTTCGCCACCCCGAGCCCGCGATCACGGTGTCCGTGCCAGTCTATGCGTATACGGTTTTCCTTGACGGTTTGCTCCTTGACGATGTTCTCCTTGACGTACTTCACCAGACGTCTTACGCCCTCGGGTGTCGCGTGGCCCACCGTGTCCGCGAGGCACAGCCTCCCGGCCCCGCATCGAATCGCCGCACCGTACAACGCCTCCAGCGTTTCCGGCCGAGCCCGCGTCGTGTCTTCGGTGACGTACATGACCGGAAGCCCATGCTGGACCGCGTAGCCCACCGCGGTCTCGGTGGCCGCGACCATCCGGTCGAGCGTCCAGTCCTCGGCGTACTGCCGGATCGGCGAAGAGCCGATGAAGGTCGCGACTTCGATCGGCACGCCCACCTCTTCCGAAATCCGGACGATCGGCTCGATATCCTGGATCACGGTGCGCGCGGCGCAGTTCGGAGCGATGGGAAGCCGGGCGTCGCGGATCTCCGTGGCCAGCGCGCGCACGTGCTCCACGGCCCGGGCACCGGCGCCCGGCAGGCCCAGGTCGGCGGCCGCGATGCCCACATCCGCCATGAGGTGCAGCAGGCGCCGCTTCGTATCGAGCGATGGATCGCGAACGGAAGGCGACTGGAGTCCATCGCGCAGCGTCTC
>DATIYM010000066.1:0-2471 GCA_035517615.1 Gemmatimonadales bacterium
TGGGCGGTATTCAACCTGCGCGAGGACGAGCTGGCGGCCATCAAGATCGGTTCGAAGATGACCGGCAAAGTGCCGGCGCTCGGAAACCGCGTCGTCGCGTTCTCCGTCTACTACATCAGTCCCAAGGGCGAATACGCCACCTGGCGGGCGACACGCCAGTCGAGCGGCTACGACATCAAGACCTTCGAAGTGCGTGCGCGCCCGGTCGAGAAGGTCGACGGGCTTCGCCCCGGCATGTCGGTGCTCGTCGAGCGGGGTTGACCCGTGTTCTTCGCCGGCGTTCGTGGCGCCTGCGCGCGGGAGATCGCCTATCTTCGGGCGCACCCGTGGGACCTGGCGCTGATCAGCTGGTTTCCGGCGCTGGCCATGGCGCTGGCGTGGGCGATCTTCGCGCAGGGCGTCATGGTGAAGCTTCCGGTCGCGTTCGTCGACGAGGATCATTCGCCGGGTTCCCGCCGCCTTGGCGTCGCACTCGATGCGATGCGCTCGATCGACATCGCGCTGCGCCCGGTAACGCTCGAGGAGGCGTGGCCCCTGGTGCGCGCGCGGCGAGTCTATATCGTCGTGCACGTGCCCCCGGATTGGGAGCGGCGTTCACAGCGCGGCGATCCGCTGCCGGTTGTTTTCTATACCAACGAGCAGTTCCACGCTGCGGCAACTTCACTTGGCATCGACTTGATCGGGGCCATCGAACCCATAACTGGAGCCAGAACGCGCACCCTGCTGGCCGGGCTCGGAGGCGGCTTCGCCGGCGCCGAACGCCGCGCCAGCGCCATTCGGGTGGAGCTGCGGACGCTCTACGGCCCGCAGCTTTCCTTCGAGCGGGCGCTCGGGGGATCGTTCCTGCCGGCCATGCTCCACCTCTTCGTGCTGGGTGGCGCGGCGTATGCGATCGGACGCGAATATCGCGACCGCACGGCGGGCGCCTGGCTGGCATCGGGGCAGGGCAGCATCGTCGCCGCCCTGATCGGAAAGCTGCTGCCACTGCTTCTCTGCTTCACGGTGCTGGCTCTCGGCGTCGTGGGCTGGCTTGCTGGCTATCGCGGCTGGACGGCGAATGGCAGCTTACTGGTCTGGAGCCTGGGCCTGCTGTCCCTGCTCATCGTGTGCTGCGCGATTCCGGCGATGCTTGTCGGCCTGACCGGCACATTGCGCATCACCTTGGCGGTGGTAGCCGTTACGAACGTCACCGCGATCTCTTTCACCGGGTTCACGTATCCGTTGTTCTCGATGACCACGGCGGCAAAAGTCTGGAGCGCGATCGTGCCGTTCCACTACTTCTACGAGATCCAGCAGCAGCAGTGGAACATCGGCGGTCCGCACGCGGTGTCGGCAACGCCCTTCGCGGTGCTCTGGGGCGTCTACATCTTCCTTCCGCTGGCGATTGGCATTCCGTTGCTCGCGAAGCGCTGTCGCGATCCCGGGGGGTGGGGCGAGCGATGAGCGCGTGGCAGGCTTTTCGGTGGACGCTGCGGTCGGTCTTCTTCGACAAGGGTGCGGTAATCCCTGCCGTCGCTGGGATCCTGCTCTACTTCGTGTTCTATCCGCTGCCCTATGGGCCGCAGGTCGTGCGCGCCGTTCCGGTCGTGGTCGCTGATTACGACGCGAGTCCCCTGTCGCGTCAACTGGCACGCGACCTCGATGCAACCCAGGCGGTTCGCGTCGAAGGGGTTTCGAGGAGCGTCGAGGACGCAGTCCCTCGCCTGCAACGGGGGGAAATCGGCGGCATCGTCGTCGTCCCCCAGGATTTCTATCGCGACGTGTTGCGCGGAACGCCCACAGGCGTGACGGTCATGGGCAACGGTGGGTACATCGTCGTGGATGGCAAGGTCCTCGAAACAACCTTGGAAGTGGTGGCCGAAACCGCGGCACCGGCGCTGGCCGCACAGCTCGTGCGCTCGAACGTGCCCCCGGCCGCGGTCATGCGCCTCGAACGCTCGGGTCCGTTGTACGTGAAGCAGCCGTTGTTCAACACCGTTCAGGGTTACGCCAGCTACGTGGTGCCGGCGTCGATGGGTCTCATCGTCCATCAGCTCCTGATCATTTCGATGTGCATCGTGATCGGGACCTGGATAGAACGCGGCCGCTGGGCGATCGCGCCGGACGGACGACTCTCGTTTGGCGCGTTCGCCGGGATGGTTAGCGCGTTCTGGTTGCTCGTCTTCGGGGCGCTGATGTTCTGGATCGGATTCGTATTCTGGTATCACGACTTACCGCGTGCCGCCGATCTTTCCGGGGCGATAGTATTCGGCGCACTGTATGCGCTGACAGTGACGGGTGTGGGTGTCGCGCTCGGATGCTGGATGGGAGTGCGGGAACGCGCGCTGCAAATCATTGGCGGTATATCAATTCCGCTGCTCTTCCTGTCCGGATTCGCATTTCCTGTGGAGTCGATCAGTCAACCGCTCGTGTGGCTCTCGACCCTCCTCCCAACCACGTCGGGTATCCAGGGCTTCATCAAGCTCAATCAG
>DATIYM010000067.1:0-9417 GCA_035517615.1 Gemmatimonadales bacterium
CTTGTCCTAAGCGGCCGTCGGCGGTAACTGGGAGGCCCTGCTCTCGTCCATCGCGTTGAAGAAGAAACAGGTACGGCTGGTTCCCGTAATCGTACGGTTCGATAATGTCCCAGCCAAGGTTCCACTGATGATTTTCGAATGCTTGCCCGATTGATACGCTGGTCGTCACGCCGTATTGGTCAGAAGGGGACGCGCTGACGTGGAGCGGCCGCAACTCTACGTTGCCCGTGGGTACGCGTTGCAAGTAGAGGAATAGTTCACCGCCGGTTGCGTACGGCACTGCTTGGAGACCCCCGCTCACATCCGGGGGAGGGATTAGGGCAGTCGCGATCGGTACGAGCCAGTCACCAGCCCGCAGTGGGCTTAGGTCCTCGCGAAGAAGCGGGATTGCCAACAGACTGCTTCGCGGCAGAAACGAAAGATCGCTGTACATGGTAAAAAAGGGACAAATGGGTAGGGAAACAGTCGTGTTCTTGAAGCTCTTGATCGTAGCGGCAACCTGATCCCGGAGGCTCTTGCTGTAGACTAATGCCACGTTCATTGCAGTGGCTTGAATCTGCGAGTACAGCGCGTCAAGAAGCGTAGCTCCTGCCTCGGCTGAGACGGTAACATTCGATACGGTGAGAGCGGGGTCACCGGAGCCGCACGAGATATTCAGGTAGAAGCTGACCTGCAAGTTGACATCTGGTGCAGCGCTTATCGGCTTCTCCAGGTAAAGAACTACGCTCGCTCGGGAGGCGTTGAACGGGTAGACGTTAACCGGGCCAATGTTAACCGCCGGGCCTGATCCCCATTCTAGTCCGTCTAGATAGATCGATTGTGCGACCATCGCCCAGAGCACGTCATGCAGGTCGTCGGAAGTCAATGACAATCCGACGCGTTGCTTGTGTTCGCCCCAATGCGGCGAGGCTTTCAACTCGTCAAGAGAGAACTCTAGCTTGTTTGAAGGCTGATCGAGCCACTGTCCTCCGGGAAAGTCTGCTTGAAAGACGATAGCCTTATTGAGGCGTAGTTGCAGCTGACTCAGGCATAACCCGTTGGTGCCTTTCTTGCTCAATCTCAAATAGCCGATGTCACCGCTTTTTGAAACCAAGCCAGGGACTATAGCAAACTGGTATTTCTTGTTCCGCCGGAACCAGTGGCCAGGCAAGTCGAGGCGCATTGTTGATCCGCTACCGAGATCCAGGAGTACGACATCATTTGTGCCAGCGCTTGCCTGATCGCAGACTTTGAAAGAAACCTGCGCGAACCAGATTCCGTCTAACGCGTCATCTAAGAGGGTTTGGGCGATCCCCTTTCGGCAGCAGACCAACAGAACGCAAAGCAGCAACAGTCTTCTTTTAGTCATAGTGTTAGTCATAGTGTTCCCCCTCTCCGGAGAGTAACTCGCCCAATTCGATTCGCTGACGGGCGTGAGCGCAACGAACACAACGGTCGACGCTCATCTTCGAGCACGCCGTTATTGCTTTCTGCGTTTCTAGTTGGGTCGTAAAGTGCAGCGCGCGGCGTCAGAAGAGCGTCAGAGGGAAGAGGAGGCAAACGCGTTCGGTTCGAAAAAGAGAGCGAAGGTCGCGCTATCGTGCGAGCAAATCAGGTTTTCGGCAGGCTCAGACAATCAACACGATTATCGTCCTTGATTGTGCAGTATTCCTGGCACGCCCGATCGAATTCTCATCATTGTCTGCGACAACGGGCCCGAATTCGCCGGTCGCGCGCTCGATCTGTGGACGCATCAGCGCCGTGTGCAGCTCGACTTCATTCAGCCGGGGAAACCGGTGCAGAACGCCTTTGTCGAAAGCTTCAACGGAAAGTTTCGAGACGAGTGCCTCAATCAACACTGGTTTCGGAATCTGTGGGGCGCCCGGCGCGTGATCGCGCACTGGCGGCAGGATTACAACGAGGTACGGCCGCACAGCTCCTTCGGCGATCGCACGCCGAGCGAGATGGCGCAGGTGGCAACCAATTTCACCCCACCGGATGTGTCACAATCCGTGGCCTAACTTGGGGGGAAGGTCAGTGGGGCATTTCGGTGGATGCGCAGCGTAATTCGGAGCGTAGTAGTCGCGGCCAGAATTACAGGTTGACGTTAGGTCTCGTGCTGTGCTGTCCAAGGGGCCGATCGAGCGTACGCGTGCTTGAATACGCTTCGCCATATGGCATATCGTGATACGATCACGACGAACCCTAGAACCAACATCAATAGACACATCCACTGTGACGTCGACAAGCCCGACCTCGATCCTCCTGCATCTGGATCCCGGAACATTTCAAGAGCAAAGCGGGTCAGGCCGTCGAGCGCCAAAAACGCACTCAGAGTGACCCCTGGCAGCAGCTTGGCGCGATGCCACACCGCAGAGAGGATCCACATCTCAGCCAGCCCGTTAAAGCCAAGATAGAGTTGAAACGGATGGGTTGGTAGCGACAAGACAGCCCCTGGGAGGAGGGCTCCGCGAGCGATCTGTGTCTCATATGCCCAGCTCTGTGGCGGATACTGGATGCACCAGGGCAAAAATGCTACACGGCCGAAGTCGTCTCCAGCGAGTAAACATGACCAGCGGCCGATGAAGATACCCATGCCGGCGCATGAGGCGATCAAATCGAGATAGCGCCAAATGTTTGCAGGTTCCCTCCAGAGATACAATCCAATCGCCAGTGTCGCACCGATGTACCCTCCCCAAGAAGCGGTCCCTGTCAGGTTGAACCAGCGTTGATAAGGAATCGTGGAGAGGTGATCGTCAGATAGCAGATAGAACACACGAGTACCAACCAGGAACCCCGCGGCGGCAACAAGTACCACGGCCATGGTTCGTTCAACCTGCATCGATGCTTCGCGGGATCTCCAGATAATCCATGTCACCACGACGAATACCATGATGCTATACATGAGCTCGTGGGTTGGAACCACCCACTTGATGGCTGCCAGACCATGATCATTCAAGAGCGCTATGAAGCGCGGTCGCATTGACGCGCACTCTCAGAGAGCTGAATACGACCGGCGGACCTTAGGGGAATCCAACTCCGAAGCCACTTCCACTCATGCATACTGATTTCCCTACAGTAAAGTTTACAATCTCGACTCCGGTGGGAACTGTAACGGAGCACGTGGCGGATGCACCGCCGTTCCAGACCATCGAGAATTGCCATTGGCCTGGATGGAGTCCTAATGCAGTGTGTGCAACGGTAACGGACCAGCTCCCGTCCGCCTCCAAATTCGGAATACCATTGAACGACTCGGTCGCATTGAAATCCGCCGTGCTTCCTGTGGAGCCTGTACCACTCACGAAATGTCCTTTGAAAACGACCGACCCGCTAACAGCTTTGTTGTTGTACTCATATTCCTTGGCCTGCAACGTCACATTTGCGCTCGTACTTCCATGATTCGAGTTTGAGCTACCAGTACCACCTCCTCCGCAGAGCGCTCCCATCAGCGGAGGAAGGAATACAAGACCCGTGAGGACAGTCGCTAGGGCAAGAGCTTTGCGTGACATTGGGTGCGCTCTCTGTTATGGGGACTCCGCATCTCCCGTACTTACGTCAATTCGGAGCTAGGGATTCCAGGCATGTCTTAAGCCTTTCGAGCTGATATTCGGCAACGCGACATTGATTGGAAAACGCGTGCGCCTTCATGGCGACCTTACTCGCGAGACCAACATAAGTGGCCAGCGTCAGATGACCGTCAGATGCGAGTTTATCGCGGCACGCTTTCTCGCACTCGGCGCGGCAGGTGCGTCCACCCGCCGCGCCCATTTTTCTCTGACTCACCAGCAACCAAACTCACGCTGCCGGCGCTATGACGTTCTGTCCCGGCGCTACAGTCGCCGGTGCCTCACTTCCACTCCCTTGCGGTGCAGTCCCCCCCCCACCCTGCGGCGAGCTCACACCGTCCTGCGATGGAGCAGTCCCACCTGCCTGCGGTGAACCCACCCCATTCTGGGGCGCCGTCCCACCCGCGCTATCCTGCGGCTGCGCGTGCTTGAACGGCCCCAGCACATTCTTCACCGCCGCCCACGCCGTCATCAGCTCGGCATTCTTCCCGAACCGATAATGCACCAGACCGTCGAGCAGCTTGACCTGCTCGGAAATCTGGGCCGCCACCTCGCGCAGGTCGCCGCCCGCGCCCACATGGTCGCGGTGCGCCGCGCGCGTGGCCTCGAGCGTCTTCTCGTACTCCGCAACCGCGGCCGCGAGATCGTCGAGCAGCGTCGCCGACATCCCACGCTTCACCAGCAAGTCCTTCACCGCGGTGGCCTTCTCGAGCATCCCGTGCACCATCGTGAGGAACGCCTGATGGCTGGAGCGAAGCTCGGGGAGCCGGAACTGTGCCCCCAGCTCCGCGTTCTCACGCGCCGCCACGATACCGACTCCCGCCAGATACCGCAGCAGGTCGGCGTGCAGCGCCCCCCGCACCTTCAGTCGCTGCTCGGTGGCCGCGCGGGACGCGACCACCCCGGCGCGCTGCTGCGACGCCAGCGTATCGGCACGCTCGATCAGCGCCTCCAGGTCGGCGAGCGCCGCCCCTTCGGCCGCCCCGTCGATCGGATGCGCCCGTAGGAAATCGCGTACTCGCACCGCCATCTCGAACCGTCTGCGCAATGTGGCATTCATATGAACCTCCGTGCACCCTCGGCACGACATCGGGCTCCGTGCCGACCCCGTCGCTGAGTTCGCCCGATGGTGTCGCCATATGCGACAATCGGGCCACTCGGTTTCCCCACGAACTGGACAAAACTTCCGTCCAGAGTGTCCAGAATTGTGGACAGAAACACAGAGCGGAAATCCGCTCGCTCCCATGCGCAATCCTCTGCGCGGACACGCAAACGTTCTTTCTGAACCCGCACGTCCTGTGATCGCGCGCGCCACCGCCCTCCGTTCACGTACCGCTCCCCTTTCGCCCGCGGGGAGCTCGCTCGGTGTGGACGCAAGTCGTCTCTCGCGGTACGCAAGTCCTCGCACCGGACGCGCCAACACTCTGCTCGTGCACGCCGGTGCCCGCGTTCCGCCTGCGCCTGCCATATCGCGAATGAGTGGTCCGGTTCTGTTGGCGGGAATGCGCTGTTTGGGTCGACAGCAACGCTTCACCACTCGAGCAATCAGCGATCGCTGCGCGCAGGTCCTCTCATTTCACCTGCAGATACGCTGATCGGCCGGCAGTGTCCACTTTTTGGGCGCAGTGTCCACTTTTTCTGCCGACCGGGACGCGCACGCCATCACTCTGGACAAAAACGCGCCCTTTCAGGGCGCGCGACAGGCCGAGGAGGAACTCACTCCTTCACCGTCTCCATCAACGTCAGCTTCTTCGCCCCCGCATCGTAATCCAACAACTCCGCCTCCCGCCCCCACTCCACAATGGTCATTAACAACGCATCCACGGGAATAAACGGGAAATAAATCGTCAGATCCGCGAGCAGATCCTCTTCGTCCACCACCCCCGGCTCCCCTTCCCCGTCCGCCCCCGCGTCCTTGAGCGTCGTCAGCACGCGCGCGAACAATGGGTGGCGCGACAGGCGCTCGCGGGTCCGCGATTTCCGCTCGGCTTCGCCTTCCGACATCAGCTCCCGCCCCGCGGGCGTGAGGATGACGGTATCGCCCGGCGTCGTGACCCAGCCGAGCTGCTCGGCCGCGCGCGTGACGGCGGTCATGCGGTCGTAGTCGACGCCCAGCTCTTCCGCCAGGTCGAACACGTCGCCGCGGCCGTCGGGACGGGTCAACAGGTGATCGAGCAACCCGATCACTTCGGCCACGTGCACCCGCGGGAACGGAATCAGCCGCTGCGGCGCGGTAGGCGTCGCCGGAACCTCGGGCTCGGGCAAGAGCGTCGCCGTCAGAATCCGGTGCAAGTGCTCCACCATCTCTTCGAACTCAGGGCTCCGCTCGCGGCGCGGATACGACAGCGTGTTCACCATCTGCTCGCGGATGTGCCCCGGGGAGGTGCCGAACACGACAATGCGGCTCGCGAGGAACACGGCCTCCTCGACCGAGTGCGTCACCACGATCAGCGTATTGACGCCGGTCGCGGGATCGCTCCACAAATCCACCAGCTGGCTCCGCAAGTTCTCGGCGGTCAACGGATCGAGCGCGCCGAACGGCTCGTCGAGCAGCAGGATCTCGGGCGCCACGGCGAGCGCGCGCGCGAACCCGACGCGCTGCTTCATGCCGCCCGACAGCTCCTTGGGGTAAGCGTGCTCGAAGCCCTCGAGCCCCACCAGGTTCACCGCGCGCGCGATCGCGTCGCGCCGCGCCGCACCCACGAGCCCACGCGCCTCGAGTCCCATGGCGACGTTGGCTTCGACCGTGAGCCACGGCAAGAGCGCGAACGATTGGAACACCATCGCCGCCGCGCTCAGCACGCCGTGCAACGGCTGGCCGCGATACAGGACCTCGCCCGTAGTGGGGCTCATCAGTCCGGCGATCATGCGCAGGAACGTGCTCTTGCCACAGCCCGACGGCCCGACAAACGCCACGACTTCGTGCTCGCTCACCGACAGCGACACGTCGCGCAGCGCCTCGAGCATCTGGCCGTTCGGCAGCTGGTAGCGCTTGGTCACGCCGCGCGCTTGCAGGAGCACCGCGTCCGCGCCCATTAGACCAACGCGAACCGGTCGTGCGACCAGCGCATCAGCGGCCGCCACACCACGCGATTCCAGCTCACCACCATGGCGCTCATCAGCGCGATACCGCCCGCGAGCAGCGGAAAGTTCGCGTGTGCCGTGGCTTCACTGATCAGGCTGCCCAGGCCCTGCGTCGTGCGCAGCTGGCCCGCCACCACGAGATACTCGGCCACGATCGAGCCATTCCAGGCGCCGCCCGCCGCGGTGGTCCATCCCGTGACGAGCGCCGGGAATGCGGCAGGCAAATACAGCGACCGCCACCGCGCCATGGGCGACAGTTGAAACACGGTCGACGCTTCCTTGAGCTGCTCCGGGATCGCGGCCACGGCGGAGATCACGTTGAACAGGATATAGAACTGTCCCGACAGCACCATCAGCGCGATCGCTCCCCAGCCGAGCCCCACCCCTATGTTGCCCAGCGCCAGAATCACGATCGGGAAGAGCATCGGCGCGGGAAACGACGCGACCACCTGAATGATCGGCTGCGCCACGCGCGACAGCCGCGGCGAGCGCCCCAGCACGACCCCGACCGGCACCGCCCAGGCCGTGGACAAGAGCACCGAAACCATGACGCGGATGAACGTGAGCCCCCCCGCGCCCACGAGCATGAGCCATTCGCTGAACGAGAGCTGCCGCAGCAACAGCACGAGCTTCCACGCGCCCAGGAGCGCGATCCCCCCGATCACCACCGCGACGGCTCCGAGCGCGACGCTGCGAACCACAATGGCTCCCGGTCCGGGCACGCGCGGCGCGTTGCGCATGACGGGCTGCGCCACGACCCGGTAGATCGGCTCCGTGGCGCGCCGCGCGGTGCGAAACGCGCTACGCCGGAACGCGGCGAAGCGCCGCGGGATCCGCGCCCGGCGGAAGAATGTGAGCAGCCAGTTTGTGGTCATCGGCGTGCCGGCGGTGTCGTCCAACCGGAACCGCTCCACCCATGCCACGAGCGGGCGCCACAGCACCTGATCGACGCACAGGATCATCACGATCATCGCGATGATGGCGCGCACCATAGCGGGCACGTTGCCCTGATCGAGCGCCACGCTCATGTAGGAGCCGATGCCCGGCAGCCGGTAGTCGCGGCCGCCGAGCTGAAACGCCTCGTTGACCATCAGGAAGAACCAGCCGCCCGCCATCGACAGCATGCCGTTCCACACCAGCCCCTGGGCCGCCGCCGGCAGCTCGAGCCGCCAGAACACGCGCCGCGCACCCCACCCCGCCATCGTGCTCGCGTCGCGCAGCGGCTCGGGCAGGCTTTTCACTGAGTTGTAGAACGACCACGCCAGATTCCACGCCTGCGCCGTGAAGATCATGAGAATCGCGGCCAGCTCGAGGCCCACGTTGCGGGTGGGGAACAGCGCCATCAACCCGAGCACGAGACCGGGGAGAAAGCCGAGCACGGGGATGCTTTGCAGGATGTCGAGCAGCGGCAACAGCACACGCTCGGCGGCGGTCGATTTCGCGGCGACCCAGCCGAACCCGAGCGCGAACAGATACGAAATGACCAGCGCGAACGTGCCGCGCGCCAGCGAATACATCGTGTAGCGCGGCAGCGCGCCCGCGCTCAGGTCGATCTGTACGGTCTGGCGTAGCGGCGCTTCGAACTCGCGCGCGAACGCGACCACCGCCGCGATCGCTCCGCCCAACAGACACAGGATCGCAATGTCGGCGAGCCCCAGCCGCCGGATCAGCGGCGGGGCGAGCGTCGCGGGGAAACGTCCCGCGCGGAGCGGTCGCGCCGTAGTGGTCATGACAGTTCGTTTAGCTTCTAGGTCGTGAGTACAGCGGTTTCCGAATTTACGAACGTCGCCGGAGTAAGGCTGTTCACCCGGCGTATTGGAGCGGGACCGGCCGTGGTCGTGCTGCACGGCGGACCCGGCGCACATCATGATTATCTGCTGCCGCAGTACGATCTGCTGGCCTCGGGCCGCACGCTGATGTACTACGACCAGCGCGGCGGCGGTCAGTCACCCGTCGGGCGCGACGTGCCCGTGGGCTGGCGCGAGCACGTCAGCGATCTCGAAGCCCTGCGCGCGCGCTGGAATGAAGCCCGGCTGACCCTGCTCGGCTACTCCTGGGGCGGCCTGCTCGCGGTGCTCTATGCCCTGCACCACCCGGATCGCGTCGCACGCCTGGCCCTCGTCTGCCCCGCCCCGCTCACCGCCGCGTGGCGCGCCGAGTTCGAGCGCCGCTTTGCGGCCCGCGCCGCCGATCCTGCCATTGTGCAGGCCCGCGCCGATCTGATGCGCTCGGGTCTGCGCGAACGCGACCCCGAAAGCTATCGCCGCGAAGCGTTCGCGCTATCGGTCGCGCCCTATTTTCGTGACGTCGCGCGCGCCCGCGACCTGACGCCCTTCAGAGTCACGCAGCGCACTCAGGACGCCGTCTGGCACAGTCTGGGCGAGTACGATTTGCGCGACGAATTGCGCAAACTGATCGAGACTCGTGGGCCCTGGCCGGCGCTTACCGTGGCCGGCACGTTCGATCCGATGCCGCTCGAAGGCACGCGCGAGCTCGCGGCGATCCTGCAATCTCGACTCGTCGAGCTGCCAACCGGTCACGCGCCGCACGTCGAGGCGACCGAGCAGTTCCTGCAGGGGATCGACGGGTTCTTGAGGGAAGGCGAAACGCGCCTAGAAGGCCACCCGAAATAGCGTGGGTCCGATGAAGACGAGTAAGCTGTCTCCCTCGAAGAGCGCGTCTCCCTGTCCAGAAGCGATATCGAGCACCGCGCTGTAGGGCGAAACAGAGAGATACCGGCGCGCCTGACCGGTCGAGCTGTTGAGTAACACGACTTCCCCATGCGGTC
>DATIYM010000068.1:0-63069 GCA_035517615.1 Gemmatimonadales bacterium
GCGTGGGTCACGCGCCGGGCCCAGTTGACGGTCGAGACGATCTCGGGAAATTCCGAGAGGACGGGTGCCATCCACTGGATGAAGAAGAATTGGCTCACGCCGAGGATCAACGCCACGCTGAGCAGCGATTCCACCAGCGGATGCGCCGAAACGGACAGCACCGCGCCTCCGACCGCAAACAACCCACCGATGGCCGCCGGCCGGCGCCAGCCGCGCTGGCGCACGGCCCAGCGCGCGACGGCGGGCGCGTCGGCGACCTGCTCTTCCGCATGGGGCGGATGCCCGGACAGCACCCAGAGATAGACGGCATAGAGCGCCACGAGCATGGCGGAATCCCACGCCGTCGCATTTCCTTTCCAGAGAATCACTACCCAGTACAGCAATCCGGGAATGAGTCCCAGTACCTCCACGGCGTGGTCGCGGGCCAGCCGTATCGGCACGAGTGGCGAACCACCGGATCGCCAGTGGGCGGCCGCGTAGACGGCGTAGATGAGCGGCCATCCCAGGCCGAGGAGCAGGCGAATCGCGCCCGTCAGGTTGGCAATCGCGAAGTGGAGCCGTTCCGGATCGCGACCCGCGTCCCACGCGATCGCGGCTTCGACGGCAAATTCGGGCAGTGTCTGCAGCCAGGCGAGGAGCGCGAGCGCCAGACCCTGCGAGATGACGAATTGCGCGGCCTCCGCGCCCCAGGCGACGAGAAACGCGGACGCGAGGACGGTCGGCACCGCCCACAGGGAGCTCGTGATGGAGCCTCCCGCTGCCGCCACCGAGGCGATTAGTCTTAGGCGCACGAACCGCCGAAGATAGTCCGCCCCTGAGACCCTGACGAGGGACCGAGGACCAGCGAGCCATGCCCCGTTGCGTGATCACGCGCCGTCTGCATTTCAGCGCCGCCCACCGGCTCTGGAATCCGAAGTTCTCGCCCGCCGAGAACGAGGCGACGTTCGGAATGTGCAATAATCCGAACTACCACGGACACAACTACGACCTCGACATCTCCGTCGAAGGCGAGATCGATGCCGATACCGGCTATGTGCTCGACATCCAGCGAATCAAGGACGTGGCCTGGGAGTGCCTCGTTTCGCGGCTCGATCACAAGAACCTGAACCTCGACGTTCCCTGGTTCGCCAAGCTCAACCCCACCGCCGAAAACATCGCGGTGGTTTGCTGGGAGGTGCTCGAGCCCGCGCTCGAGCCGGCTCGGCTCAAGCAGATTCGACTCTGGGAGACCGAGCGGAACTACGTCGACTATTACGGAGCGTAACGTTAGCTTGCCCCTGTGAGCGCGTCGCGAAAGCACGAACCCATCGACCATTTCGAGCCCTTGTCCCAAGTCCCCGGCGCGGGGGGGCGAACGCCGTTCGAAACGCTGATTCGCGACATGCTGCTCTCCCTGGGCGAGGATCCAACGCGCGAGGGACTGAAACAGACTCCCGCCCGGGTCGAGGCATCCCTCAAATGGCTCACCCGCGGCTATGGCATGTCCGTCGCGGACGTGATCGGCGACGCGATCTACCACGAACGCCACGACAATCTGGTGTGCGTGCGGGATATCGAGATCTACTCGATCTGCGAGCACCACATGCTGCCGTTCTTTGGCCGGGCGCACGTGGCGTATCTCCCCAATGGCCGTCTCGTCGGGCTCTCGAAAATCCCTCGTCTGATCGAGGTGTACGCGCGGCGGCTGCAGGTTCAGGAACGGCTCACCGACCAGGTGGCAGATGCGCTGATGGACGTGCTCGAGCCGCGCGGCGTGGGCGTGGTGATCGAGGCCTATCATCTCTGCATGATGATGCGCGGCGTCGAGAAGCAGAACTCGAAGACCGTCACCAGCGCCTTACGCGGCGCCCTGCTCGACGACGGAAAGACGCGCGAGGAATTTCTCCGCCTCGTGCACGGACGCTCCAGCACGGGGTGAGCCACCCCGTCTCCCTCAAAGAGAGGCTGGCGCTGGTCACCGGTGCGTCGCGTGGCATCGGGCGCGCGATCAGCAATGTCCTGCTCCAAGCCGGAGCCCGCGTCGTGTGCCTGGCGCGATCGTTCGAGCAGCGCGTGATCACGGCGCAGGGTCGTGAGACGGACATCCGCTGCGACGTGACTGATCCCACCGCCGTGGACCGTGTCCTCACCTGGGTGCGCGCTGAGCAGGGTCTCCCGGACATCGTCGTGAACAACGCGGGCGTGTTCCTGGTCAAGCCGGTGAGCGACACCACGCCGGCGGAATTCGGCGCGGTGCTCGCCGCCAATCTCTCCGCCCCCTTCTTCGTCGCGCGGGCGCTGGTGCCTGATCTCGTGCGCCGGGGTTCGGGCGATCTCGTCACGATCGGGAGCATTGCGGATCATGTGACGTTCCCCGACTCGACCGCGTACGCGGCGAGCAAGTTCGGGGTGCGCGGTCTGCATCGGGCGCTCGCGGCCGAGCTTGCGGGCTCGGGTGTCCGCACCACGCTGGTCTCACCGGGTCCGGTCGACACCGAGCTGTGGGATCCGATCGATCCCGATTCGCGCGCGGGCTTCATGCGCCGTCGCGACATGCTGCGCGCGGAAGACGTGGCGCGTGCCGTGCTGTTCGCTGTAACCCAACCCCCGGGCGTCGATATCTCCGAGATCCGCATTATGCCGGGCGGGCGGAGAGCCTCATGATGCGGAACGCGCTCCTCGCGATCCTGATCCTCGCTGCGGCACCGCAACTCCCTTCGCAAGCCGTTCCCCCGCTCCCCGCCCCGTCCCATGTTCTCGCGATCGCTCGCGCGCCCGACGCGGCGATCTGGGTCGGGACGTATGGGGCGGGGATCTATGTGCTGCGCCCCGGGGGTGGGCAGTGGGAGCACCTGACCACGTCGGCGGATTCCACCGCGCACGCCATCTCGTGGGATTTCGTCCACGCATTCGGATTTGGCCCGCGGGGGGAAGTGTGGTACGGGACCGTGGGAAATGGGTGGGGCCTTTCCCGGGATAACGGCAAGACATGGGTGAACTGGGAGCTGCGCCAGCTCGGCCCCGAGTGGCAGTACGTCGCCCCGAATGGGATCGTGACTCGCGGGGATACCGTGTACGTCGCGACGGCGGACGGGATCAAGCTGTCGTGGGACGACGGCGCCACGTGGGCCGAAATCACGGACTCGGCCGGCGCCACCACTGCCCACTCCGTCGTGGGCCGGATCGCGAACCAGTACGTGAATGCCATCGCCGCCGGGCCGGACGGCAGTCTCTGGATCGGCCACTTGCACGGTCTCGCGCGCTCGGCGGACGGCGGACGCACGTGGAGCGAGTATCCGTCCCCGATCCGGTGCGGCAAGCCCGAGTGCCTCGATCGAGTCCGATCGCTGAACGTCGACTCGAGCGGGATCGCGTGGGTCGGCATGGAGCAGGGTCTGTATCGCTTCGATCCCGCCACTCGCAGCTGGCTCGATAAACGCGGCAAGCCGAGCTGTCCTTTGGGATCGGTCAAATCGTGCCGCGTGGACATTCCGGCCGTTCAGGCGATCGCGCGAACCACGGGGAATGACGTCTACGCCGCGACAGCGGATGGCATCTACCGCGCCGACGGGGGCGACCCGGTCAACGCGTGCGGTTCGTCGGCGTTCGCGAGCGCGCTGCTCCCGACCGGCGGCGAATCGTATGTCGCGGGTCACCAATCCGAGCCGGGGCTCGAGTCCTGCCGGTTCGACCAGGGGCTCGCGCTGGTGGGGATCACCTACCGCCAGCGGCCGGATACCGACACGTGGAATCTCAAGCACACCTGGTTCGAGCGGCCGATCGCGCTCTCGGATCAGCCCTACATCGATCAGACCTACCGGTATGGCTCGACCATGGGCGGTAATTTCCAGCAGCACCAAGGCGTCGAGTTCAACAATCCCGATGGCACGCCGGTGCACGCGATCGGCGATGGCATCGTGGTATTCGCCGGTCCGGCCGAGCAGGGCTCGAACACCGTGGCGATCCGTCATGACAGGAAGCTCAAGGCGGATGGCAAAGAGTACTTCGTGTACTCGACCTATTACCACAATCGCGCGCTGCGCGTCACGGCGGGGCAGCGCGTCAAGGCGGGAGACGTGATCGCGGAAGTGGGCAACACCGGGCGGGCGACCAACGATCACTTGCATCTCGAGGTCCACGCGTCGCCTGTCGATTCGACGCCGCTCATCGTCGATCCGAACGAACGCTATCCGCACTACACGGTGAACCCCGAGCTATGGATCGCGCCGCTTCCGGGAACGGGAGTGGTGGCGGGGCAGGTGTGGGACGCGAGCGGGAAGCCCGTGCCCCAGGCGCATGTGTTCGGGCTCTCGAAGGGCGAGCCGCAGGAAACGCCGTACTCGTTCGCCGAGACGTACGGCGAGCACAATCATCCCGATCCCGCGTACGGCGAGCATTTCGCGGTGGGCGACGTGCCGCCCGGCGATTACACGGTTTCGGTCACCCTGAACGGGCGGCTGCTCAGCCAGCGCGTACGAGTTCTGGCCCACGAGGTGACGTGGGTCGTGTTCCGCGCCGATGCACATTGAGCTGACGGAAATGTTGCGTTGCCCGGAGCCGCACGAGCTCGCGTTTCTCGTGCTGTCGACAGGCGAGATGGTGGGACGGAGCATCCGCTCGGGGATCGTGGGGTGTCCGCTGTGCCGGCGCGAGTACCGGATCGCAAATGGGATCGTCGACTTTGGGGGAAGCGGGAGGGGGGAAGGGGGAAGGTTTCCGCTTCCCCAACCAGAGACCCTGCAAGCCGTTCTCGATCTCTCGGGCCCAGGCGGCCTGGTCGTGCTGCTCGGAAACGCGGCGCGCAGCGCGCCGGCGCTCGCGGCGCTCATGGGTGGGATTCATTTCGTGGGAGTGAATCCTCCCAAGGACGTAGAGGAGCTGCCGATGCTGAGCGTGCTGCGTGCGGCGGCGGTCATTCCGTTGCGACCGTCCGTCGCGCGTGGCGTGGTAGTGGGCGCCGATACGCTGAGCGCGCCCTGGATTGCGGAGGCCGCGGCCGTGCTGCTGCGCGGCAGACGCTACGTGGTGGAATCGGAATCGTTTGCTCCGCCACCCAGCATCACGCGCCTTGCATCCGGTGGAGGATTGTGGGTCGGAGAGAAACAGTGAATACTCTTCCGTAGCTCCATCGCGGGAGCGCTCCCATGCGCTTGCTGAAGAGCCTCGCCGGCGGTGTAGGGAGCAGCCAACCGGACCGGACTTCCTAATCCGAGTTTCACCGCAATCGTCGGAAATGCGAAGAAGGCCCCCGGAAGCTTCCCCGGGGGCCTTGCTCGATGCTTTGAGAACGATACTAATACTAATGGATTTGGAATGAGATGCTGAAGACGTCGTGCACCACATAGTGGTCGTCGAGCAGCACGACATTTCCGCCGATGACTCCATACCGGTAGCCCCTCGGGGGAGGAGCGTAGTGCCGCGCTAAGTCTGAAGGCAGCGGGTGCATCCTACTCGCCAGGTCGCGGTCGAGCGGACGACCCGCGCGTAGGCGGTCCTGCATGCTGGAAGGCAAGCGATCCTTGTCCCTCCAACCGGCCGGGGCGTGTTGATGGTGTTGCCGGTACCAGTCCTCCGTGGCCCGGCGGTCCTCATCCCTGAACCGCGCCTCCTGCTGTTGATTCGACTGATGCGGCGGATTCGAGTGGGCGTTGTTCTGCCCGTGGTTATCACCGTTGTTCTGTGCGAGCGCCACCCTGCCAGAAACGGCAAGCAGGCCTAATGCCAGCGTGCAGGCGGTAAGCGTGCATCGATTCATGTGACAGCCTCCAATGGAAGACCTACGATCCTGCTTGTTCCAGCCTAGCGACGGAGCAGGCGCTAGACCATCGCACGATCGTGTGATCCGAGCATTACCTCCCATTGGGCATCCCGTGTCACGCTTCCAACGCTGCCGCGGTGGTGTCGTCGTCCGCATAGACGCGATCCACGAGGTCCTTGTAGCCCCGCTCGACCGCCCGTCGCCTCACCTTGAGCGTCGGCGTCAGCTCACCCGAGTCGATCGTAAAATCGTGCTCCAGCAGCACCACCCGCTTCGGCATCTCGAACTTGGCGAGATCGCGCAGCTCGCCCATCACCTCGCGCTCGACCTTCGACTGCGCGTCGGGTAACGCAATCAGCTCGCGTCGCGATCCAAACGTGAGGTGCCGCTCCCGCGCCCAGCGCTCGAGCTGATCGAAGTTCGGTACCACCAGCATGATCGGAAACTTGCGTTTGTCGCCGAGCATGACCGCGTTGCCCACGAATTTGTTGGTCTTGACCATGTTCTCGATCGGCTGGGGCGCGATGTTCTTGCCGCCCGCGGTGACGATCAAGTCTTTCTTGCGGTCGGTGATCTTCAGGTACCCTTCAGCGTCGAGCTCGCCGATGTCGCCGGTGTGGAACCATCCCGCGGTGTCGATGGCTTCGCGCGTTGCCTCCGGCTTGTTGTAGTAGCCCAGCATGATCCCGGGGCTCTTCGCGAGAATCTCCCCGTCCGGCGCGATCTGGAGCTGCACATCGGGAATCGCTTTCCCCACCGTGCCGACCTTGATCCGCTCGAGCGGATTGATCGTGAGCACCGGCGAGGTTTCCGTCAGCCCGTAGCCTTCGACCACCGGCAGTCCGGCGCTGAAGAAGAACTTCGCGATCTCGGCCGAAAGCGGCGCGCCGCCCGAGACGAACAGCTTGAGCCGTCCCCCGGTCCGCGCCCGCAGCTTCTTGAAAACGAGCCGATCGGCAATCGCATGCTTCACCGCCAGGCCGGTCGAGACGTCGAGGCCCGCGAGGCGATAGGTGGCCCAGTCGTCGCCAATGCGCTTGGCCCAGTTGAAAATGCGCAGCTTGGAGCGGCCGCCTTGCACCGCCTTCTCGAGCACCGCGGCGTACACTTTCTCGTAAAATCGCGGAACGGAAAGGACGATCGTCGGCCGCACCTCGAGCAGATTCTGGCGCACCAGCTCGAACGATTCGGCGTAGGAGATGATCACCCCCACGTGAAACAGCGTGTAGTCCACCATCCGCTCGAACACGTGAGACAAGGGGAGCATCGAGAGGCATTCATCGCCGCTCGCGATGCGCAGTACCTTGAGCGAGTCCCGGACGTTGGACCAGAGATTGTCATGCGTGAGCATCACGCCCTTGGGGTCGCCCGTGGTCCCGGACGTGTAGATGAGCGTGGCGAGATCCTGCGGCTGGACGGAGAGCGCCTCCGCGCGAAACCGCGGATATGAGCCTGCCGCCGCGCGCCCGCGTGACTCGACCTCGGCGAGCGTCCACACGCCCGTCTGGCCCGCGGCGGCGTCGAACACGATCACGTGTCGCAACGAGGGCAGCGACTTCCGAATCTCGAGCACCTTGGCGAGCTGCATGGCCGTAGAGCAGAACACGGCGACCGCGCCGGCGTCCCGCAGGATGTATTCGACCTGTTTGGCGGGCAGGGTGGGATAAATCGGTACATCCGCGGCGCGCGCACACAGGCACGCATAGTCGGCGATCGCCCACTCGGGACGGTTTTCGGAGATGATCGAGACGCGATCGCCCGGTTTGACCCCCAGCTCGCGCAGCCCGATCGAGACCGCTTGCACACGCTCCGCCACGTCGCCATGGGTCAGCGAGATCCACCGCCCGTCCACCTTGTGGCGATACGCCGCCGGCAGATCGCGGTGTTGCTCCACCGCGTCGAAAAACAACCGCGTCAGTGTCATGGAGCCGAATCGACTGTGATCACGATCAGGTTACTCGGAAGCGGGCCCGAAAGGGCTTGGATGTTGGTGATCCCCGTGTTCCGGCCGACGAACTTGCCTTTCGTGCTGTCCGCGACAGCAAGGATCGTGCTGTCCTGGGAGCGCCACGTGACTGACGCCGCGACGGAATCGCCAGCGGCGGTGAGGCCCCACGCGTGGGCGACCAGCGTGTCACGCTGGCGCACGGAATCGGCGGAAACGGAAACGGTGAGGGCAATGACCTGGTTCAGATCCGTATTCAAGCTCCCACACCCCCATCCCCACCCCACGGCCCACGAACCCATCACCATTTCCACGATGGGCCACCTTCTCCTCAGGGTGCCTCCGCCGAAATGGCCCGCGGTCCGGGCGGCGCCCCCAGATCCTCGAGCGCCTGGGTGGCGTGCTCGATCCAGCGTTGCGCGTCGGGGCCGCGGGGCGGTTGGGCCAGGAACGACTTCAAATGCCGTTCCGCGCCGTCAGGGTCACCCCTTCGGAGTAGGAGAAACGCGAGGCCGTAATGCGCGCCGGCCAGCCCGGAGTCGAGCTCGAGCGCGCGCCGGTAGTGGCGAATGGCTTCGTCCAGCCGCCGCGTCTTGGTGAAGGCGATCGCCATGTTCTGCAGGATGCGCGCGTCGTTGGGATGGTCGCGGAGGGCAAGACGATAAGACGTGAGCGCCGCTTCATAGTCGCCCTGTCGCTCGAGCGCAAGCGCCTCATTGAGGTAGTCGAGACGCTGGGCTTTGAGGTCGTCGCCACTCGTGCGTCCGAACAGCCGGCGCCAAAAACCCATGGACGCAAAATAGCTTGCGGCTCGCTCGTTTTGCAATGTAGCTTCGACCAATGCCGACCCCGCCTCCGCGTCAACCCGTGTTTCCCTCATCCCGTGCCGGCACTCGTCCCGGGCGCAAGCCGCCGCATGGCGTGCTGCAGGTCGACTGGCCCTTCTTCGGCGAGCTGTGCCGCGCGCTCGCGCTGCGGATTTTTCGCGAGTACGACCCGGAAATCGTGATCGGCATCGCCAAAGCCGGGGTCATTCCCGGCGCGGTGGTCGCAAGCATCCTGCAGCGGGACTTCGCCTCCATCGCGATCACCCGCGAGGCCTCAGGCGCCCGGCCGACCGTGATCGCGGGGCCGCCGCGCATCGTGACCGGGAAACGCGTGCTGATCGTCGACGAGACCTGCGATACCGGCGACACGATGAAGCTCGCGCTCTCGGCCGTACGCGAGCTCAAGCCCGCGGCGGTCAAGACCGCGGTGTCGTTCCGGACCGGAGAATACAAGACCGACTTCTTCGCGCTTGAAAGCGAGAACTTCATCATCCTCCCCTGGGACCGTGAGATCATCGTGAACGGCGAGATCGTCATGCGTCCCGACTACGCGCAGAAACTCAAGGAATTAGCGGAGTGAAGGACCGGCTTTCCGACGCGCTCCGCGCGTCGCGCGCCGATTACACCGAAATCCGTCTCGAGCGCACCTGGAGGTCCGCGGTCACGTTCCGCGGGCGCCGGCTCGAGTCGGCTACCGCGCTCGAAGACCAGGGTGGATTCGTGCGTGTGTTGAACCGGGGCTGCGGCTGGGGCATCGCCGCGTTCACGTCGCTCGATCAGCTGCCGGCGATGGTCGGGCGCGCCAACGAGCTGTCGCGCGCCGTGCGGCTCGAGCAGCCGATTCGCCTGGCCGATGTGCCGCCGCACCAGGCGGACGCGGTGCTCGATCTCGACGGCGACGTTCGCGGCATTTCGCTGTCCGACAAGAAGCGTCTGATCGAGGCGTACAACGCCGAGATGCTGGCCGTGGATCCGCGCGTGGTGGACACGGTGGCCAGCTACCAGGACGAAGTGAGCGAGTACTGGTACGTGAATTCCGAGGGGACGGCGCTGTACGAGCTGCGACCGGAGATCACGCTGTCGGGCACGGCCATGGCCCGGCGTAACGGCACTATCGAGAAGGGACTCGAATCGATCGGCTTACGCCGCGGCTGGAACAGCGCGCAGGACAAGGCGCGGGGCTTCAAGGAGGCCGCCCAACGTGCCGCAGAGCTGCTCGAGGCGCCCGGGGTGAAGGGTGGGACGTATCCCGTGATCCTCGATCCCGAGCTGGCCGGCGTCTTTATCCACGAGGCCTTCGGGCATCTCTCCGAGGCCGACTTCATCTACGAGAACCCGCAGGCGCGCGAGATGATGACGCTCGGCCGCCGTTTCGGGCGCCCGATCCTGAACGCCGGGGACAACGGCGCGGCCGCCGGGCTGCGCGGCACGCTGCCCTACGATGATGAGGGCACGCCCACCCAGGACACGCCGCTCATCACGGAAGGCGTGCTGGTGGGCCGATTGCATTCGCGCGAAACGGCGGCGGCCCTGGGCGAGAAGCCGACGGGCAACGCCCGCGCTACGTCGTTCCGTCATCCGCCCATCGTTCGCATGACGAACACCTACATCGGCAACGGGCAGGGCACGTTCGAAGATCTCATCAAGGACGTGAAGCTGGGCGTATATGCCTGCAGCGCGTTCGGCGGTCAGACGATGCTCGAGAATTTCTCGTTCACGGCGGCCTACGGTCACATGATCCGCGATGGGCGCGTCGCCGAGCTGGTCAAGGATGTCGTGATCGCGGGCAACTTGTTTCAGACCCTCGACCGGATCGACGCGATCGCGGGCGACTTTCGCTGGAATCAGATGGGCGGGGGGTGCGGCAAGGCCGGACAGTTTCCGTTGGCCGTCACCGAGGGTGCGCCCCACGTTCGAATCGCGGAGGCGCTGGTCGGGGGAGACGTTCCAGGCGCGTGAAGAACGCGATCGTACAACTGCTCGATCGGGTGCGGCGGCAGGCGGGGCGAGCGACGAACGCGGACGCCATCTGGCGTCGCGTCGAACGCACGTCGATCGCGTTCGAGTGGGGACGGCTCAAATCCGCCGGGGTGAACGAAGAATCCGGGATCGGCCTCCGCGTCCTGCGTGAGGGGAAGGCGGGCATCGCTGGATCCACGTCGGGTGACCTCGACGGCCTCATCGCCCGCGCGTTCGAGTCCGCCGACCTGGGCGAAACGGTCGAGCTCACGTTTCCTTCCCGCGCGGCCCTTCCCGGCGTGCCCACCGAGTATGCCGCCGCCCGGGACGCCTCGCTCGAGGCGCTGATCACGATCGGCCGCGAGCTGATCGAACGACTGGCGCGCGACGGCGTACAGGTCAACGTCTCGCTCGAACGCGAGCTGGGCGAAACGGAAATCGGCAACAGCGCGGGTGGAGAGGGCGCATACCGCGCCACGGGTGTCGGTGTCTCGGCCGACGTGTGGCGCGTGAGCGGCGATGACGTGCTCGCCATCAGTGAATCGCTCGAGGGCGGCGATCTCCCCGACCGGGCCGCGCTCGACGACATCGTCCGGTCCATCACGACCCGACTCGACGCGGCGCTCAAGATCGTCGAGTCGCCCGCAGGCTCGTTGCCCGTGGTGTTTACTCCCGCGGGGCTGTCGGCAGTGCTGCTGCCCATCACCCAGGCGCTATCGGGAAAAGCGGTACTCCAGGGGATCTCACCGCTTGCGAGCAAGGTGGGCGAGACGGTGTTCGACCCCGCGTTCTCGATCACCGACAATCCGCTGCTCGCCGGCCGCGCGTCCTCTCGCCCGGTCGATGACGAGGGCGTGCCGTCTCAAATAACGACACTCGTCGAGCGCGGCGTCGTGAAGCAATTCATTTACGATCTCGAGACGGCCGTCCGATCCAAAACGCGGAGCACGGGACACGGCCGGCGCGGCATTTTCTCGAAACCGGCGCCGGGATATACGAACCTGATTCTGGGTAACGGGGAAGGGGGAAGTGGGAAGGGGGAAGGGGGAGGCCTCGGAGGCGGACTACTCGACGGCATTCGCGACGGGCTGCTCGTCGACGACTTGATCGGCGTGGGGCAGGGAAACGTGATCAGTGGAGCATTCAGTCACCCGGTGGCCCTGGCGTATCGCATCTCGAACGGCGCAATCACGGGTCGGGTCAAGGACGCGGCGGTGGCGGGCAACGCGTACGACCTGCTCAAGCGTATTGCCGGATGGGGCAACGATGCGCGCTGGTATGGCTCGCGCTTCGGTCCTTCGCTCCTGCTCGAGGGGGTTTCGGTCGCGGGCCGTTAGGGCTCAGGTGCCGAGTGCCGCTTCATAGCTTTTCCCCGCCGCCATCTGCTCGTACACGCCGTTCAGGATCTCGGGGGATGCCGAGAGAAACCGGCAGCGTCCGTCGTTGCGGCTGCGGCACTCCACTTCCATGACGGCCACCGTTTCCTCGGACAGGCGCCCGATAAAATCGGCCAGCATGCCCGAGGAGAAGTAACACATCGGCGCCTCCGCGGAACCCGGCTCCGATTCCGCCCAGTCGGTGCTGTCGATGGCCAGCGCCGAGCCAATCGGGCGGAGCGAAATGGCGCCCCAGCCCGAGGCCTGGAAGAATCCCGACAGCATTTCGTTCAACCGCGCCGCATCGAGATCGGGCGGTGCCGTGCCCCCGGTTTGGGTCGCCAGCCATTCCGCGAACGCGGCGTACACTCCCTCGCCGGCGGCGAATCCCGCGTCCTGGAGAATGTTGATGGCGTGATCGGGCGCGTCGCGGAGCAGGCTCTGGTGCAGCTGTTGGAGCGCGGCGCGGCCGATCGTCAGGCCGGCGGGATGAGAGTTGTGACTGGGCATCGGACGCCAATTTAAGGCCAAAGACGTCGGGGGAAAGACGTCGACCCTGGCAGCGCGTTGCTCTACTCTTGCTTTTCTCCGGCCCGCTTGATCAGCTCCTTCTCATCGATCACCGCCACACCGATGGCCTTGGCCTTGGCCAGCTTGGAGCCCGGGTCCCCGCCCGCCACGACTGCCGTGGTCTTCTTCGACACGCTGTCCGTCACGCGACCGCCCGCCTGCTCGATCAATTCCGTGGCCGCCGTCCGGGAAAGCGACGGTAGCGTACCGGTAATGACGAACGTCTGCCCCGCGAGCGGGCCGCCGCTCTGTACCATGACGGCCTCGGTCATGTTCAGGCCGAGTTTCGCGAGCCGGTCGACCAGCTTCCGGTTGCGCGGCTCGGCAAAGAACCCGGCCACGGCCTCCGCGATGGCCGGCCCGACACCCCGAATCGCGTTGATATCGTCGGCACTCGCCTTCGACAGACTCTTCATGGATCCGAAGTGGCGGGCGAGCAGTCGGGCGCCCTGCGCGCCCACATGACGGATGCCGAGCGCAAAGATGAGGGTCGAAAGCGGCCGATCCTTCGAGGCGGCGATCGCGTCGACCAGCTGCTGGGCGGATTTTTCGGCGAACCCTTCGCGCGCGAGGAGCTGCATCGGGTTGATCTCGTACAGATCGGCGACATTCTCGATCAGCTTGGCCTCGAGAAACGACCGCACCCGCTCGTACCCCAGGCCGCGGATGTCCATCGCGCTGCGTGAGGCGAAATGGACGATCCCCTCGAGAATGCGTCCGGGGCACGACACGTTGGGACAGTACGTCATCACTTCATCGGGCGGATGTTCGATCTTGGAGGCGCACACGGGGCACTGCTCCGGCATCACGAATGGGCGCTCCTTGCCGGTACGCCGCTCGCGCACGGGGCCCAGCACCTGCGGAATGACTTCGCCCGCGCGCGTGACTTCCACCCAGTCCCCCACGCGAATGTCTTTTGCGGCGATCAGATCGCCGTTGTGGAGCGTGGCATTCGAGACCGTCACCCCGCCCACCTCGACCGGCTCGAGCATGGCATAGGGATTGAGCGCGCCGGTGCGCCCCACGTTGATCCGGACCTCCTTGAGCTGGGTCACCGCCACTTCGGGAGCGAACTTGCGCGCGATGGCCCAGCGCGGTTCGCGGCCGCCCACGGTGCCAAGTTCCGGATAGAGCCAGAGCGGATCGACCTTCACCACCACGCCATCGGCGCCGTAATCGAGCGTGGGGAGCACCGCGTTCAAGCGCTCGATTTCCGCATGGGCGCGCGGCAGGTCGGGCACGGACACGTGATGCGGTTCGACCGGGATTCCCCACTCGGCCAGCTGCTGCAACAGGGCGCTCTGGGTGTCGAGCGGCAGCTCCTGTCCCGGCGCCACGATCTGAAAGCAGAAGATTCTGAGCCCGCGATGGCGGGTGATCTTCGGATCGAGCTGGCGGAGCGCGCCTGCGGCCGAGTTACGGGGATTGGCGAACGTGGGTTCGTTTGCTTGTTGGCGCTCGGCGTTGAGCTGCTCGAACCGGGTCTTCGAGAGGTACACCTCGCCCCGGACCTCCATGAGCTTGGGCCAGCCTTTTCCCGCGAGCCGGAGCGGGAGATCGAGGACCGTGCGCAGGTTGCTGGTGACGTCCTCTCCCTCGATGCCGTTGCCGCGAGTCGCGCCCCGGACGAATACCCCCGCTTCGTACGTGAGGCTCACGGCCGCGCCGTCGATTTTCACTTCCAGGGTGTAGCCGCTCGTAGACGCCTCGGCCACGAGCCGGGCATTGCGCTGTTCCCATTCGACGAGGTCCGGCTCGGAAAACGCGTTCGCGAGCGACAGCATGGGAACGAGGTGCCGGTGTTTGCGGAACGCGGCGGACGGCTCGGCGCCGATGCGGTAGGTGGGGCTGTCCGGAGTACGGAGCTCCGGGTGCTTCGCTTCGAGATCCTGTAGTTCCCGGAACAGCCGGTCGTACTCGGCGTCCGAGATTTCCGGCTTGTCGTGGACGTAGTACGCGACGCTTGCCCGCTCGACCAGCCGCCGCAGCTCGGCGGCCCTGGCCGCCTGAGCCCGTGACTTCACCGTCCTTTGGCTTCTTCCTGAATGACGGCCATGGCGACACCGACCAGCCGATCGAGCTCGTCGGCCGAGGCCCGCGGCAGGAGTCCTTCACCCCAGGCCCCGTCGCGCATGCCGAACGCGTCGAGTAGGCGGCGCAGGAACGCGAGCAACGCCACGCGCTCGAGCTCCATGCGGCGCAGCGTGTCGTCCGTTTCCTGCTGCCGTTTGACGAGCCGCTCGTAGCGGTGCGCGTTGCGCAGCGCCTGCGCGGTCAGCGCGGCGACTACCTGCACGAAGCGCACGTCCTCGTCCGAAAATGTCGGGCCGTCGCGGAAGGTACGGAGGAAAATCGCGCCGATTGCAAGACCACGCCATGTGATCGGGACGACGGTGATCGACTTCACGTTGCGGTTGATCAATTCGCCCTTTACGTGCCGCAGGCTGGGATCGTTCGCGGCATCGGGAATGAACACGGTCTCGCCGCCCTGCATGGCCCGCTTCAATTCCGGATAGCGTTCCAGGTCCACCACATAGTTGCGGATGGTGGGATCTTCGTAGGAGGCCACGAGACGCGCGGTGCGCCCGCCGCGCTCGGCCAGAAATATCGACGACCGGTCCAGTCCGAACGCCTCGCCGAGCTTGCGGGCAATCGCCTGGAGGATGTCGATGAAGTAGAGTGAGGTCGAGACCTCTTTCAGGATCTCGATGACGGCGAGGAGGTGCTTGCGCTCCCGCTCGAGCTCGCCGAGGCGGGCGGCGAGCCGCTCCGCTTCGGCGTTCGTCAGGGCCGAGGAGATCGTCATGGCATAGTTTGCGTTCGGGACGAACGGTGAGTCAAGCGTTTGCCGCGTCGCGCGCCGCGCGGTAGCTTCGACGCCAACGCGTCACGTCTTGTCCTGTTTGTCCTTGATGTCGGCGAGCAGCGACGCCGCCTGAGTCTTGTACTTAGGATCGAGCACATCCCCGATCGGAAGACCATGAATCGTTGCCAGCTGGTCCCGCGCCGCCGAGTACTTGCCGACGTCGATGTACACGCGCGCGAGCTCGAGCCGGTGATACACGTTGGACGGCTTGAGCGCCACCGCTCGTTGCAGATAGCGTTGCGCGTCGTCCCAATTGGCACGATCCATGAACCCGGCGCCGTACAGCTTCTTGGCGAAGAAGCGCGTGAACGAGCTGAGGCGCTTCACTTCCGCGTGCCACGCGCCGATCACGTGATAGGGGGCGTCCTCGGTGGAGTCGAGCGCGATGGCCCGCATCGCCTCGTCATAGATGACCTTGGCGAACTTCACCCGCTCCTTGCCGCCGCGCGTGAGCGACAGACGGCCGAGCGCCTGCGCCACAAACGAATGGCCCTCCGCCCGATTCGAGTCGACGCGAACCGCCGCTTCGGCGTAGGCTCGGGCCACCCCGTACAGGCTGTCACGCCGGTCCTTGAGCGAGTCCTGGTCGCCCTCGATTTGCTTCGCGATGTCGATGGTCTCGCGCGCTGCGCGCCACAGCGCCGCGTAGTTGTTCGAGTCGGCGGCGAGCACCGCGTGGAACCGGGCGAGCGCCTGCGCCGGCTCGAGCGCGACGTGCAGGCTGTCCCCCACCCGGATTTCGTCCTCGACCGAGCGCTGCGCGGCCAGAGAGGCGCTGCAGAGGAGCAGCAGAAGTCCCGCAGTCAGTTTTCGCATGGCGCACAATGTTTGTTGCACCCCTGATCGAACGCAAGCGCGACGGCGGCGCGCTCTCTCCCGAAGAATGGTCCGCCCTCGTGGCGGCATATACGGCGGGGAATGTGCCGGATTACCAGATATCGGCCCTCCTCATGGCCGTGCTGTTCCGCGGGCTCGAACGCCAGGAGCTCGCCTCCCTCACCGACGCGATGCTCGCCTCGGGCGCGAGGCTGAGTTACGACGGATGGGACACGCCCCGCGTCGACAAGCACTCGACCGGAGGCGTGGGGGACAAGGTGTCCCTCGTGCTCGCCCCGCTCGTCGCGGCCTGCGGCGTGGCTGTCCCCATGATGTCGGGACGGGGCCTGGGGCACACCGGCGGCACGCTGGACAAGCTCGAAGCCATTCCCGGGTTCCGCACCGCCCTCTCGCTCGACGACGCGAAGGCGCAGCTGCTCCGGATCGGCTGCGTTCTGATCGGTCAGACGCCCGAAATCGCTCCTGCCGACCGCCGTCTCTACGCGCTGCGCGACGTCACCGGCACCGTGGAAGCCATTCCACTCATCGCCGCGAGCATCATGTCGAAGAAGCTCGCCGAAGCCCTGTCGGCGCTCGTACTCGATGTCAAAGTCGGCAGCGGCGCCTTCCTGCCCGAGGAGGAGCAGGCGCTCGAGCTGGCGCGCACCATGATTACCCTGGGGGAGGACCGCGGGTGCCCGACGACGGCCCTCCTGACCGCGATGGATCGTCCGCTGGGGCGCGCCTGCGGCAATGCGCTCGAGACCGAAGAAGCGATTCTGGCTCTCCGCGGCGAAGGGCCGCCCGATTTGATGGAGGTCACGTACGCCCTGGGGGTCGAGATGCTGCTGGCGGGAGGCGTCGAGCGCTCGACCGCCACGGCTCGAAAGCGCCTGGAGAACGCCCTCGGGTCGGGCCTCGCGGCGGAGAAGTTCGAGCAGGTCATCGAGGCCCAGGGCGGTAACCCGCGGGTGGTCGAAGACCCGAGCGCGCTGCCGCAAGCCCAGGCGGTCGAGGTGTACGCGGCGAGGCGCACCGGCATCGTGGCCGCCGTCCTGCCCCGGAGCATCGGCCGCGCGATCGTGGCGCTGGGCGGTGGTCGCCGGACCGTGGAGGATTCCGTTGATCCGACTGTTGGCTTCGTGATCAGCGTCAAACCGGGGGACAAAGTCGTGGCGGGCGAGCCCGTCGCCTCGGTGTATGCCCGCGATCAGGCGGGGCTCGAGCTCGGCTGCGGGGCGCTCGACCAGGCGATTCAGATCACGGACGGGGCCGATTTCGTGCGGCCGCGGCCCCTCGTGTCGCACCGGGTCACGAGCGGGGGGATTGAAGCACTGCATCGAGGGCACTCCGCAGCTGCTCGAGATTGAACGGCTTGTTGAGCAGAGGTCGGCCCGCCGACCTTCGGATCCATACCGCCAAAAAGACGAAGCGACCTCAGACGTCGAGGTTCTTGACGAACTTCGCGTTGTCCTCGATGAATTTGCGCCGCGGCTCGACCTCGTCGCCCATCAGCACCTCGAACAGCTCCGAAGCTTCCACGGCGTCTTCCATCGTCACCTTGAGCAGGGTGCGTTTGGCCGGGTCCATGGTGGTATCACGCAGCTGGTCAGGATTCATTTCGCCGAGTCCCTTGTAGCGCTGCACGACGACGTTGGCGCGATGCTCGTCGCCGTTCGCGAGGCGTTTCACGTACGTCTCGCGCTCTCTTTCCTCGTACGCATAAAACTCTTCCTTACCCTTGGCGATCCGGTAGAGCGGCGGCTGGGCGATGTAAATGTAGCCCGCGTCGATCAGCTGCTTCATTTCCTTGTAGAAGAAGGTCAGGAGCAGCGTGCGAATGTGCGCGCCGTCGACGTCGGCGTCGGTCATGATGATGATCTTGTGATAGCGCGCCTCTTCGACCTTGAAGTCTTCGCCCACGCCCGTGCCGATGGCGGTGATGATCGTCCGGATCTCCTCGTTCGAGAGGATGCGATCGATGCGCGCCTTCTGGACGTTGAGGATCTTGCCGCGGAGCGGCAGGATGGCCTGGAAGCTCCGATCGCGGCCCTGTTTTGCCGAGCCGCCCGCGGAATCGCCCTCCACGAGGTACACCTCGCAGAGACTCGGATCGGTGAGTGAGCAGTCGGCGAGCTTTCCGGGAAGCAGTCCGCCGTCGAGCGCGTTCTTGCGCCGCACCAGCTCGCGGGCTTTGCGCGCCGCCTCGCGGGCACGCGCCGCGCTCACGGCCTTGGCGATGATGGTGCGCGCCACGCTGGGATTCTTGTCGAGAAACTCTCCCAGCGCGTCGTTCACCACGGTTCGGACGATGCCCTCGACCTCGGAATTGCCGAGCTTGGTCTTGGTCTGACCCTCGAACTGCGGGTCTTTCACCTTGACGTGCAGGACCGACGTCAGACCCTCGCGAATGTCGTCGCCGGTGAGCGTGAAGTCTTCCTTCTTGAGCAGGCCGTCTTTCTTGGCCCACTCGTTGATGGTCCGGGTCAGCGCGGACTTGAACCCGGTCAGGTGCGTTCCGCCTTCGTGGGTGTTGATGTTGTTCACGAACGAGAACGTGTTCTCGTTGTACCCGTCGTCGTACTGCACCGCGCCCTCGACCTCGACGCCTTCTCGGCTCGCCTCGAACACGATCGGCTTTGCATGCAGCGGCTTGCGGCTGCCAAGCAGCCATTTCACGAATTCGGCGAGTCCGCCCTTGTAGTAGAAGGTCTCTTCCTTGGTCTGGCCCTTCCGCTCGTCCTTCAAGGAGATCGACAGGCCCTTGTTCAGGAACGCAAGCTCACGCAGCCGGTTCGCGATGGTGGCGTAATCGAACCGCGTCTCGGTGAAAATCGTGGGATCGGGCTTGAACCAGACGGTTGTTCCGGTGCCTTTCGCCTTGCCCGTGATCTCGAGCTTCTTCGTGGTCTCGCCGCGCGCGAACGCCATGTGGTGCCGCTTGCCGTCGCGATCCACCCAGACCTCGAGCTTCTCGGAGAGTGCGTTGACGACCGAGACGCCGACGCCGTGTAGCCCGCCGGACACCTTGTAGGTGTTCTTGTCGAACTTGCCGCCGGCATGCAGCACGGTGAGCGCCACCTCGACGCCGGGCTTTTTCTCGGTCTTGTGGACGTCGACCGGGATGCCTCGCCCGTTGTCGATGACTGTGACCGCGTTGTCCGGATGAATCGTCACGTCAATGCGCGTACACGAGCCGGCGAGCGCCTCGTCGACCGAGTTGTCGACCACCTCGTACACGAGGTGGTGCAGGCCACGGCTCGAGATCGAGCCGATGTACATCGCCGGACGCCGCCGCACCGCCTCGAGGCCCTTGAGGACCTGGATGGAATCGGCGTCGTACTCTCCGTTGGTGCGTGGCTTGACTGCCTTCACCTTTGCTTTCGCCATAATCCTCTACCGTGAAAGGAGCCAGCGAATCGCACGAATTCGCGCGGCGCCACGGCCGGCGTTGATCCGGGCCATGATTGCTGGTGCCATGAGCTGGAGCTCTGTCATCCACGGGCTCGTTGCCACATACACGAACAGCGTGCCGTCGGGCGCGACGCTTTCGGGGCGGGTCACCGCCGCGATCTGAGGGCCAACGAGCTGCGGCCAGTCAGGGATGATCTGCGCCTGTTGCAGGCGACGTCCAAACCCCGAGCGGGCGAGATAGGCATCCAACGCTTCACCGACGGATGTGGGCTTGCTGCGCTTGCTGCGGTTCAACTCAGCCAGGAATATTCTCCTCGCGAAAGGCGCCACAGGCACGGGGCCAAAGGGCAGGACGCACATTGCGGCATCTCGAGAGCACGCCGCGAGAGCCGTACAAGAAGCTTCTCAAAGTACTCAGAAGTGATTGTCAGGTCAAGACTTACTCATACTGGAGCCGGCTCATTGCACCGTAACTGCCGTATCGAGCCGCCCCACAAAACCGGTCACGTCCCGGGCGGTAATTCGCACCGGCATTCGGGTTCCGTGCGTCAGTCCCGGGGGGGTGGTGACGAAAAAAGTGGTGGTAAATTGCGTGTAGAACGACCCGTTCCAGCCCTTCACTCGGGTGGAATCCAGGTCCAGCCAGATGGAATCGAGCCCGTCGGGATCGCTCGATGTGATGCTGCCCGAAAGCGTTCCGGGCGATGTAACGCTCGGCTTGTCAAAGGTGATCGAGAGCACCGGGGGCGCGGGCCGGTCCGGCTCCGAGAAGCAGGCGCTGGCCGCGAGTATCACGATCAACTCGGCCTTCATCGTCCTTCGAAATGCGGTGCTCGCTTCGCCAGGAACGCGGTCAGGCCTTCCTTCATGTCGTGCGTCGCCGCGAGCAGTCCAAACTGGTTCGCTTCGAGGAGCAATCCCTGCTCCAGGTCCATTTCCGTGCCCCGTTCCACGGCCTCGAGGGCCAGCCGAATGGCGAGGGGCGCGTTGGCGAGAATCGCCCTGAGCAGCGCTTCGGCTTCACGCAGCAGCTCTGGATGCGGCACCACGCGATTCACGAGCCCGATCCGCAGGGCTTCGGCGGCATCGATGGTTCGGCCGGTCAGGATCAATTCGATTGCGATGCCTTTGCCGACCAGCCGGGGCAGGCGCTGCGTCCCGCCATAGCCGGGAGTGATCCCGAGCTTGACCTCGGGCTGCCCGAACTTCGCCTGTTCGCTGGCCACGCGCAGATGACAGGCCATCGCCAGCTCGCAACCGCCGCCCAGTGCGAAGCCATTCACCGCCGCCACGACCGGCTTGCCGCAGGTCTCGATTCTGCGCAGGACGGCCTGACCGAGCAGTGCCCGGGCCTTGCCTTCGAACGGCCCTTGCTGCGCCAGATCGCCGATGTCGGCGCCGGCCGCGAACGCTTTCCCGACGCCGGTGAGAACCGCGCCTCTTAGTTGAGCGTCCGCCCCGAGCCGCCCGGCGACATCTCCCAGCTCCTGGACGACCTGATCGTTCAGCGCGTTCAGTTTGTCGGGACGGTTGAGGGAGACGAATGCGATGCCGTCTTTGGGTTCGAAGAGGAGGGTTTGGTAGGCCATGACGAAAACCTAATGCGGAACGCGGAACGCGGAGCGTACGCTCCAACTGCCGGTCCGCGTTCCGAGTTCCGCCTTCCGCGTTAGCTTCCCCCATGCCCATCCAGGCGGTCCGCTGGTCTCCCACCAGCGCAGTTCGCATCGTCGACCAGCGCCGCCTCCCCGAAGCATTCGTGGAGCGCGATCTCGAGACAATAGACGCGGTGGCGGAAGCGATTCGATCGCTCGCGGTTCGCGGCGCGCCGCTCATCGGAATCACCGCGGCCATGGGACTGGTGGCGGGGCTGCGCGAAACGCGCGCGGCCGGTCGGGAGCAGCTGCTCACCGCGCTGGACGGAGCGGTGGACACGCTCGAGCGCACACGACCCACGGCGGTCAATCTGGCGTGGGCACTGGAGCGCATGCGCGGGTTCGCGCGACGCTGCGCCAAAGCCGATGCGGCGGCGCTGTGGACCCGGTTACGCGACGAGGCGACCGCCATTCTCGAAGAGGATTGCGTCATGTGCCGCCGGATCGGTGCAGCGGGACTCGCGCTGCTTCCTCGGAGCGCTCGAATCCTGACGCACTGTAACGCGGGCGCGCTGGCCACCGGAGGAATCGGCACTGCGCTCGCGCCGATCTATCTCGCCCATGAAGCCGGAGGGACAGTGCAGGTCTACGTCGATGAAACCCGGCCCGTGCGCCAGGGCGCCCGGCTCACGGCGTGGGAGCTCGTGCAGGCAGGCATCCCGTGCACCGTGCTCGCGGATGGAGCGGCAGGGGCGCTGCTCGCTCGCGGTGCGATCGACCTCGTAATCGTCGGTGCCGATCGCATCGCGGCCAACGGCGATTTCGCCAACAAGATCGGCACCTATGCATTGGCCGTGCTGGCGCGATACCATGGTGTGCCGTTGTACTGCGCGGCACCAAGCTCCACGATCGATCGCGCGCTCGCGAGTGGCGAGGCGATTCCCATCGAGGAACGTTCGCGTGACGAGCTGGACGCTCCGGCGCAGGCCGCCGTGTGGAATCCCGCGTTCGATGTAACACCGGCGAATCTCGTCTCCGCCTATGTCACCGACCGAGGCGTGGTGCGTCCACCCTTTCCGGCATGAACGCGGTCCTGGCGATCGACCAGGGAACGACGGGAACGACCGCGCTCGTGGTCGCGACCGACGGCCGCGTGGTGGGGCGGGGATACCGCGAGATCACGCAGCATTTCCCCGCGCCGGGCGAGGTGGAACACGATCCCGCCGAGATCCTGGAGCGCAGCGTCGCGGCCGCGCGCGAGGCGCTGGCGCAGACGTCGCTGCGGCCGGCCGCGATCGGGATCACCAATCAGCGAGAGACGGTGTGCGTCTGGGACCGCGCCACGGGAGAGCCGCTCGCCCGCGCCATTGTGTGGCAGGATCGGCGCACCGGAGGGCGATGCCGGCAGCTCGCCGAGCGGCATCGCGCGGCGGACATCGCGGCGCGGACCGGACTCGTCCTCGATCCGTACTTCTCGGCGACGAAAATCGAATGGCTGCTCGCGAACGTTCCGGGGCTTGCCGAGCGCGCGAGGCGCGGGTCGGTGGCATTCGGGACGATTGATTCATGGCTCGTGTTCCGTCTTACCAAGGGACGCGCCCATGTCACGGATCACACCAATGCCTCGCGCACGATGCTGTACAACCTCGACCGCCGCGCCTGGGACGATGAGCTGCTCGGGGAATTCGGCGTCCCTCGAGCCGCGCTTCCCGAGATTCGCAATTCCAGCGGGATGTTCGGGACGTGCGCGCGCGAATACTTCGGCGCCGACGTGCCGATTCTCGGCGTAGCGGGGGATCAGCAGGCGGCCCTGTACGGGCAGGCCTGCTTCGACGCGGGCGGGGCGAAAAACACCTACGGCACCGGCGCCTTTCTCCTGCTCAACACCGGGTCGGTGCGGGGCAAGGCCGAGCACGGTCTGCTGTGCACGATCGCCTGCGGGCCACGGGGCGAGCCCGTGTATGCGCTCGAGGGGAGCGTGTTCATCGCGGGCGCCGCGATCCAGTGGCTGCGTGACGGACTGGGGCTCGTGACGCATGCGGGCGAGGCCGAGCAACTGGCTCGTGCAGTGGCGGATACCGGCGGCGTGTACTTCGTGCCCGCCTTCGTGGGACTCGGCGCGCCGCATTGGGAGCCGCGCGCCCGCGGGACGATCGTTGGCCTGACGCGCGGAACCGGCCGGGCGCACCTCGTACGCGCGGCGCTCGAGGCGATGGCCTACAGCACGAGCGAGGTCCTCGAGGCCATGGTGTCCGTCGCGGGACAGGAGCTCACGGCGCTGCGGGTGGACGGCGGCGCGGCGGCAAACGATTGGCTCATGCAATTTCAGGCGGATGTGCTCGGGGTCCCCGTCGTGCGGCCCGACATGGTCGAGACCACCGCACTCGGCGCCGCGGCCCTGGCCGGTCTCGGGGCGGGGCTGTGGGATGCACCGGAGGAGTTCTTCCGCGGTCGAACGCTGCAGCGGTTCGAACCCGAAACGAGGGGCGAGCGCACGCGAGGGCTGCGCGAATGGAAGCGTGCCGTGAACGCGGCGCTCCACTGGGCACGATCGTCCGATTGAAACCTCGGGAGCCGGACGGCCGAACAAGTGGTGATGCCGGCGCTGGAGCAAGCCGCGGCCCAGGCTGTATAATTACGGCATGAAAATGAACGCGGGAGCGAAGTTCGCGCTTGGCGCGGCCCTGATCGTCGGGTCCGTCGGCTACCTCATGGCGTCGGGCATCAAGCAGACCGGGCAGTACTTCCTTACTCCGGGCGAGCTGTCACGCAAAATCGCCGTCGATCCCTCCTTCTATGATGTGGGCATGAAAGTGGGAGCGCACGTCGTGCGGGGCACGGTGCAGAAAGACGTCGCCACGCAGACGTTGCGGTTCGACATCTCGGATGGCGCGGCGACCTACCCGGTCAGCTTCCACGGCCTTCCACCCGATACGTTCAACGACTCGGTCGAGGTGGTGGTCGAGGGCCGCCTGAAACAGGACGGGGTCATCTACGCGACCAACGTGCTCGCGAAGTGTGGCTCCCGTTACGAAGCCGTTCCGAAAGCATAAGTGACGCTGCTCGGAAGTCTCGCGCTCTGGGTCGCGTTCCTGCTCGGGATCTGGGGTGCCCTCACCGGCTTTGTCGGCGGCCTGCGCAACCGATACGACCTGCAGCAGAGCGCGCGCCGCGCCGTGTTCGCGATGTTCGGGGCGCTGGCGATTGCGGTCGTCGCCCTCGAATGGGCGCTGTTTCACCACGATTTCAACGTCGAATACGTCGCGGCGTACACGAGCCGCAATCTCCCGATCTTCTACACGTGGTCCGCGCTGTATGCGGGGCAGAAGGGCAGCTTGCTCTTCTGGGCCACGGTGCTTTCGCTGTTCGGGACGCTCGCGCAGCTGTTCACGGCGCGGCGGCATCAGGTCTACCTGCCGTACGTGGCGGGGGTCGTCTCGGTCGTGACCGTGTTCTTCATCACGGTGATGCTGTTCGCCGCGAATCCGTTCACCCGCCTGCCGTACACACCGCTCGACGGCAGCGGCCTGAACCCGCAGCTGCAGAATCCGGGAATGGTGTTCCACCCGCCGATGCTGTACCTCGGCTACATCTCGATGACGATCCCCTTCGCCTTCGCGCTTGCGGCGTTGATGTCGCGCAACCTCGATTCCGACTGGCTCGTCGCGATCCGGAAGTGGACGATCGTGTCCTGGCTGTTCCTGTCGATCGGCCTGCTGCTCGGCATGTGGTGGGCGTACGTCGAGCTGGGCTGGGGCGGCTACTGGGCCTGGGACCCGGTCGAAAATGCGGCGCTCTTGCCCTGGCTCACCATGACCGCGTTTCTCCACTCGGTGATGATCCAGGAAAAACGCGGCATGCTGAAAAAGTGGAACCTCGCGCTCGTGATCGGCTCGTGGCTCTTGTCGATCATGGGCACGTTCATCACGCGGTCGGGCGTGATCTCGAGCGTGCATTCGTTCACCGAATCGCCGGTGGGGTACTACTTCGCATTCTTCCTGGTCGCGTCGGCCATCATCAGCTTCACGCTGTACACGCGCCGCCTCCCGCTGCTCACGGCCGAAGCCCGGCTCGAATCGATGGTCAGCCGCGAGGCCAGCTTTCTTTTCAATAATCTGTTGTTCGTCGGGATCGCGTTCTCGGTGTTATGGGGGACGCTCTTCCCGATCCTGTCCGAAGCGGTGCAGGGGACCAAGGTCACCGTCGGCCCGCCGTTCTTCAATCAGGTGAACATTCCGCTCGGGCTCGCGCTCCTGGCCCTCACCGGTATCGGTCCACTGATTGCATGGCGGCGGGCATCCATCGCCAACCTGCAGCGGCAGTTCGCGGTCCCCGTGACGGTGGGTGTGTTCACGGGGCTCGCGCTGCTCGTGGGTGGAATGCGGGATTTCTACCCGCTGATGGCGATGGCGCTGGGCGGTTTCGTCCTCGGGACCGTCGTGCAGGAGTTCGCGCGCGGCACCCGCGCGCGCCACCGCCAGTACAACGAATCGTATGCCCTCGCACTGGCCCGGCTCGTCGGCCGGAATCGCCGCCGCTACGGCGGTTATGTCGTCCACGTTGGCATCGTGATTCTGTTCGTCGCGTTCGCCGGAATGGCCTTCAAGACCGAAACCGAAGCCACGCTCAAGCCCGGCGAGTCGGCCACGCTGAAGAGCCCGTATGGTTGGACCTACACGTTCACGCATCTCGGCATCTCGCAGTACGACCAGCTCAACCGTCAGGTCACCGCGGCCACGATCGAGATTCGGCGGGACGGGAAGCGCCTGGGCCTGCTCACGACCGAAAAGCGGCAGCATGTGGATGCGCTCGGGCGGCCCACGTTCCAGCCCTCGACCGAGGTGGGGATTCGCAGCGACTGGCGGGAGGATCTGTACGTCGTGCTGGGCGGCGTCGTGAACGGAAGCGAACAGGCGGTGTTCCGATTCACGATCAACCCGCTCGTCTGGTGGGTCTGGTATGGCGGGATGATTCTCACGCTCGGCGGCCTGCTGGTCATGTGGCCCGGCGGAGGATCCCCGGCCGTGAAGCGGACGCAAGCGGGATATGCGGTGAAGCTGGTGGGGGAAGGAAGCCCGTGAGCGTTGTACGTCGGTACGTCGCTACGTTGCACGATCCTATGGACAGACGGCGATTCCTCGGCAGCGGGGCTGGCGCATTCCTCGGCGTCGTGACGACGTGGCAACGGGCAGCGCCTCAGGGACCAGACTCTCTTCCGGGCTCGGGGCCTTCCGGGCGGTTATGGGATCCCAGTCGCGCCGGCCGCCCGCTCGAGCCTGTGACCGCGGCGGACAACGCCGAGGCGATTCAGGCGATCGAGAAGCGACTGCGCTGCACGTGCGGGTGCAATCTCGACGTCTACACGTGCCGGACCACCGACTTCACCTGTACAACGAGCCCCGAGATGCACCGGCGGGTGCTTGCCCTCGCCAATCAGGGCAAGACGGCGCAGGAAATCATCGATGACTTCGTGCGGCAGGACGGCGTCGCCATTCTCATGGCTCCGCCCAAACACGGGTTCAATCTCGCCGGGTATTTCGCGCCATCCATCGTGATTCTCATTGCCGCGTTGCTCCTTGTGCTCGCTTTGTGGCGCTGGACGCGGCGCGACGCAGAGGAGCCCGCGCCCGCCGTGGCGGTGCCGGCGGATGCTTCCCCTGAAGAGCTTGCCCGCCTGAAGCGCGAGCTCGCAGAGCTCCCGGAGTAACCCCCGCATGCTCGAATTCATTGTCGGCGTCGTTCTCGCCGCCGGGGCGGTGTGGTTTGTCCTGCATCCCATCGTGGCGCCCGGGTTTCCGGGAAGCGGGATGGGGGAAGCGAGCACGGGAGATCAGGACGAGGACTTCGAGGAGGATCTCAGTCCACGCGCCGTCGCCCTCCGGGCATTGCGGGAGATCGAGTTCGATCGCGCTACAGGAAAGCTCTCGGATTCCGACTACGAGCAGTTGTCCCAGAAGTACACCGCCGAAGCGCTTGCCGCGATGCGCGCCGAAAAACTGGAGACCGGTGAAGCGAAACGGGAGCGCGCCCCGGCACCCACTCCCATCACACGCGTATCTGTCGCCGCCTGCGACGTGCACGGTCAGCGGCCCGAGAAGGGCGCGGCGTTCTGTTCCGAATGCGGACGACGCTTGGGGAGGAAACCAGGGTATTGTTCACGTTGCGGGGAGGCGCTCGAGCAGGACGCGCGCTACTGCAATGCCTGCGGGACACGCGTGGCCGCCTAGTCGGTCGCGGTACTAGATCGGGCGTAGCCCGAATCGGAGGGGGTCGGGATGCGGATGGCGCGGGGAATCGTGCTGGTGGTCTGCGCGAACGCGCTCGCGCCTCGGGTGAGCCAAGCGCAGCGCACGGCGCCGGATATGGGTGGAGTGATCGGGCCGATGTTCGGCGCGCACGTCGGATACAACTTTCACCTCGACAATGCCGCCCTCGGCGTCCAGGCCACGCTGCCCGTGAACCGCTCCGTCGCCTTCTATCCCTCGTTCGACTACTACCCTGTCACCGGCCAGACCTGGTGGGGCCTGAACCTCGACGTGACCCTGCGGCCTCCAGCGTATCAGTTCTTCTATCTCGGGGCGGGAGTAAACTTTTTCCACGTGGACTTGACGGGCGTGAGCGAGACGTCGGAGCATCTCAACCTGATCAGCGGGCTCGAGGTCCAGATGGGCAGGCTCCGCCCCTTTGCGGAGGCGCTCTTTGTGGTCGGTGATAGCACGTCGTTTCAGCTGGTTGGAGGAGCGAGCGTTCCGCTCCAGTAGCGTCTAGAACTCGAGCTGCTCGATGCGCCGCAGGCCAACCCAGAGGGGAACCCAGGTCGCGGCGCCGCAAATGACGGCGGCCAGCGCGAACCACCCGATCATCCAGCTGTCCACCACCACGGGCTGATGCTCGTACACGGCGCGGACGTAGCTGTACACCGCCTGCCATAGCACGAAGATCACCGCGCCCAGCACGGCGATCGTCGCCATCATGTACACGAGTCCGCCGAATGACGTGGGAATTTGGGCTGCGTTCTCGGTCTCGAACTGCGGGTACAGCGCGCCGAACCCCAGCGCCAGCGCGGCAATCGCGAGGGTGAGACCGGAGATCGTCACCAGTCCCACGATCATCATGAACGGCTTCACTTCGAGCAGGACGTTCGTCACTCCCGTGAGCAGCAGCGCGAGGGCGAGCAGCGGAAGCGTGCCGACCCAGTATTTGGACCAGAGCAGGGCACGCAGATCGAGTGGGCTCGAACGCAGCAGCCACATGTGCCGGCCTTCGAGCGACACCGCGGGGAAGATGAACCGTGCGGCGATCGAGGCGAGCACAAAGCCTGCCAATCCCAGATTGAGGAACGACACGAGCGTGACGTGAAAGAATCCCACGTCCTCGCCGCGATGCAGCGGTAGCGCCTTGATGTTGAAGAGATACACGACGACGAGCACCGCAAGCAGAATCAATTGACTCCACTGGGTCGTGTCGCGGAAAAACAGCTTGATATCCTTGAGCACGAATTCCCGTTTGGCTACCGGGAGCCGCGAGAGCACGACGTGTAACATCCAGTTCCAGGCTCCTCCCTTCACGAATCGCTCGGCGCCCTCCTGCGCCTTGGAATACCCGGCGGCGAACAGCTCGCGGTGCAGCAGCGCACCCAGCATGACGAACGCGGCCGCCGTGGTCCACAACAGCAAGAGCGGAAGCGGATCGATCGCGCCTCGCAGATAGCCCATGATCGCCTGCGTCGCCCACTCGCTCGGCAGGAAAGGCGACGTGGGGGTGCGGAGCACGGTGATGAAGTCGAGGAGATTCTTGAACCCTTCCGGGCGTGCGAGCTGCTCCGGACGGATCAGCCGGAGCAGGAGTACGATGCCCGCCGCGGCCCCCAGCGCGATGATCGAGAGCAGGTCGCGGGTGCGCCGGGCCGGGAAGATGTTGACCAGCACGAGGGTGACTGCCGTCCCGACCACGGCAGGCAGAACGAGCAGCGGCAGGATCGTGGCGACGGCGTAGGGGGCGAACAACCACCCGCCGTGATAGATGACGCCGTAGGCGGCGAGGATGGGAATCGCCATCAGGGCCACCATCCACGACGAGTGCACGAGCGTCTCGCCCAGTTTCGCGAGATAGAGCCGCAGCCAGTCTACCGGCGCCGAGACGAGCAAATCGAGGTCGTGCGCGAGGAAGAAGCTCGACAGCGCCGTGACGACGTTCGAGAGCACGAGAATCGAAGCGAACGAGAGCAGCACCAATCCGAGCAGCTTTCCCGCGAGCAGCGGTCCCAGCTCTTCGACGCCCCGAAAATACCGCAGCACGAAGTAGAGAATCCCGAAGGTGGCGAGCCAGAACAGCGCGGCGACGATGCTCAGCGCGACGAGTTTGCCGGCCCCGTTCTGGCGCTCTTCGCGCATGCGCTGCAGCGCCGTGCGCCATTTCGGTTGCAGCACGTGCGCCAGCGACGGCTGCATCATCGGGCGGCGGTCCCGTTCCCGCCGAGCACTTCGGCCAGGGCACGCAGCTCGGCGCCGCCGGTGAGCCGGAGGAACAGCTCCTCGAGACTCGCGTCGCCGGAGGAGGTTTGTCGCCGGATCTCCGTCATGGTGCCGCTCGCCACGATTTTGCCGTGCTGAATGATGCCGATCCGATCGCACATCGCTTCGGCGACCTCGAGCGTGTGCGTGCTCATCAGCACCGTGCCGCCCCGGTCGACGAACTGCCGGAAGATGTCCTTCAGGAGCCGGGCGGCTTTGGGATCGAGTCCGACCATCGGCTCGTCCACGACGATGCAGGCGGGGCGGTGAATCAGCGCGCTCGAGATGATCAGCTTTTGACGCATCCCGTGGCTGTAGGCCTCGATCAGCTCGTCGCGCCAGCTCGTCAGCTCGAACACTTCGAGCAGCTCGGCAATGCGGCGCTCGATGGCATCGCCCTCCTGCCCGTACAGTCCCGCCACGAAGCGGAGAAACTCGGCGCCCGTGAGCTTTTCGTACACGAAGGGCCGGTCCGGGATGAAGCCGAGCCGCTGCTTCGCGACGAGCGGCCGCTCGTGAACGTCATCGTCGCCGATGAACACGCGGCCTCCGTTGGGGCGGAGAATGCCCGCGATCATTCGGAGCGTCGTGGTTTTCCCCGCGCCGTTCGGTCCGAGAAAACCGAACAGCTCGCCCGCGGGAATCGTGAGGCTGACGTCGTCGACGGCGACAAAACTGCCGTACAACTTCGTGAGATTCTCGAGCCGGATCATAGCACCTCGATGTTCATGCGACCCAGGAAGCGGAGCAACTCGACTTCGCGCGCCAGTCCGTCCACGACCAGGCGCACGTGCCGGGCGTCCGCCGGGAGCTGTTCGAGACCGGGGTCGACCGCCACCCACCCGCCGAGATAGACCTCGGCCCAGGCGTACGGAACCCAGGCACCATCCTGCTCGAGCAGACCACCCACCGTCCGCGCGGGAAGGCCGGCGGCGCGCGCGAGCGACACGAAGGTCACCGCACGCTCGTTGCTGCCTCCGCTCCGGTGCCGCAGGACGGACAGGGCGTTCGGTGCGCCGGTCGGGGGACCGGGGTGAATGTTCTCCCGAACCCAGGCGGCGAGCCGGGCGGCGGCGAGTCGCGGGTCCCGCTCGGATCCCAGGATCGCGAGCGCGAGCGCGTGCACACTCGGAGCATCGCACGGCAGCAGCGGCGCCGGGGCGAGCCACGGCCCGAGCGCCGGATCTCGTGCGGGAAGCGCATAGCGGGAGACGAGCAGCGAATCCGGATCCTGAGTCACGACCAGCGTGTCGCCCGAGAGGCGCTGGCGCGTGTTCTCGATCGGCACGGCTGCGGGACTGATCCCTGAAATGCGCGCTCGCAACGTGCGCCGAGCAGTGGGTGCCGCGTGTCTCGTATCCTCGGCCACTTCCGGGATGCCCCCGCCGCGCGTCGCCGGATGGTGCGCTTCGGCCGCGATGAGGCGCACCGTGTCGCGGTGCCGGAAGTTCTGATAGGCGATCTCGTATGCCGTGCGTTCGAGCGTGAGGCCGCTCGCGGCGGCGGCTCGCACGAGTCGTCCCTCGGCGTCCACCCATTCGCGAGTCAGCAGCCCCTGGCGGCGCTCGTCGATGCGGAATGCGCGCACGGTGTCGAGATGCGCGGCCGTCCACGTGAACGTCGTCGAATCGAAAATCGCGCTGTCGGGAACGGCGAACGTCGACTCCGGACCCACGGCAATGGTCACGTCGTGCTGCATCAGCTCGAGCGGATCGAACACCTGCAGCTCCAGGTTCCTGCCGGGCTTGAGCGCGCCCGCGCCTCCAAGCGCGAGCCGCAGCGGCACGAGCGACGGCAGGAGCAATGGCCGATCGAGCCGGAGGCGCATGCCCTGGGAGTCCGCCCCTCCCGCGGACAGCACGACGAGCGACAACACGGTATCTCCCGTGACGATCCCGTGCGCGGCGAACGCGGCGTCCGGACCTTCGGCCCTCGCGTCGAGGCGTTCGGTGCGCAGCGCCCGGTTGACCGTCGCGACGCTGCGCGCCCGCGTTCGCCGCATACCGCCCGCGGTCGGGATCTCGAGCACCAGGAAGTCCGTCACCGCGAGCGTGGTGCCCTGGGTATCGACCGTCATCGAGGTGAAGCCCACCTGCTGCGAGCCGAGGGTGATCCGGTAGAACGCCGTGCCCGGCGCCACGGCCAGCGCGGCTTCGGCGAGCCGCTCGCTCGTGGTTCGGAAGAACTCACGCTTCGCGAGCCATCCGAGCGCGACGAGCCACAGCAAGGCGATCGTCACCGCCCAGCCCCGCCGGCTCACGACGATGCGCTGGTGCGCAAGACCGCTTCGACGGTGGCCAGCTCCGCCGCGGTCTCGACCACGATGCACACGTCATTGGGAAACGTCGCCCCACTCGCGTGGGATCGCGCCACGCGGCCCATGATCGCGGCTGCGTCTTCGATGGTGAGGTTGCCCGCGCCCGTTCCGAGCACGGGCGCGGTGAGGCGGGCGAACTCCCATTCGCGCGCCCGCTCGAGCGCCGAGCGCCACGCCCGCTCCACGCCGGTCCGACTCACGGGCTCGGTGTCGCTCTGGATCACGGCATGAATCACGAATTCGGAGGGCAGATCGCCGCCCGCGCCGGTGACCACGGCCGCGCCCACCACGAGATCCTTGCGGACGCGGATGCGATCGAGAAATTCGCTGCCGCCCGCCTGCTCGAGGCGCCGGACGGCGGGAGTGGTCGAATCGAGGCGAACAGTGGCAGGGCGAACGATCGCGTCAGTGGCAAGGAACGCGAGATCGTCGACCACGACCCGGATCACGGGGTGGCCGGAGCTCCCGGAGGGTCGCCGTTCGAAGCGCCGGCCCGCCAACTCGCGGCCTCGCGCGAGCGCCGGTACAACAGCGTTGCTTCATCGGGACGGTTCATGCGATCGAGCACGATGCCGAGGCCGTACAGGGATCGGGCGTGGCGGGCATCGAGCGCGATCGCGCGCTCGAACGCGGCTTTGGCGCCGGCAAGATCGTCGAGCCGGTTGAGCAGCTCGCCCAGTTGATACCACGCGGTGACGCGCTCCGGCTCGAGCTCGACGGCCCGCCGCAAGTGCGGCACGCCCTCGGCGCGGAGACCGCGTTTGGCGAGCAGCGCGGCGAGCTGGAGATGCACGGCCACGTTGGTCGGTTCGTCCTGGAGCAGTCGTTCCAAGTCCGCGCGCGCCGTCTCGTAACGAATCGGCCCGTCGTGTTGGACGGGAGCGACCGGGCGAGTGCGCGGTGCGACGGGGGGTTCTTCGGACACGGGCACGGATAACCGCTGCGGCTCGGAATCGATCGTCGGAGCGAGGGGCGGCGGCAGCTGAGCCCGGTTCACTTCGTCGGGCGTTGCCATGCCCACGGTCTTCGTGAGATGCTCGGCTTCCGCCATGAGCTCGGCGGCCACACGGGCCCGCTCCGTGGCGGATTCGGTGTGCGGATCGCGCTTGTGAATCACGCCCGCACCTCCGCACTGAGCCACGCGAGATACGACTCGAGGCCGCGATCGACTGGAATCGCCAGTAGCTCGGGGACCTCGTAGGGGTGGCGCTGGCGCACCTGAGCGGCGAGATCGTTCCACTTACTGCTGTCGGTTTTCAGGAGAACGACCACTTCCTCCTCCTCTTTGATCTCGCCTTCCCAGCGGTAGATCGAGCGACCACCGCCGAGCAGCGTTCCGCAAGCAATCACGCGTTCATCGATGAGCGAGCGAACCAGCGCGCGCGCGTCTGCTTCTGAGTCTAATGTGGTCAACACGACCAGCGCTGTGACGGGCTCCACAGGCTCGGGGGACTTCATGGGACGGGCTAACGTAGGGGCGGGCGGCCTGGGCGGCAAGAAGGGGCCCGGTTGACCCAGGAACCCCTCCCCGTTAACGCTACAAGGCTATGTCCAGCGACACCCTGGTCGTCCGCGGCGCCCGCGAGCACAACCTCAAGAACATCACTGTCGAAATCCCGCGGAATTCCCTGACCGTGATTACCGGCCTCTCGGGGTCGGGGAAGTCGTCGCTCGCCTTCGACACCATCTACGCCGAGGGCCAGCGTCGCTACGTGGAATCCCTGTCCGCGTACGCGCGGCAGTTCCTGGGACTCATGGAAAAGCCCGACGTGGACGCGATCGAGGGGCTCTCCCCCGCCATCTCGATCGAGCAGAAGTCGGCGGGGGCCAACCCCCGTTCCACCGTGGGCACGATCACGGAGATCTACGATTACCTGCGGTTGCTCTGGGCCCGGACCGGCACGCCCCATTGTCCGAACGACGGCTCTCCTATAGCCCGGCAGAGTGCGTCGCAGATCACAGATCTCGTGCTCGAGTGGCCCGAGAGCACGAGGCTCGAGATTCTGGCGCCGCTCGTTCGGGGGCGCAAAGGCGAGTTCCGGGAAATCTTCGAGGCGGCGCGCAAGCAGGGCTTCGTGCGCGTGCGCGTGGACGGGACGACGCATGACCTGTCGGCCGTTCCCAAGCTCAACCGCCGGCAGAACCACTCGATCTCGGTGGTCGTGGATCGGCTGGTGCTGCGGCGCCAGGATCGTGCGCGCCTGTCGGATTCAATCGAAACGGCACTGAAGGCGGCCGACGGGCTGGTCGAGGTCGTGCGCCATAAGAGCGGCGGCGCGGAGACGACGACGACGTTCTCCGAGCGCTATGCCTGTCCAGTATGCGGGCTCTCGATCCCGGAGCTCGAGCCGCGGCAGTTCTCGTTCAATTCGCCGTATGGCGCGTGTCCCGTCTGCTCGGGGCTGGGCACGCGGCGCGAGGTCGATCCGGACCTGATTCTCGGCGATCCGCGGATCTCCATTCTCGAGGGCGTCATTCTCCCCTGGGGAGAGCCCACCGGATATCTGCGAAAAGTGATTCTGCCTTCGCTCGCCCGGACGTTGAAGTTCGACCTCTCGGCGGCGTGGCAGGACCTTCCCGCGCAGGTGCGCACAGTGATTCTCCAGGGTATGCCGGGGAAAAAGCTCACGTATCAGTACGACAGCGACCGGCTGCACGGCGAGTACCAGTCGGAGTGGGAAGGCGTGCTGCGGCACGTCGAGCGGCGATATCGCGAAACGGCATCGGAGAGCGTTCGCGCAGAGCTCGAGGAGTATATGGTAGAGCAGCCCTGCCCGGCGTGCGGGGGAAAACGCCTGCGGCCGGAGAGCCTGTCGGTGCTCGTGAACGGCCGGAGCTTGGGCGATGTGGTCGAGCTGCCCGTAGCGGATGCGCTCGGGTTCTTCGAGAACCTGCCGCTCAAGCATAACGGGGCGCGCGGGCTCGATCCGGAAATTACGCGGCCCATCATCAAGGAAGTCACGGACCGGCTGCGGTTCTTGAAGAACGTGGGGCTCGAGTACCTGACGCTCGGTAGATCGGCGGCGTCGCTCTCGGGCGGCGAATCGCAGCGCATCCGGCTGGCCACGCAGATCGGCAGCCGTCTCGTGGGCGTCTTGTACATCCTCGACGAGCCGTCGATCGGCCTGCACCAGCGCGACAATGCCCGCCTGCTCGATACGCTGCGCGAGCTGCGCCAGCTCGGCAACACCGTGCTCGTAGTGGAGCATGATGAAGAGACCATTCGCGCGGCGGATCATGTGGTGGACCTGGGGCCGCGTGCGGGGCGGCATGGCGGCGAGGTCGTCGTCGAGGGAACCCTGGAGGATGTCATCCGGCATCCCGATTCACTCACGGCGCGGTATCTGCGCGGCGAGCTGCGGGTCCCCGTGCCGCTCGCCAGGCGGCGCTTCGATCCGGAACGGGTGCTGCGCGTGCTGGGAGCGCGCCACCATAATCTCAAGAACCTGAACGTCGATTTCCCGCTGGGGACGTTTACGGCGGTGACGGGCGTTTCGGGATCTGGGAAGTCGTCGCTCGTCACCGACATTCTCTATCAGGCCCTCGCCCGCCATTTCTATCGCGCCAAGCTCGTCCCCGGAACGCACGAGCGCATCGACGGCATCGAGTTGATCGACAAGGTGATCGACATCGATCAGAGCCCGATTGGTCGCACACCCCGGTCGAACCCCGCGACCTATACCGGGCTCTTCGCCCCGATCCGCGATCTGTTCGCCTCGCTGCCGGAATCAAAGCTGCGAGGCTACGGCCCCGGCCGATTCTCGTTCAACGTGAAAGGCGGGCGCTGCGAGGCGTGTCAAGGCGACGGACTCGTGAAAGTCGAAATGCATTTCCTGCCCGACGTGTACGTCCCCTGCGAGGTGTGCAAAGGGCGGCGCTACAATCGCGAAACGCTGGAAGTGCGCTACAAGGGCAAGTCGATCGCGGATGTGCTGGAGCTGACCGTAGCGGATGCGCTGGAGTTCTTCTCGAGCCAGCCGCGTGTTTCGGCGAAACTCGAGCTTCTGAACGACGTAGGTTTGGGATACATCCATCTCGGGCAGGCCGCCACGACGCTCTCGGGCGGCGAGGCGCAGCGGGTGAAGCTCGCGACCGAGCTCTCCAAACGCGACACGGGGCGGACGCTGTACATCCTCGATGAGCCCACCACGGGATTGCACTTCGAAGACGTGCGCCTCCTGCTCGAGGTGCTCCACCGGCTCGTGGACAAAGGCAACACGGTGGTGGTGATCGAGCACAATCTGGACGTCATCAAGACGGCCGATTGGGTGATCGATCTCGGTCCGGAGGGCGGGGTGGGCGGGGGCAGCGTGGTGGTGGCCGGCACGCCGGAGCAGGTGGCGCGCGCGCCGCAATCGCACACCGGGGTATTTCTCAGACACGTGTTGCAAGCAGGAGACTGAACGGTAGGTTCCCCACGATGCGGACAGTGCCGGACAATGGTTGAGGACATTCTCGCGATTGCGCTGCTGTTCGGCGGGGGTACGCTGTTCCTGCTGGCGATCTCGCCCATCGGACGCGCGCTGGCGGACCGGATCCGGTCCCGGCCCGGGCCTCTGGAGCCGGAGCACGAGGTGATGCAGGAGGAGCTGCAGCAGCTCCGCCGGGAGGTCGCGGAGCTGGCGGAGCGCGTCGATTTCGTGGAGCGCCTGCGGGCGTCGGCGCAGGAGTCGGAGCGCCTCGCACCACCCGCCCGTCCGCGCTGATGGAAGGCATCCTCGGGGTTCTCGTCCCGATCGTCGCGGTGATCGGATTCTTTGCCTGGCTGCTCGCGCGCTCGCCGGTTGGGCGGGCATATGCCGATCGTATCCGCGCCGGCGCTGCTCCTCAGGCCGATCGGGCCTACGGGGAGCTCACCGACACCGTGGAGGCGCTGCGCCGCGAGGTGGCCGAGCTTTCGGAGCGCATGGATTTCGCCGAGCGGCTGCTGGCCCGAGGAGGCGAGCGGGGAGAGGGGAATGCGGCGCGGATCCTGCCCGGCGGATCGGGTACGTAACGAGCGATTACATTTCGTCCTACGGAGCAGCCCGGTAACCGAGGAGTACCATGGGACTATTCGATCGACTGTCCACGCTCATCCGCTCGAACATCAATGACCTGATTTCGCGCGCCGAAAATCCCGAGAAAATGCTGAACCAGCTGATCGTGGACATGCGGAGTCAGCTGGCGAAGGCGAAGCAGCAGGTGGCGGCGGCGATCGCGGACGAAAAGCGGCTGTCCGCGCAGGTGGATCAGGAAAAGAAAAGCGCGGAGGACTGGGAGCGCCGCGCGGTGCTCGCGGTCCAGGAGAATCGGGACGACCTGGCCAAGCAGGCCTTGCTGCGTCACAACGAGCACGCTCAGGCCGCCCTGCAGCTGCACGACACATGGGTCAAGCACCGCGAAGAGACGGAGAAGCTCAAGCTGTCGCTGCGGCAGCTGAATGACCGCGTCGAGGAAGCCAAGCGGAAGAAGAACATCCTGATCGCCCGGCAGCGGCGTGCCGAGGCGCACAAGCGCATTCAGGAAACGATGTCGTCGATCGGCGACAAGGGCGCGTTCGAAGCCTTCGACCGCATGGCCGAACAGATCGAGCACGAGGAGCGGAAGCTCGTGGCGGCGGCGGAAGTGCATGCCGATCTGAGCGGCGATGGCCTGCTCAAGCAATTCCAGGCGCTCGAGGTTCGCGCCGACACCGATCAGCAGCTGCTCGAGCTCAAGCGCAAGATGGGCGTGCTGCCGCCGCCGTCCGTCGCGAGCGCGAAGCAGCTCGGCACGGGAGCCGCGGAGGCACAGCTCGTCGACGACGACGAGTCGCCACCAGAGTCTTCCCGCTGACCCTGCCGCCCGAGCCGCAGTACGAGTCACGGCGCTTCTCGAGCGCCACGTTTCTCGCGGTCGCGATCGGCATCGCGACGCTCTGGCTCGCGATCCGACTCGCCGAGGTTCTGCTGCTCGTCTTCGTCGCGGCCCTGCTCGCGACATATCTCAGCGCCATCACCGATGCCCTGGAGCGGCGGTTCCGCACGCCGCGCTGGGTTGGACTCATGAGCGCGCTGCTGGGAACGATCGCGGTGCTCGTCGCGGCGGGCATGGTGATCGTTCCGCCCGTCATCGATCAAATCCAGGCGCTCATGTCGGGCCTTCCCGGGACGATCACCGCCGCGCAGGAAGCCCTCGCGCGACTCTCGCGCCAGTATCCGTTGCTGCGCAACAGCCGGCTTGCCGATCCGAACTCGGGGATCATGCTGCAAGCGCTGGGCGAGGTCGCGAATTTTCTGCGAGGCTCGCTCCTGCCCTACCTGCGGGCTGGTGGGAAGATGTTCGTCGACGGGGCGAGCGTCCTCGTGATGGCCATCTACCTCGCGCGCTCGCCCGCGCTCTATCGCGATGGCATCGTGTCGGTCGTGTCGCCGCGCTATCGCGGCGTGGCGGCGCTGATCATGCGGGATATCGGGCAGACGCTCGAAGCCTGGGTCGTGGGGCAGCTGCTCGATATGCTGGTGCTGGGCGTGCTGGTCGGGCTCGGGCTGCTCGTCATTGGCGCGCCGTACTGGCTCGCCTTTGGCGCCCTGTCGGCGATCGCCGCGATCGTCCCGTTCTTCGGAACGTTCGTTTCGATTCTACTGCCGGCCCTCGTGGTGCTCGGCAGCGGTGGGTGGATCACGTCCATCGCCGTGCTCGCGCTCGGCGTGATCGTGCACCTGATCGAAGCGAATTTCATCCAGCCGTACATCATGGAGCGGAAAGTCTCGCTGCCGCCCGTACTCACCATCGCGAGCGTGCTCGCGGCGGGGGCGCTCTTCGGCTTGATCGGGCTCGTGGTGGCCGTGCCCATCCTGGCGGTCCTCCTCGTGCTCGTGCACCACATCCTCCACGGCGTCGTGTATGGCGAAACCGACGAGGTCGTCACGCCCGCCGTGCTGCATCCTACCGAGCGCCGCCGTGGCGGAGACCGCCGGCGGGTGACGGGGCCATCGCAGGTCGCGGTCGGGGGCCAGCCCTAGCGCCAGATGCTCGATATCCGGCAGCAACGGTTTGTCATCATCGCGGATGGACAGTTCGGGCCGCTCACCTCGAAGACGGCGAACTCCTGCATTCGCTATTTCCCCGACCGAATCGTGGCCGTGCTCGATCGCCGCCACGCCGGCAAGACCGTGCAGCAGGTCCTGGGCTTCGGGGGCGCGATTCCCGTCCTGGGCGATTTCGAACGGGCAATCTCGCGGGGTGCGACCGCTGTGCTCATCGGGATCGCCCCCACTGGCGGCAGGCTTCCCGCCGACTGGCGCGGGTGGCTCGAAGGCGCCATCCGGCATCGGCTCGAGATCTGGAGCGGCCTGCACACGTTCATCGGCGACGACCCGGGGCTCGCGAGCCTCGCGCGCACGGCGGGGGTCCGGATCTTCGACGTGCGGAAGCCACCGACCGATCTCCCGGTGGCGGATGGTCGCGCCGCCGAGGTGGACGCCTATGTGATTCTCACCGTCGGCACCGACTGCAATGTGGGCAAGATGACGGCGCAGCTCGAGCTGCGAGACGCGCTGGTGCGGCGCGGCCATCGCACCCGCTTCGTGGCGACGGGGCAAACGGGGATTTTCATCGAGGGCTGGGGCATCGCGGTGGACGCTGTGGTGGCCGACTTCATTGCCGGCGCGGCCGAGCGACTCGTGCTCGAGGGCGCGAAGGACGCGGACATCGTGCTGGTCGAAGGGCAGGGCAGTCTGATTCACCCCGGATACTCAGGCGTGACGCTCGGATTGCTGCACGGCACGGTTCCCGACGCGATGATTCTGTGCCATCAGAGCCGGCGCGACTGGATCGGGGATTATCACGGACGCGAACCCTGGGTGCGCATCCCGCCGCTAGCCGAGATGGTGGCGCTCTATGAGCGGGCCGCGGCCCCCGTGCGACCATCGCGGGTGATCGGCATCGCGCTGAATACGTTCGGCATGAGCGAGACGGAGGCGCGCGACGCCGCGCACGAGGCGAGCGAGGCCACGGGGCTGCCCGCGACGGACCCGGTGCGGTTCGGTTCCGATCTCCTGGCGGACGCGGTGCTCCGGCACGCCTTAGCCGCGCGGTAACGTCGCGCGGTTTCGCGCCGGCCGGGGGGAATCGGATGGGGCCCTCCCGGCCTCTTCCTTTATATAGGGCCCCTGACCCCGCATCCCGTGCTGACCGTCTCCGATGTGGCCTCGCGGCTGGTGCGGCGCGGCCTCCTGGATCCGTCCGATCCCGCGGTCGCGCGCTGGCGGGAGACGCGGGTGCTCGTTTTCCCACGCGGGCCGGTGGTTTGCGAGCGGCTCGTGGGCGTCCTAGGTTTGCGGCTCTCCATGACCGCTCTGACGTTGTACAACACGCTCACCCGCAAGGTCGAGCCGTTCGCGCCGCTTGCCCCCCCGCGGGTCACCATGTACACATGCGGCCCGACCGTCTGGAACTACGCGCACATCGGCAACTTCCGCACGTTCCTGTTCGAGGATTTGCTGCGCCGCCATCTCGAGCAATCGGGATACGACGTGTTTCACATCATGAATCTCACGGACGTCGACGATCGCACCATCAAGGCGGCCGCCGGGGCGGGAAAACGGCTGGATCAACACACGGAGCCATTTGTCCAGGCGTTCTTCCAGGATCGCGACTACCTGCGCATCAGGCCCGCGCACGTGTATCCGCGGGCCACGCAGTCGATTCCCGCCATGGTCGAGTTGGTCGCCCGGTTGCTCGAGCGCGGCGTGGCATATCGCGGCGAAGACGGCTCGGTGTACTTCGCGATCGGCAAATTCCCGACGTACGGTCGACTGTCGCAGCTCGACACGCGGGAAATCAAGGTCGGCGCGCGCATCGCGAGCGACGAATATGCGAAGGACGACCCGCGGGATTTCGCGTTGTGGAAACGCGCCACGCCTGTGGACGAGCAGGTTGGCGCGGCGTGGGACGCCCCATTCGGGCGCGGGCGGCCGGGGTGGCATCTCGAATGCTCGGCCATGTCGCTGAGCGAGATTCGCGCACGGTTTGCAGTCGACACGCTCGATCTCCACGCCGGCGGCATTGATTTGATCTTCCCCCATCATGAGGACGAAATCGCGCAGTCGGAAGCCGCGACGGGGAAGCCGTTCGTGCGCTACTGGCTCCACGGGGAATTCCTCAACGTGCGCGGCACCAAAATGTCGAAACGGTTCGGAAATTTTCTCACCGCGCGCGATCTGCGTGAGCAGGGCGTCGATGCGGCGGCCGTGCGGCTGTTGTTCTGGCAGACACACTATCGCCAGCCGCTCGACTTCAATGACGCGGCGCTCGAGGGAGCCAACGAAGGCGTCAAGCGGCTCGGTGAGCTGTACGCGCGCCTCAAGGAGCGAGCCGCCGCGGAGCTATCCGGCTCGGACGACGGTGAGCTGGCGCGGCTCGCGGCGGCGCTCGAGCGCGCGGCTCGGGAAGCGCTCGATGACGACCTCAGTGCCCCGCGCGCCGTGGCCGCGCTGTTCGAATTCGCCCGCGCGGCCAATCGCGAGCTCGACCGCAAGGCTCCGGGAGCGCGGGCCGCCGTTGCCGCACTCGATCGCCTGATGAGCGTGCTCGACGTCCTGCCGAGCGCGCGTACCGTCGCGCCGGAGCTGACCGCGTGGGTCGAAGACCAGGTGGCGCTGCGCGAAAAAGCCCGCCGCGCCAAGGATTTCCGCGAGGCCGATCGGATCCGCGGGGCGCTCAAGGATCGCGGCATCGAGTTGGACGACACGCCGCTGGGCACCAAGTGGCGGGCCCTCTAAGTCATTCACCCCGCTTCCCTTGCGGGAAGGTGTTGCCCCGTTTATCCTACGAGTCTCGACAGTCTGGGCCTGGGCTGCTGACGTAGCTCAATGGTAGAGCAGCTGATTTGTAATCAGCAGGTTAAGGGTTCGAGTCCCTTCGTCAGCTCACGGAGTACGCGATCGATTCGGCTCGTCCTGTAGCACACACACCCCGCGCTGTAGTGAACGCGGGGTGCGTCGTCAGTGGGACGAGCAATTGCGCGCCTAGGCCACGATCGGCGAGATGTGGGGATGGGGGAGGTCGTAGGGCGGCTGGCACGGTGGGGTGCCCGAGTGGCCAAAGGGAGCAGACTGTAAATCTGCCGGCGACAGCCTACGAAGGTTCGAATCCTTCCCCCACCACTGAGCGCGGGCGTAGCTCAGTTGGTAGAGCATCAGCCTTCCAAGCTGAGGGTCGCGGGTTCGAGCCCCGTCGCCCGCTCTTCCGCTCGCGTAGCTCAGTCGGTAGAGCGCGTCCTTGGTAAGGACGAGGTCACCGGTTCAATCCCGGTCGCGAGCTTGGAAAAACGAGAGGCATCAAGAAAAAGACGTCAAGTTTTGTCTTGAGGTAGTTCCCAAACGTTTTTGAGGTTTCCATGGCGAAGGCAAAATTCGAGCGCACCAAGCCGCATGTGAACGTGGGCACCATCGGGCACGTCGATCACGGCAAGACGACCCTGACGGCGGCGCTCACGAAGGTGACGGCGGACAAGGGACTCGCCACCTACGTGAGCTACGACCAGGTGGCCAAGGCGTCCGAGTCGCAGGGGCGGCGCGATGCGACCAAAATTCTCACGATCGCGACCTCGCACGTCGAGTATTCGACCGAGAACCGCCACTACGCCCACGTCGACTGCCCGGGTCACGCGGATTACGTGAAGAACATGATCACGGGCGCGGCGCAGATGGACGGGGCCATTCTCGTGGTGTCGGCGGTGGATGGGCCGATGCCCCAGACGCGGGAGCACATCCTGCTCGCCCGGCAGGTGAACGTGCCGGCGATCGTCGTGTTCCTGAACAAGTGCGATCTGGTCGATGATGCGGAGCTGCTGGACCTGGTGGAGCTGGAAGTGCGGGAGCTGTTGTCCAAGTACGAGTTTCCGGGCGACGACACGCCGGTGATCCGGGGGTCGGCGCTGAAGGCGATCGAAGGCGACAAGCAGTGGGTGGACAAGGTGTGGGAGCTCCTGAAGGCGCTCGACACGAACATTCCGGTGCCGAAGCGGGATGTGGACAAGCCGTTCCTGATGCCGGTGGAAGACGTATTTTCGATCACGGGGCGGGGGACGGTGGCGACGGGCCGGATCGACCGGGGGAAGGTGAAGGTGCAGGAAGAGGTCGAGATGGTGGGGTTCGGGACGGACAAGAAGACGGTGGTGACGGGGGTGGAGATGTTCCGGAAGCTCTTGGACGAGGGGCAGGCGGGCGACAACGTGGGGCTATTGCTGCGCGGGGTGGAGAAGCACGAGGTGGAGCGGGGGATGGTGCTCGCGAAGCCGGGGTCGATCACGCCGCACACGAAGTTTGACGCGGAAGTGTACGTGCTGACCAAGGAAGAGGGCGGGCGGCATACGCCGTTTTTCAAGGGGTACCGGCCGCAGTTTTACTTCCGGACGACGGACGTGACGGGGACGGTGGAGCTGCCGGCGGGGGTGGAGATGGTGATGCCGGGGGACAACACGAAGATGCTGATCGAGCTGATCACACCGATCGCGATGGAAGAGGGGTTGCGGTTCGCGATTCGGGAAGGCGGGCGCACGGTCGGCGCGGGCGTCGTCACGAAGATCCATAAATAAAGATTCCGGAGCAACGAGATGCCCCGAGAGAACATCATTATGGAGTGCACGGTGTGCAAAGACCGGAATTACTTCACCACGAAGAACCGGCGCAAGCACACCGAGCGGGTGGAATGGAAGAAGTACTGCCCCCGCTGCAATAAGCACCAGGCGCACAAGGAATCGAAGTAGGCGTGGCGACAGAAGCGTTAACGAACCCAAAGGGGAATTGGCTCGACCGCACCCTGCAGTTCTTTCGCGACGTTCGCAACGAGCTGCGGAAGGTCACGTGGCCAACCTGGGACGAGCTCAAGAAGGCCACGACCGTCATCGTGATTTTCGTCGCGGTGCTGGGGCTCGTGATCGGGTGGATGGATTGGCTGCTGCAGCAGATCTTCGTGGTCGGCATTGCGAAGCTGTTCTGATGTCGGACCATCGCTGGTACGCGATCCAGACGACCGCGGGGCACGAGAACAAGGTGCGGTCGTTGATCGAGCGACGTATCAAGGACGATACGCGGCCGGACGCTGAGAAGCCGATCCGCCAGGCCCTGGTGCCGATCCAGGAAGTGGTCGAGATCAAGAACGGCAAGAAAGTCACGGCCGAGCGGAAGATTTATCCCGGCTACGTGCTCGTCGAAATGGTGCTGAACCAGGAGACGATTCACACGATCAACGGGATTCAGGGCGTGATCAAGTTCGTGGGCACGGGCCGGATGCCCATGCCGCTCCGGACCGAAGAGGTGAACCGCCTGCTCGGCGTGGAAGAGGCGGCCAAGGAAGAAGAGCCGACCGAGCAGATTCCGTTTCTCATCGGCCAGGTCGTGGAGATCACCGAGGGGCCGTTCTCCGATTTCTCGGGGACTGTGGAAGAAGTCATTCCGGACAAGGGGAAGGTCCGGGTCTCGGTTTCGTTGTTTGGCCGGCCGACGTCGGTCGAATTGGACTACTTGCAACTGAAGGCGCACTAATGGCCAAGCCGATCGCCGCACAAGTGAAGCTGCAGGTGCCGGGCGGACAGGCGACTCCCGCCCCCCCGGTGGGCACCGCGCTCGGGCCGCATGGCGTCAACATCATGGAGTTCGTGAAGCAGTTCAACGCCAAGACCCAGGGGCAAATGGGCGTCGTCACGCCGGTGGAGGTGACGATCTATAAGGACCGGACCTTCACGTTCATCACCAAGACGCCGCCGGCGGCCGTGTTGCTCAAAATGGAAGCGGGCATCGAGAAGGGATCGCCTTCGTCCAACCGGCAGAAGGTCGGCAAGGTGACGAAGGCCCAGATCAAGAAGATCGCGGAGCTCAAGATGCCGGACCTGAATGCCTCTGACCTCGAAGGCGCCATGAACATGGTTGCCGGGACCGCGCGCTCCATGGGTCTCGAGGTGGTCGACTGATGCGGACCCACGGGAAGAAATACCGGGCCGCGCAGGCCACGCTCGACCCGCGTAAGCTCCACAACACCCGGGAGGCGGTGGACCGGGTCAAGGCGACCGCGTACGCCAAGTTCGACGAATCGGTCGATATCGCCGTGCGGCTGGGCGTCGATCCCAAGCACGCTGATCAGATCGTGCGCGGGACCGTGAGCCTGCCGAACGGCACCGGGAAGTCGATTCGCGTGCTCGTGATCACCCAGGGCGAAAAGGCCCGTGAGGCGGAGTCGGCCGGCGCCGATGCCGTGGGGATCGAGTACATCCAGAAGATCAAGGATGGCTGGCTCGATACCGACGTCATCGTGGCCACCCCGGACGTCATGGGGCAGCTCGCTCCGCTGGGCAAAGTGCTGGGCCCCCGGGGCCTCATGCCCAATCCCAAGGCGGGCACGGTCACCCAGGATGTCGCCAAAGCGGTGCGGGAACTCAAGGCGGGTAAAATCGAGTTTAGGGTAGACAAGAGTGGCATCGTCCACGCCCCGATCGGGAAGAAATCCTTCTCCCCGGAAAAGCTCGAACAGAATCTTCAGGCGTTCATGGAAGCGATCGTGCGCGCCAAGCCCGCGGCGGCCAAGGGGCACTATGTGCGGTCAGTGACGGTCTCGAGCACAATGGGACCAGGCGTGTCGGTTGATCCGGCAGGGTACCACCAATGATCCGCACCAAGGCAGAGAAGCAAGAAATGGTGAGCGGGCTCGCCCGGAAGCTGCGCGCCGCCCCCACCGTGTACGTCACCGATTTCACCGGACTCGATGTCGCGCGGCTCACCGATCTGCGCCGTCGACTCCGGAAAGCCGGGGTCGAGTATGTCGTGGTGAAGAACACCCTCGCGCTCCGTGCATTGGCGGAGGCGCAGGTGGCGGGTCTGAACGAGCACCTGGGCGGACCGACCGCGCTGGTGCTGGGTGGCGCCGATCCGGTGGCGCCGGCCAAGGTGCTCACCGATTTCGCCAGGGAGTTCGAGAAGCCGGCGGTGCGCGCGGGGCTGGTCGAAGGCCGCGCGGTCACCCCCGATCAGGTCAAGCAGCTGGCGTCGCTGCCGTCCAAGTCGGAGCTGCTCGCCCAGCTGGGCGGGGCGCTCCAGGCGCCGATGGCGGGATTCGCTGGAGCGTTGAACGGTTTGCTGTACATGATGGTGGGCGCCCTCGAAGCGCTCCACACGCAGCGCGCCGGCGCTGCATCCTAATTTCGAGCGGGAGACGAGAATGGCGACTCAGGCAGCTTTGAGCCTCGACGACCTCCTCGACGCGATCGGCAATCTGTCGGTCGTCGAGTTGGCCCAGCTGATCGAGAAGTTCAAGGACAAGTTCGGCGTGACGATCGCGGCTCCGGTCGCGGCGGCGCCGGCGGCTGGTGGGGCGGGCGGGGGCGCAGGGGCTGCGGCACCTGCCGAGGAGAAGACCGAGTTCACGGTCATCCTGAAGAGCGGCGGTGAGAAGAAGATTCAGGTCATCAAGGAAGTCCGGGCGATCACCAACCTCGGCCTGAAAGAGGCCAAGGACCTGGTCGAAGGCGCGCCGGGAACAGTAAAGGAAGGCGTGTCCAAGCAGGAAGCGGAAGAAATCAAAAAGAAGCTCGAGGCGCAGGGCGCTGTCGTCGAACTGAAGTAGACGCCGGGAAACGCCCCGGGCTATGGGAGCCCGGTGGCGCGTACTCGGGTCTCCTTTGGTCGAGGACATGCGCGAATTCGGCACTTTCCTGCTCGCTAGCACGAGCCCCTCACTTCATCCCCGCCTTGCAGGGCGTAAGACGGGGACGGGGGTCTTTTGCCTTACCCTGAGGTCCAGATCATGACGAAGACTCTGCCGATTTTGTCGTTTGCCAAGCTCGATACGGGGATGCCCATGCCGCATCTCCTGGACATCCAGACTCGGGCGTTCCAGTCCCTGCTGCAGCCGGACGGCAAAGGCGCCGAGCGCTCCGACGTCGGGCTCGAACGGGTGTTCAAGGACGTGTTCCCGATTCAGGACATCAACGGAAACTACTCGCTCGAGTTCGTGAAGTACGCGCTCGGGGAGCCCAAGTATTCCGTCGAGGAGTGCATCGAACGGGACATGACGTATTCCGTCCCGCTCAAGGCGACGTTGCAGCTCGTGGTGATGGAAGAGGTCGGCGAGGTCACGAAAACCAAGCGGCCCAAGAACATCATCGAGAAGGAAGTCTATCTGGGCGAGCTGCCCATCCTCACGCCGCTCGGCACGTTCGTCATCAACGGCGCCGAGCGCGTGATCGTGTCGCAGCTGCACCGCTCGCCGGGCGTGGTGTTCGAGGAGAGCATCCACCCGAACGGCCAGCGCCTGTTCTCGGCGCGGATCATTCCGTTCCGCGGCTCGTGGGTCGAGTTCACGATCGACATCCACGACGTGATCTACGTCCACATCGACAAGAAGAAGAAATTCCCGGCCACGGCGCTGCTGCGCGCCTTCGGCTACGGCACCAACGCCGAGATCCTGAAGTTGTTCTATGCGACCAAGGAGATCGACATCACGGGCCGGCTCGAAGGCCGGGCGCAGAAGCGCGAGGTGTTGGGCACGCTCCTCGCCGCCGACGTTCCCGATCCCGAGAACAAGAAGGGCGACCCGCTCGCGCGGGTGGGCGACGAGCTGACGCTCGAGAAGTTCAACCAGTTCCGCCGCGCCGGCATCGCGCGCGTCCGCGTGTTCGCGGGGTATACGTCGCTCGATTTGCGTGACGAGGCACAGCCCACCACGACGCGCGAGCGCCAGGGCCCGCCGATTCTCGCCAACGATGTGGCCGATCCCGAGACGGGAGAGGTGCTCGCGGAGGGGGGAAAGGAGCTGACGGAGACGCTCAAGAAGAAGCTGCTCAAGGCGAAGGTGAACAAGGTCGATGTGCTCCTGCCTCCGGGTCGGAGCGAGTCGCCGCTGATCAAGAACACGCTGCTCAAGGACCCGACCCATACCGAGGCCGAAGCCCTGGAGCAGATCTACACGCTGCTTCGTCCCGGCGAGGCGCCGAATTTGGAGACCGCGCGCCAGGCGCTCGAGCGCCTGTTCTTCCACCCCAAGCGCTACGACCTGGGGCGGGTGGGGCGCTACAAGATCAACCAGCGGCTCAAGGTCAACGTGTCGCGCGATCACACCGTCCTCACCGAGGACGACTTCATCGCGATCATCCGGTACCTGATCGAGCTGTCCGAAGGGCGTGGCTACACCGACGATATCGATCACCTCGGCAACCGCCGGGTGCGCTCGGTCGGTGAGCTGATCGCGAATCAGTTCTCGGTGGGCCTGTCGCGCATGGCGCGGCTCATCAAGGAGCGGATGAGCATCAACAACGATCCCGAGCGCATCACGCTCGACGATCTCGTGAACGCGCGCACCGTGAGCGCCGTGATCCAGGCGTTCTTCGGCAGCTCGCAGCTGTCGCAGTTCATGGATCAGACCAATCCGCTGGCCGAGCTGACCCACAAGCGCAGGCTGAGCGCGCTCGGTCCCGGCGGGTTGACGCGGGAGCGCGCCGGGTTCGAAGTGCGCGACGTGCACTACAGCCAGTACGGCCGGATGTGCCCGATCGAGACCCCGGAAGGTCCGAACATCGGTCTGATCACGAGCCTCTCGACCTACGCCCGGGTCAACGAGCTGGGCTTCGTCGAAACGCCGTATCGGGTGGTGAAGGACGGCCGGGTGACGGGGGAGATCCGCTGGCTCTCGGCATCCGAAGAAGAAGATTACGCGGTCGCGCAGGCGAACGCCCGGCTCACGCCCGACGGCAAGTTCGCGGACGAGCTGGTGCTGTGCCGCAAGCGCGACGACTACCCGCTGCTCCCGCCGAACCGCATCGACTTCATGGATGTGGCTCCCGAGCAGCTCGTGTCGATCGCCGCGGCGCTCATTCCGTTCCTCGAGCACGACGACGCCAACCGCGCGCTCATGGGATCGAACATGCAGCGGCAGTCGGTGCCGCTCCTGTTCCCGCAGGCGCCGATCGTCGGCACCGGTTTGGAGGACAAGGTCGCCCGCGATTCGGGCGCCGTGGTCGCGGCGCGCCGCTCCGGCGTCGTCACCCGCGTCACCGCCGATGAGATCATCATCGATACGGGCGACGAGGACACGAAAACCGGGGATCATCCGCTCGCGCGGCTGAAGCAGCATGACCGCTACCGCCTGAAGAAGTTCTGGCGGACGAACCAGGACACCGCGATCAACCAGCGGCCCCTGGTCCAGCGCGGCCAGAAGGTCCGCGCCGGTCAGGTCGTGGCCGACGGGGCGGGCACCGAGCACGGCGATCTCGCGCTCGGCGCCAACGTGCTGGTGGCATTCATGCCGTGGTACGGGCACAACTTCGAAGACGCCATCGTGCTCTCCGAGCGCCTGGTCAAGGACGACGTGTATTCGTCGATCCACATCCAGGAGCTCGAGCTGCACGTGCGCGACACGAAGCGCGGCCGCGAGGAGATCACGCGGGAAATCCCGAACGTTGCCGAGGAATCGCTCGTCGATCTGGACGAGCGCGGCATCGTGCGGATCGGGGCCCACGTCAAGGCGGGCGACATTCTGGTCGGCAAGATCACGCCCAAAGGCGAGACCGAGCTGTCGCCGGAAGAAAAGCTGCTGACGGCGATCTTCGGCGAGAAGGCCAAGGACGTGAAGGACTCCTCGCTCAAGGTCCCGCCCGGGATGGAGGGTGTGGTCATCGACGTGAAGATCTTCTCGCGCATCGAAGACCAGGTCGTGGAGAAGGATCGCGGCGAGCGCATCGGCGAAGTGCGCCGGCTCGAAGGCGAAGAGAAGAGCCGCATCTCGGACGCGATGTTCGCCGAGCTGCGTGAGCTGCTCACCGGGCAGGAGGTCGGGCTGATGCTCAAGGCCGGAACGGTCGAGGAGTATCTGCCGGGCGGCACCAAGCTCACCGGCCAAGAGCTCGAGAACGTGAACTTCGCGGACGTCGATTTGAAGACGCTGCGCGTGTCCAACAAGGGCACGAACGAGCGCATCCGCGCGGTGCTCGATGCAGCGCACTCGGAGCGGGCCAAGATCGAGGAGAAATCCGAAGATCAGATCGACAAGATCCTGCAGCCCGACGAGCTGCCGCCGGGCGTGATTCAGCTCGTGAAGGTGTACATCGCGGAGAAGCGCAAGATCTCGGTCGGCGACAAGATGGCGGGACGGCACGGCAACAAGGGCATCATCGCCCGCATCGTGCCGGAAGAGGATATGCCGTTCCTCCCCGACGGTTCGCCGGTGGACATCGTGCTCAACCCGCTGGGCGTGCCCTCCCGCATGAACGTGGGTCAGATTCTCGAAACCCACCTAGGCTGGGCCGGCAAGATCCTCGGCTTCGAGGCGCGCACCCCCGTGTTCCAGGGAGCCGACGAAACCGAAATCGGCGTGCTGCTCAGGATGGCCGGGCTCGCGTGGGCGCGCGATGCGCTGCGGATCGCAGCGGTGCCGCCGACGCTCGACTCGGATACGGTGCGCGAGATCATGAAGGATCTCCGCAAGCTGCCGCTCACGAACGGCGACAAGCCGCTGGTCGCGGCGTCGGGCATTTCGCTGCTCGCCTCACGGGCGCTGTCACAGAGCACCCGGGATCTGCAGCGTGCCATCGTGGATTTCCTCAAGCTCGCAGCCAAGGAGCTGGCGGAGCGCGAGCGCGGGCAGCGCACCATCGAACAGGAGATGCATCGGGCCCTGCTCGAGGCCGATGCGGGGGAGAAGAACGGCAAGTCTTCGCTCAAGTCGGCGCTCAAGGACATCGAAAAGCAGCTCGACCAGGAGACGGCGCAGACGCTCGTGGCCGCGGGATTTCCCGCGCTCGCCGGCCTGTTGGGGCCGAAGGCCGAAGCCGACGTCGATCAGGCGGCGAACGAGGTGCTGCGCGCGGCCGGGTTGTCGCCCACGGGCAAGGCGCGCCTGCGGGACGGCCGGACCGGAGAATTCTTCGCCTCCGACGTCACCGTCGGCTCGATCTACATGATGAAGCTGTCGCACCTGGTGGACGACAAGATCCACGCGCGGTCGATCGGCCCGTACTCGCTGGTCACGCAGCAGCCGCTCGCCGGCAAGGCCCAGTTCGGCGGCCAGCGGTTCGGAGAAATGGAAGTGTGGGCGCTCGAGGCGTACGGCGCCGCGCACACGCTGCAGGAGATTCTCACGGTGAAGTCGGACGACGTGAACGGTCGCAGCCGAGTGTACGAGGCGATCGTGAAAGGACAGAACCTGCCGAAACCCGGCATCCCCGAGTCCTTCAACGTGTTGGTGAAGGAACTCCAGGCCTTGGGATTGAAGGTCACCCTCGGCACGACCGAAGACGTTGAAGAGTAGGGAGAGGACGACTCAATGATCGACTTTCGAAGCGGACGCGAGCCCAAGAGCTCGAGTTTCGACTACATCCAGGTGCGCATCGCGTCCCCGGAGGAAATCCGGGGGCCACGCGACTCGAAGGAGCGCGAGCGCCTGGAATTGCAGGGCCAGCGCACCTGGTGGTCGTGGGGCGAAGTCACCAAGCCCGAGACCATCAACTACCGGTCGTTCAAGCCGGAACGGGATGGCTTGTTTTGCGAGCGCATCTTCGGTCCGGTCAAGGACTGGGAGTGCCACTGCGGCAAGTACAAGCGGATCCGCTATCGCGGCGTGATCTGCGATCGCTGCGGCGTCGAGGTGACGCTGTCCAAGGTGCGGCGCGAGCGAATGGGCCACATCGAGCTCGCCGTGCCCGTGGCGCACATCTGGTTCTTCAAGACGCTGCCCTCGCCGATGGGCAACCTGCTCGACATGACGCTGCGCGACCTCGAGCGGGTGATCTACTACACGAACTACGTGGTGATCGACTCCGGCAAGCAGGAAGTGCAGGAGCGCGAGCTGCTCGACGAAGATCGCTTTCTCGAGCTGCGCACCAAGGCCAAGAACGAGGGTGACGGCGCGTTCCGGGCCGATATCGGCTCCCCGGCGGTGCGCGCGCTGCTCGAGCGGCTGAACGTCGATAAGCTGGCCGACGAGCTGCGCGAAACCGTGGCCAACGAAACGAGCCAGCATCGCAAGAAGCAGATGCTCAAGCGCCTCAAGATCGTCGACGCGTTCCGCAATTCCGGGAACGGCGGCGAGGCGCGCAACAACCCGATGTGGATGATTCTCGACGTGATCCCCGTGATCCCGCCGGATCTGCGGCCGCTCGTGCCGCTCGATGGCGGCCGGTTCGCCACCTCGGACCTGAACGATCTGTATCGGCGGGTCATCAACCGCAACAACCGGCTGCAGAAGCTCATCCTGCACCGCGCGCCGGAGGTCATTCTCCGGAACGAGAAGCGCATGCTCCAGGAAGCGGTCGACGCGCTGTTCGACAACGGCCGCCGCTCCAAGGCGATCCGCGGGCGCGGCAAGCGGCCCCTGAAATCCCTTTCGGACATGCTCAAGGGCAAGCAGGGCCGGTTCCGTCAGAACCTGCTCGGCAAGCGCGTGGACTATTCGGGCCGCTCCGTGATCGTGGTCGGCCCCGAGCTGCGGCTGCATCAGTGCGGCCTGCCGAAGGCGATGGCGGTCGAGCTGTTCAAGCCGTTCATCATCCACAAGCTCGTGGAGAAGGGCATCGCCGAGACGGTCAAGCGGGCCAAGAAGATCGTCGAAAAAGAGAGCCCTGAAGTCTACGAGATCCTGGAAGAGATCATCGAAGACCATCCGGTGCTGTTGAACCGCGCCCCCACGCTCCACCGCCTCGGCATTCAGGCGTTCGAGCCGGTGCTCGTGGAAGGCAAGGCGATCCGGATTCACCCGCTCGTCTGCGCGGCGTTCAACGCGGACTTTGACGGCGACCAGATGGCCGTGCACGTACCGCTCTCGTTCGAGAGCCAGCTCGAGGCGCGGCTCCTGATGGTCTCGTCCAACAACATTCTCAAACCCTCCGACGGCCGGCCGGTGGCCGAGCCGTCGCAGGACATGGTGCTTGGCTGCTACTTCCTGACCAAGGAGCCGATCGAATTCGAGGCCAAGCTCCAGAAGGCGCCGCGCATCGCGGCGCTCGCCGAGCTCGAGATGACACTCGCGGTGAAGCGCCTCGAGTACCACTCACCCGTGCATTTCTGGTTCGAGCCGCCGGCGGGTGCGGGGGGCGACGGCGCGGGCGTGCGGGGTCAGTGGGTCGGAACGACCGCGGGCCGGGCGATTTTCAACAGCATCCTCCCGGATGTGCTCAAGGCCGAAGGGTTCCGCAACCACGTCATGCGCAAGCGTGACCTGTCGGAGCTCGTGTTCGAGAGCTATCGCTGGGCCGGCCTGGGCGCGACGGTGCAGTTCCTCGACGCATTGAAGGAGTTCGGCTTCCGCTATGCCACCATGGGTGGCGTGTCGATCGGCGTCGAGGATCTCGAGATTCCCTCGGAGAAGTCGCAGCTGCTGCACGACGCCGAGCAGCGCGTCGACCGGTTCCAGCGCGCGTATGCCACGGGCCAGATCACGTTCGGGGAGCGCTACAACAAGGTGATCGACGCCTGGACGCATGCGAACAACGACATCGCCGACGCGATGGTCAAGACGATGCAGCGATCCAAGGGCGGCTTCAACCCGGTGTTCATGATGTTCGATTCCGGGAGCCGCGGCAGCCGCGACCAGATCCGCCAGCTGGCGGGGATGCGCGGTCTGATGGCGAAGCCGCAGAAGAAGCTCACGGGCGGCATCGGCGAAATCATCGAGAGCCCGATCAAGTCGAACTTCCGCGAGGGTCTCTCCGTGCTCGAGTACTTCATCTCGACGCACGGCGCGCGGAAGGGCCTGGCCGACACGGCACTGAAAACGGCCGACGCCGGCTACCTGACGCGGCGGCTCGTGGACGTGGCGCAGGATGTCACGGTCACCGAAGAAGACTGCGGCACCATTCTCGGTCTCGAGATGGCCGCGCTGAAGGAGGGCGAGGACATCATCGAGCCGCTGCGTGAGCGCATCGTGGGCTGCGTGGCGGCGGACGACGTGTTCGATCCGCTCGAGAAGGACGAAGAAGGCGACCGCAAGCTGTTGATGGGCGCGGGTGAGCTCATCGACGAAGAGGCCGCCCAGGCGATCGAAAACGCCGGCATCGAGAGCGTCAAGATTCGCTCGGTATTGACGTGCGAGGCGCGGCGTGGCATCTGCCGCATGTGCTACGGCCGGAATCTGGCCACGATGGACATGGTCGATCTCGGCGAAGCGGTGGGCATTCTCGCCGCGCAGTCGATCGGCGAGCCCGGCACGCAGCTCACGCTGCGCACGTTCCACATCGGCGGCACGGCGGCCCGGATCGCCGAGCAGACGGTGCGGCGCACCAAGGTGGAGGGCGTGATCGAGTACGGCGACCGGCTGGCGTTCGTCACCACGCCGGACGGCCAGAAAGTCGTGACCAGCTACGAGGGCGAGCTGGTTCTGCGCGCCCAAGCGCATAGCGGCGCCAACGGGGGCGGCGCGAGCAACAAGCTCGCCGTCCACTCGCGGTTCCACGTGCCGCTCGGCGCCACGTTGATGCTGGAAGACGGCGCCAAGATCGCTCGCGACGGCGTGCTGTTCACCTGGGATCCCTACACGAACCCGATCATGACCGATGTGGCCGGGGTCGTGCGGTTCGTCGATATCGTCGAGGACGAGACGGTGCGTGAGGAGTTGGACGAGCTCACGGGCCGGCGCCAGCGGGTGATCATCGAGGACCGCGAGAAAAAGCTGCACCCGCACATCGAGGTCGTGCAGAAGAAGGGCGAGAAGGAAAAGCGGCTCCGCGACTTCGTCATTCCCGAAGGCGCGCAGCTCACGGTCGAGGACGGCGACGAGGTGTACGCCGGCCAGGTGCTGGCCAAGGTGTCGCGCGAGGCGTACAAGACGCGCGACATCACGGGCGGTCTGCCCCGCGTGGCGGAGCTGTTCGAGGCGCGGCGCCCGAAGGATCCAGCGACCATTTCCGAAGTCGACGGCACGGTGCGCTTCGGCGACATCAAGCGCGGGAAGCGCGAGATCTACGTGCATCCGGAGGAGGGCGAGCCGCAGCTGTACGACGTGCCCGCCGGCAAGCACCTCCGCGTGCACGAAGGCGATCGCGTCCGCGCCGGCGACCGCCTCACCGAAGGTCCCGTGAATCCGCACGACATCTTGCGGATCAAAGGCCCGCGGGCGGTGCAGGAGTACCTGCTAAACGAGGTCCAGGAGGTGTACCGGCTGCAGGGCGTGAAGATCAACGACAAGCACATCGGCGTGATCGTGCGCCAGATGTTGCAGAAGGTGCGCGTCATGGAGCCCGGCGACACGATGTTCCTCGAGGGCGAGCACGTCGACAAGCTCACGTTCCGCGAGACCAACGAGCGGGTCGTGAAGAAGGGCGGCAAGCCGGCCACGTCGGAGCCGTTGCTCTTAGGGATCACGAAGGCGAGTCTCACGACGCAGTCGTTCATCTCGGCGGCGTCGTTCCAGGAGACCACGCGCGTGTTGACCGACGCGGCAATCCGCGGGGCGAAGGACGACCTGCTGGGTTTGAAGGAGAACATCATCATCGGCCACTTGATCCCGGCGGGGACGGGCATTTACCGCTACCACGACATCGAGATCGAGCCGCCGGAGGGCTTCACGCCCCCGCCGCCGCCGACCGAGCAAGCGCCCGGAACGGTGCCGAGTCCGTTCCCCGAGGAAGTGGAGGCGGATTAGGCGTCGGATGGTGTAGCGGCTGATGATAAGGCGGTAACAACGGTGCCCGGGAGACATCCCGGGCGCCGTTTGCTTTCCGTCTAGTTCGTCAACGTTGCGCGAATCCAGGGAAGGAAATTGAGCGATCCCGCCCCGCCCAGCGTGTCGGGGGAGAAGCTGTTGGCCACGTTGAAGTCCAACACGATCTGGGCCTCGCTCGAGGAGGGTTGCAGCGGCGACTCGACGAGCGCGTGGATCATGATTGCCCCCTGATATCCCCAGTGCACGTTGACCGCGCTACCGTCGCTGCGGAAAACTCCGGAGGAATCCGTATTGAGCGCTACGCGAATCTCCTGAATGGCCGCGGCGGGAAGGGTAGCCGTTCCGAGCAGCGCCATCGTACCGTTCTGGAGGCTCAGGAGATCATAGCGCTGCCGCGGCGAAACCAATGTGACCCACGACTGCGTAGTGGAATCGGTCGATGCCGAGGCGTCGATGTGGTCGATGTACACGATCACTTTCTGGATGGCGGCGTCCGAGGCGGGGGCATCCGTGAGCATCACGCGCGCGGTACTGCTCCCTCCCGGGGGATTCCCTGACACGGGATTCGGCGCCGTCGCGCCCTTGCAGGAAAGACCCGTAACCAGGCCGCCAATAGTGACCAAGCATGTCAAGCGCTTCATGAGCTGCTCCTGAAGAGTGGGACGAAGGATCCTATCCGAGTGAGAAACTCCGACGCTGCCATGGTGGGTCACATCGCGCGCAACAGTGACCGGAAGGCCTCTGGCGAGGGTTTATGCCATGTGACGCTCACGGACGGCGAGGTGATCGCCCGGGTGTTGGCGGGGGAGGTCGACGCGTACGGTATTCTGGTGGAACGATATCAGCGACGGTTCACGCGGTTTGCCACACGCTTGTTGGGGAATCGCGAGGACGCCGAAGAGGCACTGCAGGACGCCTTTCTCCGCGCGTACCGGGCGCTGGCACGCTACCAGGATCGCCAGCGGTTTGGCCCGTGGTTTTATCGCATTCTCGTGAATCGCTGCCGTTCCATGCTCGCGCAACGCCGACGCCGCGGCATGCTGGAACGGGATCTCTCGCGTGAGCCGGCCTCGCACGTCACCCGCGAGCCGGATGGCGATCCCGCGTGGTTGCTGCGGCATCTTCCCCTGGACCAGCGCGAGGTGTTCTTGTTGCGCTACGTGGAAGACATGAGCTTTGAAGACATCGCGGCGCTCACGGGTGTCGGGGTGTCCGCGCTCAAGATGCGGGTGAAGCGCGGCCTCGACCGCCTGCGCCGACTCGAACAGGAGCGCGAAGATGCCTGAGCCGCTGCCAGTCGATCTCGAACGGCTGATCGCGACGCTGCGCGAGCCAGTGGATGCAAACCCCGTGGTTCCCGAGCGGGTGCTCCGGGCGGCACGGCAACACGGCATTCCACGGGGGCGGGCGCTACCTGGGAGCCGGTGGCTCGTGGCGGCTGCCGCGCTCGCGGCGGCGATCGCGTTGGTGTTCATTCTGCCGGCTCGGCGGCAGCACAGTGCAGCGCGGCTCATCCCGTTCGTGCTCACCGCCCCGCACGCGACGCGAGTTGCCGTGGTGGGCGACTTCAACGACTGGGACCCGCACGCCACTCCACTCGAGCGGCTCGGCGCGGATGCCTGGGGAGTCATGGTGCCGCTCCGGCCCGGACGCTATCGCTATTCGTTCGTGCTCGATGGGTCGCACTGGATCGCCGATCCGGCGGCGCCGCAATCGAGTGACGACGATTTCGGCCCGCGGAGCTCCGTGCTCACGATCTTGCCTCGAGGGACATGAAAATCGCTCTCGCCCTGCTGGCAGTGGTGGTCCTGACCGTGCAGCCGCTCCCCGCGCAGTATCCGAGGCTCGCTGCCCGTGCGTCACCCGAAGTGCAGGCTGCCGTCGTGCCGGTGCTCGACTCGGCGCGGGCGCAGGGGCTGCCCGTGGAGCCGCTCGAGGAAAAAGTACTGGAAGGCGTGACCAAGAGCGCTTCGCCCGATCGTATTGCGGCGGCCGTCCGCCGGCTCGCGGCTGACCTTGCGGCCGCTCGCACGGCGCTCGGAGACCGCGCGAGCACTCGCGAGCTCGAAGCGGGCGCCGGTGCGCTGCGAGCGGGCATTACCCCCCGAGACCTCACCCGCATGCGCGCGGCACGCAAGGACGACGACCCCGCCGTTGCGCTCGAGGTCGCGACGGACCTCGTGTCTCAGGGCGTTGCTGCGGAATCGGCCGCGGCGGTTGTGCTCAATGTGGTGAGCGCGGGAGCGTCGGATGGAGACCTGGAGCAGATGCGGGCCGCCGTCGCCCGCGACATCGCGGGAGGTGTTCCGCCATCCGTCGCGGCCGCCCTCCGGGGGAGGGCGCTCTCGGCTCCCGCACCGCAACGCGATGCGTCGCCCGAGCCCGCCTTCTCTCCCAGGGACTGATCTGATGATGAACGGCAGGCCTTATGCGGTACTCGCACTGTTCGGCGCGCTGCTCGCGACGCGTCTTGGCGCGCAGCGAGCAACGTTTGATTTCGCGTCCGCGCCCACCGAGCCTCAGGCGGCCTACACGCGCCTGGCCTTCAGGGTCCCGCAAGCCGCGGGCGGGTTCACCGCCGGATCCGGTTGGGGCACGGGTCATTTTGGTTGGTCGCCCGTTGGAAGCAACACCCTGCGGTTTCGCGCGGAACTGGAGGGTGTGCGGGTGCCCGCAGACGCTCGTCGAGATTCGCTGACCGCTTACGGTGGGGGGCTGCTGGGTCTGGCTGTGCACCGAGGCAGGGGCAGGGCATGGGTCGCGGTCGGGGCGGGTGATTTGCGCGACGATCTGGGGAGCCGGCTGGTGGGACGCGGTACCCTGGGCGGATCCTTCGAGTGGCGGTACCTCGCGCTCACGTTGACCCTTGCCGGTGCGCAGATTCCGGGTGGGACCAGGACCTACACATATGGAAATTCTCCGGGCGTGGACACGCTCGGTGTGCCACCAGCGCCGCCGGTTGTGAGTCGTCAGGTCGTACCGGGACGCGCGTGGCGCGAGCTCAGCAGCTCCGTCTTCTGGTCCCAGGGGCCCGTCGCGCTGCAACTCATGGCAGGGGTGACGACGCTCCCCGGCCAGACGATCCACTGGCTGCGAACCGATGCGGCCCTCTCGCTCCGGCGCGATGTGGCACTCGTGGCGGGCCTCGGCAACGCGCCGCTTCCGGTCATCGGTGTACGTCCTCCCGTTCCACCGTTCACGCTGGGACTGCGGGTTGCGCTGGGCCACGCGACCGCATTATCGGACGCCCGGCGCACACACGAAGCCGCCGAGTTTGCGGTGTTGCCGTACCTTGGCAAGGTGCGGCGGATTCGGCTCGAAGTGCCGAGCGCCCAGCACGTCGAGCTGACGGCGGATTTCATCAACTGGAGGGTGGTGCCGCTCTCGTGTATCGGGTCGAATGTTTGGGAGACGACCCTGCCGATTGGTCCGGGCAATCACCAGGTGAGCATTCGGATGGACGGCGGACCATGGCAGGCGCCCCCTGGGCTAAAGCCGGTGGAGGACGATTTCGGCGGGGGAGCGGGGTTGCTGCACGTCGAATAGACGGTGGCCGATAACAGGCAAGCGATGCCCGGGAGAGATCCCTGGCGCTGTTTTCTTGGCTCAGTCTGCGGAAATCTGATGACGTCTTCAGGGCGGTCGCGTCGCATGGTCGTTTGTGGTGCAGACTTGCCTTCTCGGCGCCGAGGACGCGATCCTATGTCTATGGCAGTCCCGATCTACCACACGGCGGATATGGTGCGGGCGCTTCCCGACGACGGCAACCGCTACGAGGTCGTCCACGGGGAGCTGCTCGTGACGCCGGCGCCGCGAGGCTGGCATCAGGAGCTGTGTGGTCGACTGTACTACTGGCTTCGGACCTATCTTGAGCGGCACCCGGTCGGCCACGTCTTCGCCTCGCCGGCGGACATTTCCTGGGGTCCGGATGTGCTCGTGCAACCCGACGCGTTCGTGACAACGCTCGAGCAGGCCCGCACAATGGATTGGTCGCGTGTACAGGATCTGCTACTCGTGGTTGAAGTGCTGAGCCCTTCCACCAGCCGGGCCGATCGTTTCACCAAGCGGCGCCTGTATCAGGAGCAGCGGATTGCTCTCTACTGGGTGGTTGATCCCAACCAGCAGGTGGTTGAGGTCTGGACGCCGGACGCGCAATTCCCGACGGTCGAACGGGAGGCAGTTTATTGGCAGCCGTCGGGTGCGCCTGAGCCGTTTCTTATCCGGTTAGAGGATCTTTTCCGCCCCATCTGACCGCTGCCTCATCACCCCGCGCGCCCCTTGACCTAAGTCACGCAGTCCCGGTATCTTGCCAGTCTCTTTCGCAACTTTTTTCCTGGGTGTATGCCGACTATCAATCAGCTCGTTCGCCGCGGACGGCAGGACGTCGAGAGCAAGGAAAAGGCGCCTGCGCTGCGCGGAAATCCGCAGAAGCGTGGCGTCTGTACGCGTGTGTACACCACCACGCCCAAGAAGCCGAACTCCGCACTCCGCAAAGTTGCCCGCGTCCGGTTGACCAATGGTTTCGAAGTGACGGCCTACATTCCCGGTGAAGGACACAATTTGCAGGAGCACTCGATCGTGATGATCCGCGGCGGGCGCGTGAAGGATCTGCCCGGCGTGCGCTATCACATCATTCGGGGCACGCTCGATGCCGCCGGCGTGAACGAGCGCAAGCAGTCGCGCTCCAAGTACGGCGCCAAGCGGCCGAAGGAAGCGGCAAAGTGAGTCGGAGAAAGAAAGCCGTCCGCCGGCCCGTGCCGGCCGATCCACGCTACGACAGCCAGACCGTCTCCAAGTTCGTGAACAACTTCATGGAGCGCGGCAAGAAGTCGCTGAGTGAGCGGTTGTTCTACCAGGCGATGGACCTGATCGAACAGCGTACCGGGCAGCCCGGCGTGAACGTGTTCAAGCAGGCGCTCTCGAACCTCAAACCGGCGCTCGAGGTCAAGTCGCGCCGCGTTGGCGGCGCGACCTACCAGGTCCCGGTCGAAGTCCGGCCGGAACGGCGCACCGCGCTTGGCATGCGCTGGCTCATCCAGTACAGCCGCGCGCGCCGCGAGAAGAACATGGCGGAACGGTTGGCCGCCGAAGTGATCCTCGCCTCCAAGGGCGAGGGCGAAGCGATAAAAAAGAAGGAAGACACGCACCGGATGGCCGAAGCCAACCGGGCGTTCGCCCACTACCGCTGGTAGTACGGGTGGGTTAGCGCCGGGGCCATCCCCCGGCGCCACAGCGGAGCGAGACCGGCCCGTACGCGGGTGACTCGGTCGCCCCGCATTTTTGCTGAATAAAGGAAGAGAATGCCGCGCACCACATCGCTCGAGAAGATTCGCAACATCGGCATCATGGCCCACATCGATGCCGGGAAAACGACTACGACCGAGCGTATCCTCTATTACACGGGCCGCACCTACAAGCTGGGTGAGGTACACGATGGCACGGCCACGATGGACTGGATGGAGCAGGAGCAGGAGCGCGGCATCACCATCACCTCGGCTGCGACGACCACGTTCTGGGTCCGCAAGGGCGAGCAGTATCGCATCAACATCATCGATACGCCCGGCCACGTGGACTTCACGGTCGAGGTGGAACGTTCGCTCCGCGTGCTCGACGGCGCCATCACCGTGCTCGACGCCGTGGGCGGGGTCGAGCCGCAGACCGAGACCGTCTGGCGCCAGGCCGACCGCTACCGCGTGCCGCGGATCATCTTCGTCAACAAGATGGACCGCGTGGGCGCGGACTTCGACATGTGCCTGCGCATGGTGCGCGAACGGCTCGGCGCCAAGGCCCACCCGATTCATCTGCCGCTGGGCTCGGGTGAGCTGTTCACAGGGCTGATCGACATCATCCGCCAGGTCGAAATCGTGTACGACGACGAGACCCTGGGGAAGAAATACGTCGAGGGCCCCGTGCCCGCGGCGATGAAGGAAAAGGTCGCGGCAATGCGCCACGAATTGCTCGAAGCCATCGTGGAGCACGACGACGCCATCCTGCACAAGTACCTGGAAGAGCACGAGCTCTCGGAAGACGAGATCCGCACCGTGCTCCGCAAGGCCACGATCACGGGTCACGTCGTCCCGGTGCTGTGCGGCGCGGCGTTCAAGAATAAGGGTGTGCAGGTGCTGCTCGATGCCGTCGTCGATTTCCTGCCGTCGCCACTCGACATTCCCGCGATCCAGGGGCATCTGCCGCACCACGACGAAACGCACGCCGAGCGCAAGGCGTCGGACGACGAGCCGTTCTCCGCGCTCGCGTTCAAGATCATGACCGATCCGTACGTCGGAAAACTGACGTTCTTCCGGGTGTACTCGGGTGTGCTGAACGCCGGGTCGTATGTATTCAACAGCACCAAGAACCAGCGCGAGCGCATCGGGCGGTTGCTGCAGATGCACGCCAATAAGCGCGAGGAGATCGAAGAGGTCCGCGCCGGTGACATCGCCGCGGCGATCGGCTTGAAGGACACGCGCACCGGCGACACACTCTGCGCCGAAGATCACCCGATCATCCTCGAGGCGATGCGCTTCCCCGAGCCCGTGATCTCGGTCGCCATCGAACCGAAGACCAAGGCCGACCAGGACAAACTTTCCCTCGCGCTCCAGAAGCTGTCGGAAGAAGATCCGACGTTCCGCGTGCATACCGATGCCGAGACGGCCCAGACGATCATCAGCGGCATGGGTGAGCTGCACCTCGAGATCATCGTGGAACGCATGCGGCGGGAGTTCAAGGTCGACGCCAATGTCGGCCGTCCGCAGGTGGCCTATCGCGAGACCGTCCGAAACCGTGTCGAGTACGTCGAAGGCAAGTTCATCCGCCAGACCGGCGGCCGCGGGCAGTACGGGCACGTGGTCATCCATCTCGAACCGGGGAAGGCCGGTACGGGGTTCGTGTTCGAGGACAACATCGTCGGCGGCGTGATTCCGCGGGAATACATCAATCCCGTGGAGCAGGGCGTGAAGGAAGCGCTCGAGAACGGCGTGCTGGCCGGTTATCCCATGGTCGATGTCAAGGTCGAGCTCGTGGACGGCTCGTATCACGACGTTGACTCGAGCGAAATGGCGTTTAAAATCGCTGGCTCCATGGCGGTGAAGGAGGCAGCCCGCCGTGCCCATCCCGTGCTGCTCGAGCCGATCATGGATGTCGAGGTCGTGACGCCGGCCGACTACATGGGCGAAGTGATCGGCGATCTCTCGAGCCGCCGCGGCAAGATCGGCGGTATGACGCAGCGCGCCGACGCGCAGGTCGTGGCGGCGAGCGTGCCGCTCTCAGAGATGTTCGGCTACTCGACCACGCTGCGTTCGATGAGTCAGGGCCGGGCGATTTATTCGATGCAGTTCAGCCACTATCAGGAAGTGCCGAAGCAGAAAGCCGAAGAGATTGTATCCAAAGTCAAAGGCTAATCTGAGGACCTATGGCTAAGGCAAAATTCGAGCGCACCAAGCCGCATGTGAACGTGGGCACCATCGGGCACGTCGATCACGGCAAGACGACCCTGACGGCGGCGCTCACGAAGGTGACGGCGGACAAGGG
>DATIYM010000069.1:0-17526 GCA_035517615.1 Gemmatimonadales bacterium
CGGCGTCGGGGTGTCGAACCGCCTGGCGCGGTCGGTCAATCCGATCAGATCCGTGTCACGCTCGATGCGCAGGCGACGCAGATCGCCGAGCTGCAGGAGCGTGTGGATTTCACCGAGCGGATCCTGGCCCAAATCCGAGAGCGGCAGGGAATATCGGGTCGGGAATAGGCGGTTCTCGCGGGATCATGGTTCCCTAACGGGTAACTACCGGGGCGGGTCGCCACCGGTAGAGTAGGGCATGCTCGTCTCCGGGCGCCGCGCCACGAAACCCGCCGCCGTTCCGGCTGCTGGGCCCGGCGGGTTGGCCAGGTTCATTCCCGCGTTCGATTGGCTGCGGGGCTACTCAGGCGAGTGGCTGCGCGCCGACGTCATTGCCGGCCTCACCGCCGCTGCCGTCGTCATTCCCAAAGCCATGGCGTACGCGGCGATCGCAGGCCTGCCGCTGCAGGTCGGTTTGTACACCGCGCTCGTCCCGCTCGTCATCTACGCGGTGCTCGGCACCTCGCGTCCACTCTCCGTCACGACAACGACGACGATCGCGATTCTTACGGGCGCCGAGCTCGGGGAACTCTTGCCGAACGGGACGAACGAACAGCTCATCGCCGCGAGCGCGACGCTCGCGATTCTCGTGGGCGCTATCCTCGTCCTTGCGTCCGTGCTGCGGTTGGGATTCATCGCCAATTTCATTTCCGAGCCTGTCCTGATCGGGTTCAAGGCGGCCATCGGAATCGTCATCACCATCGATCAGCTACCCAAGCTGCTCGGCATTCACATCCAGAAGGCCGGGTTCCTGCGCGACATCGTGTCGATCGTGCAGCATGTGCCGCAGACGTCGATGGCGACGCTCGTCCTCTCGGTCGCCATGTTTGCGGTGATCATCGGGCTGGTGCGTTTCGTGCCACGGGCGCCCGCGCCACTGGTCGCCATCGCGCTCGCGATCGCCGCATCGAGCCTGCTCGGTCTCGGGCGGGTAGGGGTGGAGACGGTGGGAGCCGTGCCGCGCGGCCTGCCGCATCTCATCCGACCGGCGCTCGAGCTGACGATGCAGTTATGGCCCGCGGCGGCCGGCATCGCGCTCATGAGTTTCACGGAAACGGTCGCCGCGGCACGCGCGTTCCGCGGCCAGGGCGAGCCGCCACTCGTTCCCAACCAGGAGCTGCTGGCCACCGGGGTGGCGAATGCGGCTGGCGGATTCCTGGGTGCGATGCCGGCGGGTGGCGGTACGTCGCAGACAGCCGTGAACAGCCGGGCCGGCGCGAAGAGCCAGGTCGCGGGCCTCGTCACCGCCGCGATGACACTCGCGACGCTGCTGCTCCTTGCTCCCGTGATCGGCCTGATGCCGCAGGCCGCGCTCGCGGCAGTCGTGATCGCTTATTCGGTCGAGCTCGTGAAGCCGAAGGAGTTTCGTGAGATCGGCCGGGTGCGGCGCCAGGAATTCTGGTGGGCGATTATTGCGGTGCTGGGCGTGCTGCTGCTCGGGACCCTGAAGGGCATTATCGTCGCGGTGATTGCGTCGCTCGTCTCTCTTGCCTACGACGCGTACAACCCGGCCGTGTACGCCGTGGGTCGCAAGCCCGGGACGAACATCTTTCGTCCGCTCGGGGCGGAACACCCGGACGACGAGACCTGGCCCGGTCTCCTCATCCTCCGGACGGAGGGCCGGGTGTTCTTCGCCAATGCGCAGGCCGCAGGGGACAAGATGTGGGCGCTGATCGAAAGCACACATCCATCGGTCCTGATCATCGACGGCCGCGGCATCATCGATATCGAGTACACCGCGCTCAAGATGCTCGCCGAGGCGGACGAGAAGCTCCGGAGCCAGGGTATCTCACTCTGGCTCGTGGGTCTCAACCCCGAGGTGCTCGCGATCGTGCAGAAGTCCCGTCTGGGGCGCGTGCTCGACGGGAACCGTCTGATCCCGAACCTCGAGACCGCGGTGGCGCAATACCTCAAAACTTCGTAGGGACGAACTTGTACGGATAATCCGGCTCTTCGTACCCTTTCGGCTTGTCCCGCTTCGGCAGCTCGACCTTGTCGCGTTTCACGTTTTTGTAGGGGACCATGCTCAACAAGTGCGTGATCAGATTGAGTCGCGCCCGGCGTTTGTGATTCGAGTTGACCACGTGCCACGGCGCCCATGAGGTGTCGGTGGCCTTGAACATCGCGTCGCGCGCGCGCGAATAGTCGTACCACTTGCTGTACGATTCGAGGTCCATCGGCGAAAGCTTCCAGATTTTGCGGCCGTCGTTGATGCGATCTTCCAGCCGCCGGGTCTGCTCCTCCATGCTCACCTCGAGCCAGTACTTGAGCAGAATGACGCCTGACTCGACGATGAGCTTTTCCATGAGCGGCGCGAGCTTGAGAAAGCGCTCGACCTCGTCTTCAGGGGTGAAGCCCATCACGCGCTCGACTCCCGCGCGGTTATACCAGCTGCGGTCCCAGATCACGATCTCACCGGCGGCGGGGAAGTGCGGCAGGTACCGCTGGATATACATCTGGCTCTTCTCGCGCTCGGTGGGCGAGGGCAGGGCGATGACGCGAAACACGCGCGGGCTCACGCGCTCGGTGATGGCCTTGATCGTGCCGCCCTTACCGGCGCCGTCTCGTCCCTCGAACACGATCGAGATTTTCTTGCCCTTTTCCTTCACCCACTCCTGTAGCTCGACGAGCTCGACGTGCAGGTCGCCAAGCTCTTTCTCGTACTCCTTGCGCGTCAGATCCTCTTGCTCCGGCGCCTTGTCGCGCTTCTTGTCCCCCATCGCCCGGTTCCTGGTTAGGTGATGGATGGAACGGTAGTCCCTCCCGCCGGCGCGCGTAGGTGTCCCTAGGTTTACTCGCGGATAACATGATATTGGCCAGCGGGTTGCTAGAGTAGATTGCGGGATGACGCGTGCCGTCCCTGAGCTGCTCGCTCCAGCCGGAAGTCTCGATGCCGTCCGAGCGGCGGTCGCGAACGGGGCCGATGCCGTGTACCTGGGTGTCGAGAAATTCAATGCGCGCGACGACGGCGCGCAGCTCGGCATGGACGATCTGGGCCGGGCATGCCGGATCGCGCACGAGCGTGGTGCCCGCGTCTACCTGACGCTCAACATCCTGCTCAAACCCGCCGAGCTCGCCCCGGCGCTCGCGCACCTCGGCATGTGCATCGACCGCGGCATAGACGCCGTCCTGGTCCAGGACATCGGCGCGCTCCGGCTGATTCAACAGGTCTACCCCGATCTCGAAATCCATGGGTCAACCCAGCTGACGGTGCACGACGTGGCCGGGGCGCGGCTGCTCGAGCGCATGGGCGTATCGCGCGTCGTGCTCGCGCGCGAGAATACGCTCGACGATATCCGGGCGATCCGCGCTGCAGTCCCGAACCTGGGGCTCGAAACATTCGTGCACGGCGCGCTCTGCATCGCGTACTCGGGCCAGTGCTTCATGTCGGGCATGATTTCCGAGCGCAGCGCCAATCGCGGCGCGTGCGCCCAGTCCTGCCGCAAGGATTACGTGCTGACCGATGCGAGCAGCGGTACGGAGCTCGACCGCGGGTATCTCATTTCCGCGAAGGACCTCGGTGCCTGGGAGCATCTGGCGGCGATCACCGCCCTTGGCGTGGGCTGTCTCAAGATCGAAGGCAGGAAAAAGCGTCCGGAGTACGTCGCGACCGTCACGCGCGGCTACCGCAGCTTTCTCGACGATCTCGCCAACGGCAAGACGAGCCGTCCGCCGGCGGCGGCGAGAACCGAACCGCTCGTCCAGATATTTTCGCGGGGCTTCACCGGCGGGATGTACGGGGGCCGGGCCGGCCGCGCGTACGTTACCCGCACTCACCCGGACAATCGCGGCGCGGTGCTGGGGAGCGTGATCAGCCGTCACCATGGAGCGCTGGTGGTATCGGTCACGCGGCCGCTCGCCAACGGCGACGGCATCGGGCTCGAGCATCCTGGCGGTGCGGCGAGGGGCAACACCGGATTTTCCGTCAGCCGGGTGCGAACGCTCGAGCAGGACGGCGATCGTATCGTCCAGGAGATTTCCGGGCCGGCAGTCGATGCCGTGGCGGCGGGATGGGTCGTCGTGCGGTCGTCGCAGGCGAGCTTGCTCGAACAGGCGCGCCAATCGTTTGCCTCGGTGAACGTCGAACGCGACGAACCCGCGATGCCGGTGCACGTCCGGGCATCAGGTGAGGAGGGACGTCCCCTGGCCTTGTACTGGGGAACCGAGCGAGAGACGGTCACGGTCACGAGTGCCGTCGCGCTCAACCGCGCGACAAGGCATTCGCTCGACGCCGAGCGGTTGCGCACCCAGCTCGGCAGATTGGGGGAAACGCCGTTCGCGCTCGGCTCGCTCGACGTGAGCGGACTCGCTCCCGGCCTGTTTCTGCCGGTGAGCCGTCTCAACGACATGCGTCAGGAAGCGGTGCGGTTGCTCGAGACTCGACTCGCGGGCGCGTCACACGAGTGGCAGGAGGAGCGCCGGATGGCGATTGATCGGGCGCTCGCCGCTCCCGCCTCACCCCGTTCGGGAATTCCGGCCGAGCCGATTCTGACGGCCGAGGTGTGGCGCTTGGACGATGCGTTGATCGCGGTCGACGCCGGCGCCACCGAGGTGACGCTCGATCCATTCCTGCGTCACCCCACACCCAGCGTGAGCCGAGTGCGCGCGCTCGCCGACACGCTGGCGGGGCGTGGGGTCACATGGCGCCTCCGCCTGCCTACCATCGTTCGGCCCGAAGAGCGCGCCACACTGGACAAGTGGCTGGCACTCGGGGCGCCGCTCGTGGTGGGCCACGTGGGGCTCGTGGCCGAGCTTGCGGCAGAACACGACGTGGTGGCCGACTACGGCGTCAATTGCTTCAATCAGTTCACCGCCCGAGAGTTATTCGGGCTGGGGGCACGGCGCGTGGTCGCGTCCGTCGAGCTTACGGGCGAGGAGCTGGTGCAGCTCAGCGCCCCCTGGCAGGGTCAGGGGTTCGACGTCCTCGCCTACGGTCGCCCGGAGGGGATGACGATCGAGCACTGCGTGCTGTCGGCGGCATTCGATCGCGGGCCGTTCACCTGCCGCGATCTGTGCGTGCAACGGCATCCGGCGGTCGAGTTGACCGATCCCGCGGGCTACGTTTTCCCGGTGGCAACGGATTGGGCCTGCCGCAATCGGCTGCTGCATTCTCGACCGGTGAGCGGTGCGGCCTATCTTCCGGCGCTATGGCGGGCGGGCCTGCGCAACTATCGCCTGGTGTTCAACGTTCCCGGCGATCCGGTGGCGGAAATCACCCGGGCGTTTCGCGAGCTCGTGGACGGGCTACGGCGCGGCGAGCAGCCGGATGCCGAGTCGCTGCGGCGCGCGCAGGGAAGCGCGTACACGCGCGGGCACTTCGCGCGCGCAGTCTGATCCCCCATGCCGACACTGTTCGATCCGCGAATCCGGGCCTCCATTCTCGATCGCATTGCGCGCCTGACTCCGGAGCGGCCGCCGCGCTTCGGGAGCTTTACGGCTCCGCAAATGATCTGTCATGTGAGCGCGAGTCTATCTCAGGCCCTCGGTGACCTCGACGCCAGCCTGCGCGCGGGGCCGTTCTCCCGCTTTCCCATCAATTGGCTGATCATTTACGTCGTGCCGTGGCCGGGCGGCAAGGGAAAGAGTCCACCGGAATTTCTCGTGACGCCTCCCGGTACATGGGGAGCCGACCGCGAGCGGCTCTACACGCTGATCGAACGGTTCTGCGCGCGCGGACCCAACGCGTCCTGGCCCGCGAGCCCCGTATTCGGCAGGATTTCAGGAAGAGATTGGGGCGTGATGCAGCACAAGCATCTCAACCATCATCTCAGGCAGTTTGGCGTGTGACATTGGGCACCCGGACATGACGGTGGCACTCAGTGATCGCGCTCGCGCCCAGCTGGCGCTGGTCGAGGAACATGTCCGTCACGAGAACGCCCACAACCTCGAGGGCATCCTGGGCACGTTCGGCTCCGGGGCCCGTTATGACGACGAGCCCTGGGCGGAACACCATGACGGGCGTGACGCGGTGGCGACGTACTACACGAACCTGCTCGTCTCGCTTCCCGATCTACGCATCGACATCAAGCGCCGCATTGTGACCGAAGACGCCGTCGTTCTCGAGGTGCAGATCAACGGCACTCACCTCGGTCCTTGGCGGGGGCTGCCGGCCACGGGACGCCGTGTCTCGTTTCCGCTCTGCGGCATCTTCACGTTCGACGGGGCGGGGAAGCTGGCTGGTGAGCGGATCTATTATGATCGCGCCGATGTGCTCCAGCAGGTGGGGCTGTTTCGAAACCCGCAGTCGCTCATCGGGCGCGTCGAGGCGCTGGTCTCGCACCCGCTCACCGTGGCGGGGGCCTACGCCCGCAAGCTCGTGCACCGGGGTGCGTGAGGAAATCGCGCAGCTACGGTGCTTCAAGAAGACGCTCGTTCCTGAGAGAGGGCTTAGCGCATGAACGTCTTTCCCATCGCCCCGGCGACCAGCCGCTACGTCTGGTTCCTCGCACCCCTGTTCGTGATCCTCCTGGGCGCGGCCGTGCTGCTCGTCGCGTCAGTGCGCGGCGCCTGGTCATCGCAGTTCGAAGTCCGGCCCGACGGTCTCCGGCTCTCGGGAGATCTGTGGGGGCGGCTCGTTCCGCGATCCCAGCTCCGCCTTGACCAGGTGCGACGAGTCGACTTGAATGTCGAAGATGGCTTCCGGCCCAAGTGGCGGACGATGGGAACCGGCCTGCCGGGATATCAGTCGGGCTGGTTCCGGCTTCGCAATGGAGAGAAGGCGCTGCTCTATCTCACCGACCGCACCCGCGCCGTCTACGTGCCCACGACCGCGGGATACAGCCTGTTACTGAGTCCGTCGGACCCGGATCGATTTCTCCAGGCGCTGCGCGCACTGTCGCACTCGTGACGTCGGTGTCCGCGCCGGCGCCTTGGCTCCGCGGGCCGGTGCCCGATGTTCCGCCGTCCACCGTACTCGGTCTCTCATTCCATGCAGCGGAGCACGCGTCGCGCCACACCGGTCAGGTCGTCACGACCGCGAAGCTGCTCCGAGGCACAGCATGATCTCCGGGCCCGAAGCGCTGGCACGCTTGCAGGAGGGCAACCGTCGCTTTGCCAGCGGAACGTACGACGTCGGGGCGGTGCTCGATGAGAGCCGGCGTCTCTCCCTCGCGCAGGGACAGGCCCCGTTCGCGGTGGTGCTCGGCTGTTCCGATTCGCGAGTTCCCGCCGAGCTCGTGTTCGGACAGGGATTCGGTGATCTGTTCGTGATTCGTGTCGCGGGGAACATCGTAGCGCCGTCGCAGATCGGCAGCGTCGAGTTCGCGGCCGCGCGGCTCGGAACACGGCTGGCGGTGGTTCTCGGACACTCTCGGTGCGGGGCGGTCACCGCGACCATCGAAGAATTGGAGCAACCAACGCGCGATCGGTCGCCCAATTTGCGCTCGATCGTCGACCGCATTCGCCCGTCGGTGGAGCCGCTGCTCGCGACGCCCCTCGCGCGCGACAAGCCCGCCCTGCTGGCCCATGCGGTACGCGCGAACATCCGCGCCGCGGCAGACCGGCTGCGCCACGGCTCGGCCCTGCTCGAAGAGCTGATTGCGCGCGATGAACTGTTGATTGTGGGAGCGGAGTATCGCCTCGAAACCGGAGTGGTGGAATTTTTCGATGGGGTTTCGGTCGATTGAATGCGGCTGTGTTCGTGGGCACGAGCCTCGACGGATTCATTGCGCGCCGTGACGGAAAACTCGATTTCCTGCCCGCCGGCGGAGGGGAAGACCACGGCTACAGCGAGTTTTTCGCCGGCGTCGATACCCTCGTGATCGGCCGGAAGACCTACGAGACCGTCCTCGAGTTTCCGGAATGGCCGTATGGATCGAAGCCGATCGTGGTATTGAGCAGCCGGGAGATCGAGCGGCCGCGCGACTCCCGAGCCATAGTCGAGCGGATGGCCGGCCACCCGCGGGAGATTGTGGCTCGGCTCGAAGCCCGAGGGGCGCGCGACCTCTACGTCGACGGCGGCGTCACGATCCAGCGCTTTCTCGAGGCCGGGCTCATTCAACGCCTGGTCGTCACGCGTGTGCCGGTGCTGATCGGGAGCGGCATTCCGCTGTTTGGACCGCTATCCAGGGACATCCGGTTGCGGCACATTGAGACGCGCCAGTATCCGAGTGGACTCGTGACCAGCGAGTACACGATCATCTCTGACCGGGAGGAAGCTCCGTGAGTTACCGCACCGGGTTCGTGGCCGCAGTGATCGCTGCTTGGGGGTGTGGCAATCGTCCAGCGTCCTCTCCCGCTCACACGGAGGGGCCATCGGTGGACCGCGGGCAGTACCTCGTGGTGGCGGGGGGATGTCACGACTGCCATTCGCCCAAGGTCTTCACGCCCCAGGGACCCGTGCCCGATACGACGCGGCTCCTGTCGGGATTTCCCGCGAGCGAAAAGCTGCCTCCGGTCCCGAACGGCGTGATCGGTCCCAATGCCTGGGGCGCGCTCAGCACCAATGACCTCACCGCGTGGGTGGGACCATGGGGTACGAGCTTCGGCGCGAACCTTACGCCTGACAGAACCGGCCTCGCCGGCTGGAGCGATACGACGTTCATCCAGGCGATGCGGACCGGAAAGCACATGGGGGTTGGCCGACCGATCCTGCCACCAATGCCGTGGCCCGATTTCGCCCGGTTCACGGACGACGATCTGCGCTCGATCTTCGCATATCTGCGCTCCGTGCGTCCCGTGGCGAACGTCGTGCCCCCACCGATTCCGCCGGCCGGCGGAGCCGGGGCGCACTAACTCGCGCGGCCCCGTGAGCGCGATGCGACGTAGCGCCTCAGGCGTGGTGCTCGCGCTGTGTTGCGCGTCGTGCCACACGCTCCGGCCATTGGACCGCGCGAGCATCAGCCAGGCGGATTTGCCGCAACGCGTGTGGGTGACGGCGCCCGATCAAGCCACCGTGCGGCTCGATGCGCCGCGGATCGAGGGAGACACGTTGCAGGGCTTCGAGGGCGGACAGTTTCGAGAGCTCGTGCTCGCGCCGGGGACCGTGGTCCGCGCCCAGGAGCCGGCCCACGCACGAACCGCGGCCGTCGTCGTGGTGGCGAGCGCCGTGACCCTCACGTCGCTGATCTATCTCGAAAGCCGTCGTGAAACCGGGTCGGCGCAAGTCTGTCTGAACGCGCTGGACCAGCGTCCGCAACCGTTCACACCGTGCTGCGTGGGCCAGGATACCGTCCCTTGCTAAGCGCCGAGGATTGCTTGACCTTTGCTGGCCCGTTTTTAGAATACCCCCATCACCCAATGTTTCGGAGCCTGACGTGAAGTTCAGCCGCGCGGTACGCATCGTCTTCCAGTCTTGCGGTATCCTGTTCCTCGGTGGTGCGTGCTCCACGATGCGTCCGGTCCCCGAGCCGACGCGCTACATCGAGTCGGTACGCCCCAAGCTCGTGCGCATCACGGACACGGATGGGCAGCAATATCTCATGGTCGGAGCGCGGATCCAGCACGACACGGTGATGGGCTTCGTACAGGACTCGAAGCAACCGATTGGTGAGTTCCGCGAATTGCCGGTCAAGAACGTCGCCAAGCTCGAGGCACAGCAGTACGTCCACAGCCGCACCGCGCTCGCCGTGTTCGGCGCCTTCGCCGCCTGGGCGGCGCTCACGTACGCGGTCGTGCGCCACGAAGAAACGGAAAGCGGACAGTGTTCGTCGTCCCCCTGCTGATCATTCTCCAGAGTCTGGATGCGATTACCGCGCTGCAGCCGCTCATGTCGCATTCCCGCGTGCGGCGTGACAGCTTCGATGACGCGAACTGGGGGGCCGGCGATTACTACGTCAAGGCGATTGGGAAAGCGGCGGCCAGTCCGTGCACGCTGGACATCTATACCCGCGGCGACGGGCAGGACTACAGGGTGCAGATCTCGTTCAAGGATTCGCTCACGCTCGATGAGCAACACGCTCCGGAGAGCGTCGTGTTCGGCGCGCCGCCGGGCGGCGGCCTGCGGGTATGGCACATCACCTGGGAAGGCTCGCGACCCAAGCTCCAGGACGAGAGTCCCGCGCCGCTGCCGTCGCTGCTCGTCGCATCTCCCAATGCGGACGCGTCGGACCGCCTGCTCCAGGCGAGCCGGCGAGCGGTGGGGCAGTGCCGCGCGGGCCAGTAACCGCGGCCGCCCTCATCGGCCTGGCGCTGTTGCACCCCGGGGCGCGCGCCAGCGATACCCAGGCAAGCGAACTCCGGATTCTGAACCCCGACCCCGACGCGCAGCTCGATTCGCGCCGCGTGGTCACGGTGATCGAGGCGCACGAGAAGCCCGAGGGTGCGCATGTCGTGTTGCTGCTCGACGTCGATCTCCCGCCGGCCGACTCCGCCATCCCCTACAAACCCGGGTTCGTGCATTTGAATCGTGGCGAGCTGTGGCACGCCTTCGAGGCGGTCCCCCACGGGCCCCATCGTCTGATCGCGGTGCTGGCGGATACGGCGCGCCTAGCGCTCTCCCCGCTGGTGATGGACTCCGTCCGGTTCTTCGTCAAGCCGAAATCCTGAGGGGTTTGCCCGCCTTCCGCCCGGCGTTAGGTTTGACTCCCGAGATGCCTCGGCCGCCCGCTCCTCAGTCGCCCCCGCCCCCCCCGTCGCCGTCTTCGGAATTCGATCGCACCACCATTCTCGACGCCCGCGCTCTTTCGCGGGCGCTTCAGCGTATGGCCGTCGAAGTACTCGAGCTGGCCCATGGCACCGAAGCGCTCGTACTGATCGGAATTCAACGGCGCGGTGTGGAGCTGGCCGCGCGCATTGCGAAGCTGATCGAACAGGGAGAAGGCGTGAGCGTACCCCGCGGCGCGCTCGACATCACGCTGTACCGCGACGATCTCGAAACGGTCGGCCCGAAGCCCGTGATCGGCGAGACGCACATTCCCGCGGATCTCACGGGCAAACACGTCGTGATCGTCGATGACGTGCTCTACACGGGCCGGACGGTTCGCGCGGCGCTGGATGAGCTCGCCGACTTCGGCCGCCCGCAGCGGATTTCGCTCTGCGTCCTCATCGACCGTGGGGGGCGCGAGCTGCCCATCCAGGCCGACATCGTGGGCAATGCGGTCAAGACGGGACCCGGCGATCGCGTCGACGTACTGGTCGAGGAGCTGGATGGGCGCGATCAGGTCGAGCTGATCCGGAGTGTGCGGAAAGGACGGGGAAGGAACGGGGGCGTGCACGCATGAGCGCGCTTCTCGGCAAGGATCTCATCGGCCTCGAGTCGCTCGCGCCCGAGCAGATTCGCCTCATCCTCGATACCGCCGAGCCGTTCAAGGAAGTGTCCGAACGGCCCATCAAGAAGGTGCCGGCGCTGCGCGGCAAGACCATCGTCAATCTCTTCTTCGAGGCTTCGACCCGGACGCGCATCTCGTTCGAGTTCGCGGAAAAGCGTTTGTCCGCCGATACCGTCAACGTGGCGTCGAGCGGGAGCTCGGTGCAGAAGGGCGAGACGCTCGTGGATACGGCTCGGAACCTGGAAGCCATGCGCATCGACATGGTCGTAATCCGCCACGGCTCATCGGGTGCCGCGGAGTTTCTCGCCAAGCGGATCGACTCGAACGTAGTCAACGCGGGCGACGGAAAGCACGAACACCCCACGCAGGCGCTGCTCGACCTGCTCACGCTGCGCGACAAATTGGGCCGCATCGAAGGTCTGAAGGTGTGCCTCGTCGGCGACGTGCTGCATTCGCGCGTGGCACGCTCCAACATCTGGGGCCTGCTGAAACTTGGCGCGCAGGTGGCCGTGTGCGGCCCGCGGACGCTGTTGCCGCGTGGGCTCGAGGAACTTGGCGTGACCGTGCTGGAGCACGTCGAAGACGCGATTCAATGGGCCGATGCGCTGAACGTGCTCCGGCTACAGCTCGAGCGCATGCAGGCCGGTTTCATTCCGTCGTTGCGCGAGTACTACCGCGTGTTCGGCGTTACGGTGGAACGGCTCGAGAAAGCGCCGGGCGAGATCCTGGTGATGCACCCCGGGCCTATCAATCGCGGCGTCGAGATCGAAAGCCGCGTGGCCGACGGACCCTGGAGCGTGATTCTCGACCAGGTGACGAACGGCGTCGCGGTCCGCATGGCCGTGCTGTATCTCCTCGCCGGTGGACGGCTGGAACAGGCCGACGCGGCCAAGCGCGGATCGGCGCAGGGTGGGGGGCCGGATTGATGCGGCCCATCTTGCTCCGGGGCGGCCGGGTGATCGATCCGAGCCGCGGATTCGATGAGACCGCCGATGTGCTGATCCAAGACGGCAAGGTCGCCGCGACGGGAACGGGATTCGGCGTGCCGGACGGGGCGGACGTGCGCGATGTTCGGGGCGCGGTGGTCGCGCCGGGGCTGGTGGATCTGCACGTCCACTTGCGTGAGCCCGGTAACGAAGACATCGAGACGATTGCGTCAGGCGCGCGCGCCGCCGCGAGCGGCGGCTTTACCGCCGTCTGCGCCATGCCCAACACCGACCCGGTGACGGACAATCAGGCCGCCGTGGGTTTTATCGTGCGACAGTCGCAGCGCGCCGGCTACTCGCGCGTCCATCCCGTCGGCGCGATCTCGGTCGGCCAGAAAGGCGCGCAGCTCGCGGAGTTCGGCGAACTGGTGGGCGCGGGGGCCGTGGCGGTCTCGGACGACGGCAAGCCGGTGGTCTCGAGCCATCTGATGCGCACGGCGCTCGAGTACGCGCGGACGTTCGATATTCCCGTCGCCGATCATTGCGAGGACCCGACGCTCGCGGCCGGCGGCGTCATGCACGAAGGGCTGGTGGCCGCCCGGCTCGGCTTGAAAGGCATCCCGTCCGCGGCAGAGGAGATCATGGTGGCCCGCGACCTCCTCCTCGCCGAGCTCACCGGCGGGCGCATCCATCTCTGCCACATGTCCACTCGCGGCTCGGTCGAGCTGATCCGCCGCGCCAAACAACGCGGCATTCGCGTGAGCGCTGAAGTCACTCCCCACCATTTCACCCTGACCGAGCGCGCCTGCGAAGGGTACGACACCAACGCGAAAATGAATCCGCCGCTGCGCGAAGCGGCCGACATCGAGGCCCTGCGTGAGGGCCTGCGGGAGAGCGTGATCGATTGCATTGCCTCCGATCACGCGCCGCATGCGTACGATGCGAAGGAGGCGGCATTCGACGACGCCCCCTTCGGAATCGTGGGACTCGAGACTGCGTTTGCGGTGGCGTACACCGAGCTGGTCGAGAGTGGAGTGCTCGGACTTCCGGACCTGATCGGGCGGATGAGCACGGCCCCCGCCCGCACCTATGGGCTGTCGGGCGGGACGCTCGCGGGCGGTGCCAGCGGCGATCTGGTCGTACTCGATACCGCCACTCCCTGGGTGGTAGATCCCGCCCGGTTCCACTCGAAGAGCCGTAATACTCCGTTCGTCGGCCGGAAACTCCGCGGCCGAGCCCGGCTCACGATCGTTGCCGGCGCGATCGTTCACGACGCGGAGGCCCCGCCTCTCCCTCCGTTGTGACCGCGCGGGATCACGCGCGCCGCATGGCGCAGTGCTGCCGGCAGCTGGCTCAGCAGGGGCTCATCGCCGGTCAGGATGGCAACCTCTCGGTCCGGCTTTCCCCGAGCCGGATCCTCGTGACGCCGTCGGGCCTCATCAAAGCCCTGCTCGAGCCGGCGGACATGGTGCAAGTGGACCCACGGGGACGGAAACGCGCCGGGCGTCACAACCCCACCAGCGAGTTGGACTTACACTTACGCATCCTGGAGCGCCGACCCGATGTCATGGCGGTGGTGCACGCCCACCCGCCGTACGCGACCGGATTCACGGTCGCGGGCCGCGAAATAGATAGATTGGTGCTGCCGGAGCTTATCCTGTCAGCCGGACGCGTGCCACTCGTCCCGTTTGGGGTACCGGGGACTCCCGAGCTGGGAGAGCGCGTGGTTCCGTACATCGACGACCACGATGCCCTCCTGCTCGCCAATCATGGTGCCGTAACGGTAGGGCCGACGCTCGATCTGGCATGGATTCGCATGGAAAGTCTCGAGCATGCGGCGCGGATCCTGTTCACCGCACATCTCCTGGGCCGGGTCAACCCGCTGCCCGAGGACGCTGTGAAGCTGCTCGACGCGCGACGCGCACAGTCAGGGGGGGCCGGAGGAATGACGGGAGTCTGATGTCCAAAGGATCTTCGAAGAGCACCGCCACGATCCAACGCCTGCTGGAGGAGCGGCGCCAGTACGAGGCGTGGATTGCGCGACTGTCCGGCGCCGAGGACGCCACGCCGGAGCAGGTGCGCACGCGGGTCAAAGCCGACTATGAGGCGCGACTCCAGGCGGTGACCGAAGAGCTGAAAAGCCACGCGGAAAGCGCCCGCCAGACGATCGAAGTGAAACGGCACCAGCGTGCCGAGCTGCAGAAAAAGGAAGCCCATGCTGCGGAGAAGCTGTCCGAGACCGAGCTGCGCCACGCCGTGGGGGAGTATGACGAGGCGCAGTGGAGCCAGGTGCACAAGGACGCACTCGCGGAGCTGCTGTCCGTGCGCGCGGAGCTCCAGGCCGTCGAGGGCGACATTCAAAAGCTCGAGGAGCTTGATACGCTGGTGCGGGCCGCGCCGCGCACCGCGCCATCGATTTCGGGCAGGAATCCCGCGGTCACGATCTCAGGGAAGAATCCTGCGCTGACGACCTCGGGAAAGAACGCCGTCGTGCATCCTCGTGTCCCGCCGCGGGAGGGGCAGAACGGCGGTCAGCTGGATGAGCTGGCATTCATCAAGTCAGTCACGGAAGATCAGAACAGCGCCCCCTCGCCCAAACGCGCCAGCGGAGCGAACTATCAACCGGCGGTGCCCGCCAACACGCCCGAGCCGTCTGCCGGGGCCGTGACGCCGGAATCGAATGGCGCTGAAGCTCCCGAGCCCCGCCCACTGAAATGCAAAGAGTGCGGGATGATGAATCTGCCGACGGAATGGTATTGCGAGCGATGCGGAGCGGAATTAGCGGCGGTCTAGGTGCCGTCCTACCGTCCGACCTTTTTCACGTGCACAGCGAGCCGCGACTTATGTCGCGCGGCGTTGTTGGGGTGAATCAGCCCCTTCCGCGCGGCACGGTCGAGCTGTCGCACGGCATCGCGATACGCGGTTTGCGCGGCGTCGCCCACCGAGGCGCGCACGCGCTTGATGGCGGTGCGCAGCGCGGATCGCTGGGCGCGATTGTGAGCCTCGTGGCGGCGGCTCTGACGCATGGCCTTCTTGGCGGACTTGATACGCGGCAAGACACCCTCCCGGTGAGCGGGGGAAGCTAGGCGGTAAGTGTAGTGTGGTCAAGGCGCTACGACGTTGACCGCAGCGCGCCTGGTTCATTATCTTAGGCCGTTACCGACCCCAGAGAACTCTATCCAGCTCGACTTTCTCATCTGGGCCCCGGTGTTGCTGTTCTCGGTCGTGGCCCATGAGTATGCGCACGCCGAGGCGGCATTTCGTCAGGGCGATACCACCGCCTACCAACGCGGGCGGCTCACGCTGAATCCCCTCAAACACATCGACCCGTTCATGACGGTGGTCCTGCCTGCGCTGTTGTGGTTTTCGCACGCGGGGTTTCTGTTCGGGGCCGCGAAGCCCGTTCCGGTCGATCCGCGGAATTATCGCAATTACCGCCGCGGCGACATCATCGTCTCGCTCGCCGGCGTCAGCGCCAATCTCGGCCTGTCCGTAGTGTGCGTCATTCTGTTCGCGATCGTGGGGATGGTGGGGTCGCTGTCGCCGGCATTGAGCGGCACGTCGGACATCATCCAGCGGATGCTGTGGTATGGAGTGTCGCTCAATCTCGTGCTCGCGTTTTTCAACCTCCTCCCGATTCCGCCGCTCGACGGTAGCCACGTGCTGGTTCATCTGCTGCCGGCCCGTGCCGGTCTCACGTTTCAGCGGCTTTCCGCGCTCGGGTTCCTTCCGGTGCTGCTGCTCGTGTGGCTGCTTCCCGGTGCGGTCGACATTCTGCTCTGGCCCGCGTTCGCCCTCAAGAGCGTCGCCTGGCACGTCGTGGGCGATTACGCGATTTCCCGCGAGGCGTTCACGCAATGACCAGCTCGATCCCCCTGCTGCAGGATGGATCCGGCTTCATCGTCGAGTTGGAGCAGTTCTCCGGTCCGCTCGACCTGCTGCTGCATCTGATTCGGGAAGATCAGCTCGATGTGACCGACCTGCCGATTGCCAAGATCGCGGATCAGTTTCTGGCCGTCATCAACGAGCTGCGCCTGAACCAGGCGGCGGATTACCTCGAAATGGCCGCGCGGCTTTTGCGGATCAAGGCGCAAATGCTGCTACCGCGGCACGTCGGAGCAGACGACTGGGAAGACCCGCGCGCCGAGCTGGTGCGCCGGTTGCTCGAGTATCAGCAGATCCGGGAGCTCGTCGATTGGCTCGCCCGGGCCGCGGCGCAGCGCGCCGAGCAGCTGGGGCGCGGCTACGAGGCGGTGGTCGATGTGCCGGTCGCGCCGGGGCCGCTCGTGTTCGAGCTGAACGATTTGCTGGCCGCCGCGGAGCGGGTGATCTCGCTGATTCCGGAGCCGATGCTGCACCGGGTCGTCCCGCGGCCGCTCGACGTCGAAGGCGCGACGGCGCGGATTCATGCCCTGCTCGCCGAGCGAGAGGCGTTCGGGTGGAGTGACATCGTGATGCGGGGAGCCGGAATCGTGGAAGTCCTTTCGGTGTTCATCGCCCTGCTCGAGCTGGCCAAGCGAGGGACGCTCTCGCTGCACCAGCCGCAGGCCTTCGCCCCTCTCGAGATTCGCCGTGAGTCCGCTCGCGAAGCTGCTTGAGGCGGCGCTGTTCGCCTCGTCGCGGCCGCTCACGCTCGAGGAGCTCGAGACGCTCGACCCCGCGGCCGGAGAAGGGCGGCTGCGCGCCGCGCTCGATGAGCTCAGGCTGCGCTATAGCGACGACGACCACGGCATCGAGCTGGCGGAGATCGCGCACGGTTGGCAGTTCCTCACGCGGCGGGAGTACGCCGAAACGATCGAACGGGCGCAGTTCGCGACGCGCGCCAGGCGGCTCTCTCCCGCGGCGCTCGAAACGCTCGCCATCATCGCCTATCGCCAGCCGGTCGGGCGTCTCGAAGTCGAGGAGATTCGTGGTGTCGACTCGGGCGCGGTGCTCGAGAAGCTGGTCGAGCGCGAGTTGATCGAGGTGGTGACGCGCGGCGAAGGATTGGGCCGGCCGCTGCTCTACGGCACGACCGCGCAGTTCCTCGAAATCCTGGGCGTGAAAAGCCTCGAGGACCTGCCGCGTCTCGATGAGCTGTCTGTGGCCCTTCGCCCGCCGGCGCGCGTCGAGCCCGCATGACCGCGATGCGCCTGCAGCGCGCCCTGGCGCGTTGAAGACAGCGTTACAACGGGTAGCGACCTCATCAGGCTCACGGCGCGGGTACCGGCGCGCAAACGGAGAACGTCGCGAGCGGCGTAGCGCAGACGCGGCGACCTTGTTACATTGGTGCGGCAAGGCTCGGGCGCTTGGCGTCCCGGGCCATTTTTGTCTTTAGGCCAGCCGATTTTTCGTAATACAAATCTGCCTGGGAG
>DATIYM010000070.1:0-13148 GCA_035517615.1 Gemmatimonadales bacterium
AGAGCACGGGGGCGCCCGACGCTTTTTCATGTGCTCTAGACAGGTCTTATGGTGAAGCACGTCGAACGTAGCTTTGCGGGGCGTCCGCTCCGTCTCGAGACCGGGCGCCTGGCCAAGCAGGCCGCCGGCTCATGTTTGTTGCAGTTTGGCGAGACCGTAGTGCTCGCCGCCGTCACAATCTCCGATACCGTCTCCACCCTTCCGTTCTTCCCCCTCACCGTAGAGTATCGCGAAAAGAGCTACGCGGCGGGGAAAATTCCCGGCGGCTTCCTGAAGCGCGAAGGGCGGCCCTCGGATGACGAGATCCTCGCGGGACGGGTCATCGATCGCTCCATCCGTCCGCTGTTTCCCGAAGGATTCAAGAACGAAGTCCAGGTGTTCATCTACGTCCTCTCGGCGGATCAGGAGAACGACGCCGACGTGCTCGGCGTCACCGCCGCCTCGGCCGCGCTCACGATGTCCAAGGCGCCGTGGAACGGCCCGATTGCCGCCGTACGCGTGGGGCGCGTCGAAGGCGCCTGGATCCTGAATCCCACCTTCCAGCAGCTCGAGTTCTCGGATGTGGACATGACGGTGTCGGGATCGCGCGATTCGATCGTCATGGTCGAGGGCGGGGCGATCGAGCTCACCGAAGCCGAGATCGTCAAGGGCCTCGAGGTGGCCCATAAAGGCATTCGCGACCTGATCGATGCCACGCAGGAGCTGTGCGCGGAGTCGCGCCAGCCCAAAATGGAATGGACCAAGGTCGAGCCGCCCGAGCAGCTCGTCGCGCGCATCAAGCAGCTGGCGGAGGCGCGGGTAGAGGAGGCGCTGAACCTGCCGGAGAAGCTCGAGCGGACGCAGGCCCTCGCCGCGCTCCGCGTCACCATCGAGGAGCAGCTCGCGGGCGAGTTCCCCGACAATGCGAAGGATATCTCCACTCTGCTCGAGGACATCGAGTACCGCACGATGCGCGAGCAGGTCCTGTCGCGCCACGAGCGAGTCGACGGCCGGGATCTGGACACGATCCGGGCGATCACATGCGAGGTCGGCGTCCTTCCCCGCACACACGGCTCCGCGCTGTTCACGCGCGGCCAGACGCAGGCGCTCGTGTCGGTCACGCTCGGCACGGTCAACGACGAGCAGCGCATCGATTCCATCGATGTGGCCGAAGAGACCACCAAGTCGTTCATGCTGCACTACAATTTCCCGCCGTTCTCGACCGGTGAAGTCCGGCCGATTCGCGGCACGTCGCGCCGGGAAGTCGGGCATGGGGCGCTGGCGGAACGGGCGCTCCAGGCGGTGCTGCCGCCGTACGATCAGTTCCCCTACACGATCCGCATCGTCTCGGACATCCTCGAGTCGAATGGCTCGTCCTCGATGGCCACGGTGTCGGGCGGGTCGCTGGCGCTATTCGATGCCGGCGTGCCCGTCAAAGGCGCATGCGCCGGGATTGCCATGGGACTGATCAAGGAAGGCGACCGGGTGGCGGTGCTCACCGACATTCTCGGCACCGAGGACCACCTCGGCGACATGGACTTCAAGGTCGCGGGCACGCGTGAAGGCGTGACCTCGATTCAGATGGACATCAAGATCGAGGGGCTCGACTTCCGGATCATTAGCGAAGCGCTCGAGCGTGCCAAGAAAGCCCGGCTCCATATTCTCGACATCATGGAGCAGGCGATTCCCAAGCCGCGTTCGCAGCTGTCCAAGTACGCGCCCCGTATCATCACGATGCAGATCCGGCCCGACAAGATCGGCGACCTCATCGGTCCCAAGGGCAAGATCATCCGCGGCATCCAGGAGCAGACGGGCGCCGAAATCAACGTGGACGACAACGGGATGGTCACGATTTCCGCCGTGGGCGAGGGTGGCGAGCGTGCCCGCGACATGGTCGCCGCCATCGTGCAGGAGCCCGAGGTCGGGAAAGTCTACGAGGGCATCGTGAAGAGCACGACCGCGTTCGGCGCGTTCATCGAGATCCTGCCGGGCGTGGAAGGACTGCTCCACATCTCCGAGCTGCAGCACGGCCGCACCGAGCGCACGGAGGACGTGGTCAAGAAGGGTGACCACGTGCGCGTGAAGCTGCTCGAGGTCGACGAGCGCGGACGCATGCGGTTGTCGCGCAAGGCGCTGCTCGAGCCGCCCGCCGCCGCGGCCACGGCCGAGCCCGCGCGCGCGCGGTAATGGAGACGATCCGGCTCGACCGGGAGATCTTCCAGACAAACGTCCCGAACGGCGTGGTAGTGGTGTCCGAGCGCGTGTCGCACGTGCGCTCGGCGGCCCTCGGGGTCTGGGTCCGCACCGCCAGCACCCACGAGTCCCGGTCCAAGATGGGCGTGTCGCATCTCCTCGAACACATGGTGTTCAAGGGAACCAAGCGCCGCTCCGCCCAGGAAATCGCGCTGGCATTGGAGTCGCGCGGCGGGTCGCTCGACGCCTATACCTCGCGCGACGCCACCGCATTTCATTCCCGTGTGCTCGATGCCGACCTGTCGCGAGCGATCGACGTGCTGACCGATCTGGTCCGGAATCCGGTGCTGCGGGACTCCGACCTGACGCTGGAACGGAACGTGGTCCTGGAAGAGATCAACATGGTGGAGGACACGCCCGACGATCAGGTGTTCGACCTCGCCTCGGCCGCGCTCTGGCCCAGTCACCCGTACGGGTATTCGATCCTCGGGACGCGGGAATCGGTGAGCGGTCTCCAGGTCGCCGACCTGCGGCAGTTGCACAGCCACGCCTATTTTCCCGGCAATTGCGTCATCGGCGCGGCGGGCAACCTGACCCATGAACAGCTGCTCGAGCTGCTCGGCAAGCAGGGATGGCTCGAGGGAACCGCTCCGGCCTCGACTGGTCAGGGCAACGGCAACGGCGCCCCACTCGTGCCGCCGGCGCCTCCAGCCCAGCACGGTGGCGAGGTCCGCGTCGCGAAGGACAGCTCCCAGACGCACATCGTGTTCGCGACCGATACCATGCCGTACCGCGATCCGAGGAAGTACGCATTGCTCGTGTTGGCGAACGTGTTCGGCGGCGGCATGTCGAGCCGCCTGTTCCAGCGGGTGCGCGAAGAGCTGGGGCTGGCGTACTCGATCTACTCGTTCACGACCTTCCATCGTCAGGTAGGGGTGACCGGCGTATACGTCGGCACTCAGCCGAAAACGGCGGAGCGGGCGGTCGCGGCGATTCGGGAGGAGTACGCGAAGCTGGCGCGGGAAGGACTGAACAGCGCGGCGCTCGCCGAGGCCAAGCAGCAGACGCAGGGCCAGGTCATGCTCTCACTCGAGAGCCCGGCGGCGCGGATGTACCGGCTCGCGGGCCTCCAGGTGTACGGGGAGGCCTACCAGAGCCTCGATGAAGTGCTCGCGAATATCGAACGTCTGACCGAAACCGATGTGATGGACATCGCACAGGAGTACTTCAATCCCGACCGGCAGCGCATCGTCTGGCTCGGCCCGAACTGAGCCGCGGGCGCACCCGACGTGACTGGCCCGGCGCCGGTCGTTCAGGTGCTGCGTCTCCCGCACCACGACGGGCTGCCGCTGCCCACCCGGCAGACGACCGGCGCCGCAGGCTACGATGTGTCGAGCGCCGACCCGGACTTCGTCCTGGCTCCCATGGAACGGCGCATGGTACGCACCGGGATCGCGCTCGCGATCCCACCAGGGTATGAATGCCAGGTGCGACCCAGATCGGGGCTTTCCATCAAGCAGGGCGTCATGTTGCCGAACGCGCCTGGCACGATCGACTCGGACTACCGGGGCGAGGTCGTCATCGGGCTGATCAATCTGGGATCGGCCCCCGTAGCCATCGCTCGGGGCACCCGGATCGCGCAGCTCATTTTTCATCGGGTGGAAGCAGTGGAACTGGTCGAAACGACGGAGCTGCCGGCCACCGCGCGCGGTACCGGAGGGTTCGGCAGCACGGGAGCGTGAAGATCCGGCCCCCGTTCGTCTTGTTCGATCATATCCTTTTCATTAGCTTCAGACGCCTTAGTTCCGCGCCCGCCTAACTTCCTTTTTCACGAAGACTCGTGCCTGCACCCTGGCAGAATTTCAAAATTGGTGCCTGGAGCCCGGCGAATGAAATAGCCGTGGATCTGGGCACGGCAAATACCCTCGTGTACGTCCGCGGTGAAGGCATCGTGTTGAACGAGCCGTCCGTCGTGGCCATCGAGAAATCCACCGGCAAGATCAAGGGGATCGGGCTCGAGGCGAAGCGCATGCTCGGCCGCACTCCCGACGGGATCCTGGCCGTCCGGCCGCTCAAGGACGGCGTGATCGCCGACTTTGACGTCACTGAAAAGATGCTGCGCTTCTTCCTGAAGACGATCATCGATCGCCACCTGTTCCGGGTGAAGCCCAAGGTGATCGTGTGCGTCCCGAGCGGCATCACCGAAGTGGAGAAGCGCGCGGTGCGCGATTCCGCGCAGTCGGCCGGCGCCAAGGAGGTCTACATGGTCGCCGAGCCCATGGCGGCGGCCATCGGCGTGGGCCTTCCGGTCGAGACGCCCACCGGCAACATGGTGATCGACATCGGGGGCGGAACCACCGAAATCGCGGTCATCGCGCTGTCCGGCATCGTGTCCGACACCTCGATCCGGACCGGTGGCGACGAGCTCGACCAGGCCATCGTGCAGTTCATGCGCAAGAATTACAACCTGCTCATCGGCGAGCCAACCGCGGAGCAAATCAAGATTCAAATCGGCTCGGCGGCCCCGGTCGGCGAAGAACGGGAAATGGAAGTGAAGGGTCGTGACCTGGTGTCGGGCATCCCGAAGATCGTGCGCGTCCACTCGAGCGAAATTCGCGAAGCCGTGCAGGAGCCGATCCAGCAGATCGTCGACGCCGTACGGCGCGCGCTCGAAATCACGCCGCCCGAGCTGGCGTCGGATATCGTCGACCGCGGTATCGTGATGACCGGCGGCGGCGCCCTGATCCGCGGGCTCGACCAGCTGCTGCAGCAGGAAACCGGTTTACCCATTCACCTCGACGACGACCCGATGACCTGCGTGGTGCGCGGCACCGGCAGGATCCTCGACGACCCGGAGAAGTACCGGAACGTGCTGACCCGGTAGCATGACACTGGGCGTCGACAGGCACACGTCGCGTAGCGACATGCGTGGCGACATACTGCTGTTCGCAGTCTGTGTGCTGCTGTCGGTTTCGGCGATGGTGCTTCCCGACCGCATCCGCGATCCGGTGGCGCGGGCGCTGCGGCAGACAGTCCTCGCACCCCTGCTATCGCTTCAGGAACAGAGCCAGCTGCTCGTGGCGTCGTTATCCCGCTATCAGAGCGTGGTGGCCGAACGCGATTCGGCCTCGCTGGCGGCGACGTTCGTCCCCGAGCTGCGGAGCGAGAATGCGCGGCTGCGCTCGCTGTTGGGCCTGGGACAACGATTGAACACCGGCTATCTCGCGGCCGAGGTGCTGCACCAGGCGTTACCCACGGACGCCCTCACATTGCTCGTGTCTGGAGGCAGGAAACAGGGCGTGCGCTCGCTCTCCTGTGTCGTGAGCCCCGAAGGGTTGCTCGGTATCGTGAGCACGGTGGACGACGAGACGAGCGTGGTCGTGACTTGGGCCAACCCGGAATTCCGCGCCAGCGCCATGGCGGCGGATGGCAGCGTCTACGGAATCGTCGCGCCGCACGGCGCGGAAGGGCCGGGGAGCTGGCTGCTCGAGCTGCGCGGGGTGCCGTATCGCCAGCTCGTGCCCGACGGGACGGAGATTCTGACGTCCGGGTTGGGCGGCGTGTTCCCGCGCGGCATTCCGATCGGCAGCGTGCTGGGGCTGGCGCACGAGGCCGAGGGGTGGGAGCGCACCTATCTGCTTCGCCCGGCGGTCCACCCGGCCGCCGTGTCCCACGTCATGATTCTCACGTCCAGCCATCTTCCGCCGGACATGCACGCCGCGTTCGTCGGACCCGATTCGACGAGAGCGGCGCCGTGAGGCGGAGCGACAAGTATCGCTTCGTCGTCATTCTGGCGGGGCTCGTGGTGCTGCAATTCTCGGTTCGCACCCGCATGGGTGACGACCGGATGGCCCCGGACTTCCTGCTGCTCGCGCTCATGCTGTACACGATTCGCGCCCAGCCCGGGCGGGCCGCCCTCGCCGGATTTCTGGTCGGGGTGCTGCGCGATGCCCTGACGCCCGCGTCATTCGGCGCCGGGGCGCTGGCGCACACGCTCGTGGCGTATCTCGCTTCCTGGAGCAAGGCCGTCTTCTTCGCGGAAAACATCGTGGTGAACGGCTTTCTGTTCTTCGCGGGCACGTGGCTCCGCAATCTGATCGTCGCGCTCGCGTCGAACAAAATGCGGAGCGGCATGCTGGGCTGGGAGCTGCTGGTGTGGTCGCCGGTGCAGAGTCTCACCACGGCGCTGGCCGGCGTGCTCGTCCTCTGGTTGTTCCGGCGCGAGCTGGCGGTGCGCATGGGTGACGCGTGAGCGCGTTTCAGTCGCACCTCGTTTCCCAGCGATTTGGCGCGGCGCGATTCGTTCTGGGCGCCACCATGGTCGTGCTCGTGATCGCGTTCTTCCGGGCGCAAGTGCTCGAGCACGGCAAGTATCAGCTGCAATCGGAAACCAACCGGCTGCGCCCGATCCCGCTTCCCGCGCCCCGCGGCATCATCACCGATCGGAATGGAAAGATTCTCGCGGAGAACGTGCCCGGCTACACGGTGTCGTTGCTCCCCGGCGACGAGAGCGCGTTGCGGGAGACGCTCGAGCGCATCGCCCCCGTGGTCAAGCTCGACAGCGCGGGCATCGAGCGCGTGCTGCAACGCTACCGCCGCGCGCCTTACGTTCCGGCGCTCGTCGTGTCGGACGCCAAGTTCGTGATCGTGTCGCAGCTCGAGGAGCACCGGCTCCTGTTTCCCGGCCTGCTGATTCGCCCCGAACCCAAACGGTATTATCCCGATAGCAGCGTGGTTGCCCACCTCGTGGGGGACATCGGCGAGGTGACGGAAGCCGAACGCGCGCAGCGACGCTATGCGGGCATGCGGCTGGGCGCGCTGCTCGGCAAGGACGGGCTCGAGCGGCAGTATGACGATTCGCTGCGTGGCGCCGATGGGATTCGCTTCGTGGAAGTGAGCGCGCTCGGTCATGTGGTGCGCGAGGCCGGGGCGGCTCCCACGCTGCCGCCCGTGCCGGGCACGCCGCTACGCACGACCATCGACCTCGATCTGCAGCGCTACATCGCCAAAATCTTTCCGGCGGGCCACCGCGGGGCGGTGCTGGCGCTCAACCCCAATACCGGCGAAATCCTGGCACTCTACAGCGCGCCGAGCTACGATCCCAATGCCTTTGTCGGCGGCGTCGATCCCGACTACTGGCGTCGCCTGAACGAGCCGGAAACCCATCCGCTGTTCGACCGCGCCATTCAGGCCCGCTATCCCCCGGGATCGACCTGGAAGCTCGCTGTGGCCGCCATGGCCCTGAAGCGCGGCCTCGTCACGCTGAACAGCCACATGCCGATCCCGTGTCGCGGCGGCCTGCAATACGGCAATCGGTTCTTCCGCTGCTGGTCGGCCGAAGGGCACGGCGATCTCTCGCTCGCCGACGCGATCGCGCAGAGCTGCGACGTGTATTTCTACCAGCTTGGCCTGAAGATCGGTCTCACATCGCTGCTCGAGGATGCCAACGCCTGGGGGTTCCGTTCACCTACCGGCGTAGACCTGCCGGGCGAAATCCGCCCCGACTTCCCGAGCGGACCCGAGTATTACGATCGCCTCTATGGTCCGCGCCGCTGGACCGCCGCCGTCACGCTCAACCTGGCCATCGGCCAGGGGGAAGACGCGCAAACGCTCGTCAACATGGTGCGGTTCTACCAGATGCTGGCGAGCGACGGCCGCGAGCGCGTGCCGTACCTGGTGCGTCCGCCCGCCGCGAGTGACGTCAGTCTTGGACTCACGCCGGACCAGCTTGCCGGTCTGCGCCAGGCGATGATCAGCGTGGTGGAGCGGGGGACGGCGCGCGGCGCCGCGACGCGATTCAACACCGTGATCGCGGGCAAGACCGGCACGGCGCAAAACCCGCACGGCCCGCCGCACGGTTGGTTCATCGGCTTCGCCCCCGCCGACAAGCCCGAGATCGTGGTGGGCGCGATCGTCGAGTTCGCCCGCGAGGGCCCCTATGTCGCCCCGCTCGTGACTCGCGTGATCGCGCGGTATCTGGGCGCGGATTCCACCATGGCCCCCGAGATGCAAATCAAGCTGCCCACCGATACCGCGCCGCATCCCATGGAGCTGTTGCCCGGCAACGGCGCGGATACCGTGGCGCCGCCGCCACCGGCAGACGTACCCAATGCACCCACCCCTCCGGGAACTCGATAAGTCGCTGCCGGCCACAGTCGGAGCCCTGTCGCTTTTCGGGCTCGCGGCCGTGTATTCGGCCGGGCAGACCGATGTCGCGACGTTCGCCACGGCCCTGTGGGAAAAACAGCTGATCTGGTTGGCGATCGGCTTGCTCGTGGCCGTCGCCATGTTCCGCGTGTCTCCGCGGCTGCTCGAATGGGCCACGCCCTACGCGTACGCCATCTCCGTGGCCCTGCTCGCGATCACGCTCGTGATCGGCACCGGCGCCGGCACGGCGGCAAGCAGCCGCTCCTGGATCGGCATCGGCGGTGTGCGGATCGGTCAGCCGTCCGAGCTGGCGAAGATCATCGTGGTGCTCATGCTGGCCCGCTGGCTGGCCGGGCGGCGGGAAGGCCCCACCACGCTGCGCGAGCTGGTTGTGCCGTGTCTGATCGCCGGCGTGCCGGCGTTTCTCGTGTTCCTCGAGCCCGACCTGGGCAGCGCGCTCGTCTTCGTGGCCATCCTGTTCGCCATGCTGTACTGGGGCGGCACCAAGCCTACCACCCTCGTCCTGCTCGCGTCTCCCGTCATCGGGCTGGTGCTGGCATTCTCGACCGTGGCGTGGGGCGCGTGGATCGTGGTCCTGTTCGGGTTGCTCCTGTGGTGGCGCCCGTATGTGTGGGAAGGGCTTGCCGTGATGCTCGGTAATGTGGTCATGGGCATCGTGGCGCTGCCGTTCTGGAAGCATCTCGCGCCGTACCAGCAGAACCGGCTACTCGCGTTTCTCAATCCGGAAGTGGATCCGCGCGCCACCGGCTGGCACGTCATTCAATCGAAAGTGGCGATCGGCTCGGGTGGCTTTCTGGGAAAAGGATTCACCCTCGGTACTCAGAAACGGCTGGCGTTTCTCCCCGCTCAACCGACGGATTTCATCTTCTCCGTGGTGGGGGAGGAGCTGGGATTCGTGGGCGTGGTCGTGGCGCTGGTGCTGTTCACGGCAATGCTCGCGATGCTGCTGCGCCTGGCGCGCCGCGCGACCGATCCGTACTCGAGCCTGTGCGTGTTCGGCTGCGCGGCCATGCTGTTCACCCACATCGTCGAGAACATCGGTATGACGGTGAACCTGCTGCCGATCACCGGAATTCCGTTGCCGTTTTTTTCCTACGGCGGCTCGTTTCTGCTCACCTGCTTCATCGCGGTCGGTATCAGCCTGCGGGTCAGCTGGGAATCCAGGCAGTCCGGCTATATCGATCTATAGCAGTAACTTAGAAGACCAGGCCTAGCGAGAAGGCTCCAGCCGTCCCAAATTGTCGCCTTCACACTCGCTCGCCATGGCCCGAATGGCTTGGTTCAAAAAGGAACGTAAGCCGCGCACCGCGGAACGCGTCCGGCTCGAGATTCCCGCCGACGCGTGGGAAAAGTGCGATGAATGCGGCCACACCGACATCAAGGACCGGTTCGTCCGGGCCTTGAACGTCTGCCCCAACTGCGGCGTCCATCGCCGGATCAGCGCTCAGGAATACGTCGACCTGCTGATAGACGAAGGCTCCTGGCACGAGCTGGACGCCGAGTTGCGCTCGGCGGATCCCCTGCAATTCGAGCAGTATCGCGAGCGGCTCGAGATCGCCGTCAAGAAAGCGGGCCCGCTGGAGGCGGTACGGACCGGTTTCGCTCGCATGGATGGCATGCCGGTCGATCTGGCGGTGATGGATTTCGGCTACATGGGTGGCTCGATGGGGTCGGTGGTGGGGGAGAAGATCGCCCGGCTCACGCGCCGGTCGGTGGCCCGGAAGGTGCCGCTCATCATCGTGTCCGCGTCGGGCGGCGCGCGCATGCAGGAAGGCGTGCTGTCGCTGATGCAGATGGCCAAGACTTCGGTCGAGATCGCCCGGCTGCGTGAGGCGCTCGTCCCGTTCGTTTCGATTCTCACCAATCCGACCACCGGCGGCGTTTCAGCGTCCTATGCCATGCAGGGGGATGTCATCCTCGCCGAGCCGGGAGCGGTGGTGGGATTCGCGGGCCCGCGAGTCATCAAGCAAACGATCGGACAGGACCTTCCCGCAGGCTTTCAGACCGCAGAATTTCTCCTCGATCACGGCATGGTGGATATGGTTGTCCCCCGCAGCGATTTACGGGATACCACCGTACGGCTGCTCCGCTATATGGAGGGCGGCCAGCCGGCGGAGGCCGCGGACTGAAGCGGCTGACGTTCGGGGACGCCAGCCGGTTCCTCTTCGCGCGACAAAGCGGCCGCATCAAATGGTCCCTCGGGCCCACCGAGGCGCTGCTCGACGTGCTCGGGCATCCCGAACGGCAGTTTCCCATCGTTCACGTTGGGGGCACCAACGGCAAAGGCTCGACCTGCGCATTCATCGCGGCCGACCTCGCGGCGCGCGGGTTCAAGGTCGGCGTCTACACTTCCCCCCATCTCGTTTCGGTCCGTGAACGGGTGGTGGTGGACGGCGTGCCGATCGACCCCGACGCATTTGCCGAGTGGACCGCGTACCTCAAGCCCCACATCGAGCGGGTAGAAGCAAGTTTTTTCGAAGCGACCACGGCCATTGCCTTCGCCGACATCGCCGCCCGCGGCGTGGACATCGGCGTCATCGAGGTCGGCTTGGGAGGCCGGCTCGATGCCACGAACGTGGTCCAGCCGCTCGTCTCCGTCGTGACGAAGATCGCGCGCGAGCACACGGATTACCTCGGCTGGGAGCTCGAGTCCATTGCGAGAGAGAAGGCCGGCATCGCGAAGCCAGGCGTGCCGTTTGTGACGGGCGAGCAGGACCCCGGGGTTCGCGACGTGCTGGTGCGCGAGGCGCGCGCACATGGGGCCGAGCCAGTGCTGGCGCTCGACTGGGGCGCCGGTCACGAGGAGCTTGCCGGGCCTCTCGGGCTCATGGGAGCGCATCAGCGCGTCAACGCGCGCGTGGCGCTCGCGGCCCTCGGCTCACTCCCCGCCCCGTTCGCGTCACCGGAAACCAGGGGCCGATGGCCGCGATCGTTCGCCGACGCGTTCGTGGCCGGCCGCTTCGACATCCGGGGGCGGTGGATTTTCGATGTGGCGCACAATCCGGACGGGGCGGGCGTCCTGGCGGACACGCTGCGCGATTACAATCCGCCAGGGCCCAGGCATGCGCTGGTTGGAGTCCTGGGCGACAAGGATTATCTCGGCATGATCACCGCGCTTGCCGAGCAAATCGATCGCTTCGTGTTCACCCTGCCGGATACGGCACCGGCCAAACGGCGCTGGAGCCTCGAGCGACTCGCGGCAGAGCTCGCGACGCAATCGGTCTTGGCGCAGTTCGAGCCCGATTTCGACGCCGCGCTCGAGCGGGTGCAGGAAGGGGCGGAGACGATCGTCGTCACCGGATCGTTTCACACGGTTGGTGACGCGCTCGCGCGCTTGCCCGGGTTTGCGCCGGTCGGCTAGATTCGCGCGATGCCAGCACAGGCCCTACCGGGCTTTCGCGATTTTTATCCCGACGATCTCGCTGTTCGCAACCACATCTTTGCCACCTGGCGCCGCGTAGCCGCCCGCTACGGGTTCCAGGAATACGACGGTCCTCCGCTCGAGCCGCTGGACCTCTATCTCCAGAAGAGCGGCGAGGAAATCGTGGGGCAGCTGTACGAATTCACGGACAAGGGCGACCGGCGCGTCGCTCTGCGTCCCGAAATGACACCGACGCTGGCCCGCATGGTGGGGGCCAAGGCGCAGGCCCTCAAGAAGCCGATCCGGTGGTTTTCCATTCCCCAGCTGTTCCGCTACGAGCGCCAGCAGCGGGGCAGGCTGCGCGAGCACTTCCAGCTCAACATGGACCTGATCGGCGAATCGGGGCCGCTGGCCGACGCGGAGCTAATGGCCGCCGCGCTCGACATCGTGCGCGAGTTCGGGCTCAGGGCGGGCGACGTGCGGCTGCGGCTGTCCGACCGGCGGGTGCTCCGGGCCCTGCTGGCGGGCCACGGCGTTACCGAGGCCGAGCTGCCGGTTGCCTTCGCCGCCCTGGATAAATTCGAGCGCGAGCCGGGTCTCGTCATGAAGCTCCTGCCTGCCCGGGCACAAGCGGTCGAGACGATTGCGCGGCTCTCGGGGATCGATGCGGTGCAGGCGGCGCTCCAAAACGTGAACGCCGATGCGCGAGCAGGCGAGCCGCTCGCGGAAGCGGTGTGCGCGCTCCGGGCAATGGGGCTGGGCGACTTCGTGGACGTCGATCTGACGATCGTGCGTGGGCTCGCCTATTACACGGGGATCGTATTCGAGCTGTTCGATGCGAGGCGCGCGCTGCGCGCGATCTGCGGGGGTGGGCGCTACGACGACTTGATCAAGCAGGTTGCGGGCGTGGACCTTCCATGTGTGGGGTTCGGAATGGGCGATGTCGTGATCGGGGAGCTGGTGCGCGAGCGTGGCGCGACGGGGGGAGCGCCCGGCCGGCTCGACGCGTTTCTCGTGGCCGTGTCCGCCGAGGACGTCTCCGCCCTGCTCGAGCTGGCGCATGCGATGCGGGACAAGGGTCTCGCCGTCGAATACGGCTTGCGCCACAGCGCCATCCGGAAGCAGCTCGAGCTCGCCGTCGCGCGCGGGGCGCCGCGAGCCGTGATTCTGGGCCCGGAGGAGCGGAAGGCCGGTGTCGCCGTCGTGCGCGATCTCGCGGCAGGCAGTGAAGCGCGTGTGCCGCTCACGAGTCTCCATGCAGGACGGTTCCTCGCATGACTGCGACGAAGGCGCAAAGGATCACTCCACGGGCGCAGGACTTCAGTGAGTGGTACAACGATGTGATCATGCAGGCCGCGCTCGCGGACTACTCCCCGGTGCGCGGGTGCATGGTCATCCGCCCGCACGGGTTTCGACTCTGGGAGCTGATGCAGCACGCGCTGGACGA
>DATIYM010000071.1:0-2442 GCA_035517615.1 Gemmatimonadales bacterium
CACGATCACGATGCGGATCCCCGCCGACGTCGTCGAGTCGCTGAAATCCGTTGCGCCGATGCGCGGGTTTACGGCCTATCAAACGCTGCTGAAGAGCTACATCAGCGAGGGGCTACGGCGCGACGAGGCTCAGTTTGATCAACACACTGCACGCCGCCTTGCGGATGCTCTCGAGCGTCGTGGCGTTGCCGACAAGGTGCTGCAGGAGGCTATGAAAGAGATTGCAGGCAGCTAAGACGCTCGCGGTCACGAACCAGGCAAGGAAATGGGCGGCCACGGTTGGCGGAGCTAAAGGACCGTCCGGTCCGAGGAAGATCGCAGGATGCGGGAGGCGCTGGGACAATTTAGGGACACCGGATACGCAGGTGACTAATGGCTAAGAATCAGCCGATGAGCAATAACAACGCCGATCGCCTCGCTTGGACCCGCCGTGATTTTGTCCGTGCCGCCTGCGGTGTCGTGGCTGTGGGTGCGTACGCGCGCCGCGGTATTCTCCCGGCGTTCGCGGCCGATTCGGTTTCCAACCTCGACGATCTTGCCCGCAGTGTTCGTGGGCAGTTGCTGCGCGGGGGCTCGAGCGGCTACGACGAGGCGAGGAGAGTCTGGAACCTTGCCTATGATCGCCGCCCGCTCGCGATCGTACGCGCCGTGAGCCTCGAGGACGTGCAACGCTGCGTGGAGTACGCGCGCAAGCACATAGTCCCCATCGCCATCCGGGGCGGCGGTCACAGCTATGCCGGGTACGGGGTAGCCGATGGCGCGCTACAGATAGACCTCGGCACATTCAGCACCGTCACCGTCGACCGCGACCGCAGAGTCGCCTCTGTGGGTGGCGGCACCCGGATCAGGGACCTTCTCAGGGCCACGCTGGCCGCGGGACTTTACACGCCGATGGGGTCGTGCGGCTCTGTGGGCGTCGCCGGGCTCACGCTCGCGGGCGGCGACACGAACGGGAGAGGCCTGTACGGAACGGCCTGCGACAACCTAGTCAGCGCGCAGCTGATCACGGCCGACGGCGAAGTGCGCGAACTCGGGCCCGACCGGAACGAGGACCTCTACTGGGCAATCCGCGGCGGCGGCGGGAACTTCGGCGTGGTCACCCGACTGGATTTCCGGCTGCACCCCGTCGTGCCGTTACACACCGCTGCATTCAACATCGGCTGGCAAGGCATCGCCGGGGCAATGCGCGCATACGGCGACCTCGTACGCGACGCCCCCGACGAGGCACGCGCCGGGTTCTTCGTGGACCCGGAATCTGGAGCGTCGGCGAGGTGCGGATACCGCGGTGATGCCGCAGCTGCAGCGGCCTACCTGGAGAAGTGGCAAGCCGCATTTCGCCCCGCCCCGGCGCAGCTTTCCACCTCAACACCGAATCCGGAAGGGGAAGTCTGGGGCCCGACATCCGTCGCCGTGGATGGCGCGTTCCTCGAAGAACTGAGCGGCGGTGTCGTCGACGTGCTTTCGCGCGCGGCGATTGAGGGACGTGGATTCGGACAGATGCTGCTAGGCCTTTCGAATGGGGTCGTGGCACGCATCCCGATGACGGCCACCGCCTACCCCCTGCGTGGAACAGGACTAAGTACGCTGATTGCCGCTGAGTGGCACAAGCTTGACGATCGCGCGCGGGCTGAACGTTGGGTGGCGGAGACTAGCGCGGCGCTGCGTCCCTGGGCGCGCCGCGCCTACGTGAACTACCTGCCGCCAAGCACACCGGAGCGAATTCGTGAGATCTACGGGGTGAACTATCCACGGCTGGCGCGGATCAAGGCGCAGTACGACGCGGCGAACCTGTTCCGGGAGAACCAGAATATTCAGCCGTCTTAGGCCGCCGTGCCGCCCGGCTGTTGGGACAATTTTGGGACAGTCAGATCGTGACATCCCGTGATATCAAGTGACATCACGTGATACTAGGTGCCTGTTGCAACAAGGGACGCTACTCGCATATCGTTGATTCGTAAGCACCCCACTTCCGTTTCACACGGCAGAGGTCACTGGTTCGAGCCCAGTACCGCCCACCACTTCTAGCGAGCATCCCTGTTTCTGGACCCCTGGGCTTTTGTGACCTACCCAAATCGGGTAGGATCATACCCAATATGGGTAGAAGCGCATCTCAATCCCGGCGCAACCTCGAACGTGCCAGCCTGGCAGATGCACTCTTCTCCACGGTGCAACAGCGAGTACTCGGACTTCTGTTTGGTCAACCTGAGCGCAGCTTCTACACCGGCGAACTCATCCAACTAATCGGCGCGGGATCGGGTGCGGTACAGCGGGAGATCGCACGCCTCGAGAAAAGCGGTCTGATCACAATGCGCCGCTCTGGCGTGCAGAAACACTACCAGGCAAATCCCAAGTCACCACTGTTTCAGGAACTGCGAAGTATCGCTCGTAAGACGGTCGCGCTCGCCGAGCCCTTACGCGCAGCGCTGTCGCCCCTGGGAAAAG
>DATIYM010000072.1:0-3185 GCA_035517615.1 Gemmatimonadales bacterium
GATCGTCCTCGACCGACCAGGTGCGGTCGTAAGCATTGGTTCGCGCACGCATATCGGTCTCCGCGGGGCGGAAGGCAAGTAGCGCGCGCGTCTCGAGCGACCTGCCCCGCTACACCTCAGACGACTGATGGCATTTCGGCCGACGTGTGTGCTTGTGACCCCCGACTGGTGGCAGCGCGTACTGGGCGAGGCGTACAAGGCCGCGAACGCCCTATACCGCTAGTGCGTGTTCTCCTGCTCGGCGCGGGCGTCATGCTGGGACACGACATCGGCACGAGCGCGCCGCCCGCCACGCTCGTCTCTGTCCCGCTCGCAGCGACCTGGACGTCACCGACGAGACCGCGCCGCGCTACCGCTGCGCGCCAGAACGCGCGTGACGGGCGATGCGTTACCCTCCTGGCAGACCGCGCTGGATCGGTTCTCGAGATCGCTCCGCTCACGGGAGCCCAAGTCTTGACTATCGCAGCGCCAATCCGACATTTTGGGCGCTCTGCCTCCGTTTTACCGCTATCTCGTCACTGGCCTCCCGGTGGTTCTCGGCGGGCTGTGTGGGTTCGTGGCTCCCCTCGGCGCTCAGAATCCACTGCCCCCTCCTGCTCAGGCTCAGGCTGCCCTCCAAGGAGCGTTGCAGCAGAATCCCCAGCTTGGCGACGAGATTCGCCAACGCATCCAGGAGTCTGGCCTGTCGGCCGACCAGATTCGGGCGCGGCTTTCGGCCAGCGGTTACCCATCCAGTCTGCTCGACGCCTACCTGGGTTCGCCGACCAAAGGCGCGGATGTCACACCAGGGTCTGACGAATTAGCGGCGGTCCAGGCGCTCGGCCTGGGGGCGTTCAACAACCGTGGGCAGCTGCTCCCCATCGACACCGGATTCATTCGTGTCCGTGATGCGATGCGTGCCGAGTCGCTCGCAACCGGGAATTACGTATTTGGGGTCGACGTCTTCCGTCGCGCCACGACACAGTTTCTCCCGACGCTCTCGGGTCCCGTTCCGCCGGATTACAGGATCGGGCCAGGCGATCATCTGGTACTGATTGTCACCGGCGAAATAGAATTCGCCCACTCCCTGCAAGTCACGCGCGAAGGGTTCCTGGTGATCCCTCAGGTAGGAGAAGTGCACGTCGCCAACCTGACGCTCGATGAATTGCGCGAATTGCTGTACACCCGGTTGGGAAAAGTGTATTCCGGGATCCGGCACGGTCCCACCGCCACCACGCACTTCGACGTATCGATTGCGAGCGTGGGGGTGAACCAGGTGTACGTGATCGGCGAGGTCAACCAGCCGGGCGCGTATCAGATCAGCGCGCTCGGTACGGTGCTTACCGCGTTATACGCGGCCGGCGGTCTGACCAATCGGGCGAACCTGCGCGACGTGGAGGTGCGGCGCGTCGACAAGACGAAGGTCACCACCGATCTCTATGACTATTTGCTGCACGGCGACAAGGAGCAGGACATTCGCCTCGAAACAGGCGATGTGGTGTTCGTGCCGCTGCACGGCACGCGCGCGCAGGTAACGGGCGCCGTGGTGCGGCCCGCGATTTACGAGCTCAAGCCTGGCGAGACGCTGGTGGATCTGGTGCGGGACGCCGGGGGATTCCGATCCGACGCGTCGCTGCGGCGGCTGGCGATCCACCGGGTACTCCCGGTGTCGGCGCAGGGGCCCGGACCGTTCCCGCGCACCGTCATCGACGTCACGCTGCCGCGGCTCGCGCCGGAAGATCCGCCGCCCGCCGCGAGCGGCGCCGGGGCATTCAACGGCGTACTCGTGCCCGCGCTCGCGCTCGCGGACGGCGATTCGACGGTGGTCGATTCCCTGCCCCCGCTCGAGGGAACGTTGTATGTGACGATCTCGGGCATGATCATGAAGCCGGGCCGCTACCCGTGGCGTGAGGGCTTGACGCTCCGGGATCTCGTGCTCCTGGGCCGTGGGCCGAAGGTCGGAGCCTACCTGCACGAAGCCGAGGTGGCGCGCCTCCCCGAAGACCGCTCGCACGGGCAGCTCGCTCAGACCGTGCGCGTCCCGCTCGACTCGACGTACCTGTTCGAGCGTGACTCGGCGGGGCATTACATCGGGGCGAAGGGCCTCGCGTTTCCCGCTCCAGGCGCTCCCGAGGTCCCGCTCGAGCCGTACGACAACGTGCTGATCCTGCGGCAGCCCAACTTCGAGCTGCAGCGGACGGTGTACATCGCGGGGGAGGTGCGGTTCCCCGGCACCTACGCGCTGTCTTCGAAAAACGAGCGGCTGTCCGATCTCGTGGCGCGCGCCGGAGGCCTGACCGCCGCGGCGTACCCCGAAGGAATTCGGTTCACGCGGGCGCTGAACCATGTGGGGAGAATCGACATCGAGCTGGCGCGCGCGTTGAAAGACAGCGCGTCGCGGGAGAATATCATTCTGCAGCCCGATGACTCCGTACTGATTCCCGAGTATCAGCCCAGCGTGAAAGTGTCCGGCGCGGTGAACTCCCCCGGGAGCGTACTGTGGGAGAAGGGGGCCGATCTTGACTACTATCTGAGCGCGGCAGGAGGTCCCAGCTACAAGGGGGACGACGGGCGCGTGAGCGTGGCCTATGCCAATGGCGAAGTGCGCACGCGGCATAAGAAGATGATTTTCTGGTCGAGCGATCCCGCCCCCGGTCCAGGGTCCGAGGTGTTCGTTCCCGTGAAGGACACGACGGGGACGCGGACTAATTGGCTGGCGCTGACGATGGCCCTCGCGCAGGTGGTCACGAGCGCGATTGCGATCGTCGTGCTGGTCAAGCAGCTGTAGTTGTAGCGAAGTACTCACGGTCTCGCGGCACAAACTCCCTAATCCTCCGCTCCCCTCCTCTACAACTCCCGTCAACTCAACGCGTTCTGGTGGGAATGCGACTTGCCAATTTCCCGGCGCGATGGCATGTCGCACTTGAACGTTCGGAGGATGGATGCGTCGATTCCGCGCGATCGCGCTGCTGCTGCTGAGCGTTGCCCTGACGACGCCGCGGCCCGCGCACGGACAATTTCTCGATCTGATAACCGGCTCACCTGCTGGCATTGTTACGGCCACAACGCGCAGTTCACGGGCGGGGCGGCCTTCGATCTCGCCACGCGGTTTGCGCCGTTCTTCGCCTGGCGACACAGCGTGATCGCACGGATGGGGACGGTACTAGCACTCGGGGCGCTTTACCAAATGAACAACTATTTCGGCA
>DATIYM010000073.1:0-21298 GCA_035517615.1 Gemmatimonadales bacterium
GTCTACCCCGTACTTAGCGCCCGCAGTGCCGCAAGCTCCTGGAGGGGAAAATTCGGGCTGACCAAGTGCTGCAAAATAGTGGTAAGTGGTGAGCGGTCAAGCTTTTATCGGGCGGACGGCCGGACAGACGGACTGCGGGACCGAAAAAGCCCCTTTGCGTCCGCCCCTCCGCCCCCACAGGGGACTCACCGACCAGCGTGTCAGTGTGTATTAGGGATCTCACGTGCCCGGACGCGTCCCAACGCGTGCGTCGAGGGCTGGTTACATGAAGACACCGGGATATATTGCGCGCGCATCGTGGATGCGCGCGGTCCCTCACAAAAGGCGAATCACGGAGGATAACTCGTGGCGCACGCGGAACTGCCATCGGCCGAGCCGCTAACGCAGGTCGAATCCAGGACGCTTGCTGGCCTCAACATCGCCGTCTATGCCGACGGCGCGGACCTGAAGGACATGGTCGAGGCGTATTCGAGCGGCCTCGTCCACGGCTTCACCACCAATCCCACGCTGATGCGCAAAGCCGGCGTCTCGGACTACGAGGCCTGGGCGAAGTCCATCCTCGAAGTCATTCGCGATCTCCCCATCTCGTTCGAAGTCCTGGCCGACGAGTTCGGTGAGATGGAGCGCCAGGCGCTCATCATGTCGCGCTGGGGCCAGAACGTGTTCGTGAAGATTCCCATCACGAACACGCACGGCGAGTCATCCATTCCGTTGGTCAAGCGCCTCGTGCGTGAGCAGGTGAAGGTGAACGTGACGGCCTTGATGACGGTGCGCCACGTCGAGGCGGTCATGGGTGTCCTGTCTCCCAAGATCCCCGCCATCGTCTCGGTGTTTGCCGGCCGCATCGCCGATACGGGCCGCGATCCCGTCCCGATCATGCGCCGCGCGGCGAAGCTCGTGCGCCAGAACCCCAACGCTCGGCTCCTCTGGGCCAGCCCGCGTGAGGTGTTCAACGTGTATCAGGCGGACGAGTGCGGCTGCCACATCATCACGGCCACGAAGCCGGTGCTCGACAAGCTGCCGATGCGCGGCATGGATCTGGACCAGCTGTCACGCGAGACGGTGAACATGTTTTACACGGACGCTCGCGCGGCGGGCTACGTGATCTGATGAATCCTCCCGCGCCACGCCGATCGCTTCTCGTCACCGGCGTCGCGGGGTTCATCGGGAGTAACCTGGCCGAACGCCTGCTCGGCGGCGGAGCGCGCGTCGTGGGCATCGATAACCTTGCCTACGGCGTCATCGAGCAAGTCCCCGAGGGCGTGGAATTCCACCGCGGCGACATCCGCGATCCCGCGCTGTACTCGCTCTACTCAGGCATCGATGTGGTCTTCCATCTCGCCGCCAAGAATTGCATCGCCGATTGCCAGGCCGATCCGGTTGAAACCTTCGACATCAACGTGCACGGCACGGCCCACGTATTCGAAGCCGCGCGCCGTGCTCGCGTGCGCAAGGTCGTGTACGCCGAATCGTCCGCTCTCTATGAAGGCATCGCGGCGCTGCCGACTCCGGAGGCGGAGACTGCGCCCGAGAGCTTTTATGCGTACAGCAAGGCGGCGGGCCGGGCCGTCGCGGAAGGCTATGGGCGCTATTCGACGCTGGCGATCACGGCGTTGCGGTATTTCTGCGTCTATGGACCGCGGCAGGACTACCGGCGCACCATTCCGCCGGTCATGAGCGCATTCATCATCAAGCTGCTGAAGGGCGAACAGCCGGTGATCTATGGGACCGGAAACAAGCGCCGCGACTTTGTCTATGTCGATGACGTGAACGACTTCCATGAACTGTGCGTCGCGGATCAACGCACGGACGGACAGACGTACAACGTGGGATCGGGCGAGAACTTTTCCGTCCGCGACATCTACGACCGGATCGCGGGGCTGCTGGGTGCCAAGATCCAGCCGCTCTACAGGCCGGATCTGCCCGGTGAGGCGGAGGAGACGCTCGCCGATATCGGTGCGGCGCGTGCCCTCGGCTGGGAGCCGCAGACGGATCTGACGACCGGGCTCGAGCATTCGATCGCGTTCATCAAAGCGCACGTGCTCTCCCCCGTGGACGAGCATGCTGTCTGAGGCCATGGTGCTCGCGGCGGGGAAAAGCACGCGCATCACCGAAATCGGCGGGGGGCTTCCCAAGCCCCTGCTGCCGATCCGGGGCGAGCCGATTCTGGTGCGCAACATCCGTTGGCTCGAGGCGGCCGGCGTCCCGCGCATCTGGGTCAATCTGCACTATCGCGGGGACCTGATCCGCACTACCCTGGGCGACGGCTCGAGTTGGGGAGTCGCCATCCAGTATTCCGAGGAACCCACAATCCTCGGGACCGCTGGGGGGGTGCGGCAGGTCCTCGACGCCCTGGGCGACCGCTTTCTCGTGGTGTACGGCGACAATCTGTTCGATTTCGACCTGGAGCGCTTCATCGCCACGCACCAGTCCACCCGCGCCGACGTAACGATCGCGCTGTTCGATGAGCAGTCGCCCAACACGGGAATGGCCGGGGGCCGGGTCCTCGTGGACGACACCGATCGGGTCGTGTCGTTCGTCGAGGGGGCTCTCACCCCCTGGCCCCCTCTCCCTTCGGAAGACGGGGAACGACGTTTCCAGAGTGAGCTAGTCAACGCGGGGGCGTACGTCGTCGAACGGCACGTGCTCGAACCGTTTGCACAGAATACCTTTCTCGATTGGGGCAAGGACGTGTTTCCGGCGCTGCTTGCGAAGGGGGCACGCCTTCAAGGGTATCGCATCGAAGGCTACTGCCTGGCACTCGATACACCGGCGAGCTATGAGCGCGCAATGGAATTGATCAGCTCACGACAGGTGGTGTTGCAGTGATCGTTACGCGTACGCCGTTCCGCGTCACGCTCGGCGGCGGTGGCACCGACCTGCCTTCGTATTACGAGCGGCACGGCGGCTTCGTCTTCGCCATGGGCATCGACAAGTACATGTACGTGATGACCAACCCGCCCGGTGTCGATCGCAAGATCCGGCTGCACTACACCCAGAGCGAAGTCGCCGATCACGTCGACGAGATCCGGCATGAGCTGGCCCGCGAGGCCCTGCGGCTGAACGGCATCGAAGACCGGATGGAAATCTCGTCCATGGCGGACGTGCCCGCCGGGACGGGAATGGGATCGTCGAGCGCCTATCTCGTCGGGTTGCTGACCGCCCTGCATCAGTACCGGCGCGATAACGTCTCGCTCGAGGGACTGGCGGAGGAAGCCTGTCACATCGAGCTGAACGTCCTGAAGAAGGGCATCGGGAAGCAGGATCAGTACATGGCGGCGTTCGGCGGCATGACGATGCTCGAGATCGCGAAGGACGGCGCTGTGGACGTCCGACCCGTGCAGCTGCGCGGCGGCGCGCTCGCCACCCTGATCGCGCACACGCACATCTACTACACGGGCCTGGTGCACGACACGGTCGACGTGCTGGCGGAACAGAACACCGCGATGCGAAAGAACAATCACCGGCGCGTCACGGTCGAAGAGTCGCTCAACGCCATCAAGGATCTCGGATACCGCATCCTCGATGCGATTCAGTCCGAGGACTTCGATCGCTGGGGCCAGCTGCTCCACGAGCACTGGGTGAACAAGAAACGCATGTCCCAGCGGATCAGCGTGAGCTGGATCGATCAGCTGTACGACGAGGTCCGCCAATCGCATGGCGTGCTCGGCGGCAAGCTGATCGGCGCGGGCGGCGGCGGGTTCCTGATGCTGTATTGCCCGAGCACGTCGGGGAAGCTCGAGGATTTCATGCAGTCGCGCGGTCTGCCGCGGCTCTACTACGGGCTCGAGCGCGAGGGCGCCAAGGTCGTGGCGAATGTCGCCAGCACCCAGTCCATGATTCTCCATCCCAACGGGCACACTACCGCCAAGCCCTCCGGCCCACCGATTCATGCGGTCTCATGAACATCGCGGTAGTCGGGCTGTGGCACCTGGGCTGTTCCGTCGCCGCCGCCTGGACCAGGCTCGGCGCAGCGGTGCGCGGCATCGATTTTAGTCCGGACATAGTGAGCGGCCTCGAATCGGGCCGCCCTCCTATCTTCGAACCTGAGCTGGCCGAGACGCTCCGCGCGGGGCTCGCGCAGGGCGGGCTGCGGTTCTCCACCGACCCGCGCTCCGTGCAGGGGTGCCCGTTCGTCTTCATCGCCTTCGACACGCCGGTGCGCGACGACGATACCTCGGACCTGTCGCCTATCTGGGACGCCGTGGAGCGCTGCGCGCCGCACCTCGATCGCGGTGCAATCGTCATCGTCAGCGCACAGCTTCCCGTCGGCACCGCCCGCCGGATTCGCGCCCGGCTGCGGCAGGTCAACGCGTCGGTCGAACTGGTCTACTCGCCCGAGAACCTGCGGCTCGGTGAAGCGATCGCGTGCTATCTCCATCCCGGCCACATCGTCATTGGCGCCGACGCGGACCTGGCGGGCCGCGCCGTCGAAGCGCTCTTCGCCCCGATGCAGGCGCGGTGTTTTCGCATGAACCTGCCCAGCGCCGAGCTCGTGAAACATTGCATCAATTCGTTTCTCGCGACCTCGATCACGCTCGCGAATCAATGGTCCGATATCGCGGGCGCCATCGGGGCGGACTATGGCGACGTGGCCGCCGTGCTGCGCGCCGACCCGAGGATAGGACAGCGCGCCTACGTCACGCCCGGCATCGGCTTCTCAGGGGGGACGCTCGGTCGCGATCTCCAGGTGCTCGAGGACGTCAACCATCGCGTGCTCGAGGGACGCGCCCCGCTGTTCGGTGACGTCTGGCGCTACAACCAGGAGCGGCGTGAAGTGGTCACGCGCCGGGCGGCGGAGCTGCTCGGCGGCCTGGGCGAGCGGCGCGTGGCGCTGTTCGGGATGACGTACAAGCCCGGCACGAGCACCCTGCGCCGCAGCCTGCCGCTCGCCGTCGCCACGGATTTGCTGGCGCGCGGAACTCGCGTGCGGGCCCACGACCCGCGGGCCGACTGGCGCGAGGTCCCGCTGCCTGCAGGGCTCGAAGTGTCGCAGTCGCCGTATGAGGCGGCGGATCAGGCTGATCTTGCCGTATTGCTCACGGAGTGGCCGGAATACCGCGACCTGGATTTCGCGAAGCTGGCGCGCGCCATGCGCACGCCGCGTATGCTCGACACCAAGGAATTCCTGCGCGGCCAGCGCGCAGCGGTGGAACGGGCGGGCGTGACGCTCGTCCCGCTCGTCGCCGCAGTCGAGTTGGGCGATGCCTGAGCGGCTGCTCGAGGGGAAGACGGTCGTCGTGACCGGTGGCAGCATGGGCATCGGCTACGTCTGTGCGGAAGAGATCGTGAGTGCCGGCGGAGCGGTGGTGATTTGCGCACGCGGCGAGCGGGATCTGGACAGCGCGCGCGACCGGCTCGCCCGGCTTCCCGGCGCGGTGGTGCACGGGGTGCGCGCCGACGTGACCGCGCAGCGCGACCTCGACTGCGTGCTCGATGCGGCGGTGGGCGTGCCCGGCCACGCGCTCCACGGCGTGGTGCACTGCGCCGGCATCTACGGCCCGATCGGACCCGCGGTGGCGGTCGATCCCGAGGCATGGCTCGAAGCCATTCGCGTGAACCTCTTCGGCACGTTTCTCGTGGCCCGTTCGGTATGCCGGCGTCTGATCGACAGCGGCGTGCGCGGGTCGCTCGTCCTCCTGTCGGGTGGTGGGGCCGCCACGCCGTTTCCCAATTACACCGCGTACGCCTGCGCCAAGGTCGGAGTGGTCCGCTTCACGGAAACCCTGGCGCAGGAAACCGCCGAGTACGGCATCCGCGTCAATTGCGTCGCTCCGGGGCTCGTGGCCACACGCCTCCACGACCAGACCCTCGCGGCCGGCGACGCCCGCGCCGGTAAGAGTTTTCACGAGAAAACGAAGGCCGAGCTGGCCAGGGGCGGCGTGCCTGCCTCGGTCGCGGCGCGTGCGGCGGTGTTTCTCCTGTCGGAGCGCGCCGCACAGATCACCGGCCGCTTTCTCGCCGCGCCGTACGATAGCTGGGACGCCTGGCCCGACCACGCCAACCAGTTTGCGGGCTCGGACCTGTTTACGCTGCGGCGCATCGTGCCGCGCGATCGCGGTATGGATTGGCAATGAACGCAAAGCTCCGGGTCGGAGTCGTGGGCTGCGGGCTGATCGGGCGGCGGCGGGCGGAGCAGGCAGCCGGGCATCGCGAGACCGAGTGCGTGGCCGTGTCGGACGTCGACATGAACGCGGCCGCGACGACCGCCCAGGTCGTGGGAGCGGCGCCGGCCGCCGACTGGCACAGCCTCGTCGAGCGGACCGATCTCGACCTGGTCGTGGTCTCGACCCCCAATCGGTTTCTGTGCGACATTGCCGTCGCGGCGCTCGAGCGCGGCAAGCACGTGCTGGTAGAGAAACCGATGGGCCGGAACGTGACCGAGGCCGAACGCATGCGCCGCGCGGCCTGCGCCGCACGGCGCGTCCTGAAGGTGGGATTCAATCACCGCTATCATCCGGCGATCGCCGCCGCGCACCAGCTCGTCGCACAGGGCGCGCTGGGCGAAATCATCAACGTCCGCTGCCGCTATGGGCATGGCGGCCGGCCCGGCTATGAGCGCGAGTGGCGGGGCAGGCGCGAGCTGGCCGGCGGCGGCGAGCTGCTCGATCAGGGCGTGCACGTCGTGGATCTGATGCATTGGTTCGCAGGCGTGCCGCGTGACGCCTTCGCGCTGCTGCAAACGGCGGTGTGGCCGCTCCAGGGCCTCGAGGACAACGCCTTCGGCTTGTTTCGCTTTGCGTCCGGGGCAGTCGCGAGTCTTCATACGAGCTGGACGCAATGGAAGAATATCTTTTCGTTCGAGGTCACCGGCCGCACGGGAGCCGCGGTGGTGCAGGGGCTCGGTGGCAGCTATGGCGTCGAGACGCTCACCGTGTATCATCGGCGTCCCGAGGGCGGCGCGCCGCAAGAGACGACGCAGGTGTTCGAGGGAGCGGACGAATCGTGGCGCCTCGAATGGGATGACTTCGTCGCCGCCGTCCGCCGCGGCGCGGCCGGTCCAATGCTGGGCAACATGGACGATGGGGTGCTCGCGATGCGATTGATCGATGCGCTCTATCGCTCCGCGGCCGCCGGGTCGGTGGTCGCGGCATGAGGGCCGCGGTGTTTCTCGATCGCGACGGCGTGCTGAACGACGTGCCGAGCGTCGAGAACGGTATCCCGATGTCGCCGCGCCGCGTGAGCGAGTTTCGCGTGGCGGCGGGGACCCGCGCCGCGGTCGAGCGGCTGCGGCAGCGCGGGCTGCCCGTGTTCGTCGCGTCGAATCAGCCGGACTTGGCGCGCGGCAAGATGGACCCGGACGAGTCCGCCCGCATGATCGCGGTGCTGCGCCAGGCCATCCCGCTCGACGACGTCGCCGTCTGCCCGCATGACGACGCGGACGGCTGCGACTGCCGCAAGCCCAAGCCGGGTCTCCTTATTCAGGTGGCCGAGCGGTGGGGTGTGGATCTGTCGCGCTCGTTCATGGTGGGCGATTCGTGGAAGGACCTGGAGGCGGGGCGACGCGCGGGCTGCCACACGATCTTGCTACGGCGCGATTACAATGCGACTGCACAGGCCGACACCGTGGTCGGCACGCTGGACGAAGCGGTGCAGTACATCCTGCAGCACAACGAGGAAGGGAAGCGCATGTCGTTTAGTGCCGAGTTCTGCCGTCACACCGCGGAGGTGGCGGGTCTCCTGCCCCCCGAACGCCTCGAGGCCATGGTCGAAGGACTCGTGAAGCTGCGTGCGCGCGGCGGGCGACTCTTCTTTCTCGGCGTGGGCGGCGGGGCGGGGCATGCGTCGCACGCGGTGAACGATTTTCGCAAGCTCGCGGGGATCGAGTGCTACGCCCCGACCGACAACGTGTCCGAGCTGACGGCGCGCATCAACGATGAGGGCTGGGACACGAGCTACGCGGAATGGCTCAAGGGTTCGCGCATCCGCGCCGGGGACGGCGTATTCGTATTCTCGGTGGGCGGTGGCAGCGCGGCCAGGAACGTGAGCATGAATATCGTCCGGGCGCTCGATCTGGCGCGGAGCGTTGGCGCGAGCATCTTCGGGGTAGTGGGGCGCGACGGCGGGCGGACGGCCGAGCTGGCGGAAGCCTGCGTTATCGTGCCCACCGTCGATCCTGAGCTGGTGACGCCCTTGACCGAGGCATTCCAGGCGGTCGTCTGGCACCTGCTGGTGTCGCATCCGAAGCTCAAGGCGAATGCGATGAAGTGGGAGTCGTTGGGACCCACACCGAAGCAGGGGAGCTAGCCGTGTCGCAAGCCCCGGGGCATCGCCCCGGGGTTATGAGGGGAGAACGAAAATCCACCTACAGAGGATCGAGTGGGAACGGAGACCAAACCTAGTCCTGTTGTAAGCCATAGGCGGCGGGCGCCGGACGACGATCCGGTCGCTCGAGCCTTAGCCGAGGTCGATTGGGAGGCGGCGCTGCCGAAGGACCGGGGGCCGTTCCTGCGCACGCGCCTCGCGCTGAAACGAGCCATCGATGTCGGGCTCTCCGGGCTTGCCTTGCTGCTCTTGTTGCCGGTGTTCGTGGTGCTCGGGGTCTTGATCGTCATCGATTCGGGCGGGCCGATCTTCTATCCTTGGCGCGTCATCGGCTACCGGGGCCGCCGCTTCACCGGCTACAAGCTGCGCACGATGGTCCCCGATGCCGACCAGCTGAAGGACCACCTGGCGCACTTGAACGAGATGCAGGGGCCCGTGTTCAAGATGCGTGATGATCCGCGGGTCACGGCACTCGGCAGGCTTCTCCGAAAGTATTCACTCGACGAGCTGCCGCAGTTGTGGAGTGTGCTCGTGGGCGACATGAGCCTCGTGGGGCCACGCCCGCTTTCGGCGGAGGAATTCATCGAGGCGACGCCGCTCGAGCGGCGCAAGCTGTCCGTCGTTCCCGGGATCACGTGCATCTGGCAGGTCTCGGGACGCAACGAGATCGACAGCTTCGCGGACTGGGTGCGGCTGGATCTGGAGTACATCCGGACGTGGAGCCTGACGCGGGACGTGGCGATTCTGCTGAGAACCCTTCCCGTCGTGGTCCGCGGCACCGGGGCGTATTGACCGTCGTCCGGCGCGCGGACGATTGATCCCCCCGAGGCGTGCAGGGCGATCCGAGAGGGTGGCCCCACTCCGACCGCCGGTTTAACGTATTGGCCTTCGCGCCCAGCTCGTTCCGGCTGCGGCGGCACCCTTATCGCTGGAGTGATGCCTGCTTCGTGGGTTAGTGAGGTGGCTGTCCTACAGGCCGGCGCCCACGGCAATCGTCCGAGCGCTGCATCTCCAGAGTCCAGCGCGACGCCTCTATTACCGTTTGTTTCGAGCGGAACGGAACGTCGTTACCGCACAGTGTGCGGGGCTGTCCGCGTTATTTCACGCCAGTGATCCCCAGGAGTTTCGCACTATCGAGCTGGCGGTGCTCAGTGAGCGGGCCATGCTCGAGGCGGTGCTCTCTACGCTCCATCCAGGCGACGTGTTCTGGGACATCGGTAGCAATCGCGGCCTGTTTGCCATTTTCGCGGCACAGCGCGTCGGGCCGCACGGCCGCGTGTACGCTTTCGAGCCCGAAAGTGACACGTTCGACAAGTTGACCGCCAATCTGCAACTGAACGAGAGCAGCAATGTGCAGCCGCTGCGGATCGCGTTGAGCGACCATCGTGGCTCGGGCTCGCTCATTCGCGCGTCGCGCGAGGGGCTGAGTCAGGGCTCGAGGCTGGGCGAGGACGGCGTGGACACGGAGCGCGTTGAGCTGGTTGACGGGGACGGTCTTTCCCTCTCGGTCCCGGAGGCCGTCAAGATCGACGTCGAGGGGCACGAGTATGCCGTGGTCCGAGGCATGCGGCGCACGCTCTCACAGCCGCGCTGTCGCGCGGTGTTCTGCGAGATCCACCCCGACCGCCTGCCGCCGGGGATCGACCAGGATGCGCTCTGCGCTCTGATCCGAGAGCTGGGTTTCCAAGAAATCACGGTGCAGCAAAGAGGATCAGAGCTGCAGGCGACCGCGCTGAAACGAGGGTCAGCTTAGCCGTCGGATTGAGCGTGGGACCTGTCTCGGATCCAGCGCACTACCATTCGCACTTCTTCCATGCCGAGTGCGTAACCGACAATTACGGCGGCGGCAGCGAAGCTGACGACGCCCATCGCGAGCGCGCCGAGGCACGGCAGCATGGGCCCGCAGCGCAGGTCGCCTCGCAGGATGTGATGCACGGCCTCGTATAGCACAAGCCCCGGGGCGGCGAGCGCCGCCCCGAGGCCGAGTCCACTCCACACTGACACCGCGACCCCCGGCTCGGTTTGCCGGTCGGTGGCCCACACGGCCAGCGCCGCCGCGGCGGCCGTTCCCGTTGCATAACCGGCCGGAATCGAGAGCTCCCCCAACATCGGGACGAGCAGGCCGTCCAGAACGGCTGAGATGAGGGCGCCACACGCGAGTACGGCAATCGCCAGCCGCGAGCGATTGAGCGTGTATAGCGCGCGGGTGAAGAGACTGAGCAAAAAGACGGGGAGGACGGACGCGGCGTACACGCCGAAAGCGGCTGACGTGCGCTCTTGCGCCATCACGTCGAATGCCCCTCGCGCAAAGAGTAGGTTGACAATATCGCGACGGGCCGCCCACATGAAACACATGACAGGAACCAGCACGAGGAGATAGCGGCGCGTCACCTCGCGCAGTAGACGCCCACCGGCGGGCTTGAGCCTTCCGGTTTCCGCGTGGTGCGCCATTTCGGTGAATGCCACGACCGCGACGGCGGTACTCACTGTGGAAGCGGTGTAACTGGCGCGTTGTGCGTAGTTCACTACCGCAATGCTTCCGACGCCGATGCGTGCGAGCAGAAAGCGTTCCCAGATCCCCAACCCCGCGTTGATCGCCGCGATCCCGACGAGACTCGACGCGGCCAGAGCCGCGAAGGAGCGCAAGCCCGGATGATGCAGGACCAGCCGCTGGTGATTGCGTCCCGGAAGCGCGAGAGCCACCGCGAGCAGGTTGGCCGTCGCGCCCAGGGCAAGGGCCAGGGCGATCCCGGAATCCGCACCGATTCGCGGGATCGCCAGCAGGCCGGCGCTGATCGTTGCGTTCCAGAGCAATCGGCCAACACTCGGCTGATGAAACCGTCCAAAAGCCGGCAGGAACCCGGCGATTGCGCTGGCGATCGTCATCAAGGCAAGGGCGGGAACCGCGCCTCGAAGCACGACCAACATGGCTGCGTTCCGGACGCGATCTTCGGAGTGCACCGCGAAACGGACGATTGGAGGCAGCGCAAGGAGCGTCGCAACGGCAGCAAGGGCGCCGAGGCACGCAACCCAGACCACGGTGGCGGTCACGAGCGGGACGGCGACGGCGTCTCCTCCCGCCGCCCGCTCGCGGGCGACGAATGGAACCACGGTGAAACTGAAGCCGCCCGTGATGAAAGCGGCCGCGATCATGTCGTGCAGGAAGATTGCGGTCGCAGTCGCGTCGGCGTATGCCGTCGTCCCGAACACGCCTGCGAGGGTGGCTTCCCGCACGAGCCCCGAGACGGTCGCGGCAAGCGCCGCTCCAGAGAGGAGCGTGATGTTCTTGAGAACCGCCGTGCCGCGTGAATCCGGCGTGACGCCGCTCAGGCCCACCTACTGCTCTGCGAGGCTGGCGCTCAACTGCCTGGCTGAACTGGCGACCCCTGGGCCAGTCCATCGAATGCGTTGAGCGAATTCGAGATTGCTCCCGGGTCTGCGAGGATTGCCGAATGGGGTGGTGCGGGATCGCGCCGGGGCATGCGCGCGAAGATGTTCCCGAGCGCCAGGATTCGCGTGCTGTTTCGCACCAGGAGTTCGGCCTGCTCCGCCTGCGAGGACCTGCAGTTGTCCAAGAAGCGGTTGGCCATGACCACGGTATCGTGTGCGTGATTCCGGATCGCGATGCCGGCCAGACCGTTTTCCGACAGCACGTTGCTCACGATGGCGTTCCAGGGACTCCCGGTGGCGATTTCAATTCCGTAGATGCCGTTGCCCAAGATGCTGTTTCCGACGACGGAGATCATTTTGCTGGCGTTTTCGATCAGTATGCCGCTCCCGGCGTTCAGGATGATCTCGCAGCCTTGGATCATCGCCTGATTCGCGTTGCTGGTGAAGTGTAGCCCGTGGCCGCCGTTGTGGTAAACGGAGCAGGTGATGATATGCGGCGGCTCGCCACTATTCGTTTCGCTCACGAAAATGCCGTCGCCGCCGCACAGCTCAAAGTCGCTGTCCACTACACCGCACGGCGTGTTCACGATCGTGAGCGCCCGCCCACCCATGCTCTTGATCCAGCAACGCCGGATGCGCACGTCGTCGGCCTGACGCACGACCAGCCCGTCCCGATTGCTGCCATCGCCGTCGATCGCAAGACCTTCAATGAACACCTTCTTGACGCCCTCGCATACGAGGGCGTCGGTGTCCGGTTCGCTGCACTGCAGGATCGAATGCCGCCCCCAGCCGACCAGGACGCAATCATCGTGCACGGTGACCGTTTTTCGGATCCGATACCGCCCAGCCGGGAAGAGCACCGGCTTGCCGTCGCGACTGACGTCGATGGCCTGCTGAATCGCGCGGGTATCGTCGCGTACCCCGTCCCCCGCGGCGCCGTACTCCCGTACGTTGGTCGCGGCGTCGTGGTCTGCGGCTGCCGGAGACACACCCCAAGCGTCCTCGGCTCCCGGAATCCGCAACGGGATCCCGGCCGCAAGCCAGCCGAGCAGTGAGCGCCGTCTCATGGGACGCCTGGTTCGAGCGCGACCCGGTGTGCGGTGGTGACCGGGAACGTGAACCGCAGCGCGGCCGTCGCCGCGACGAGCAGCCAGAATGACGCATTCCATGCGGCGGGATTCGACAGCGACGCGAGCATGAGCGCGAGCGCACATGCAAGGCACGCCAGCGTGATCCCACGCTGTCCCGGCAGCCGGGTGGATCGCACGGCCCGCAGCAGAACGATGAGCCACGCGAATCCCAGGGGGACCGCGGCCGCGGCGCCCCCTGCGTGGAGAATCTCGAGCAGGAAGTTTTCCGAAATGGAAGCTTCGGTGCCCAACAGGGTCGCGATGCTCCGGTATGCCGCGGCACCATGGCCGAACAGCGGGCTATTCCGGACGTCATCGAGCAACGCCAGAAACAGCGTCAGCCGCGTGTGGCCCGAACCGCTCCCCAGATTGCCGATCTCTGCGACCCGTGGCGCGAAATAGCGCGCGAAGACCTGATTTTCCAACGCCGTGCTGAACGCGACGGTCAACAACAGCAGCGTGGCGAACCCGGCGCGCGCCAACGCCACGATCGGCCTCTCGAGGCGCGGGCGCACCCAGAGCCCGAGTATCACGCACGCCACAAACGCGATACCGAGCGCGAGCCAGGGGCCGCGGGCCAGGGCAAAGCTCGCGGCCATCCCATGCACGATGATTCCGAGCACCATGATCCAGCGCATCAGCCGCGTGGTGCCGAACGTGAACCCCACCATCGACAGCGCCGCGAACGCGGCGGTGTACGTGCCACCCACCGTTCCAATTCCCAGCACGAAGCTGTCGGGCAGCAGAAACACGCCGCTCTGCGCGACCGACAGCGCCCGCGCCGCGAGGTACACCGACGCGATGAGGCTCGATCCGAAGGTAACGCGCGCGAACCGCAGCCAGAGGGGAGGATCGTTCCGCAAGTACGCGTAGGTGAGCGTGAATCCGAGCAGATTGATCGCGAGTAATGCGTTATCGAGCAATCCTCGGATGCGAAACTCCGCAGGCGTCGCGAGCACCGTGCTCATGAGCACGAAAGCAAACGTGGTCCACAGGAGCAGCGTAGGTGTATCGGTCGTTTCGAGCAGCAGGCGAGGCTGGAGCAGCACGGTCATGGCCAGCAGGACCACGACCCAGAACTCGAGGAGATGGATCGTGATGTCGCCCACCGCAATCCCGATGAAGTAGTTGAAGGGAACGAGGGCGGCGCCGGCGAGGAATACGAGTCGTGTCGCCGCCCCGCGTCCGGTCGTCGGTCGTCGACTTGGGTCCGGCGCCGTCAGCGCCACAGTCGCAGGTGAATGGCCCAGAGACCGCCGATCAGCGTCAGGAACATCATCCCGATGACGAAGAGGATCCTCGGCACGCCGGATGGGCGTGCAGGGACGGCTGCGACATCGACCGTCGTCACCATGGGGGCATCGTTGTATTCCGTAAGCCGGGCATTCTCGATACTCGTCTCGAGCTGCTGCTGCAATAGCGTCAGCCGTTCGACCTCGTTCTCGAGCGACCGCTGTTGCTGCTGCAATGCGGGGGCTACAAACGTGCGGTTCGTGTTCAGGAACTGTACGAGCCGATTCTGGGCGTCGGTCAGGTGCTGCTGCACGATGTCCAGAAAGCCCTCGGTAAATTTGCGACGCGCCGCCGCCTCGCGGCGGCGAAAGTCTATGTTGAGCTCATCGATGACCTCGATCGCGCGGTTGGCGATGGCTGCCGCGGCGTAGGGAGACTTGGCCTTGACCGTGATCACGACGACTCCTGACGGCAGCATGGTTGCCTTGACGGCGCTCTTGAGGGCTGCCCGAGCCCTCCAGCGACGCAGCGCCGGCGTTTTCGCCTTCTTGATGAGATAGTCCTCTACGCGCATCGTCACGTCCGGCGTGTCCACCCGAACGGTGGAGACCGCGATGCTGTCGAAAAACGAACGGCTTTTCGCGAGGTCCGTGAAGAAAACGGCCGGACGCGTTCCGATGGACAGCGATCCGCCCATCAAACCGGCGAGGCCCGCCAAGCCACCGAGATTGCTCGTCAGGTCCGGGGAACCACGCGACTCGGGAAAGAACGACGCTGAGGCGGTCCAGCGGCGCGGCAGGAGCAACGCCACCGCGATCCCGACCACCGCCCCCGCAATGGCCAGGGCGCCGAGCGCGCGCCTCTTGTGCCTTGCCCGCCGCAGCGTTTCGCCAAGCCGGGCGCTCGGCTCCGGCTCGCGGGGTTCCATCAGCTCGGCTGGAACGGTCTCAGTGAACGAGGCCATGCGCCGCCAGTACCGCGTGGACGTCTTCCAGCTGGACCTCCTCGATGCAGGGGTGTGCCGCGCGCACGCAACGTTTTTCGGCGCACGGATGGCAGGGCAATCCCACGCTCTTCGAAACGGTCATCGAATGTGACTGGTAGGTACCCCAGCGGACCGGATCGTTCGGCCCCGTGATCGCGACACAGGGGGTCCCAAGCGCCTCGGCAATATGCAGCGGAGCGGAATTGTTGCACACCACGAGCCGCGCGCCACTCACGAGGGCATAGAACTCGGGTAGCGAAGGGAACTCGGCCTCTACCATGCCATCGAGTTCCGCCCTGATGCGGTGGATTGTCGCGCGATCTTCGTCCCCTCCCACGAGCTTCACCGGGACTCCGGCCGCGATCAACTCACGGATAACCGCTACAACCTTGCCTTCACTCCACTGCTTGAACCGCCAGCTCGCGCCGGGGTGCACGAGAACATACGACCGCGGGTGTCCGTTCGGGGAGGGGACGCCGCGGAGCGCCGGGGCCGCGTCGACATCGGCTCCGGTCCATGAACGCACCAGATCCACGTATTCACGGTATCGCGGCACGCCGCGAGGTCGCGGCACCGTCCGCACCCAAGGGAGTCCGAGCGGCGTGGGAGGGAAGTCGACGATTTCGGTTCCCACGCTCGAGCAGAACGCCTGTTCGCGCACATCGCCGCGAAATAAAAGACAGACGTCAGGATCGAATCGTTTGAGGTCGCGCCAGGCGTGACGCAGGGCCGCATAATCGATAGTCCAGGGGACGTATTTGTGACGCCAGAGCTTGCCCCGGGTCCAGAACGCCGGAAAGCGGACATGCACGGCCTTGGGGAGCAGACGAAACAGCGGATCGCCGTGGACGGGATGCGCGACGATGGCGATCTCGGCGTCGGGGCGCGCCTGGGCGAGCGCGGCCAATCCGGCTGTCGCCGCGACCGCGTCGCCGATGCGCCACAATTCGACGAACGCTATGCGTTGTCGCACTGGCGGAGTCTCGCACGCGGGGTCCGAGTTTTCAACCCCGGGTGCATATTTTCCGGCATGTCGAGCCCGCGTACCGCACCGTTCCCTGATGTCGTCGTGCTGGCCGGAGGCTTAGGCACACGCATTCGTGGCGTGCTGGGAGGAACCCCCAAGGTTCTCGCGCCGGTTCACGATCGCCCCTTTCTCGCTCTCCTCCTCGACCTGGTGCAGCGGAGTGGAGGCCGGCGCGTGATCCTGGCGGTGGGACATCAGGCGGGAGCGGTCGAGCGAGTGATGGGAAGCCGCTATGGAGGCGACCTCGAGCTGCTGTACAGTCGCGAGAGCGCTCCCGCCGGCACGGGCGGCGCGATCGCGTTGGCGGCGCGGCTCGTCCGCACCGCGGATCTCATCGCGCTCAATGGGGACTCGATCGTGCTCGAAGATCTCGGGTCCGTCTATGCCGCGCACGAGCGCTCGGGTGCGGAGATCACGATCGTCACGGTTCCGATCGAGGACAAGGGCCGGTTCGGCAGCGTGCAAATTGGAGCAGGCGATCGGATCGTGGGCTTCGTCGAAAAAACCGGAGCGGGTGCGGGGGCGATCAACGCAGGGGTGTACGTGCTCCCCACCGCGCTGGCCGCGACGTTTCCCGTCCCCTCGTCGCTCGAGCGCGACGTTCTCCCCAAGCTTCTAGCTCACCGCATGCAAGCCTATCGCAGCGCGCGCTGGTTTATCGATATGGGGACGCCCGCATCGTACCAACGGTTGCTGGACGAATGGCCGGGCAAAGCGCGCGACTAGGCTCTGACCGGCCCCTACGGACACCCGCTCGCCCAGCTCGCCAATCCCTGAACCTCGAAGCCGAAGCTCACGAACTGACCGCCCAGCTCTTCCAACGCGCGCCGAACCTGCTTGCGCGCGTCCACCGGCACGAAGACGAGCATAAACCCGCCGCCGCCGGCGCCAAGAATCTTGCCCGCGAGGGCGCCCTTGTTGCGCGCGGCCGCCGACATCGCGTCGATGCGTTCGTCCGTGATATGCGGATTCATCTGCTTTTTCGCGACCGAGGCTTCCTCGAGCAGTTCGGCGAACTGCGCGAGATCGCCCCGGGTGAGCGCGTCCCGCATTTGCGGGCAGAGTTGATGCAGCCGAGCCATCCCCTCCAGTGTGTCGCGGCGCCCTTCCGCGTAGTAGCGCACCTGCTTCTCGATCAACCCCGATGAGAGCCGGGTGTGGCCGGTGTAGCACAGCAGGAGGTGGGCTTCCAGATCGTTGAGCACGTCCTGACGTATGCGCAGCGGAGTCACCGCGATCTGGGCGGCCGAGAACTCGATGTGATTGAATCCGCCGAACGCGGCGGCGTACTGGTCCTGTTTGCCCCCGGCGATCCCGAGATCGCGCCGCTCGATCGTGTAGGCGAGCTCCGCGATTTCGTAAGGATCGAGCCGGCCGCGCAGCCACTCGAGCATCGCGCCGATGATGGCCACCGTCATCGACGATGAGCTCCCGAGCCCGCTGCCCGGCGGCGCGTCGCTCTGGAGCGACAGCTCGAACCCTTCGGTCACGTTGAAACGCCGAATGGCCGCCTTGGCCAGATCGAGCACGCCGTTCGGGATCGGTTCGTCGCCGAGGTTGAACTTGACGTCGATGTCGAAGTCCAGGGAGCTGATCCGGACATCCGGCTCGGTGCGCGGGACGAGCGACACGTACGAGTACTTGTCGATCGTCGCCACGAGCACCGCACCGCCGCGGTCATTGTAATACGACGGCAGGTCCGTGCCGCCGCCGGCGAAGCTGATGCGCAGCGGAGACTTGGCCCGCACGAACCGCGGCAGCTCCGTCGCATCCCGACGCGTCGTGGCGCCGGCAGATGTCGCGTCGGCATCGTGGTCCAGCCGGCGTAGAATCGGCGCGTCGGTCATGCCGCCCCTCCCTGGCGCGCCAACGCGGCCGCGCAACAGCGACGAATCCCCTCCTCCAGGGCGACCTGCGGGCGCCAATTCCCGAGCAGCTCCCGCGCGAGTTGGCACGTCACCGCTTGCCCCCAAATGACGGTCGGAAAAGACGGATCGAACTCGATGGGAATCGGCTTCCCCACGGCGGCAACCACGAGCCGGGCCACTTCGTCCATGGAAACCCGTCCTTCGGCACCGACATTCATCGGGGGCAGCCAGTCGCGCTGGTCGAGCGCCTCAGCGGCGCGCAAGACGGCTGCGACAATATCATCGATGTAGCAGTACGACCGGGTTTCGCGACCGGTTCCCCGCACGATGAAGGGGCCGTTCTTCGGATAATCGAGCGCGCGCCGAATGAAGACCGGGATGGCCGACCCCGTGCGGAGGTCGTCGTCCTGTCCTGGACCGAAGGCGCCGACGAGCCGCAACGGGGCCGCATGAATCGCACGACCGGAGCGTCGCCCCTCGTGCACGAGCGCCTCGAGCAGGCGCTCGCCGAACAGTTTTTCCCAGCCATAACTGAGTGTCGGGTTCGCGGGATACGCATCGGGTTCCGCGAGCGGCGGGCTATCGGGAGACGTTTGCCGCTCATCCGGATAGACGTGGGCGCTGCTGGCGTAGATCATGATGGTCCCGCCCGTCCGCGCCACGGAGTCGCAGACGTTGGTATCGATTCTGGCGTTTGCAGCCGCCGTCTGATAGGGCTGCTCGAGATACAATCCGATGCCGCCGACTTTGGCGGCGAAGTGCAGGACCACGTCCATGCCGTCACAGGCGCGGCGCGCGACCTCACGATCGCTCAGGTCCGCGCGCTGGAACTCGAGGCGCGGGAGCACCCCGCTCAGATGCTCGAGCCGGCCGCGTTCGAGATTGTCGATGCCGCGCAGGTGGGCGACGCGTCCGGCAAGCTCACGACATAACGCCGAGCCGATGAACCCGGCCGCTCCGGTGACAAGCACCCTCCGCTCATGCCACCAGCCCGGCGTCACACCCGCAGGGCCGGCGAGCGCCGGTTGGCGCGGTACCAGGAAACGGTTTGCTCGATGCCGTCCCGCAACGCGGTCCGCGCCCGGAATCCGAGCAGGCGCTCGGCCTTGGAGACATCGAATCGCCGGCGCGCCTGGCCGCTGGGCTTGGAGCGATTCCAGACGACCCGACCCTGGAATCCGGTGACGTCCACGATGACGTCAACCAGCTCGTCCACACGCGTCTCCACCCCAGAGGAGAGATTGACCACTTCGCCTCCTCCCAGGCGCTCGGCGGCCAGCAGCAGCCCTTCGGCGACGTCCCCCGCGTATACGAAATCACGGCTCGCCTTGCCATCGCCCCACACCTCGACCGACTCCGCGCCATCATCGGCGGCTTCGGTGAACTTGCGCACGAGCGCGGGCACCACGTGCGCATCGCTCAAATTGAAGTTGTCGTGGGGGCCGTAGATGTTGCCGGGAATCCCGATGACCGCTTCGAAGCCGTATTGCCGATGGTATGCCTGAGCCTGGATCGTGAGCAACCGCTTGGCGAGTGAGTACGGTGCGCTTTCCTGCTGCGGAAAACCGCTCCAGAAACTGTCCTCGCGCAATGGAATGGGCGCGTGTTCGGGGTAGCCGCATCCCGCGCCCGCCGCCACGAACTTGCGGACGCTGTGTTGCTGCGCGTAGTGCAGGGTGAACGTGCCGAGCAGCAGATTGACGAAAAAGAACTCTGCCGGCCGCTCCTTATTGGGCAGGATCCCACCCACCAGCCCCGCGAGATGCACGACCACATCGGGCCGGTGCTCGCGCATGGCGCGGTCCGCCTCTTCGGCCCGGGTCAGATCGTAATCCCGGCTCCGCAGCGGAACGATCGTGCCGGCTCCGGCGCGGCGCAGGGCTTCCACGGCGTGATGGCCGAGAAACCCGCTGGCACCCGTGACCAACACGCGCTGCGACTTCCACCAGCTCATCGCGACGTCCTCCCGCGGCTCACACGTTCGCGTAGCGGCGCGCGCGCAGCATCGGCACGGCCCGCAGCAGCTCCGCGATGCCGTCTTCGAGCGACACTTCGGGTCGCCATCCGGTCGCCTCGAGCTTGGCATTCGATACCAGATAGTCCCGTTTGTCGGGATCTTCGCCGACCGGCGAGGAATGAATCAGCAGCTTGGGCACCTGCTCGCGAATCTTCTCGCACAATTGCCGTTTCGTGAGATTCGCCGACGAGAGGCCGACGTTGAAAACTTGGCCCGCCATCCGCTCCCGGTGCTCCATTCCCCACACAAAGGTGCGCGCCACGTCGTGCACGTGAATGAAGTTGCGCCGGAACTGGTCTTCGAACAGCACGATGATCCGCTCATTGACCGCGCGCCACACGAAATCGTTGACGAGCAGATCGAGCCGCATGCGCGGACTCACCCCAAAGACGGTGGCGAGCCGGAACGTGATACTCGTCCCCAGATCGCGTACCGCCTGCTCGGCTTCCACCTTCGAGCGGCCATAGAGCGAAACTGGTCGCAGGGGCGACTCCTCGGTACAGAGCGCGTCCCGGTCGCCGATTCCATAGCCACTGTTCGTGTTCGGAAACAGGACGAGCTGGTCTTTCGAGACGAGGCGGCACAGCATCCGGATGGCGCCGGCGTTCACGCTCTCCGCGAGCGCGGGACTCCGGTCGCAGGCGGGCGCCCCCACAATCGCCGCCAGCGGAACGACGATGTCGGCATCCTTGAGCGCGCGCCGCACCAGCGTTTCATCGGCGGCATCGCCGAGCAGGAAGCGAAAACAGGGGTGGCCGGCGACGGATAATAGACTCTGCTGCCCGAACATGAGGTTATCGAGAACGGTGACTCGATATCCGGCCTGCAGCAAATGCGGGACAAGGCGGGATCCGATATACCCTGCGCCGCCAGTGACGAGTACCTGACTGGGAATCCGATCCTCCGTGGCCTGGAACGCACGCGGCCACCGACTCGGGCCGGGCCGGAAGGATATCGGTGCTCCGAAGCAGGGTCAACCGAGAACAGGCTTCGTGCCTAAGTTTCCGCAGCGTATGGACCCGCTTCGCATCCTGATCTTCCATCACCGGGCGGCGGACGCCTCCAACCTCCGACCGGCGATGCTCGGCGACGCCCTCGCCGCGCGAGGGCACGATGTGACGATCGTGGGGAACGGCCCAGGCCACAGGTCCTCTGCCTGGGCGACTTCGCATGGGGCAAAGGTGCGGGGCTTCCCTGTCGTCCTGGGGCATGGGATCGAACACGGCTACGACCCGCTGAACACGTGGTTGCGGCTCGAAGCCACGCAACACGCAACAGCGGACATCGTGCATGCGTTCGACTCGCGCCCGGCTGTAATCCTGCCCGCCCTGCGTGCAGTGCGGCGGCTGCACGTGCCTCTGGTACTTGATTGGGCTGACCTCT
>DATIYM010000074.1:0-28708 GCA_035517615.1 Gemmatimonadales bacterium
GGCTTCATCGACGTACAGCAGGAGTGCCGCAGGCTCAGTGGTGAGCGCTCGCGACTGGATCAGCAGCTCACAGCGCTCGCCGCCAAGCTGTCCAACGAGAACTTCGTGTCCCGCGCGCCCGCGGATGTGGTGGCGCGGGAACGGGAAAAGGAGCGGGATTGGCGATTCCAGCGCGACGTCCTGGACGGCAAGCTGAAGTCGCTGGGCTGCTCATAGCGCTCGTAGCGGTACTCGCGGCGGAGAGTATGGGCGGGGGGTGCGCCAACATGGGCGAACCCCCGGGTGGACCTCCCGACTCGACGCCGCCGCTCGTCGTGATGACCCTCCCCGAATCGGGCGCCGTGCTCAACAGCTTTTCCGGCGACGCCACGATTCACTTCGATGAAGTGATCGACGAAATGGCCGGGGGGGCGAGCGGAGCCGGCGGGATCGCCGGCATCGGCCGGCAGATCGTGCTCTCGCCCGTGGCCGGCGAGGTGAAGGTCTCGTGGCATCGGAGCTCGATTCACGTGAAGCCCGCCGAAGGATGGAAGCCGGGTCGCGTGTACCACCTGCAGATCCTGCCGGGCATCCCGGACCTGCGGCACAATGTCATGAAGCAGGGCAAGACGATCGTGTTCTCGACCGGGCCGGCCCTGCCCCACGCCGCGATCTCGGGAATCGTGCTGCAGTGGGTCGAGCAGCATGCACTGGCGAAGGCGGTGATCCGCGCGGCCCCGCTGCCGGATACGGTCGCATATGTTACCATCGCCGATTCGAACGGCGCGTTCTCGCTCAGCGATCTGCCGCCCGGAGCCTACAAGGTGACCGCGATCCAGGACCAGAACGCCAATCGCCGGCTCGATCCGCGCGAAGCGTTCGATACGGCCACCGTTCGCGTCGACACGACCGCCACCGCCACGCTCTGGGTATTCCCCCACGACACGACGCCCGTGCGGCTGCGAGAGGTCGATCCCGTGGACACGACCGCCGTTCGGCTCACGTTTTCCGAGCCGCTCGATCCCGCGCATCCACTCGACACGACCCACGTGCATCTGTTCGCGCTTCCGGAAACCACGGCGGTGGCGCTCGCTGGCGTGTGGACCGCCACCCAGTACGATTCCGTGCAAGCACGGGCCCGGGCCGTCGCCGACTCGCTCAAGCGGCTGTCGGATACGACGCATCACAACCGGGCTCCCTCGGACACCGGCGCGCACGCGCCCGAAGAGGGGCCGCCGGGACGAGGTCGCGGTGAGCACCCGCCCGGTGCGACGCCGGGCGCGCCGGCAGCGCCGGCAGACACCGGCAAGGTGAAGGAGCTGTTGCGCCAGCGCCCGATCCCGATCGACCGATTCGTCGCGCACGCGGCGAAGCCGCTCACGCCCAGCGGGCACTACCTCGTGCGCGTTCGCGGTGTGACGAATTTGACCGGCCGCACCACCACCGACGCCGGACAACAAGTGTTCGAAGCCGCGAAGCGCGCCCCGCCGCCGGCGCACCCGGATTCGAGCAAGATCAAACCGGCGAAGCCACGATGACCGACCCGAGACGGAACCTGCCCGCGGTCGACGCCCTGCTCGCCGAGCCCGAGCTGGTGGGGCTGCTCGCCACGCACCCGCGCGCGCTCGTGGTCCGCGCGGTGCGGGAGACGATCGATCGCGCGCGCGCTAACGGCGGCGCCGCACCGCACGAGGGCTGGTCCGAAGCGGCGCGCGCCCGCGTGGCCGAGCTCGCGGCGCCATCGCTGCGCCGCGTGATCAACGCCACCGGCGTGGTGCTGCATACCAACCTGGGTCGCGCGGTGCTCGCCGAGCCGGCCACCCAAGCGCTGCTGCGCGTGGCAAGCGGGTACTCAGGCCTCGAATACGATGTCGCGCGCGGCACGCGCGGCTCGCGCCACACGCACTGCCGCGATCTGCTGATCGAATTGACCGGCGCCGAAGACGCGCTGGTGGTGAACAACGCCGCCGCCGCGCTGTTGCTCGTGCTCTCGGCGCTGGCGCGCGATGGCGACGTGCTCGTGTCGCGCGGCGAGCTGATCGAGATCGGCGGCCAGTTTCGCATTCCCGACATCCTCGCGCGATCGGGGGCGCGGCTCGTCGAAGTCGGCACGACCAATCGCACCCACCCGGACGACTACGCCCGCGCGATCGGTCCGGCCACGCGCCTGCTTCTCAAGGTGCATCCCTCGAATTTCCGCGTGACGGGATTCACGTCCGATGTGCCGGCGAACGAGATCGCCGCCCTGGCAGAGGCGCGCGGCATCGCGAGCGTCTACGACCTGGGGAGCGGGCTGCTGGTGGATTTGAGCACGTGGGGGCTCGCGGGTGAACCGACGATTCGCGACGCGCTGGCGAGCGGCGTCCGAGCGGTCGTGTTCTCCGGCGACAAGCTGCTGGGCGGCCCACAGGCCGGTATCGTGCTCGGCAAGAACGCGGTGATCTCCGCGTGCCGCAACGATCCGATCGCGCGCGCGGTGCGCGCCGACAAATTCACGCTGGCGGCGCTCGAGGCCACGCTGGCGCTGTATCGCGATCCCGAGCGCGCGCGCCGCGAGATCCCCGTGCTGCGCATGCTGACCGCGACCTCCGAGGAATTGCGGCAGCGCGCGGACGAGCTCGTTCGCGCGCTGCCGGCCCGGGCGCGGGCAAAGAGCGAGCCCGGGCAATCGGAGGTTGGCGGCGGTTCGTTTCCCGGCGCGCCGCTCCCCACCACGCTGGTCCGGCTCGATGCCGATCAGCCCAGCGCCGATACGCTCGCCGCCCGGCTCCGCGCGAGCGATCCTCCGGTGATCGCGCGCATCGACGCCGATCGCATCGTGCTCGATCCGCGCACGATACTTCCCGGCGAACACCAGCAGGTCGCGACCGCCGTCCGCGCCGCGTTCGATGGCTGAGCGCCGTCGTGCCGCTGTATTTCTCGATCGCGACGGCACCCTGGTAGACGATCCCGGTTATTTGCACGAGCCGGCGCTCGTGCGCCTGCTGCCGGGAGTGGCCGAAGCGGTGCGGCGGCTCAACGAGCGTGGGTTCGTCGTGGTCACCGTGTCGAATCAGGCGGGAATCGCGCGGGGACTGTATGACGAGGCCGCCTATCAGGCGGTGCAACGGCGGATGACTGAGCTCCTGGCGGAAGCGGGCGCCCACATCGACGCCATGTATTTCTGCCCGCATCACCCCGACTTCACCGGCCCGTGCGACTGCCGCAAACCGGGCGTGCAGCTGTTTCAGGCCGCCGCGCGGGACCTCGATCTTGATCTCTCGGAATCCTTCTGGGTGGGAGACCGGCTCTCGGATGTCCTGCCCGCCGCCGAGCTGGGCGGGCGCGGGTTCCTGGTCGAGACGGGCCATGGTGCCGCCGCACGCGATGAGGCGTGGACGCAGGGGATTCCCATCGTGCCCGACCTCGACGCCGCGGCGCGCGCGATTATCTTGGCCTCGCCGTGACGATCGCACCCACCCCCGTTGCCGTCTTCGTTTCCGGCGGCGGCACGAACCTCCAGGCGTTGATCGACGAGCTGCCCAAAACCGGCGCCGCACGCGTGGCGCGAGTCGTGTCCGATCATGCCGATGCCGGAGCGCTGGTGCGCGCCCGGCGCGCGGGGATCGATGCCGTGGTGCTCTCGAACCCGAAGGATCAGGGCGAGCTGCTCAACGCTGTGAAGGGCATCGAGCTCGTCGTGCTCGCGGGTTATCTCCAGTTTGTGCCCAAACCGATCGTCGCCAAATTCCGCGGCCGGATGATCAATATCCACCCCGCCCTGCTCCCCGCCTTCGGCGGGAAAGGCATGTACGGACGTCGGGTGCACGAAGCGGTGCTGGCGAGCGGCGCCACGATCACGGGCGTGACGGTGCACTACGTGGACGAGCAGTACGACCACGGGCCGATCATCGCGCAGTGGCCGGTCCCCGTGCGCGGCGGCGATACCGCAGAAAGCCTGGCCGCGCGCGTCCTGAAAGCCGAGCACGTGCTGCTCCCCCGAGTCGTCACCGCGCTGGCGAAAGCTGGCCTGCCCCACTCCTTTCGAATGTTCGTGGACACGCTCGACATGTCGTTGGCCGAAACCGATCCCATGGTGCGCCGGTGAGAGCCCTCCTTTCAGTCTCCGACAAGCGCGGCATTGTCGAGCTGGCGCAGGCGCTGACACGCATGGGATGGGAGCTGGTCTCGACCGGCGGGACCGCCGACGCGCTACGCAAGGCGGGGCTCAGCGTCACACCGATCGAACGGGTGACCGGCTTCCCCGAGATGATGGACGGCCGAGTGAAAACGCTGCACCCGAAAGTGCACGGCGGTCTGCTCGCGCGGCGCGGGCATTCGGGCGATCGCGCGGCGCTCGAGCAGCACGGCATCGTGCCGATCGACCTCGTGGCGGTGAATCTCTATCCGTTCCGCGCGACCGTGGCGCGACCCGACACCACGTTCGAGCAGGCAATCGAGCAGATCGACATCGGCGGCCCGTCCATGCTGCGCTCGGCGGCGAAGAATCACGCCGACGTGATCGTGCTGGTGGATCCGGACGACTATGCCCCGATAGTCGGCGAGCTCGAGGCGGGCAACGTTTCCGAGGAACGGCGCCGCGCGCTCGCGACCAAAGTGTTCGCGCATACGTCGGCATACGACGCCGGTATTCTCGAATACCTCACCCGGAACGAAGGCCAGCTGCCCGCCCGGCTCACGCTCGCGCTGGAAAAGCGGCAGGAGCTGCGCTACGGTGAAAACCCGTCGCAGCGTGCCGCGCTCTACGCCACCGACGAACCCGGCATCCGCGACATGCGGCAGCTGCACGGCAAAGAGCTGTCGTTCAACAACCTGCTCGATCTGGACGCGGCGCGCGCGGCCGTGGCGCCGTGGACCGGGACCGCCGGCCGAGTGGCGTGCGTCATCATCAAGCACACCACGCCGTGCGGCATCGCGCTGGGCGACCGGACGGCCGCGGCGTACGCGCGGGCGCTCGCCACCGATCGTACATCGGCGTTCGGATCGGTGATCGCGTTCACCACCGAGGTCGATCGTGCCACGGCGGACGCGATGCACGAGCTGTTCGTGGAAGTGGTCGTGGCCCCGGGGTACACGGACGACGCGCTGGCGCGGTTTCGCGAGAAGAAAAACCTCCGCGTCGTGACCATGCCGCTGCTCACCGAGCGCAGCGGTCTCGATTTCAAGCGCATCCAGGGCGGGTTTCTCGCCCAGGATCCACCGCGGCGCGCGGTCGCGACCGACGGATCAGGCTGGAAGGTGGCCACCAAGCGCGCGCCCACCGACGCCGAGTGGCGCGATCTCCGGTTCGCCTGGGCGGCCGTCGGCGCCGTGAAATCGAACGCGATTCTCCTCGCCCTGGACGAGGCCGCCATCGGCATCGGCGCGGGGCAGATGAGCCGAGTCGATGCGTCGTTTCTCGCCGTCCACAAGGCGCGGCGCGAGGGCCACGACCCCCGGGGCGCGGTGTTAGCTTCTGACGCGTTCTTTCCGTTCCCGGACGGCGTGGAAGAAGCCGCGGAGGCGGGCATCAGCGCGATCATCCAGCCCGGCGGATCGGTGAACGATGCGGCGGTGATCGCAACCGCGGACCAACACCGAATTGCCATGGTGCTCACCCACATGCGTCAGTTCCGACACTAACAGGCGACCCGAATGGCCGAAGACCGAGTCGATGCCGTCATGAGCGCGCCCGCCTCCACGCTGCTCGAACCCGTGAGCACGGACGAGGGGCCGCCGTATCTCTTCGCCGGGCTCACGGCGATCGGCGTGATGATCCTCTATATCGTGACGCTCGCACCCACCACGCAGTTCTGGGACACGTCGGAATACATCTCCGCCGCGCGCGTGCTCGGCATCCCGCATCCGCCCGGCAATCCCTTGTTTGTCATCCTCGCGCATGTGTGGGGATTGCTGCCGTTCGTCAAAGGGTACGCCGAGCGCGTCAACCTGTTCGCGGCGGTGACGAGCGCGATTGCGTCGGGATGCTGGTTCCTGATCAGCGAACGCTGGCTCAGGACGATCGTTCCGCTGCGCGGGCCTCGGCGCCTCGCGGCGCTCGCGAGCACGATCGCCTGCGCCACCGCGTTCACCGTGTGGAATCAGTCGGTCGTGAACGAGAAGGTGTACACGGTCAGCCTGGCCTCGATCGCGCTGGTGTTGTGGTTCGTGGTGCGCTGGGGCGACCAGCCGACGGCCGATCGCCGCGATCACTACCTGCTGCTGATCGTCTACCTGCTGGCGCTCACCGCGACCAATCACCTGATGGGATTGCTCGCCGCGCCGGCGGTGCTCGCGTATTTGATCACCGAAGAGCCGGTGCAGGAGCACCTGATTCGGCTGCTCGTCACGGGGTTCGTGTTGCTGGGCGCCTACGTCGTGTTCGTGGCGTTCAGCGATCCCCATGAGATGGCGATCCGGGCGGGGGCAGTCGTCGTGCTCGCGCTCGCCGCGTGGGCCGCGCAACGCACGCGGCATCTCGTGTTCGCCGGCCTCGTGCTCGGCGTGGCGATCATCGGCGTGAGCGTCTGGGCATTCCTGCCGATCCGCGCGCACTTCTATCCCGCGATCAACGAAGGCGAGCCCACCACGTGGGAGGCGCTGAAGGCGGTATTGAATCGCGAGCAGTACGGCAAGCCGCCCGTCACCGAGCGCCAGGCGACGTTCGTCGCGCAGATCGGGATGTGGATTCAGTACTTCAGCTGGCAGTGGGGGCGGGATTTCACGCCGGGGATTCAGAGCGGCCTGGCCGTGATCTTCGGCGGTATCGGGCTCCTGGGCGCATGGCGGCACTGGAAGGCCGATCGCCGCTCGGCGCTCGCCATGACCGCGCTGATGATCACGCTCACGGTCATCCTGATTTTCTATCTCAATTTCAAGTACGGGTTCTCCGAGTATCCCGACCGGCCGCAGCTGGCGCGCGAGGTGCGCGAGCGCGACTACTTCTTCATCGCGTCGTACGCGCTGTGGGGCATCTGGGTCGGACTCGGGCTGGCCACGTTCATGGAATGGGTGGAAGAAGCGCTCCGCCCGCGCGTGCCGGATCTCGGGCGGCGCTGGTGGCTCGCCACGCCCGTGCTGGTGATCTCGCTCGTCCCGCTGCTCGGCAACTGGCTCACCGCGTCGCGCGCCGGCGAGACGCTGGCCCGCGACTTCGCGTACGACATGCTGCAGTCGGTCGAACCCTACGGCGTGCTGATCACGGCGGGCGACAACGACACGTTCCCCCTGTGGTACGCGCAGGAAGTCGAAGGGATTCGCAAGGACGTCGTGGTCCTGAACCTGTCGCTCGGCAACACCGACTGGTATCTGCGGCAAATGCAGCGCCGCCCGGTATTCCCGTTCGATACGGCCAACGCACCGGCGATCTATCGCCGCCGCGCCTGGTTCAAGCCGACGGGACCCGTGCTGAGCTTCACCGATCAGCAGCTCGCGAGTCTGCAGCCGTACTACGTGCTCGAGAACAAGACGACCGTGAAGCTGGGCACGATCACCACCACGCTCGATCCCCAGGTGCTCGGCCGCCCGTATCTCGAACGCGCCGACATCGTGGTGCTCCAGGCCATCAAGGATCAGCAAGGCCGGCGCCCGATTTACTTCTCACGCACCGTGGGCGGCTACGCGGACCAGCTCGGGCTGGGGGATTATCTCGAAGGCCAGGGTTTCGGGCGCAAGCTGCATTATGACGTGGTGCAGCCGTCGGATTCGATCGTTACGGTCGGGCAGCTCGGGTTCTTCAATATCCCGCGCACCACGGCGCTGTTGTTCGATGTGTATCACGGCCACGCCGCGGCGCGCGTGCGCCCGCGCGGCTGGCTCGATCGCCCGTCCGAGGGGATTCCCGCGTTGTATGGGTTGATCTATCAGGCGCTGGGTGAAGCGGTGAAGAAGCGCGACCCGCAGCTGTCAGCGCGCTCGCTCGCGCTCGCGGATTCGATCTTCAGACAGACGAGCTACGGGGCGCTGGCGAACCGGTGATGCAATTGCGGATTGCGGACTTTAGAGTCCGCAATCCGCAATCAGCAATCAGCAATCAGCAATCTCTAGAAGCTTCTCCCCAGCGTCATCGTATCGGCCTGCGTGTCGATGCCACCGTTGGATCCGCTTCCGCTATGCGAGAAGATCACGACGAGCGCGGCTGCCGTCACCGCGCCACCGGCGACCGCGACCGCGATCGTCTTGCCCTTGGCGGGCTCCACGGCCGCCACGTGCGTAACGTCGTTGAGCGGGATTTCGGTGTAGTCACCGTTCACGGACCCGATCACCGTGTCGCCGAGCATGCGCGGGCCGTCGACTTTCACGACCGACTTGTTCGCTTTCGTAAGCCACACCGTGTGGGGCTGCTTCGATGCGATGTAGCTGGCGGGGGCGCTGACCGGAGCCACCGTCGTACACGAGGCGGCCGCCACGAGTAGCCCCATCCACACCACGTGCTTCACCATGCTAGACTCCTTGACGTCGTTGCAATTACGTACGGGCGAGCGAACCCCGCTGTTGGCCGGGCGTTTCAAATTGGCGGCCGGGCGGCGTCGCTCCCGATTATTCACCACGGCTCGTTCCAGGAGGGGTATGCGTCGCGTCATTCTTGCAATGTTTTTCGTCTCGTCAGCGCTGTTCGACCTTCAGGCCCAGAGCACGAAAACAAAGCCCGCGCCCGCGCCTTCGGCGCCGAGCCGAGCGCGGCCTCCGGTGCCGACGCTGGCGCCGGTGGTGCAGCAGGTCGCGCCCGCGGTCGTGAGCGTCGCGGTTCAAGGGAAGATGACCGTGTCGGCGAACCCGCTGTTCAACGATCCGTTCTTTCGCCAGTTTTTCGGCGCGCCGCGCCAGCCGCTGCAGCAGGAGTTCCACGCCGCGGGCTCGGGCGTGATCGTGGATGCGGACCGTGGCTACGTGCTCACGAACAACCACGTCATCCAGAACGCCGATCGCATCACGATCGATCTGTCCGACGGGCGCGAGCTCGACGCGAAGATCGCGGGCGCCGATCCGGCCACCGACATCGCGGTGCTGCAAGTGCAGGGAACGGGCCTCTCCTCGCTGAAGCTCGGCAATTCTGATCAGCTCAGGGTCGGGGATTTCGTGCTCGCGGTCGGTAATCCGTTCGGACTGGGCGGAACGGTCACCTATGGCATCGTGAGCGCGAAGGGCCGGAGCGGGCTCGGCATCGAGGGCTACGAGGATTTCATTCAGACCGATGCCTCGATCAATCCCGGCAACTCAGGGGGAGCACTGGTCAATCTCGATGGCGAGCTGGTGGGCATCAACACCGCGATCATCGGGCCCAGTGGCGGCAACGTGGGCGTGGGACTCGCGATTCCGATCAACATGGTGAGCGGCGTGATGCAGCAGCTGATCAAGCACGGCCGGATCGAGCGCGGCCAGCTGGGCGTCGAGGCCCAGGACGTGTCGCCGCAGATCGCGCGCGCGCTGCACCTCGGCGTGAACACGGGCGCGCTGGTGTCGAAAGTGGCGCCCGGCTCGGCGGCCGCGAAAGCCGGCATGAAGGCGGGAGACGTGATCACGGCGATCGACAGCGTTCCGGTACGCGGCGCCGCCGACCTGCGCACCAAGATCGGACTGCGCCAGCTCGGCCAGACGATTCGGATCCAGGCCGTGCGCGACGGCAAGGCCATGACCTTCACGACGGCGCTCGCCACCGCGGTGGCGGAACAAGTCTCCGGCGATTCGCTCGACGATCGTCTGACGGGGGTCACCTTCGGGACGCTCACGGAGCCGGCGGACAATGGGGAGGTGGCGGGAATCGAAGTCGAGCACGCCGCCCCGAACAGCGCCGCGTATCAGGAGGGGTTACGGCAGGGCGACATTATCACGTCCGTGAATCGCCAGCCCGTGACCACGCTCTCGGAATTCTCGGCGGTGGTCAAGGCAGCGGGGGACGCGATCGTGTTTACGATCGTGCGGGGGGATCAGTCGTTCTATTTGGCAATTCAATAAGGGTTTCATTGACAAGCGGTGATCTCCTGACGATCATCGGCCGGCCCTCAACCGGTGGGAGCGGTGGAGAACCTCAAGTGTTGGGCGCGGTTAAAGACGCCCGTCAACGTGCCGCTGCGGCTGGGCGGCTGGTATCGGGTGACGTCACACACCCTGCTCGAGGCAGTGGTGCTCGTCGAGGGGCGTGGCGCGATCAAGGCTCCGCGGGCGTGGCTCGATATCCGGACTGACCATCCCGCGGAATGGACGGTGGTCCGAAAGCGGTTCGTCGGACCGAGGACACCCGTTGCATGCCGGAATGGGTACATCGTCTGCCCTGACTGCCACGAACGCGTGGCCCTGCCCCCTCTCCGGCGGAAAAAGCATGTCTGTCCACGGTGTGGCGGGGACTTCGCAATCGCCTGGGACGAGGGCTACCTCGACGGAGTCCTCGCATAGTAGCGCGCATTTTGGTGATCGAGCGTGTTCCCGCCTCCGTTGAATCGCTGGTTTTCAGGCAGCACAAAGGTTGGAGGGCTGGCCGGAATGAGACCTTATTTCGCGATGACGAGCGAATATCCTGTGAGGGGTCGCAAGGAATAGTTTGCCGAAGCGGCGACCTGGCTGATCGTCGCGGTGTACTGATTCGCCAGGTTCACGTCCGAGACCCCGAAGGTCAGCAGCGTACCGCTGCGGACATTTCCCGTGACCACGTACTGGTTCGAGGTTGCGGTAAACGGTCCACCCCACAGCGTGTCGCCGGTTGCCACCGTGGGCGATGAAGTCGGTGTGGCCGGGCCCGACACCGTGAACAGAATCGCTCCGTCGACACCGTTTTGGGGAGCGCTGAGTACGACCGAGAGAACGCCGGCCTGCGGTCCGGTCGGTTGATTGACGCATCCCAGCAAGACGCCCGCCGCGAAGACGGCCAGTAATGCGCGGCGGGTCATGGCGCCGTCCCTCTGACCGCAGCCACCCGCGGAGCGGCAAAGCCCGTTGGAGTTGGATGCGACGCGCGTACCCAGGCCAGGAACGAACCCACATCGATGTGGGTCGAGTCAGTTCGGCTGGCGAGGCTATTGATGTAGCCGATCTGAGCCGCCGATAGCGCGCTCGAACCATTGAAGAGCTGCTGCAGCACGTCCGGCAGCTGCGCCGCGAGTACCTGCCCGACCGCGAGGAATTGCAGTCGGAACGACACGATCCCATTGGGAGACAGCAGGCGAATCGAGTCGATCGCGAAGCCGGCGGACGTGCCATCGTAGTTCTTGACGGCGGCGGGATTGGTGTACGGCGTGAACGCCGTGTTGCCGGTTACTCCGGGGTAGAGATCGCCCCCATCGCCGCGGTTCGACGACGTGGGGTACGGCTGCGTGTTCGGGTTTCTGTCGAGATTCCCCAGCCCATCGGCTTGTTCGAGCTCGACACCGTGAATCGGCCCATAGTTCACCACGTTGCCGGCGTGAAACCCGGTATTCGCGAGCTGCGCCGAGTCCACGTGCAGGATCATCAGCCCGCCGCCACACCCCAGCGTACTGTAGCCCATGATTCCGCTGATGGCGCAGTGATTGCGAATCAGCGCGGTATCGGCGAGAACGGCCTCGCGATTCTCGATGAGGAAGTATTCGCCACGCGGATTGGCGCCTTGCGGTCGCACGATGAACGCGGTGTCGGCGTTCAGGCCGGCGGGGCTGAGGGAATACGTACCAGAGCCGGTAAGAGGCAGGATGGTGATCCAGCCGAGTTCGGAAAGCGACCACGCTTCCATGCGGCTCGGGCTCGGTGGATCCGAGTAGTTCCCGCTGCCCATCAGACCCCATTCCCCGAGTCCCTCGCTCAGGTACCTCGTATCGTAGAGATCGGGCAGACCCAGTCCGTGTCCCGATTCGTGCGCCGCAGTGCCGATCGGCATGATCTGCGACGCGTTGCACGCCTGCGACCCGCCTACCCCGGCCTGGATGGTGTAGTCGCGCACCTTGATGAAGCCCCCGTTGTGCGCGGGAGTCTTCGTAACGTACGCACTCTCGGCGGACTGGTCCTGATTAGTGAGCACGTAGCGGTGCGACCAGACGTTGTTATTGCCGCCGCATTCTCCGCCTACGTCGGGATGAATGAAGATCGCCATGTCGACATAGCCGTCGTCATCGCCGGAATTGGGATGACCGTCCGGGCCGTCGTTGTCGAACTGACCCCAATCGACCCCGGCAGAGTCGAGCCTGGCGAGCGCTTCGCGCAGTCCCGCTTGCAGGCTGTCGATCGGGACCATCGTCGGAGTGTTGGAGTCGAAAATCCCGTTACAGTTCGCCGTGCCGAAGGGATTGTCGTTGCAGTTCCTGCCGCCGGTGTAGGACGACTCCGGTTTCGCGAGCTGCACCCAGCCAAGCACCTGGCCTTGCATGCTGAAATTGCCCTGCGACATCTGCTCGTAGAACGTCCGGATCGTGTAGGGTTGTCCGGCGGGCGGCGTCGTTCCGAATAGCACGGTAGCGTAGGAGGACTCGGGGAACGGGGGAGCAGGTGTATCCGAGAAATCCATCAGGATCGCCGGAACCTGCAGCGTTCCGTGTATGATCGGAGCGGCCGCAGTGAGCACTGCACCTGCCAGTCCCAACCCGCTGTTCAATTGTCCAAACGCTCGGAGCGACACCAGCGCGCGTCGCGTCTGCGCCACCTGGCGCGCGCGGTTCCGCCACACGCCGTTAGGCGAGAAGTCGAATTTTTGAATTTCCCACCGAGGATGCACGTGCCCCACCGCCTGCGCACAAGCGGGCCGCCAAGCCGCGGTAACGCTGAGCGTGAAGATGGCAACGCCAAACGCTCGTCTCACGAAATGACTCCCTCCGGCCAGGGAACGGGGCGCCGATAGCTACATTAATACGCAGGCGGGCGGTATACTGTGCCCACACTCACAGATCTAGCCTGCATGCACTGTCGCCTGCTGTGACCGCATCTCCGCACCTCTTGACCCCACCGAGCCAATTTGCAATCCTTGGTCGTGCAAAAGGGGCGCGTCGTCATGCGTGGAACGGTGTCCGGAAGCGAGGGTAGCATGCGCACGATGCACGCCCACTCGTCGCTCACCCGCGTGCTGTGGTTTATGGCTGCGGTGCTGCAGCTCGCTCTGCCGACTGCAGCGACATGGGCCGACGTCCGCGAGGACGTGGTAGAAGCGGGCCCACGGGCCATACACTTCGAGTCGCACACGTCGAGCACGTGCCCGCACGCTCACGGGCCCGATTGCATTTTCTGCCGGTTCATCACGACCTCCGTCGTGGGCGCAGCACCCGTGGTTGCGGGCTTCGAGGAACGTTCCACGATTGCCCACGCCTTCAGGACGGTCGCGAGCGGCTATCAGGCTCGCGTCCAGCTCCTTCACTTCTCTCGCGGTCCCCCCGTCCTCTCCTAGTTCCCCGCACACCAACAGAGCCACGACCGGCGGACGGCATTTGTGCGCGTCCGCGGTGCGTAGCCCATCCCGAATAGGAGAGGATGTATGCGACGGCTTTCGACGCCCGCCGTGGCAGCGTTATTGCTGCTCGCGGCCGCCACGCTCACCCCATCCCGGGCGCACGCCCGGGTGCCCGTTACGGGTGACATCACGGGAACCGTGACCGACAGCGTCACGGGGAACCCGATTCAGACTGCGGAGGTCCGGCTGCTCCAGAACGGGGGCGTGGTCACGACCACGCTCACCGACGCATTCGGCCGCTTCGTGATTCACAACCTGAACGTCGGGGCGTACACCGTGCAGGTCCGCTCGCTCGGATACCGCGAGACGTCGCAGGACGTTCGCGTAACGGGTGAAGCCGCGCCCGCGTTCGTGGCATTTCATTTGAGTCCCGTTCCCGTCAACTTGCAGGCTCTGGAGGTCACCGCAACCGCACCAATCGCACTCGACACGCGCACCGGCAACCAGGTATTCGAACAGAACGATTATCACGGCGCGCCGACGCAGACGACCTCACAGATCGTGCAGCAATCGATCGCGGGCGCTGCCCGCGCGCCCACGGGCGAGGTGCACATTCGTGGCCAGCACGCGGAGTACACGTATTACGTGGACGGGTTGCCGGTCTCGTCGGGTTTGTCCGGAAGTCTGAACGAGCTGTTCGATCCCGCGGTGGTCAACAAGATTCAGTTTCAGACCGGCGGCTGGGATGCCGAATACGGTGGGAAGACCGCCGCCGTGATCGATATCTCGACCCGGATTCCCACCGGCGCGTTCCATGGCAATTTCACCGCGTATGGCGGCTCGTATAAGTCCAATGGGCAGGCCTTCGATATCAGCGGGAACTCGGGAAAACTCGGCCTGTTTCTCTCGGCCTCGCGGCAGGGGACCGACATGCGCCAGGAGCCGGTGGTCCTCGATTCGGCGACGAATACGATCCAGAACTACTCGAACGAGGGCCAGGACGGCTTCGGCTTCGGCAAGCTCGTGTACACCGCATCGGATCGCGACGTAATCACGCTCGACGTCAACCGTTCGCGGACGCGGTTCAACGTGCCGTACGACTCCACCGGCGGATTCCTGAATGACAAGCAAGAGGACGTGAATGGATTCGTGAATCTGGCCTGGCGGCACCGGTTCAGCGGCGACACGACTGCGGAGCGCACGGGGTCGGAAATTTTCGTGGGCGGCTTCTATCGTGACGGCACCTTGCACTACATCCCCGGAGCGGGCGATGAGCCGCCCTTCGTGTTCTATCCCGATACGGAGACGGCCTATAACCTCAGCGAAGATCGCGCGTTTCACAGCTGGGGCTTGAAGGCGGACTACACGCTCCGGCCGCATCACGGGCTCGAGTTCAAATTCGGCACGCTCTCGTCCGTCACCGGTGGTCAGGAGGACTTCACGACAACCGACTCGGCCGGGAACCCCGGCCCAGCGTCGAACTCGGCGCTCGACGGTCACGACATCGGCGTGTACGCTCAGACGGCCATCTCCCCGACCGACAAATGGGAGCTCCGGCTGGGAGCGCGCTACGATTCACACGTGGCCCCGTTTGCGGGCAACCAGACACAGCTCAGTCCTCGCGTCAGGCTGAGTTACCTGCCGAGCGCGTCAAACACGTTCTATCTGTACTACGGCCGGCTGTTCATTCCCACGAACATCGAAGACCTCCGTTCCATCACCAGTGTCGCAGATTCGGGCGTCGTGACGACGCCTACGCTTCCCGAGCGCGACAACTTTTACGAGGTTGGCTATATCCATCGCTTCCCGGCCGGTATCACGACAAAATTGGCCGGCTACTACAAGCAGAGCACGCCGGGCATCGATGACAACACGATTCCCGGGTCCGCGATCGTCACCGACGTCAACATCGCCCAGGTAAAGATCACGGGAATCGAGGCGGTCCTCGACTTTCATCCGAGGGGGCCACTCTCGGGGTACCTCAATTTCGCGCTCAACCACGCGTACGGGATCGGACCAATCACCGGCGGCTTCTTCCCGGAGGTGGCGCCGTCCGGCTACTTCGATCTCGACCACGATCAGCGGATTTCGGCACTCGCCAACCTCGTGTATTCCGCCCGGCACGGATTCTACGTTTCGGCCACGGGTATTTATGGGACGGGACTGGCCAACGGTAACGATCCCGATTCGACGTACTGCACCGGGCTATTGTGCTTCAACTCGAGCATCAAGGTCCCGCCGAGTTTCATCCTCAATGCCAGCGCCGGGTATGCGTTTACGGTAGGACGGACGGCCGTGATACCGGAGGTGTACGTCGACAACGCGTTCGATAACACGTACCTGTTGAAAGGCGCCTTCTTCAGCGGTGCCGTCGCGGGCCGGCCGAGGACCGCAGTGCTGCGGGTGCGACTGAGCGTGTAGCGGACGACCGCCGCTCATGCGACCCGCGCAGCGGAAGCGGGGCTGGGGCACTCGCGAGGCAGTCATACTGCTCGGCGGGCTGGTGTTGGGAGCAGCAGCCGGCCTGTCTGCCGGAGCTCGGCTCGGCAGACAGGCGCCGGAGTGGGAGTACCGGGGCCACTCCGCAGAGTACTGGGTTCGAGCGCTCAGCGACCACAGCGCCGAGCAACGCTCGCGAGCCGCCTACGCGTTGGGAGAAGCGGACCGGCTCCCTCGCGTCGGCTGCGCGGTTCTGGCGGAACACCTCGATGACTATGTCGAGGTGCAGGAACAAGCGCGGCTCTCGCTCATTCGGTGGGGACGAGCCGGTGACTGCATTGCCGAAGCCGCGCGGATGCTCGGCCGGACGATGCCCGCCAACACACGGCGTCTCGCGGCCAACGTGCTGCGTGGCGCGGGGAGAAATGCCCCGCCGGCCGCGGCACCGCTCGTGTCGGCGCTGAATGATCCTGTGCCGGAAGTCCGAGTCCTCGCGGCAAGCGCGCTGGGCGGAGCCGATGATACGTCGTCCGGCGTACGGCGGGCGCTCCTCACCGCCGTGGACGATCCCGCGGCAGACGTTCGGGCCGCAGCGGAGGAGGCGTTGGGTGACCTGCGCTCCTCGGACGTGCCGACGTTTCCGAGCCGGACCTTCGCCGCCTGTTGTACGAAGCGTTGGAAGACTCGACCGCCGAAGTCCGGGCGTCGGCCGCCACCGCCCTTGGCTGGGCTCACGGAGATACGACGATCACGATCGCCGCCTTGCTGCGCACGCAGCGCGATTCCGATCCCCGGGTGCGGAACGCCGCCGCGCTCGCCCTGTTCCGCGTTCGGAGTCTCGCGCAGTGATCTTGGGGTTGCTCGGGACTTTGATGCTCGCCGCGTCAGCGCAATGCGATGCGCTGTGCTCGCACGTCGTTGCGGTGCTGCAGGCGGCCAATACCCAGTTCCAGCACGTGCGCGGGGAGCGGTTAACGCGTACCGCCACGTGGCGCGGCGCAATTTCTCTCGTCCCCGGGGATTATTGCGAGATCTGGAAAGACGAGAAGGGCGGAGCGCTGTGGCAATATCAATGCTGGATGCAGTACGACACCGCCCGCGACGCGGAGGTCATGTACCAGGAGCTCCGCGCGGCGGTGCGGGAGGCAGTGTCGGAAAATGTGCAGATTGTGGAGCAGGCGAATGCGGGAGAGATGCACGCCTTCAGCGCTGTCCTCGGTGGGCGACAGACGCTCAGGGTGGAACACGTGTCCGTTCCCGATGGCGCAAGCCTGCGAGAGTACGACGTCACGTTCACCGTGAGCGCACGGTAGCCGACACGAGCTTCGGGAAGATCATCGAGGCGGTTGAGCGGGCAGAGCATTCGCGCGCCCCCGTGCAACAGGCGGCCGATCGCTATGCGGGATGGCTCGTGTACTTCGCGCTCGGATGCGCCGCGGTGACGTTGCTGATCATGCACAACGCGCGGTCCACCATTTCCGTCATGAAGGCGCGCATATTCCCCTTCGCGTTGGCGACAGCTCTCGCAGATTAGCTAAGTTCAAGTAGCAGAACATCGGGAGGGCTGGCCGAATGGCTAAGGCACCGGTCTTGAAAACCGGCGGGGGAAACCCCTTACAGGTTCGAATCCTGTGCCCTCCGTTGGACTTACGCTCTTGGTCCTCACAGTCCCGTGACGCGCCCTGCCCAGTCTCCTTCGATCGTGGCTCGTCCTTCGAGCTCCAGGCCCAGTTCGGCGAACAAAGAGATGGCGGTATCGAGCGATTCCACTACGATACCGACGTTCTCCATCCGCTTGACCGTCATCGACGCTCTGCCTTTCCGACCGGCTCGAATTCCCGCCGGACCTGCAGTGACCCTTGAGGTGACTTAGGCCATATCTCACGAGGTGCACATGAACGTGCGTCACGATCTCGGGTGCGCAGTGCTTCTGCTCGGGCCCATGCTCCAGACTGTTCCACCGATCCCGTTTCAGGGGGGCGTTCCAGGAGCCCCACCCATCAGTGTTCACACAACGGTGGTGGACGGGCTGATGCTGCAATACCTAGCAGCAGGTGACGGGCCCGCGATCGTCCTCCTGCATGGGTATGCGGAAGACTCCCGAATGTGGCGACCCCTCATACCCCAGCTCGCCGCACGCTTCACGGTCATTGCCCCCGATTTGCCCGGCATAGGCGGCTCAGATATTCCTGCAGACGGGCTCGACATGACGCACGCCGCGATCCGCATCCACGCGCTCGTGCGGAGCCTGGGCATCGCGAAAGCGGTCGTCGTGGGGCATGACATCGGCTTGATGGTCGCGTATGCGTACGCCGCCCAGTTTCCGGCGGAGGTGGAGAAGCTCGTTTTGATGGATGCATTCCTGCCCGGCGTACCGGGATGGGAGGCCGTCTACAACAATCCGGCTGTCTGGCACTTTCGGTTCAATGGACCCACGCCGGAAGCCCTCGTCAACGGTCGCGAACGAACGTACTTCGAGCATTTCTGGAACGATTTTGCCGCCGACAAGACGCGATCAATTCCGGATTCCGCTCGCGAAGCGTACACAGCCGCGTACGCCCGGCCAGGGCGTATGCGGGCCGGCTGGGCGTATTTCGTCTCGTTTCAACAGGCGGCGAAGGACTTTGCCCAGTTTGCTCGGACGAAACTGACCATGCCGGTCCTGTCGATCGGCGGCGACAGAGCCAACGCGGACGTGCTGGGCACACAGGTGAAGCTTGTCGCGACGAACGCGACGTCGATCACGTTACCTAACACAGGCCACTGGCTCATGGAGGAGCGACCGGAGGAGACTACCGCGGCGTTACTCCGCTTTCTTGGCGCGGGGCCGGCCTCGGTGCCAGACTCCACGGCACGGCACCAAAATCCGTGACTCCTCACAAGGAGAGGAACCTCAGGGACGAGATCACCGTCGATTCCAGGACGACGATCGTGGATGGACTGAAGCTGCATTACCTGCGTTCGGGCTCTGGGCCGGCCGTGATGCTGCTGCATGGCTTCGCTGAGACTTCGCACATGTGGAGAGCGCTCATCCCGTCGCTCGCCGGCCGGTTTACCGTCATTGCCCCCGATCTCCCGGCAATCGGCGATTCGGATGTACCGTCAGACGGCGTAGGGATGACGAGAGCGGCGGTTTGTATGCACGCACTCGCCACATCGCTCGGCATCACCAAGGCGTCGGTGGTCGGCCACGACTTTGGATTGATGGTGGCGTACGCGTACGCCGCCACATTCCCCGAGGCGACCGAAAAGCTCGTGTTGATGGAGGCGGGCCTGCCGGGAGTCCCGGGCTTCGAAATCGCGTACAACGGTCCGAGTTGGCACTTCCGCTTCCACGGCCCTACTGCGGAAGCCCTGGTCAAGGGACGCGAACGAATCTACTTCGACCACTTCTGGAACGACTTCGCCGCCGACAGAACCCGCTCGATCCCGGAGGCGGATCGGGTGCTATACACCGACGCGTACGCCCGACCGGGCCGTCTGCACGCAAGCTGGGATTACTACATCGCTTTCCAGCAAGCTGCTAACGACTTCGCAGAATTCTCGAAGAGGAAGCTGAACATGCCGGTCCTTGTGATCGGAGGCGACAAGGCCAATGGGCGTCTCCTCCAAACGCAAGCGCCCTTGGTCGCAACGGATCCTACCGTTCTCGTCCTCAAAGACACTGGTCACTGGTTGCTCAGCGAGCGACCTCACGAGACGACGGACGCCTTGGTGACCTTCCTATGACCCTTCCTGAAAGGGATGGCCCCGTGGCCCGGCAGGGACAATGGCCCCACCCTAGACCCGCGCGTTGTTTGATACCGGCGTGCACAACGACGTGAGCCCCGCGGACTCCACGGGGCCCCGTCCGGTTGACCAGGCGACACTCGGCTTACATCGGTCCTTTTGGGCCGAGGACGAACCAACGGAGAATCGTATCTTTCCCGCTGCGTTCTCAGCCGCGTCTCTAAGCATTCTGTCGGGGGGCCCTCGCGTGGCATTCGTACATACGCAAAGCGGTGCAAGGGGTGGCACCGGTATGGCCGGTCAAACACCCTTCGAGACGTCTCAAGTTGAGGTTTCAGGCAACACGATATTCGTGCGCCGGTACGGACATGGGCCAGCCATCTTGATGGTGCACGGCTTTCCGCGCACCAGCTTGATGTGGCGTTTCCTCGCGCCAAAGCTTGCGGACAATCACACCGTGATCTGCGTGGACCTGCCCGCCTACGGCCGGAGCGGCATACCCGCCTCCGCGGACGACCACTTCCCCTATTCAAAGCGCGTAATGGCGGGGAAACTGGTTGGCGTGATGGACAAACTCGGCTTCCCGACGTTCACCCTCATCGGCCACGATCGCGGGGGACGGGTCTCTTACCGGATGGCCCTGGACCATCCGAAGAACGTCGAGCGACTCGCCGTATTCGACGTGATTCCGATCCTCGAAGCGTGGAGCCGGTCAGACGCGCGCTTCACGCAGACCTATTGGCCATGGAGTTTGCTCTCGCAGAAGCAGCCGCTGCCAGAAAGTTACCTGCTCGGCGCGCCGGGGGCCGTCTTTCATAACCCGTTCGGACAGGGTTCCTTCGGGTCAGAGATTCTGGACGAATACGTCTCAACCTATCGCGATCCCGCCCGCGTTCATGGCATTTGCGAGGAATATCGAGCAGCAGCGACGATCGATGTCGAACACGACCGTGCCGACAAGGAGGCATCCAAGCGCATCGGATGCCCGATGCTGCATCTATGGGCGGCGGGTGGCCCGCTCGACACATTCTATACAAAGGACGGCGGACCGCTCGGCATTTGGCGGCAATGGGCTCCGCACGTACACGGACAGGCGATGAAAGGTGGCCACTTCTTTCCGGAAGAGAATCCGGACGACACAGCAATTCTCGTCAAGCGGTTCCTCGCCACGTGAGCGACTCATCGGAGAGGCGCGGGACAAGATATTCCGCGAGGGCGCAGATCTGCCGCGAGAGGTTCGGCTGGCTCGTGCCGAGCTGTTTGCGCCGCCTTGCCGAAGTGGCGCGTTTCGCAAAGCGCTAGGAAGAACTTGAGGTGCCTAAATTCCCTGCGCGCTCTGGCCTCGGTGATGGGTCCGGGCCATTGTAGCAGGTTACTCACCTGAGTCACACGGGAGGCTCGACATGAATGCTGAGGCGAAGTCGAAGCGCGGACGATCAGGTTCGCGGAAATCGGGAGAGACCCGGGACGGCGTCCTCGCGAAGATGCTCGTCATCATCAAGGCCAACCCCGGCATCAGGCCCTCCGAGCTGAACCGCCGGTTGAACTTGGAACAATCGGATGCATTGCGGGCGACGCTCATCGCCAAGGGCTTGGTCCGCAAGGTCAAGGAGGGCGGAGCAACCCACCTCTACCCGAGGTAGTCAGCTGGCGACGTCTTTGTGGTCAGCGCCCCATAGCGCGCGATCATGCAGTCGGCGACGTCGTCCAGGTTCGCGCCGACGATCTGCGGCTGCGGGCCCACGGCCAGGGCATGGTTGTTCGGGTTGCTCAAGCCGGCGTTTAGGGGCGCTTGGGACTTCACGATGTGGATCGTCAAGAACACCGGTAGCGCTCTTCAATCAGCGCGAGGATAGACCACCCGACGGCCTGCGAGACGCCGAAGTGATTGGGGGTCGTGCGTTGGCAGATAGACTGTCGGACGATCCTGAGCGAGCTGCCTAATCGCGGCGAGCGTTGCCCTGGCAATTTCCTCACTTCCACTGACGCCGTCCACCTTCCCGGAAAGCATCAATCGCTCATCGTACGAGGTGTCGCCAGCGAGAAAGAACGTGGTGTCGCCGTCATGGACCAGTACCGAGAGATGATCCGCTGTGTGACCGGGCGTGCCAACAGCGACAACGTCTCCCTCCTCAGTCAATCGTTTGCTGGCACTGAAGGGACCGAAAGGCTCGGTCGTGAGGTCAAGCGGCGCGGGACTGAACCAAGAGGGCCACCGGTTCGGAAGGTAGCCACGTACGCGGCCCACCCATCCGCGCGCCGTGCGGAGTTCGCCTGAGGCCACAAGGATTTCACTGTTGGGGAAATGGGCCAGGCCGCCGTCGTGATCCATGTGTAAGTGCGTGAGGACCACCCGCGTCACATCGTGCGGCCCGATGCCCAGGCTGCGCAACTGAGGGCCGATTTCCTCATCGCGGTCGATCCGAAACGCCGTTTCCCACCGGATGTAGGGATGTAGCGACTTCCCACTGTTGATCAGGTGGGTTCCTTGACCCGTATCGACTACGATAACGCCTTCCGCATGCTCGATGACCCAGACGTAGGTGGGTAGCCAGTCGGTCCAGTCGTGGTCAGCGAAAATGGCCAGGCGTCGTCGCAAGCCATGTCCGCGCCCCTCGACCTGTGCAGTCTTTATGCGGACGGAGCCAGTTTGGATGGCATGGAGCTTCATGGGGGGAAGCCGAAGACCTTCACCACCAGGGGCGTGTCGACGATCACGTGCGGCGCGACGGCGTGGTAACCGAGCGCGTGAACCCAAGCGTTGCCTGTGCGAAGCGTCAACACGCTTTTCATCATCCCAGGTCCGACGTACTGGAACAGGACGAAGAGTAGCGAGAGGGCGATGTTCCGAGGCGAATCGAAGACCGACCATCCTTCAACGATGTGCATGGCCGCGTACGTCAGCCCACCAAGGAGGACTGTGCTGATCGCCGAACCCGTCACCTTGAGGTAGCGGGGGAGCAGGATGGCGTAGATCAAGACCATCGTCGGCAAGACTGTTCCGAGGAAGAAGATCGCGAAGCTGAGTGGTGCGCCGAGCAGTACCTGACGGACACTCAAGGCGAAGATGCCGTGAAACGCTGTCAGCTCAAAGGCGGATTCGATCACCAGAATGACCAAGATCAATCGAGTGTCGTTCCCGACGTTGGTTGAGCGGAGATTGAGCTCCGTGTCCGTGTATCGACGCCGAAAGTAGAGATAGGGGGCAACCGCAAAGACGAGAAAGTTGTAGAGGGCCCAGATCCAGAGTTCGGCGGGGGCCGGCGGGTGAGTGTGGCCGAAGACGGTTCCGGCGAGATGGAAGCTAAAAGCGCGGTAACCAAGAGCGGGGCCCACGATCCAGCCGCCGACCTGTCCGAGCACCGCATAGGCGAGAACCAGTATTGTCTCCCGCCACGCGTTTTGACGGTCAGGTGCGCGAGCGGCGATGTTGGGAATCACGCGGCTGCGGGTCAGCAGGAAAGCGAGGATCATCAGCCCGAAGATCTCAATCATGACGATCGTCGGTGTGGCCATCTGCGAGCGAAAGGACAGATGGGCGAGCGCCGGACGATCGAAGGGCAGCGAGCCGTGAGCGAGCCATACCACGACGACGTAGCCGACGACCCACAGCGCGACCGCGGTCTGAACGCCGCGATGCCGCACGACGGCCCGCAGCACTGCCCGCAGCGCCGGCGTAGCGCAGCTAGGCATCATGCTTGGCTTTGATTGCGATAGAGCGCACGACCTCTCGCTGGTCGAAATGCACCATATGACCGGCATTCGGCGCCACCGTCACGGTACTCTTCGGAGCGGGAATCGCTGCTGGCAGTTCCTTGACGATCGCGGGAGGGGTCAGCGCGTCTTGCTCACCAAATACGTAGTGAACGGGGATCGCCAGAGACGGTGCCATGCGTAAGGGTGTCCTTGTCGGGTGCCAACCACCTTGGCGCAGGGTTACAAGCAAATCAAGCTCCCGGCGCGCGACTTGGTTAGGTACGACTGCGCACCTCTGCGCGAATGCTCGCGGCGGGGATTGGCGCGTCGCGGGGTGCACCCTGAACTGCACCCTGGCACGTAGGATTTCCAAGGACTCCGGCGGCCGTAAGCGGAAAACCGGCCGCAGGATCTCCGCCTTAGAGCGACACTTAGGGACTCACCGGGAGGTCGGGGGAGTAGGCGGCTTCTTCTTGAAAACCGGCGGGCGCAAGCCCTTACAGGTTCGAATCCTGTGACCTCCGTTGAAGTTAGCGTCAAGCAAGCTGACGTGTTTCCCCTGAGTCTCCCCCGAAGTATCCCCCGAGTGCCGTTTCACCGAAGGTGTGCACGTTCCGTTTCTCAACAACAATGGCCTTACGACCTGCGTAAAAAATCACAGCAAAAGCACAAAGAACTTATGAATAGTTGTGCACCGATTCTCTGCTCCGGCGACGCTGATAGCGCAAAGGTTCTGAGAGGACTCTATGATCGGTCGGTGCGTTGGCATGCTCGGATTGATTCCGACTTTGGTTCTCGGCCAGACCTGGGAATGCAACGAGGCAGATCAACCCCCGTCCCTCGGTCAGGTGGACAAAATTCGCGCCAACTTTGCAGCCATCGCGACTTGCCTCGACTCAGCATATGCGCGTGCCAACGCGGATCTGGACGACGCCTACAACGCGACTTTAGCGCACCTGCCGCCGTCGCAACGAGCGGCGCTGGTGACAGCCCAGCAGGCGTGGCTTGCTTATCGGGAAGCCGAGCTGTCGCTGTGGTCGAGCTTCGCCGGCAACCATCCCCAGATGCAGGTGTTGCCCACGGCCATCGCCTTCACGCGCGTGCGCACCGATTTCTTGCGCCATCTCAAACCCTCACGGTTCCCTACCGAACCTGGGGTCACGGTCAGTGATCCCCTGGTTGCGCGGTGGGTAATGGAGGGACGAGTCAGAGAGATCCTGCAAGGGAATAATGAACTGACGCGTACACTGAAGATCATTGAGCATGCGATGAGAGAAGATCTCGTCACTCTGATGGGCACTGAGCAAAGATATTTCCGGGATTCGCTGCGCTATACGAACGATCTTTGGATGTGCGACGACGCGCCTGCCAAACGTGCCGTAGCATTCTGCCCAACTGGAAGGAATGTCCTCAATACTGTCCAGGTTCAGACAGGAAAGGAGCCGGGTTGGACCGCGAGCATGTCTAACCCGCGCACGAAAATCCAGTGCGCCATCCGGGTGGGGAATGTGGCGCCGGTAGCTCCCGCAACCCCAGACGATTCGGAAGGTGTCCCGGTGTGTCGCTGATCCCGCGAGTCCGTTCCGTGTTGCGAGGAGTGCGGGCGTGCTTCCTTCTGTTCGTGACCGTCTGGTGGTGGCGCGGTATTGCCGCTCAGCAGCCCAACGACTCAGCGCCACATCCGGACTCTGCGGCAGGCGCGATTGCACGCCCTCCTTGGCGCGGTGGTGTGACGCTATGGCCCGGTCCCTCGCTCGGCCCTCCACCTTTCGAACTTGACGGAAAGACGCCGCCCACAGCGTGGTGCTTGCGGACAAGGGGGAGGAGCAGCGACGACCGAGCGGAAGAACGGTGGGAGTGGGGCCGGATCAGCCGGCGCATGCTGTTACCGAAGGGGTCGACCGCAGCGGGTGACACCATCAGCGAGGTCACCGATGAAGCGGTGTGCAAGAAGGCGTCGGCCGTTATCAATCGCGATCTGCTCGGTTGGAGAACCGGCGGGCCTCCGGTAGTGATTTTTCGATTTGGAGCGCAATGGGTTGTGTACCCATCGAATGCGAGCATGGGAGAATTTGGACTGGCCGTTTTTATGGATGGTGACTTGAACATTCACCACGTTTCGACGTGGTAGCACGCAACCAGAACAATCTCTACTTGCCGTACGTGCCGATACCGTAAAAGCAGTGTGACGTCGCGCAGTTCACCATGATGACGTGCAACCGATACCGCTCGCTCTCTGACGGCGCCACGATCACAATCGGCGTGTCACCCGGTTTGTGGTCGGCATCGACCTCGTTCCCGTGCGCGTTATAGAGAACCAGGTCGAGGTCGCGGCAGTCGTTGTCGCACAATCCCACGAGCGCGTACGCCGTGTCGCTGTGCAGCGAGATGTACAAGTCTTCGGATTGGCCAAACCGCGAGGTCACATCTCTTTGGACGCAATCTGGCGCTGGAGATGGTGAACAATAGAATGAACTAGCCATGCGCGACTTCACGCCTAGCGATCCCCGACCGTTCTGGCGCTTGGTCACGAAAATTAGGCGCTTGCTTGCACGGCTGCCTCGGTGGCTTCTCCCTGTTGTTGCAATCATCGGTAATTCCCTAGCTCACCTTCTTTACCGAACGATCGTTTATCCCGAGTTCGTTAAGGACTCGCCAGTCTATCGTGGGATTCGAATCTGGGCGACAGGCAGTAACGCTGAGTTGTACCGCCAGCGAGTTGAAGCCGCCCTCGACCTGCTAGCCACCTACGCACCGGTGTACTTGAGATGGCTACGCAACGGCTTCGACACAATTCAGGTAGCTCAACTGGACAGGATCATGCACAAGTGGGCGACGCCCGATTGCAAGACTCGGCTGCTCTCCATACACCCACAGTCCGTGTGGAAGGCTTCAACTAACGTTTTGGCCGTTTCTCTCGTTTCGTGTGCGACGTACGCGCGCTTATACAAGCGCGCAAAAGCTTCGAAAATCGGAAGAAGTTATGGTCGCTCCGGTCGTCTCGGACGCATGGCACTACGGGAGATGTTGGCTTGTGCCCGCCTCCTGCCCAATACAGAGAAACTCGTGGCGAATCTCGCATCACAGGTGACGCAATCTGTCCAGACTGACTTGTTCAGCCCGTCAGGCTCGACAACTCGTTGACATTCTCAAGCGAGAAGGAGGATGCGAAGACCTACTATTTTGTGACGATCAGCTACACAGATAAGGGGGAAGAGCGAGGCGTATTCTTCGAGGCGAACAAAGACATCTTCCGCAACCTCCTCAACACGGTGAGCTACCGCTCGAAACGTCCGATCTATGCAGACGAGAAAGAGAGGGAGTGGTTGATTACTCAGGGAGTGATAGCGCATCCCGAGCCTGTGTCGGTCGAGCCTGCGCCAGCCTCAACTGCGCCAGCCGACCATGCGCCCCCGGACACTGCCACACCCCGGGTGCCATAGAGAAGCGTTCACTGCTCCGGTCCTTCCTTTGCCTTTACGACGTTAGGGCTGCGGGAACGGCGGTTGTGTCGATCGGGAGGGAATCGCAACCGAAGGCGCCCATACAGCGGCGCCTTCGGTTTCAACTCGCGGTCAATGAACCCACATCGCTCCGACGGAGACCCCGTTCAAGTCTCCCACGCCGACGCTGATTCTGGTGAGGAATGCAGGCGTGAGACGGAGATCGGCGCCCAGCCCGAGCGTGAAATCCACCGTGGTTCCGTGGTCACCAACGAGTGTCGCCGTCGGTTGCACATACGGTGCGATGACAACACTCGAGCCGCTCGGCTCGATTTTGCGCCCCAGGGACACGCCCAGTGGCACGAACAGCGCGGACCCGCCGCTCGCAATACCCGTCCCCGCGCCGACCAATACGCCACCGTCGAGCGGGAAGTCGGTCGTGTGCGCAATCACGCGCTCGCGCGCTTCAACGCCGAGCAGTAGCTCGGTCCTACAGCACACACCGGGGTCCCACATGCCGCCGCGGAGTCCGATGTCCAGGCTGCCAGCGGAATAATGATAGACGGCTTCGAACGCCGTCCCGGCTCCGTTCGGGAAACTCGTTTCGACGCCGAACTCGGATTGACGGTATCCCGCGTACGGCGAGTTGAACGTCGGCATCCCAGTCGCCTGGGCCCTGAGCGTTGCGGAACCGAACAGCAGCAAACTCGACACGAGCCACGTCGTGTTGTGTTTCATCCTGCCCTCCTGTGAAGAAGCAGTCACGACGGCAGTACCACCCAGGCGAACCCGGGTTCCAGCGATCCATCTTGGGACGAGTGAGATACATCACTAGGATCGCCGCGAGAGATGGTCGGCGCGACCCTCTGAGCCCGGTTTGCATCTATCACAGGTGAGGGACCCAGCGCACCCTCTTACAGCATCAGACGTCCATTCGACGTAAAGAAGAGACAACGCCGCGGCCGAAGTGTTGACGGCCACTTCGCCCGGCGACCCAGCCCGGGGAGCTTTCAGCTCCGGGCTGGTTTTTTTCTGAATCGCCCCGGGTGGTCGCCTTAGAAATGCGTGGGCAAGCGCGCGCGGATCATGCGATCGGGAAATTCTCGACTGAGCTGCTGCAGGACAATCCGCGCCGAGTCGGGCATGCCGACGGCGTCGAACGCCTGCACCCGCAATACCCCAACGGTCAAACGGAGCGAGCGGGAGTTTGGATGGGCGGGAAAGCCGCGCAGCGCGGCAAGTGCGGCGGCGCCGTTGGCTTCGTCCTGGATCTGCGATTCGATGGCCACGAGCTGCACCGCGGTGTCGCCCGGGTGGCGCGCGGAAAGCTGGCGGATGAGCGCCGCAGCGTCTGCATGTTTCCCCGCGCCACGGTCGACCATCGCCTGTTGGTAGAGCCCAGCGGTCAGGAGTCGATCGACGTCGACGGGGTCGCCGCTTCTGATCCCCACGCCGGCGGCATACGCGTACACCAGGTCGCCGCCCCGGTCTCCGGCCACGTACAGCACGATCGCTCCCGCGACGCCGGCCACACCCGAAAGCAGCAGCAGCACCCGCTTCGCCCGCGGTCGCGCGATCGCGAGGGCGGCAAGCTCGAGGACCGCCACCCCAAGAAAGATGTTCCGGGCCCACTCACCCCATTCCTGATGATCCTCGACTGCCTGGCGCACGCCGGGAATCTCTTCGGCGCGGCGATGCGCGGCGCTGCCCGACTGGGTGGCGAGGATGGTCGCGCCCCCACCGAGCACGAGTAACAGCGTGGCCGCGGTGCCCGCGAACCGCAGCGGCCCGATGAACGATGCCAGGCGCAGCAGCACCCCAATGAACAGGAGCCCGATGACAAAATGAACGACGATGGGATGCAGCTGCGAGAGCGAGGGCATGCGCGTGTTCCAAAACCAATGAGACAGCATGGCAGGCAGTGCTAGAAACGAATCGTCACCATCGTCCCGATCCCGCGATGGATTCGCGGCAGCTCCGCGAGGGCGGCGGGCACCCACACTTCGTAGTGTAACGTCCGGCCGATCAGCACGCCCGTTGCCGCCCCGAACGCGGCGAATGAGGTAGCCCAGGCCAGTGCTCGATCGCCGCCCGAGAGACG